>NZ_JBIASM010000002.1:307964-886160 GCF_042890765.1 Streptomyces sp. NPDC002032 | reverse complement strand
ATCCACCGAAATGGACGGGGTATCAACTTCTGGCGTTGATTTTTGGCACGCTGTTGAGTTCTCAAGGAACGGACGCTTCCTTTGTACTCACCCTCAGTAACACTTACTAGGGCTTTCCTCCGGGCTTCGTTCTGTTCTGTTCTTGCGTTTCCGACTCTATCAGACTCTTTCGGGCCCGATTTCTTCGGCGCTTTCCAGGTCCTTCGCTTTCGCGCTTTCCCTTTCCGGCGATTCCGACTCTATCAGATTCTCTTCCGTGCCGTTTCCGACTGGATTTGAATTCCAATGGCCTTCGGGGGGCCTTTCCCTTTCGGGAGAACCAGACTTTATCAGGTTTCCCTGGTCTGGTGATCCCACCCGCTCGCGCTCGGGGGGCCGGACACACGTGTGTGTGCGGGTCCGTGCGGGGTGGAGACGTAAACGTACTGGAGCGGGGCCCCCGGATGCAAATCCGGGGGCCCCGCTCCATGAGGTCACCGCGAAGGTGGAGGTCAGACCTCGACGACGACCGGGAGGATCATCGGGCGGCGGCGGTAGCCGTCCGAGACCCACTTGCCCATCGTGCGGCGGATGAGCTGCTGGAGCTGGTGCGGCTCGGCCACACCGTCCGCGCCGGCGCGGGCGATCACTTCCTCGATCTTCGGCAGGATCGCGGCGAACGCCGAGTCCTCGATGCCTGAGCCGCGGGCCTGGATGTTCGGGCCGCTGACGACCTTGCCCGTGGTGCTGTCGACCACCACGAAGACCGAGATGATGCCCTCGTCCCCGAGGATGCGGCGGTCCTTGAGGGAGGTTTCGGTGACGTCGCCGACCGAGAGGCCGTCCACGTACACGTAGCCCGCCTGGACCTTGCCCGAGATCCGGGCCTTGCCGTCGATCAGGTCGACGACCACGCCGTCCTCGGCGATGACGATGCGGTCCTTCGGGACGCCCGTCATGGCGCCGAGCTCGGCGTTGGCGCGCAGGTGGCGCCATTCGCCGTGGACCGGCATGAGGTTCCGCGGCTTGCAGATGTTGTAGAAGTACAGCAATTCGCCGGCGGAGGCGTGACCGGAGACGTGCACCTTGGCGTTGCCCTTGTGCACGACGTTGGCGCCCCAGCGGGTCAGGCCGTTGATCACGCGGTAGACCGCGTTCTCGTTGCCCGGGATCAGGGACGACGCCAGGATCACGGTGTCGCCGGGGACGATCCGGATCTGGTGGTCGCGGTTGGCCATGCGGGACAGCGCGGCCATCGGCTCGCCCTGGGAACCCGTACAGACCAGCACGACCTCGTCGTCCGGCAGGTCGTCGAGGGTCTTGACGTCGACGACGAGACCGGCCGGGACCCGGAGGTAGCCCAGGTCACGGGCGATGCCCATGTTGCGGACCATGGAGCGGCCGACGAAGGCGACCCGGCGGCCGTACTCGTGGGCGGCGTCCAGGATCTGCTGAATGCGGTGCACGTGGCTCGCGAACGAGGCCACGATGATCCGCTTCTGCGCGCTCGCGAAGACGCCGCGGATCGCGTTGGAGATGTCGCGCTCCGGCGGGACGAAGCCCGGGACCTCGGCGTTCGTCGAGTCCGAGAGGAGGAGGTCGATGCCCTCTTCGCTCAGACGCGCGAACGCGTGCAGGTCGGTGAGGCGGTTGTCCAGCGGCAGCTGGTCCATCTTGAAGTCGCCGGTGCAGACGACCATGCCGGCGCCGGTGCGGATGGCCACGGCCAGCGCGTCCGGGATGGAGTGGTTGACGGCGATGAACTCGCAGTCGAAGGGGCCCAGGTTCTCGCGCTCGCCCTCCTTCACCTCGAGGGTGTAGGGGCGGATGCGGTGCTCCTGGAGCTTCGCCTCGATGAGGGCCAGGGTCAGCTTGGAGCCGATCAGCGGGATGTCCGCCTTCTCCCGGAGGAGGTAGGGGACGGCGCCGATGTGGTCCTCGTGGCCGTGGGTGAGGACGATGCCCTCGATGTCGTCCAGGCGGTCCCGGATCGACGAGAAGTCCGGCAGGATCAGGTCGATGCCAGGCTGCTCCTCCTCGGGGAAGAGGACGCCGCAGTCGACGATCAGCAGACGGCCGTCGAACTCGAAGACCGTCATGTTGCGGCCGATCTCACCGAGGCCGCCCAGCGGGGTGACCCGGAGGCCGCCCTTCGGGAGCTTCGGCGGCGGGCCCAGTTCAGGGTGCGGATGGCTCAAAAGTTTCTCCTTCACCACGCGCGCCACGTACCCCGGGAGGCACGCGGCGGCGCGCGCATGTCATTCGTGCACTTGCTTATGTCTGTTTCGTTCGTGCTTATTCAATTGTGAAGTCTGTTGTCAGAGCTGTACCCCACCCGCAGCAAGATCGATCTTGAGCTGCGCGGTCTCTTCGTCGCTGAGCCCGACGAGCGGCAGGCGCAGCGGGCCCGCGGGCAGGCCCTGGAGGTTCAGCGCGCGCTTGGTGGTCATCACGCCCTGGGTGCGGAACATACCGGTGAACACGGGCAGCAGCTTCTGGTGGATCTCGGTGGCCTTCTGCACGTCGCCGCCCTGGTGCGCGTCGAGCATGGCACGCAGCTCGGGGGTGACCACGTGGCCCACCACGGAGACGAAGCCGACCGCGCCGACCGACAGGAGGGGCAGGTTCAGCATGTCGTCGCCGGAGTACCAGGCCAGGCCGCTCTGGGCGATGGCCCAGCTGGCGCGGCCGAGGTCGCCCTTGGCGTCCTTGTTGGCCACGATACGGGGGTGCTCGGCCAGCCGGACCAGCGTTTCGGTGTTGATCGGGACACCGCTGCGGCCCGGGATGTCGTAGAGCATCACGGGCAGCTCGGTGGCGTCCGCGATGGCCTTGAAGTGCTGGTAGAGGCCTTCCTGCGGCGGCTTGCTGTAGTACGGGGTCACCGCGAGCAGGCCGTGGGCGCCGGTGCGCTCGGCCTGGCGGGCCAGCTCGAGCGTGTGCCGGGTGTCGTTGGTACCGATGCCGGCCACGACGTGGGCGCGGTCGCCGACCGCTTCGAGTACGGCTCGTACGAGGTCGTTTTTCTCCGCGTCGGTGGTCGTGGGCGACTCACCGGTGGTGCCGTTGATGATCAGGCCGTCGTTGCCTGCGTCCACCAGGTGGACGGCGAGCCGCTGCGCGCCGTCGAGGTCAAGTGCGCCATCAGCCGTGAACGGCGTGATCATGGCGGTGAGGACCCGCCCGAAGGGGGTCTGCGGAGTCGAGATCGGAGCCATGGGTAACACGCTACTCGCTGCCACGCTCGCGGTGTCCCCTCGGGGGACGTCAACACTGGGTTGGAGCCCGGCACTGCCTGCTCGGGGGTTCAAGCAGTGCCGGGTCCGTTTGATCAGCCTAGATGAACTTTACGAAACGCCGCAATACGGACACTTGGGACTTGCTTCCGCACATCTGTACGCCGGGCGTGCATCGGACCTTACGGGGCAACGCGACCACCGCCGGCGAAGATCGTCCGCGGTCGCGGGGCGGCTTTGGCCCACCCGCTCCCCCACATCCGTGAACCGTCCTCCCCGGGTGGGCCGGGGCCGTCCCTGGGACGCGCCCGGTATCACTCGTTCAGCTGACGGGGCGCCATAAAATTTGGTTAATGTCCCGAATTAAGGCACCGATTGAGCCGCCCGCTCGTCCTACAGGGGGGAACCCTTCCCGTCCCGTACCGACCGCCCCCAGGGGCCTGATCGCGAGGAGATCCGCTCCCATGTTCCGCCGGCGCGAACCCGTCCCGTTCGCCTTCGTCGCCGAGGCCGACCGATTCCGCAGTAACGTCACTCCGCCGCCGCGCGAGAGTCTGAGCAAGACCCAGATCGCCGCCCGTAGTCTGGTCGGACTGACCGTGGTGGCGGGGCTCGTCGGCTCGCTGCTCTTCGGGATGCCCGCACTGCAGCCGTACAAGGCCACCGAGAAGGGCCAGCAGTCGGAGGCCTCCCAGGGGCGGTAGCCTCACGGGCACAGCCCCATCGAACGTGCATGTGAGTGAGGTCCAGCCGTGCCCCTGCCCTTCTTGACGGCCGACGGCGTCTTCGACGCTCACGAGGACGAAGCCCTCCCGCACGCGGATCCCGCACGCTGGCGGCGCCCCTACCGGCCCGGCCCCTGGCGGGTGGCCGGTGCGGCGGTACTGCTCCTGGTCTCCGCCTTCATGCTGCTCGCGACGGTGATCATCGCCTTCGCCGGCACCACCGGCGGGGCCGCCGTCGCGGCGGTCGCCTCGCTCGCCGTGGTCGGATCCGCACTGCGCCTGCTGCGCACCGGCGTCTGGGTGAGCCCCTCGGGACTGCGCCGGGTCGGCTTCCTCACCACCCGCTCGATCGCCTGGAGCGAGATCGACGGGGTCCACAAGGTCCAGCAGCCGGTGCGCTGGCTGGGCCTGCCGAGGACCGTGCAGGGCCAGGCCCTGACGCTGGCCGGGCGCGGCGGCGCCGAGCTGCCGGTCCTGCTGACCGACCACAACGCCGACTTCCTGGCCCGCGGCGAAGCCTTCGACCGTGCCGCGGGGCAGGTCGAGGCGTGGGCCGAGGAGTACCGGGCCGTGCCCGCCTGACCCGGGAGCAGACGTCCACGAGGGCCCGTACGGGGATCAGACCCGTGCGGGCCCTTCGGCTGCCGGTCCCGCGGCGTGCAGGGCGATCGCCCGCTGCATCGCCTTGCGGGCCCTGGGGGTGTCGCGGGCGTCGTGGTACGCGACGGCGAGGCGGAACCAGCTGCGCCAGTCCCCCGGCGCGTCCTCCGTCTCGGCCTTGCGGCGCGCGAAGACCTCGTCGGCGGAGTCCCGCAGGATCCTGCCGTACTGGTCCCGCTCCAGTTCGTCGACGGGCAGGCCGCCCTCGGCCTCCAGCTCGGTCGCGAGCTGGTTGGCCCGGGTGACGAACCGGGTGTTCATCCAGAGGAACCAGATGCCGATGACCGGCAGGATGAGCACGGCCGCACCGAAGGTGACGGTGAGCCAGGTGCCCTGCTGGAGCAGCATCAGGCCCCGGCTGCCGACCAGGACGAAGTAGACGACCAGGACGGCGGCCGTGAGGAAGTACGTGATCTTCGCGCGCATGGTGCTACTGCCTCATCAGCCGAGGTCGAGGAAGTTTTCCAGGCCGAAGGTGAGGCCCGGGGTCTGCGTCACGCGGCGGGCGCCGAGCAGGATGCCCGGCATGAAGCTGCTGTGGTGCAGGGAATCGTGACGGATGGTCAGGGTCTCGCCCTCGCTGCCGAGCAGGACCTCCTGGTGAGCCAGCAGGCCGCGCAGGCGGACCGCGTGGACCGGGACGCCGTCGACGTCCGCGCCGCGGGCGCCGTCCAGCGCCGTGGCGGTGGCGTCGGGCTGGGCGCCGAGGCCGGCCTCGGCGCGGGCGGCCGCGATGAGCTGGGCCGTACGGGTCGCCGTGCCGGAGGGGGCGTCGACCTTCTTCGGGTGGTGCAGCTCGACGACCTCGACGGACTCGAAGTAGCGGGCGGCCTGGGCGGCGAACTTCATGGTGAGGACGGCGCCGATGGAGAAGTTCGGGGCGATGAGCACCCCGGTCTCCGGGGAGCCGGCCAGCCAGGTCTCCAGCTGGGCGAGGCGGTCCTCGGTCCAGCCGGTGGTGCCGACCACGGCGTGGATGCCGTGGCGGACGAGGAAGTCGAGGTTCCCCATCACGGAGGCGGGGGTGGTCAGCTCGACCGCGACCTGGGCACCGGCCTCGGCGAGCGTCTCCAGCTTGTCGCCCCGGCCGAGGGCGGCCACCAGCTCCATGTCCTCGGCGGCCTCGACCGCCCTGACGGCTTCGGAGCCGATGCGGCCCTGGGCCCCGAGGACTGCCACGCGCAGCTTGCTCATGTTGCTTCCTTCGTGTCCGTACGGAACTAGGCGACCGCTTCGGCGAGGCGGGCGGCCTGCTTCTCCTTCAGCGGGCCGATCACCGCGAGCGAGGGCCGCTGGGCCAGTACATCGCGGGCGACCGCGCGGACCTCGTCCGGGGTCACCCGGGCGATGCGGGCCAGCATGTCGTCCACCGACATCTGGTCGCCCCAGCACAGCTCGCTCTTGCCGATGCGGTTCATGATCGCCCCGGTGTCCTCCAGGCCGAGGACGGTGGAGCCGGAGAGCTGGCCGACGGCGCGCCGGATCTCCTCGTCGGTGAGTCCTTCGGAGGCGGCCTTGTCCAGCTCGTCGCGGCAGATCCGCAGCACGTCGTGGACCTGGCTGGGGCGGCAGCCCGCGTACACGCCGAAGAGGCCGGTGTCGGCGAAGCCGGAGGTGTACGAGTACACGCTGTAGGCCAGGCCGCGCTTCTCGCGGACCTCCTGGAAGAGCCGGGAGGACATGCCGCCGCCGAGGGCGGTGTTGAGCACGCCCAGGGCCCAGCGGCGCTCGTCGGTGCGGGCCAGGCCCGGCATGCCGAGGACCACGTGGGCCTGCTCGGTCTTGCGGTTGACCAGCTCGACGCGGCCGGCCGTGCGCAGCCGCTTGGTGCCGGTGCGCGGGCCGACGGGGACGGCGTCGGTGTGCGTGAGGGCGCCGGCCCTCTCGAAGGCCGCGCGGACCTGGCGTACGACCTTGTTGTGGTCGACGTTGCCCGCGGCGGCCACGACCAGGTGGGTCGGGTCGTAGTGCTTCTTCCAGAAGCGGCGGATCCGGTCGGCGCCGAGGGCGTTGATCGTGTCGACGGTGCCGAGGACGGGGCGGCCGAGCGGCGAGTCCCCGTACATGGTCTGCGCGAACAGGTCGTGGACCATGTCGCCCGGGTCGTCCTCGGTCATCGCGATCTCTTCGAGGATGACGCCGCGCTCGGCGTCCACGTCCTCCTCGCGGATCAGCGAGCCGGTGAGCATGTCGCAGACCACGTCGATGGCCAGCGGCAGGTCGGTGTCGAGCACCCGCGCGTAGTAGCAGGTGTACTCCTTCGCCGTGAAGGCGTTCATCTCGCCGCCGACCGCGTCGATCGCGGAGGAGATGTCGAGGGCGCTGCGCTTGGCGGTGCCCTTGAAGAGGAGGTGCTCCAGGTAGTGGGTGGCGCCGTTGAGCGTGGGCGTCTCGTCACGGGAGCCCACGTTCGCCCAGATGCCGAAGGTGGCGGAGCGGACGGAGGGCAGCGTCTCGGTGACGACGCGCAGCCCGCCGGGCAGGACGGTGCGCCGGACGGTGCCGATGCCGTTCTGCCCCGAGAGCAGGGTTTGGGTACGGGCGACGGCCCGCCCCTCGGAAGAGGGGCGGGCCGTCACACGGGAACTACGCGACGTCACTTGTCGGAGTCGTCCTTGTCAGCCTCGGCGTCGGCGGTCTCGCCGTCGATCACGGGGATCAGGGAGAGCTTGCCGCGCTGGTCGATCTCGGCGATCTCGACCTGCACCTTGGCGCCGACCGCGACGACGTCCTCGACGTTCTCCACGCGCTTGCCACCGGCGAGCTTGCGGATCTGCGAGATGTGCAGCAGGCCGTCCTTGCCGGGCATCAGGGAGACGAAGGCACCGAAGGTGGTGGTCTTGACGACCGTACCCAGGTACCGCTCGCCGACCTCCGGCATGGTCGGGTTGGCGATCGCGTTGATCGTGGCGCGGGCGGCCTCGGCGGCCGGGCCGTCGGAGGCACCGATGTAGATGGTGCCGTCGTCCTCGATCGTGATCTCGGCGCCGGTGTCCTCCTGGATCTGGTTGATCATCTTGCCCTTGGGGCCGATGACCTCACCGATCTTGTCCACCGGGATCTTGACGGTGATGATCCGCGGGGCGTTCGGGGACATCTCGTCCGGCGTGTCGATCGCTTCCATCATCACGTCGAGGATGTGGAGGCGGGCGTCACGGGCCTGGGTGAGGGCCGCGGCCAGAACGGAGGCGGGGATGCCGTCGAGCTTGGTGTCGAGCTGGAGCGCGGTGACGAACTCCTTGGTGCCGGCGACCTTGAAGTCCATGTCGCCGAAGGCGTCCTCCGCACCGAGGATGTCGGTGAGGGCGACGTAGTGGGTCTTGCCGTCGATCTCCTGGGAGATCAGGCCCATGGCGATGCCGGCGACGGGGGCCTTGAGGGGCACACCGGCGTTCAGCAGCGACATGGTGGAGGCGCAGACCGAGCCCATGGACGTCGAGCCGTTGGAGCCGAGGGCCTCGGACACCTGACGGATCGCGTAGGGGAACTCCTCGCGGGTCGGCAGGACCGGCACGATCGCGCGCTCGGCGAGCGCGCCGTGGCCGATCTCACGGCGCTTGGGCGAACCCACGCGGCCGGTCTCGCCGACCGAGTACGGCGGGAAGTTGTAGTTGTGCATGTAGCGCTTGCGGGTCACCGGGGAGAGGGTGTCCAGCTGCTGCTCCATGCGGAGCATGTTGAGGGTGGTGACGCCCAGGATCTGGGTCTCGCCACGCTCGAACAGCGCCGAGCCGTGCACGCGCGGGATGGCCTCGACCTCGGCGGCGAGGGTACGGATGTCCGTGAGCCCGCGGCCGTCGATGCGGACCTTGTCCTTGATGACGCGCTCGCGGACCACGGCCTTGGTCAGGCTGCGGTAGGCGGCGGAGATCTCCTTCTCGCGGCCTTCGAAGGCCGGGAGGAGCTTCTCGGCGGCGATCTCCTTGACGCGGTCCAGCTCGGCCTCGCGCTCCTGCTTGCCCGGGATGGTCAGCGCCTGGGTGAGCTCGCCCTTGACGGCGGTCTCGAGGGCCGCGTACACGTCGTCCTGGTAGTCCAGGAAGACCGGGAACTCGCCCTCGGGCTTGGCGGCCTTGGCGGCCAGGTCGGCCTGGGCCTTGCAGAGGACCTTGATGAAGGGCTTCGCGGCGTCCAGACCGGAGGCGACGATCTCCTCGGTCGGCGCCTCGGCGCCGCCCTTGACGAGGGCGATGGTCTTCTCGGTGGCCTCGGCCTCGACCATCATGATCGCGACGTCGCCGTCTTCGAGGGTGCGGCCCGCGACGACCATGTCGAAGACGGCGTCCTCGAGCTCGGTGTGCGTCGGGAAGGCCACCCACTGGCCGCGGATCAGCGCGACGCGGACGCCGCCGATCGGGCCGGAGAAGGGCAGGCCGGCCAGCTGGGTGGACGCGGACGCGGCGTTGATCGCGACGACGTCGTACAGGTGGTCGGGGTTGAGCGCCATGATCGTGGCGACGACCTGGATCTCGTTGCGCAGGCCCTTCTTGAAGGACGGGCGCAGCGGGCGGTCGATCAGGCGGCAGGTGAGGATCGCGTCCTCGGAGGGGCGGCCCTCGCGGCGGAAGAAGGAACCGGGGATCTTGCCGGCCGCGTACTGGCGCTCCTCGACGTCCACCGTGAGGGGGAAGAAGTCGAGCTGGTCCTTGGGCTTCTTCGACGCGGTGGTGGCGGACAGCACCATCGTGTCGTCGTCCAGGTAGGCAACGGCGGAGCCGGCGGCCTGGCGGGCCAGACGGCCCGTCTCGAAGCGGATGGTGCGGGTGCCGAAGGAACCGTTGTCAATGACGGCCTCGGCGTAGTGGGTCTCGTTCTCCACTAGCGTTTTCTCCATATTCGTCGTCTCCGTCCACCACCCGTGTGGTGGGGGACGGTGGCGGAGAAGCGCTCCTGGCGTGCGGGCCGGTCTTCGATCGAAGCACCCGGTTCTGAGCCCCGTCGCGGGGCTTTCCGGATGCCACTACCGAGGACCGGCGGCGTAGGGAGGGCGCTCCTCCTCTTCTGTTGTGCGCTGTGTCCCAGCCTACAAAGCGTCGGGCAGGTCGCGCACGTACAGCAAAGGGAGCGGTCCCATCGGTGTGGGAACCGCTCCCTTCACAGCGTCTTTACTTGGCGCCGGCCGCACCGCGACGGATGCCGAGGCGCTCGACCAGCGTACGGAAGCGCTGGATGTCCTTCTTGGCCAGGTACTGCAGCAGGCGGCGACGCTGGCCGACCAGGATCAGCAGACCACGACGGGAGTGGTGGTCGTGCTTGTGGGTCTTGAGGTGCTCGGTCAGGTCCGAGATGCGGCGGGACAGCATGGCGACCTGGACCTCGGGGGAGCCGGTGTCGCCCTCCTTGGCACCAAACTCTGCGATGAGCTGCTTCTTCGTTGCGGCGTCGAGCGGCACGCGTACTCCTCGTAATAGGTCTTCGTTGCCACCGAGTGCCCCAGGTCGAATTCTCTGGGGATCTTCCGTTACTCGGGAGGCGGGGTCCGCTGAGCGCAGCCTCCAGAGGATCTCCGGGGGCGCGTACACAAACGGCCGTCACACAGCGTACCAGGCTGCCGGGTCCCGGCAGTCTCAGCTGGTGAGAGAGCGGGCGCGGACGTAGACGTCGAGCACGGCCAGGGCCAGCGGGGCCAGGCTGAGCAGCACCGCGGCCTCGGTGAGGTCGAGCAGCCTTCCCCAGAAGGGTGACAGGCCCTTGCGGGGGATGACAAGCGCAATTCCCGCGAGGAGGGCCGCGCCGGCGGCGACGGCGGCGGAGAGCCAGATCGTACGGAGGTCCAGGCCGGCGCGGTCGTGGTGCTCGACGAGCTCGGCGGGCACGTGCAGGGCGAGGCCGAGGACCAGCAGGGCGACGGCGGCCAGACCGGCGGCCAGCGCGCAGACCACCTGCGAGGTGTAGCGGAAGAGCCGGGCCCGCAGCAGCATCGCCAGCCCGGCGGCCAGCGCCAGCAGCCGGCCCCAGGTGTTGTCGGAGAAGCCGAGGACGGCGGCGGAGCCCACGACCACGGCGGCGCAGCCCCCGACCAGGCCGAGGAGCATCTCGTGGCCCCGGCGGGCCTGGGCCGCGATCTGTTCGGCGTCCAGCTGGGCGGCCGGGTCGTGGCCGGGGTCGGCGCCGGGGGTGCCGTCGGCGCCGTCGGGGTCCCGGCGGGCCGCGCCCTCGTACCGGTCCGGGGTCTCGTACTCGTCGACGGCGCTGCGCGGGGCCGCGTACCCGATGGGCAGCCGGGCGAAGCGGGCCGAGAGGCCGGGCAGGAAGGCGACGAGCCCGATGGCGACGGGGGCGCAGACGGCGGCGGTCGCGGTGGCGGAGCCGTCGGCGGTGATGGCGGCGAAGGTGGCCAGGGTGCCGGTGGCGGCGAGGAAGGTGGCCGCGACGAAGGGGGCGTCGCCGTGTGGGGTGAGCGCGACCAGGGCGACGGAGGCGACGAGGACGCAGACGCAGCCGAGCAGGAACTGCAGGCGGCCCGGCCCCTGGCCCGCGCCGGCGGCGACGATGCCGGAGCCGGCGATCAGCAGGTGCGGGAGGGCGCCGAGGCCGAGGGCCACGGCGGAGCCGCGGTCGCGGTAGACGCGGGCGCGCACTCCGGCGGCGGCGGTGAGCAGGACGCCGACGGCCCCGGCGATGATCCCGGGCAGGCCGTGCATGTCGTGGCGGACGGGGTCGGCGTACCAGAGGACGAAGCCGAGCAGCACGAGCAGCAGGGCGGCCGCGGCCAGGCCGGCTCCGCGCAGCATGTCGTCGCTCCAGCGGTGCCGGTCGCGCACGACGGCCGCGGCGACGGCGTCGGAGACGTCGTCGAAGACCGCGGGCGGCAGGGACTCGGCGAAGGGGCGCAGGCTGAGCACCTCGCCGTCGAGGACCTGCTGGGCGGCGAGGGTGCGGGCGCCGTCCAGGACGGCGCCGGAGCGGCGTACGAGGTGGAAGCCGGTGGGGGCGCCGACGGGCTGGGTCTGGCCGGTGAGGCGCAGCAGCTCGGGGTAGACGTCCGCGACGGCGATGTCCTCGGGGAGGGCGACGTCGATGCGGCTGTCGGGAGCCACGACGGTGACCCTGCAGAATCCCGTCGCCTCGGCCGTACTCACCTGTGTGACCCCCCTGGTTGGCGCCGGTGGCGGCGGCCGATTCGCGGATGCGCATGCTGCGCGGCGTCACCCTACCCGGCGGGGGTGCGACTGTCGGCAAGTAGGATCACCGGGCGCGGTGGAGACCCCCTCCGCGCCCGGGACTTGGGGGCGCCGGTTGCGATGTCCCGTCCGTTTTCGAGGGATTGATGCTCCGGTGAGCCAGATCGTCGTCAAGCGCCCGCCCCGGTCCCTGCCGCCCGAAGTGCCTTCGGACGAGCTGAGGCTGGAGGCTCCGCCGGAACTCCCCCGGGGTCAGCAGGAGGGCATGCTGATGCAGCTCCTGCCGATGCTCGGCATGGGTTCGTCGGTCGTCTTCTTCTTCATGCCGGGCGCCGCGCCGTTCATGCGCATCATGGGCGTGCTGATGCTGGCGTCGACGGTGGGCATGGTCATCGCGCAGCTGGTGCGCTTCCGGCGCGGTACGCAGGGGCAAATGGCGGACGTGCGCCGGGACTACCTCAAGTACCTGTCGCAGACGCGCCGTCAGGTGCGCAGGACGGCGCGGGCGCAGCGTGACGCGCAGCTCTATCTGCACCCGGCTCCCGAGCAGTTGTGGTCGGTGGTGGCGGAGGGTTCGCGGCTGTGGGAGCGGCGGGTCGGCGACGCGGACTTCGGGCAGGCCCGGCTGGGTCTGGGCGCGCAGCGTCTGGCGACGCCGCTGGTGGCTCCTGACACGGCGCCCGTGGACGAGCTGGAGCCGCTGACGGCGGGTGCGATGCAGCGCTTCCTGAGGGTGCACTCCTCGCTGGACGGGCTGCCGGTGGCGGTGTCGGTCCGGGCGTTCTACCACGTGACGGTGTCCGGGGAGCCGGAGTCGGCGCGCGGTGCGGCGCGGGCGCTGGTGGCGCAGCTGGCGACGCTGCACTCGCCCGAGGACCTGCTGGTCGCGGTGGTGGCGGCGCCGGGTGCGGTGCCTTCGTGGGACTGGGTGAAGTGGCTGCCGCACACGCAGGTGCCGGGGCAGGTCGACGGGGCCGGTACGAAGCGGCTGTTCGGCGATGACCTGGGTGAGCTGGAGGGGCTGCTGGGGTCCCGGCTGGAGGGGCGGCCGCGGTTCAGCCGCGAGGTGTCCCCGGTGCTGGACCAGCCGCACCTGGTGGTGGTGCTGGACGGCGGGATGGTGCCGCCGGATTCGGTGTTCGCGGCGGCGGAGGGCTTGCAGGGCGTGACCGTCGTGGAGGTGGTCGCGGGCGAGCTGGACGATCCGCGCGGGGGGCTGTCGGTCGTGGTGCGGCCGGGCCGGCTGCGGCTGGAGTCGGGTGCGGGGGTCGTGTACGAGGGCGTCCCGGACAGCCTGTCGCTGCCGGCGGCGGAGGCGCTGGCGCGGCAGCTGGCGCCGCTGCGCACGGGCGGCGGTGACGACGACGAGCCGCTGCTGGCGAACCTGGACTTCACCGATCTGCTGAACCTGGGCGACGCGGCGGCCGTCGACGTGTCGCGGACCTGGCGGCCGCGGTCGGCCGGGGAGCGGCTGCGCGTGCCGATCGGCGTGGGCGAGGACGGCTCGCCGGTGATGCTGGACCTGAAGGAGGCCGCGCAGGAGGGCATGGGCCCGCACGGGCTGTGCGTGGGCGCGACGGGTTCGGGCAAGTCGGAGCTGCTGCGCACGCTGGTGCTGGGGCTGGCGGTCACGCACACCTCGGAGACGCTGAACTTCGTGCTGGCCGACTTCAAGGGCGGTGCGACCTTCACCGGCATGGGGCAGATGCCGCACGTCGCGGCGGTGATCACCAACCTGGCGGACGACCTGACGCTGGTGGACCGGATGGGCGACTCGATCCGCGGCGAGCTCCAGCGCCGCCAGGAGCTGCTGCGTTCGGCGGGCAACTACGCGAACATCCACGACTACGAGAAGGCGCGCGCGGCGGGCGCCCCGCTGGAGCCGCTGGCCTCGCTGGTGCTGGTGATCGACGAGTTCAGCGAGCTGCTGACGGCGAAGCCCGACTTCATCGACATGTTCATCCAGATCGGCCGCATCGGCCGTTCGCTGGGCGTGCACCTGCTGCTGGCCTCGCAGCGGCTGGAGGAGGGCAAGCTGCGCGGGCTGGACACGTACCTGTCGTACCGGATCGGTCTGCGGACGTTCTCCGCGGCGGAGTCGCGGACGGCGATCGGCGTGCCGGACGCGTACCACCTGCCGTCGGTGCCCGGTTCGGGCTATCTGAAGTTCGGTACGGACGAGATGACCCGCTTCAAGGCGGCGTACGTTTCGGGCACCTACCGTTCGGGCGGCCCGGAGCTGTCGGCGGGCCCGTTCCCGGTCGAGCGGCGGCCGGTGCTGTTCACGGCGGCGCCGGTGCCGGTGGTGTACGCGGCCCCGGACCCGGCGTACCTGGCGGCGCGGCCGGCCCGGGAGGACGAGGCGCTCGCGGACACGGTGCTGGACGTGATCGTGGGCCGGCTGGAGGGGCAGGGCGTGCCCGCGCACCAGGTGTGGCTGCCGCCGCTGGACCAGGCCCCGCCGCTGGACCAGCTGCTGCCGGCGCTGGCGACGGGCGCGGAGCGCGGGCTGCACGCGGAGGGGTACACGCGGCCCGGGGGGCTGATCGTGCCGCTGGGTCTGATCGACAAGCCCTTCGAGCAGCGGCGCGAGGTGCTGTACCGGGACTTCTCGGGTGCGGCGGGCCACATGATGGTGGTCGGCGGTCCGCAGTCGGGCAAGTCGACGCTGATGCGGACGCTGATCTCCTCGTTCGCGCTCACGCACACCCCGCGCGAGGTGCAGTTCTACGGTCTGGACTTCGGCGGTGGCGCTCTGTCGTCGCTGGCGGAGCTGCCGCACGTGGGCGGGATCGCCTCGCGGCTGGATCCGGAGCGGGTGCGGCGTACGGTCGCGGAGGTGGCGGGGGTCCTGACCCGTCGCGAGGAGTTCTTCCGGGCGAACGGCATCGACTCCATCGGCACCTACCGGCGGCGGCGGGCGGCGGGCGAGCTGCCGGGCGAGGCCTGGGGGGACGTGTTCCTGGTCGTCGACGGCTGGGGCGGTTTCCGGGGCGAGTACGAGGGCCTGGAGCCGGTGGTGACGGACATCGCGGCCCGGGGTCTGGGCTACGGCATCCACGTGGTGATCACGGCGGCCCGGTACATGGAGGTGCGGGCGGCGCTGAAGGACCAGATGCTGAGCCGGCTGGAGCTGCGGCTGGGCGACGTCATGGACTCCGAGTTCGACCGGCGGGTGGCGGCCAACGTACCGACGGGGATGCCGGGGCGCGGGCAGGTCCCGGAGAAGCTGCACTTCCTGGGCGCGCTGCCGCGCGTGGACGGCTCGCACGACCCGGAGAGCCTCTCGGAGGCCACGGCGGCGTTCGTGGCGGCGGTGCGCGCGGGCTGGGCGGGGCCGGCGGCTCCCGGCGTACGGCTGCTGCCGCGGCTGCTGCACGCGGACCAGCTGCCCAAGGGCGGGGAGTTCCCGGAGCGCGGGATCGCGATCGGCATCGACGAGACGGCGCTGGAGCCGGTGTTCGTCGACTTCGAGACGGACCCGTTCTTCATGATCTTCGGCGAGAGCGAGTCGGGCAAGACCAACCTGCTGCGGCTCATCGCCCGGCAGATCGCCGAGCGCTACACCCCGGACCAGGCCAAGCTGGTCGTCGGCGACTACCGGCGCGGGCTGCTCGGGGCGCTGCCGGAGGAGTACCTGCTGGAGTACGCGCCGATGGCGAGCTCGCTGCAGATGCACATGGAGGCGCTGGGCGGGGTGTTCTCGCGGCGCCAGCCGCCCACGGACGTCACGCCGCAGCAGCTGCGGGACCGCAGCTGGTGGACGGGCCCGGACGTGTTCATCGTGATCGACGACTACGACCTGGTCGCCACCAGTCAGGGCAATCCGCTGGCGCAGCTCGTGGAGTTCCTGCCCTTCGCCCGGGACACGGGGGTGCGCTTCATCGTGGCGCGCAGTTCGGCGGGTGCCTCGCGCGCGCTGTACGAGCCGTTCATGCAGCGGTTCAAGGAGCTGGGCGCCCAGGGCGTGGTGCTGTCGGGCGATCCGTCCGAGGGCGATCTGCTCGGTACGGTCCGGCCGCGGCCGATGCCGCCGGGCCGCGGCTACTTCGTCTCGCGCCGGCGGGGCACCTCGCTGGTGCAGCTCGGCAGGATGCCGGGCCTGTAGGCGCCGCCCGCCCCGGGGGCCGTTTCCCGCGGAAAGGGCCCCCGGGGCGCGCGTTGTGCCGATAATCGGCAGCGAAGACCGAGCAGCACCGCACGACCGAGGGAAGGGCCGCACATGGGCACCCAGCAGGAGAAGGACGAGCTGTACGCGCTCGACATCAGCGGCGTCGAGTGGCAGGGGCCGCCCGGGACCAGCCCGGACGAGGAGCGGGTGGAGATCGCCCGGCTGCCCGAGGGCGCGGTGGCGATGCGGTCCTCGCTGGACCGCGAGACGGTGCTGCGGTACACGGCCGCCGAGTGGGAGGCCTTCGTGCTCGGCGCCAGGGACGGGGAGTTCGACCTCACCTGAGGCGGCCCGTCCGCATGCGCGAAGGGGGCGCGCCCGGTGCGGGCGCGCCCCCTTCGCGCGTCCGCGCGGGTGAGCCGGTGCTCAGTAGGCCTCGGTGAACAGGCGCGAGGCCTTCACGTCGGTGGCGCGGTAGTCGCCCTTGCCCTGCTCGATGATCCGGGCGACCTTTTCGAGCTCCTGCTGCATGTGGTCGGCGCGGCGGTGGTACTTGGTCTGGAGGTTGACGTACTCCATGTGCGCCTCACCGTCCCAGGTGTCGGTGACGACCTTCACGGCCGCCTCCATCTCGTCGAGGTCCTTGAGGATGTTCTTCGAGACGACGCGGATGCGGTCCGCCATCTGCTGGACGCTCTCGTACCGTACCCGGGTGTGGCCGTCGTTGCCGGACATGTTCTTCTCCTTCGCGCTGGGTTGCTGGGGACTACGCCGCGATCAGACGCCGTCGAGGGCGGAACGGCCCCCGCCGCCGGCGCCGATCGAGTTGAACGCGGCGCGCACCTCGTCGTCCTGGGCGTTGGTCAGGTTCTTGGTCTGCGAGACGGCGTTGTGCAGGACGCCGAGCAGCCGGCGGATCTCGTCGTGGTCGATGTTGAGGTCCGACTGGGCCTTCGCGAAGCCGTCGGCGCCGACACCGGTCCAGCCCGCGCTGACGGTGGCCAGGATGTCGGCCAGCTCGCGGGCCTGGGTGGTGACGGCGCTCGCCGTCTCGGAGATCTTGTTGGCCGCCTTGACGACCGGATCGTCCGCAAGTCCGAAATTGTTCGTCATCCGAAGCTCCTCACTTCTCAATTCCCCGGCAGAGCCGGGGGATCGCGCGGCGGAGCGGAGCTGCGCGGCGCGGACCGAAGCCACACGCGCCGCAATTCCCCCTCCGCTTCACGCGTCCCCCGATCACAGTCGTGAAGCCTGCGGTCACTCTAGTCAGTTCGGGTCACACGCCCAACACCGGTGGGCCGCCACCGTCGATGAACCGTGACCGTTCACTGCAAAGGCCGGCGGCGGGAGCGGGCGTCGCGGACCACGGTCGCGGTGGCGGCGATCACCGCGATGAGCACGGCGCCGATGCCCAGAGCGTACGTGCCGATCCGCTCCTCGCGTTCCTGGGCGGTCTCGGAGAGCGCCAGCTCGGCGGCGCGCGGCGCGGCCGCCGGGGGCGGGCCCGGGTCCGGGACGGGGGCCCGGGGCGGCTCGCCGTCCTGGGTGACCGCGCGGACCGGGTCCACCACGCCCCAACCGACGTAGTCGTCACGGCCCTTGACGGAGCGCTCGGCGGTGTTCTGGATCTGCCAGACCACCTCCTGCGGGGTCCACTGCGGGTGCTCGGCGCGCAGCAGGGCCGCCACCCCGGCGACGTAGGGCGCGGAGAAGCTGGTGCCGTTGTCCACGCACTGCCCGAAGCCGGGGACGGTGGAGACCATGTCGACCCCGGGGGCGGCGACGCCGATGAAGTCGCCCGGCTGGGAGAACGCGGCCCGCTCGTTGTTGCGGTCGGAGGAGGCCACGGCGAGGACGCCCGGGAAGGCCGCCGGGTAGGTCCGGTGCTTCTGCCCGGAGAGCCCGTCGTTGCCCGCGGAGGCGACGACCACCACCTTGGCGTCCAGGGCCCGTTGGACGGCCTTGGCGAGTTCGGAGTCGGGGGTCAGCGGGGCGTCGGTGTCCTGGGAGATGTTGATGACCTGGGCGCCCTTGGCCACGGCGTGGTCGATGGCCTGGGCGAGGGTGGCCGCTTTGCCGTTGCCCTGGCCGTCGTTCTGCCGGATGGGGATGACGGTGGCCTCCGGGGCCAGGCCGACGAAGCCGGTGCCCTCCTGGGGGCGGGCCGCGATCAGCCCGGCGACCTTGGTGCCGTGGCCGACGGTGTCGTTGGTGCCGTCGCCGCCCTTGGCGTCGAGGAAGTCCCGCCCGGCGCCGGTGTCGAGGGCGCCGGAGAGCTGCGGGTTGGCGCGGTCGACTCCGGTGTCGATGACGGCGACCCGTACGCCCTTGCCCTTGGTCCGCGCCCACAGGGCGTCGAGCATCAGCCGCTGGAGGGCCCAGGGGCGGTCGGCGATCTGCTTCTTCATGGGGAACGTGCACTCCCCCGCCCCGTCGAGCCCCAGCCCGTACGGGGACCCGGGCGCGGGGACGGCCGAGGCGGGGGCGCCGCTCAGCGCGACGAGGGCGAACGCGGTGCTCACCAGCACGGCGCGGGAAGTCCGGGACACGGCCGCTCTCCTCACGAACCCTGGGGCTGACGCGCCGAGTTGGTGTCGAGCCGGGGCCCCTTGGAGAGGAACTCCGACCAGGCGATGGGCACCCGGACGGGGACGACGCCGCCGTAGCCGAGCCGGATCTGCGCCTGGCTGGCCTCGGGACGGCCGTCCCCGGCGCCGCCGGGCGCCTGCGGGTCGGGAGCCCCGATCTTCGACTGCGCGGCGTCACTGTCGCCGTTGGCCTGGACGGCGTAGCGCAGGCCGGTGTCGGTGACCAGGAACAGCGCGCCGCCGGCGGTGCTCTGGCGGCCCTGGACCTGCGTGTAGAGCAGGCCGGTGCCGGGGGTGACGTAGGAGCTGGTGCCGCTGGCGGCGATGTCCACGGGGAAGCCGGTCCCGGCCCAGGTGCTCAGCGTCTGGCCGCCCTGCCCGTCGACGGAACGCAGCACGTTGCACACCGTGTCGCGGTGCTCGGCGCCCTGCGGGGCCCCGGGGACGTCGGCCACCCGGTTGACCTGCGGGCCGCGCCGGCGCGGCCAGCGGGCGTCGTCCGCGAACGGGGTGGCGTCGGGGTTCAGGGACTGCAGGTCGGTCTCGTGGGGCTTGCCGTGCATGTTGAGGCTGTCGGTGGCGGGCGCGGAGATCAGCAGCCAGGCCACGAACTCCGAGACGGGCGCGACCCGGTCGGGCAGGACGACGTAGTGCTGCGTGCCGGTGCCGGTCTGGGCGGTCAGCACCATGCCGACCTTGGCGTCGGCGCTGCCCAGGCCCTGCACGGCGGCGTTCGCGCCCGGCGTGCCGGGCAGGTGCGGGAAGGCCAGGTCGTCGCCGGCGTTCAGGGTGGCCAGCCATTCCTCGGTGACCGGCTGGGGGGTGGCGCCGGTGCCGACCAGGGCGGTGGTGAGCGTCCCGGAGTCCGGCTTGCCCTCCGGGAAGCGGTACTTGGTGCCCGCCGCGTCGACCAGGTACCGCTCCTTGGCGCCGCCCGTGCTCTGCACGTACAGCACCTGGCCGTCGGTGGTGCGGCGCCCGTCGTCGAGCAGCCCCGCCTCGCGGTCGGCGAGGACGAACGCGGCGGTCTGCACACCGCGCCCGTTGCCGCCGGGCTGCTGGCAGACGGCCCAGCGCTTGGCCTTGCCCGCGTCCTGCCGGGCGGGGAGCCGGTCGGGGGCGTAGGGGATGCCGATGATGGGGCCGCGCGGCGGCTCGCCCGCGTCCAGGACCTTGTCCTCGACCTGGATGACCTTGAACTTCTGCGGGTCGAGGAGGAGCCGCGCGGAGGCCAGGTTGAGCACCGGGTGCAGCCGCGTCTGCTCCTTGCCGCCGGTCTTCGTGGTCAGCACCACGTACCGGGTCGTCGACTGCTTGCCGACGATGACGGCGGTGCCCGGCTCGGCCCAGCCCTTGGGGGCCTGCGGTTTGAACATGCCCCACGCCCCGAAGCCCGCCACCACCAGCGCCGCGATCACCACGGAGGGGACCACGGCGCGCAGCGGCCTGGGCGCGCCTTCCTCGGATCCGGTGGCCGAGGGCTGGAGGAACGCGGCCACCGTGCGCCGCTTCGCGAAGGTGTACGCGTTGAGCTCATCACGTCGTGATGCCATGACCGCCTGCTTCTCCCCGCCCGGCCCGGTCGGTGGGGCCGCTCCCCGGGCCTTCGTCGTCGGACCGGGGACCTACTATGCCTCTTGACGGAGGGTCGGCAGGGGGCGGGTGGGCTGGGACAGCCGCCGGGCGCCTGCCGAGACCGGGAATTCAGGGCGTGCCGGGGTGGATCGGGGAGGTTCCGGAGCCGGGCGGCGGCTGCCGCGCGGCCCCGGGAGCGACGGTCCGCCCCCGAGAGGGGAGGGGCGCGAATGAGTGCCACCGCGACGGAGCCGCGGGCGGCCGCGGCCGCACCCGCGCGCGGCGGTGTGACGCCGCATCCGAAGTCGGGCCCGGGCCGCTTCGGTCCGTTCCGATTGCAACAGCTCGTCCTCCTCCAGCTCGCCGCGGGCGCGCTGCTCGTGGCGTGGGTGGTGCAGCCGCTGCTGCTGGTGCCCGCAGGCGTGCTGGCGCTGGTCCTGGTGCTGCTGGCCCTCGTACGCCGCCACCAGCGCTCCCTGCCGGAGTGGATCGGCGGCGCGCTCGCCCTGCGCGCCCGGCGGCGCAGGGCCGCCGCGCTCGCCGTGCCCGCCGGGACCGAGCCGGGGCTGGCGCCGCTGGTCGAGGCCGATCCGGCGCTGCGGACCCTGACGTTCAACGACCGCGACCGGCGCCCGGTCGGGATGGTCGGGGACGGCACCTTCCTGACGGCGGTGGTCCAGGTGGACACCGACGCCACCGCGCTGCGCCCCGGGCGGACGGACCGGCCCCTGCCGCTGTCCGCCGTACGGGACGTCCTCGAAGTGGACGGGATCCGGCTGGAGTCGGCGCAGTTGGTGCAGCACACCCAGCCCGCCCCGGCCCCGCACCTGCCGGAGCGGTCGATGGCGGCCCGCAATTACGCCCCGCTCCAGGCGCAGACCGGCGCTCCCGCGGTCCGGCTCACGTGGATCGCCCTCAAGCTCGACCCGGAACTGTGCCCGGAGGCCGTCGCCGCGCGCGGGGGCGGTCTGCCGGGGGCGCAGCGCTGCCTGGTGCGGGTGGCGGACCAGCTGGCGAGCCGGCTCGCCGGGGCCGGTTTCCGGGCCACCGTGCTGACGGAGCAGGAGCTGACGGGCGCGCTGGCGACCTCCTCCTGCGCGAACCCGATGGCCATCACGCAGGCCGGGCGGGCGGCGAGCACGGGGCGGCGCACGGAGGAGACCCCGCGGACCTGGCGCTGCGACGACCGGCGGCACACCACGTACTGGATAGCCCGCTGGCCGCAACTGGGCGGCACGGGCGCCGGGCTGCCGCAGTTCGTGGCCCTGCTGACGTCCCTGCCGACCCTGGCGACCAACTTCAGCCTGACCATGGCCCCGGCCGAACGCCAGGGCGTGACGCTGACCGGGCACGTACGGGTGACCGGGCGCAGCGACGAGGAGCTCGTCGCGGCCCGGCGGGAACTGGAGCGCACGGCGCGGGGCGTGAAGACCGGACTGGTCCGGCTCGACCGGGAACAGGTGCCGGGGCTGCTGGCCTCGCTGCCGTTGGGAGGAGCCCGATGAGGGGCGGGGTACGCGGCGGCGTCAGGGGCGGTTTCGGGCTCGTCGGCCCGCGCCGGGAGCGGCACGTGGTGGCGGCGGCCGATCTGGACGGGCTGGCGCTGCCCGTCGGGGACGACGGGGTCGTCATCGGCGTGGACGCGGAGGGCCGCCCGGCGGTGCTCGGCGTGAACCGGCCGACGCCGTACGAGGTCACGCTGATCGGCGGTCTGTGGACGGCCCAGGTGCTGGCGCTGCGCGCGGCCGCGACGGGGGCCCGGGTCGCGGTGGAGACCGGACGCGGGCAGGTGTGGTCCGCGCTGGCCCAGGCGGCCGGCGGCGGACAGCAGTGCGTGACCCTGCACGATGTGGGGCGGGTGCCGCCGCAGGGCGCGTCGGCGGGCAGCCCCGTCCTGGTGATCCGGGACTGCGGGATGCGGCCGCCGCGCGGGCGGGTGGTGGCGGGGCCGTGGCAGTCGGTGCTGACCCTGCTGCCGTACCTGAGCCCGACGGCGCCGCGGCTGCTGCGCAACTCCTCGCTGGTGGGGGTGCAGCGGGTGTCCCCCGACGAGGCGGAGCGGATCGGCGCGCTGATGGCGCTCCCGGGGGCGGCGGTGGAGTCCCTGCCGACCCTCGGGGACGGGGTGACGCTGTGGTGCACGCGGCGGGACCGCAAGTTCGTGATGACGCGGGGTACGGAGACGGAAACGGGCCTGCTGGGGGCCGCGCGGCGGATCGACTGAGGGGGCGGGAGGCGGCGCCGGCGGGTTCGGCGGGCCGGTGGTGGGCCATGACGGTTGCTCAGGGGCCGGGCGGCCTGTAGGCAGGAGTGCGGGGGCGCGACCTCGGGGCTTTCGGAGCGCGGGGCGCGATTAGGCTGAGCGCGGGCGCGGCGTCGAGGTGGGCGCCGACCGGTGTTCGACAGACCAGGAGGACGGACCAGTGAGCGGCGATCGGAACGAGAGGCGCGGCGGGACGTGGGACGTCCCGACGGACGATCAGTCCGACGCGGAGCCCGATGTGACGGGCGAGTTCACCATCGACTACACCCCGCCGGCCTGGTACACGCAGGGCGCGCCCGCGCAGGCCGCGCCGGTGCCGGGGGTTCCCGGGCTGCCCGGGCTGCCCGAGGGCAGCGGCTTCGAGCCCCACCGCCCGTCGGACGTGGTGTCCCCGCCGACGATGCGCATCGCCCCGCCGGCCCCGCGCCCCCCGTCCGACACCCCGGCCCCGGCGCCGGCCCCGGCCGACGCGGCGCCGTCCCCGGAACCGGCCGAGGCCCCCGCGCCGCAGCCCGGCCACGCGCCGGCCCCGGGCCAGGGCGACGCCCCCGCGCCGTACCCGGGCCAGGCCCAGAGCCCCGCCGACGCGGTGGCGTTCCCGGGCCCGGGCGAGGCTCCCGCGCCGCAGTCCGGCCAGGCGCCGGCCCCGGCGGGCGCGGTGGCGTTCCCGGGCCCGGCCCACGCCCCGGCTGACGCGGCACCCTTCCCGCCCGCCGCCGAGGCGCCGTCGCCTTACCCGGGCCAGGGCGAAGCCCCCGGCCGGACTCCGGCCGACGCGCCGCAGTTCCCGAGCCAGGCCCTGAGCCCGACGGACGCGGCGCCGGTCCCGCCCTCCGCCGAGGCGCCGTCGCCGAACCCGGCACAGACCCCGGCCGGCGCGCCGCAGTTCCCGAGCCCGGCCCAGGCCCCGGCCGACGCGGCGCCGGTCCCGCCCTCCGCCGGAGCCCCCGCGCCGTTCCCGGGCCAGGCTCCGGCCGACGCGGCGCCGTCCCCGGCCCCCGCCGAGGCCCCGTCGCCGTACCCGGCGCAGGGCGAAGCCCCCGCGCAGCAGCCCGGCCAGGCCCCGGCGTCGCCCCACCCGGGTCAGGGCGAAGCCCCCGGAGCGGGCCCGGCACCGGTCGACGGTCCGCCCGCCTTCCCCGGCCAGGCACCGGCGCCGTACCCGGCGGCCCCCGGCCCCGTGGCGCCGCCCGCCGCTCCCCCGGAAGGGACCCCGCAGGGGCCGTACGCCCCCGCGCCCGCCCCCGCGGATCCTCCGTTCGGGGGACCCGGGGGTGAACTGCCGCCGCTGCCGCCCGCGTTCCCGTCCTCGGGGCCGCCGCCCCAGGGGTACGGGTTCCCGCCCCTCGGCCGGCAGCAGCAACCCCCGCAGGGCTACGGCTTCCCCCCGCAGCAGGCCCCCGCCGACCCCCGCGCCGCCGCCTGGGCCCCGCAGCCGCAGGCCGCCCAGCAGCCGCCCCAGGCCCAGGTCCAGCCGCAGCCGCAGCCGCAGCCGCAGCCGCAGCCGCAGCCGGGCCCGTACCAGCAGCAGCCCGGCCAGGGCCCCGGCGCACCGCTCGGCTACACCGCCGCCGTCGAGCTGTCCTCGGACCGCCTGCTGCGCGCCAAGCAGAAGCCCAAGCCCACCCGCTCCGGCTTCCGCTTCGGCGGCAAGGCCGCCGAGGCCGACCGCCAGCGCAAGCTCGAACTGATCCGCACCCCGGTGATGTCCTGCTACCGCATCGCGGTCATCAGCCTCAAGGGCGGTGTCGGCAAGACCACGACCACCACCGCCCTCGGCGCGACCCTGGCCACCGAGCGCCAGGACAAGATCCTGGCCATCGACGCGAACCCCGACGCCGGCACCCTCGGCCGCCGCGTCCGCCGCGAGACCGGCGCCACGATTCGGGACCTGGTCCAGGCGATCCCGTACCTGCACTCGTACATGGACATCCGGCGGTTCACCTCCCAGGCCCCCTCCGGCCTGGAGATCATCGCCAACGACGTGGACCCGGCGGTCTCGACGACCTTCAACGACGAGGACTACCGCCGCGTCATCGAGACGCTCGGCCGCCAGTACCCGATCATCCTCACCGACTCGGGCACGGGGCTCCTCTACTCCGCCATGCGCGGCGTGCTGGACCTGGCCGATCAGCTGATCATCATCTCGACCCCGTCGGTGGACGGCGCGAGCAGCGCCAGCACCACCCTCGACTGGCTCTCCGCCCACGGTTACGCGGACCTCGTCTCGCGCTCCATCACCGTGATCTCCGGGGTCCGCGAGACCGCCAAGATGATCAAGGTCGAGGACATCGTGCAGCACTTCGAGACCCGCTGCCGCGGCGTCGTCGTGGTGCCGTTCGACGAGCACCTGGCAGCGGGGGCCGAGGTGGACCTCGACCTGATGCGCCCGAAGACGCGGGAGGCATACTTCACCCTCTCCGCCCTGGTCGCCGAGGACTTCGGACGCGCCCAGCAGCAGGCGGCGCAGGCCCACTGGGGCGCGCCCCAGCAGCCGCAGCCCTACCCGCAGCAGGCGCCCCAGCAGCCCCAGCAGCCACAGGCCTACCCCCAGCAGGCTCCGCAGGCCCCGCAGGCCCCCGGCCCCTACCAGCAGCCGCAGCAGCCCCCGTACGGCGGCGGCCAGCCCTACCCGCAGCCCGGACAGCCCTGGCCGCAGCCCCCGGGCCAGCCCCCGCGCGACCCGCGCCTCGGCTGAGGCCCGCGCCGGCCGGCGCGGCCGCGCACGCGAGAGGGCCCGTACCGTCTCCAGGACGGTACGGGCCCTCTCGTACGCGTGGTCTCAGCGCTCGGCGTCGTCGTACGTCTCCGTCAGCACCCGCGCACGCTTCACGTCGTCCGCGATGGCCTCCAGCAGCCCGTCGAGCGACTCGAACTTCGCCATGCCCCGCACGTAGGCGAGGAAGTCGACCGACACGTGCATCCCGTACAGGTCCAGCCCCACGCGGTCGATCGCGTACGCCTCCACGGTCCGCTCGGTGGCGTCGAACTGCACGTTCGTGCCGACCGAGATCGCCGCGGGCATCCGCTCGCCGTCCGCCGTCAGCCAGCCCGCGTACACCCCGTCGGCCGGGATCGCGGTGTGCGGCTGCGTCTCGACGTTCGCCGTCGGGTAGCCGAGCTCGCGCCCGCGCTGCGCGCCGCGCACCACGATGCCTTCGACCCGGTGCGGGCGGCCGAGGATCTCGGCCGCGCCGTCCATGTCGCCCTCGGCGACGAGCTTGCGGGCGAGGGTGGACGAGAACGGCACGCCGCCGCCCGCCTCGCCGCGCTCCACCAGGTCCACGACCTCGACCTCGTAGTCGTACGTGGCGCCCAGCTCGCGCAGGAAGTCGACGTTCCCGGCGGCCCGGTGGCCGAAGCGGAAGTTCGGGCCCTCGATGACGGCGCGCGCGTGCAGCTTGTCGACCAGCACCTTCACGATGAAGTCGGCCGGGGACAGCTGCGAGAACTCCGCCGTGAAGGGCAGGATCAGCAGCGCGTCCACCCCGAGGCCGGCCATCAGCTCGGCGCGGCGGTCGTAGGGGGCCAGGATCGGCGGGTGGCTGCCCGGCCGGACGACCTCGCTGGGGTGCGGGCTGAAGGTGACGACGACCGAGGGCACGCCGAGCGCCCGCGCCTTCGCCACGGCCCGTCCGATGATCAGCTGGTGTCCCCGGTGCACACCGTCGTACGAGCCGATGGTGACGACGCTGCGTCCCCAGTCCTGGGGGATGTCCTCCAAGCCACGCCAGCGCTGCACTGTGACCGCTCCTCGCCCGAACCCGTTGAGTCCCTGAACTGCTTGCCGATTGCAGGTCTAAGACTGCCATGTCCGTGGCCGGGGCCCCGCATCGGCGTCGGGCTGGGCCGCCGGGGGGACGCCGGAGGGGTCATGTGACGTCCGGTGCGGCCCTGCTGAGGGTCTCCAGCGTGCGCCGGGCTCCGGGTCCGAGGAGCGCCGCGGCCTCCGCCGCCGCGTCCGCGAGCCAGCGGCCGAGGAGCGCCCCGAAGGCCGGCTCGGCCCGGGCCAGCCCGACCGTGCGGTGCTCGAAGACGGCGGGCCCGCCGGGGACGCACAGCAGCCGCCGGCCGGTGCGGCGCAGCAGCTCGCGCGTACGGTCCTCCGGGCGGCCGGACGCCGCCGCGGCGAGCGCCTCCAGGAAGGCGCCCAGGACCGCCGGATCGGGCTCCTCGCGCAGCAGTACGCCGGCCAGCTCGCCCCGCAGCGTCCGCGACGGTTCGCCGCCCGGTGCGGCCAGGACCCGGGCCAGCTCGGCCCGGACCGGCGGCGGGGCGGTGCGCAGCCAGTCCAGTACGAGGGGCCGCAGGACCGGTCCGGCCCCCGGGCCCTGCTCCAGGCGCCGGTCGACGAACGCGGCGGCGTGCGGGGCGTCCTCGGGGCGGGCCGCGAGGTGCTCGCGTACGAGGTCGGCGGCGCGGCGGGCCAGGCCGGGGGTGGTCAGCGCGGCCAGCGCGCGGAGCACCTCCCCGTCGGCCCGGGCCCGCAGCGCGGCGAACACCGCGTCCTGGTCGGGCAGTACGGGCAGCGCGGCGACCAGCGCGGCGGCGGGCAGCCGGGTGCCGTGCTCGGGGTCGCGGAAGCGGTCGAGGGCCTCGGGCAGGTAGCGGGCCCGGACCTGGGGGTCGCGGAGCAGCACGGCGAGGGCGCTGCCGTGCAGGGTGACGTCCCCGGGGCGGGCGAGGAGCGCCTGGGCGGCGTAGCGCAGCAGCTCACGGTCGGCGGGGGTGCGCACGTGCGGGGCGGTGGCGAGCCCGTACGCGGCCGCGGCCACGCGCCGGCCGGGGCGTTCGTCGTGGGCCCAGCGGTCGACGGCGCGGGACAGGGCGGAGGGCTCGTCCTCGGCGAGGACGGCGAGCAGCTCGTCGGCCCGGGGGTGCGCGGCGCTCACGAGGGCCTCGGTGAGGTCGTCGACGGCGAGGGCGCGGTGGGTGTGCAGGAGCGCTTGGGCGGCGGTGGCGACGGTGGCTCCGGGGCGGCCGCGGAGCCGGCGTTCATCGGTGAACCAGGCGCAGATCAGGGGCAGCGCGAGCTGCGGGGCGCGGGCGAGGCGGCGGGCCGCGGCCTCCAGGTAGTGGTGGTCGGAGGGCAGCAGGCGGCGCAGCAGGTCGAGGCGGTCGGACTCGGGCAGCCGGAGCCGGTTCCAGAACCGGCCGTCGAACTCGCCGGGTCCGGCGTGGGCCACGTGCTCGGCGAGGGCGTGCAGGACGGGCAGCTGGGGGGCGGCGTCGGCGGCGCCGAGCAGGGTGCCGCGCAGCAGCCGTGAGGCCCACCAGACGCGGTCGGGGTGGACGGGGCCGTGTTCCGTGAAGGCGTTCAGGGCGCCGACCAGGCGGGTCAGGCAGCTGCGGATCTCGGGGGCCGGCAGCCGCCGCAGGGCTTCCAGGACGGGCCCGGCGCGGTGCCGGGGCACGGGCGGGCCGGGCGTGGCCGGGCCGTGGTGCACGAGGGCGTCGAGGGCGGTGGGGACGTCGAGGTGGCCGGCCTGGAGCCAGTCGGCGAACTCTTCGTGGGCGAAGCGGTAGCCGGAGCCGGCGGGGACGAGCAGGCCCTCGGTGAGGACGGCGGAGGCCCAGCCGGTGCGCCAGGGGAACAGTTCCTCGAAGGCGGCCCGGTCCAGCTGCCCCTGCCCGGGGCCGAGGCACCGCCGCGCGGCCTCGTGCACCCGCCCGGCCACCCGTGCCGCCAGCCGCCCCACCCCGGGCCCGTGAACCCGCCCGCCCCCCGGGCCCGCGCCTGCGTACCCGACCCCACCCGCAGCCGCGAACCCCCCACCCCCGGGCTCCCCCACCCCGGGCTCCCCGCCCCCCGCGCCTCCGGGACCCGACGGGCCCGCCCACCCCGCGCCGCTTTCGCCCCCGCACCCCGCACGCCCGGTGCCCAGGGCGGCCCCGGCGCCGCCGGACTCCCCGCCGCTCCCGGCATCCCGGGGACCGTACGGGTCCCCGGGAGCAGTGTCGGCGGCGATGCGGACGGCCACGCGGAGGGCCACCAGGTCCAGGTGCGCCGCGAAGACCTCGTCACGGCCGGGGCGTCCCGCGGTGACCTCGGCGGCGCGGATCCCGGCGAGCAGGCTCAGGGTGAGGGGGTGCCGGGCGTCGGCCTCGCGCACGGCGTCGTCCGGGATCCCCAGGCGGGCCCGGGCGGCCGCCGCCTCGGCCCGCGTCAGGTCGCCGACGGGCAGCGCGGGCGGCAGCCGCCGCGCGGGGCGGCCGGGGGTGTGCAGCGCCCCGGGCGGGTACAGCGCCCCGGCCCGCTCCCAGTACTCGGGCCGGGCCGCCACGACCAGCCTGGCGCCGGTCCCGCGCAGCCACCCGGCGGTGGCCGCGGTCCACGGCGCGAGGCGGTGCGCGAGCTCCGGCGGCATCTCCTCGGGGCTGTCCAGCACCACCAGCAGCGCCCGCCCGGCGGCGCCCGCGAGCCCGGCGACCCGCTCGGCCGTGCTCCGGTCCACCGGCCCCCCTCCCCCGGCGCCGGCGATCCGGGCCGCCGCCGCGAGCGCCCGCGTCACGGCGTCGGCCAGCGAGGCGTCGTCCCCGCGCAGGTCCGCCCCGCGCAGCCAGAGCGTCGGCGCGGGGCGGGGCCCGCGCGCGCGGTCGGCGGCCAGGGCGGCGAGGGCGGTGGTGCGGCCGGTGCCGGGGAAGCCGACCAGGCCGAGCACCGGGCGGTCCCCGGCGGTGAAGGCGGCCAGACCGGCGGCGATGCCGGGCCGGTGGACGGGTTCCCGCGCGGGCCCGGCCCCGACGGCCGCCGGGAACGCCGAGCCGAGGGTGATCGCGGTCAGCTCCAGCGCGCCGGCGAGGTTGAGGTCGGCCCCGTGGCCCGGCACGGTGGCGGAGTTGCGTTCCAGGAGGTCCGCGAGGGGACCGCCGGGCGCGGCCGCGGCGGCCGCGCGCAGGGGGACGGCGAAGCTTCCGGAGCGGTGCTCCGGGGCGAGAGCGGTGCCGAGGACCGCGAGCACCGCTCCGGTCTCCGCGTCGAGGACCGGCCCCCCGCAGGCACCGCCGCCACACCTCAGGGCGTCCCGGCCGTCCGTGCCGATCGCCAGCTCGACGGTGGCGGGCAGCAGGTGGGCACGGTCCGCCGCGGTATAGGTGACCTCCGCCCCCGCCGCGAGCACCCGCGCCTGGCGCCAGCCCCGCGCGGGGAGGCGTACGTACGTCCCCGGAGCGATCACCTCGCGCATCGCGACGGGCAGCGGCCGCAGCCCCAGCCCGTCGGTGCGCACCAGGGCCAGTCCGAGCTCCGGCAGGGCGGTGACATCGGCCGGGTGCGCCGGCCAGCGCCGGTCCCCCGGGCCGTGCAGCACCACCGGGCCCGGTCCGTCGACGGCCTCGTGGCTGGTGATCACCGTGCCGCGGTCGTCGGCGACGAAACCGCCGCCGCGCGGGCGCCCGGCCTCGTCGCAGACCCGCACGAGCTCCGCCGCACCCACCGGCTCCGCCGCATCCGCGCGGTCCCCGGTGCCGCGCCCACCGCGCGTACCGCCTGTGACCTCGTCCGTCATCGCCGCACCACTTCCCGCCGCGGGACCCGTGGTCACGACGGTAGGCAAGTGAAGATCAGCACGAAAAGCACGCGGGGCGAAAGCGCCCCCTTACGCTCCCTCCATTCACTCCGAGCGCCTGCACGGACGGGTGAATACGGAGCTCCGGGTGGATAAAGACCTACCCGAGGGGGGTCGTGGAGCGGTGAGCAGCAGTCCATGTGCGCTCACCGCTCCACGTCAAAGCGTCAAAGCGTCAAGGCGTCAAGGCGTCAAAGCACCCAGCACCTCAAGGCCCCGCAGCCTCAGACGAAGACCGCCAGCGACTTCGCCTTGCCGCCCTTGCTCTCCACGAGCCCGAGCAGCTGCCCCTGGGGCCCGTAGACGGCGACCGTCCGGCCCTCCTGGTACGCGTCCGGCATCTCGATCCGCACCCCGTTGGCGAGCAGCGAGGCCCGCCGGGAGTCCAGGTCCCAGCGCGGGAACGCGGCCGCGGCGGCCTCGCCGATCGGCATGACGGTCAGCTCCTCCTGGAGCTGGTCCAGCGTCCGCGCCCGGTCGAGCTTGTACGGGCCCACCCGCGTGCGCCGCAGCGCCGTGAGGTGGCCGCCGACGCCGAGGTCGGCGCCCAGGTCGCGGGCGAGGGCGCGGATGTACGTACCGCTGGAGCAGACCACGGAGACGACGAGGTCGACGACCTTGGTGCCGTCCTCGGCCTCCGCCTCCCGCATGTCGTAGACCTGGAACGACGAGATGGTCACCGGCCGGGCCGGGATCTCGAAGTCCTCGCCGTCGCGGGCGCGCTTGTAGGAGCGCACACCCTTGATCTTGATGGCGCTGACCTTGGACGGGACCTGCATGATCTCGCCGCTCAGCTTGGCGATCCCCGCGTCGACGGCCTCGCGGGTCACCCCGGAGGCGTCGGCCGACGAGGTGATCTCGCCCTCGGCGTCGTCCGTGAGGGTGTACTGCCCGAGACGGATCGTCCCGAGGTACTCCTTCTCCGTCAGCGCGAGGTGGCCGAGGAGCTTGGTGGCCTTCTCGACGCCGAGGACGAGGACGCCCGTCGCCATCGGGTCGAGCGTGCCCGCGTGGCCGACGCGACGGGTCTTGGCGATCCCGCGCATCTTGGCGACCACGTCGTGCGAAGTGAAACCGGACGGCTTGTCGACGATGACGAGGCCGTCCGGAGTCTTCCCTGCTTCGGTGCTCATTCCGCGGTTGCGTCCTCGTCGTCGTCCTCGTCCTCGCCCGGCTTCTTGTACGGGTCGGCCTCGCCGGCGTACTGGGCACCGGAGGAGACCTCCCGCACCTGGGCGTCGGAGGAACGCGCCTTGTCGAGGAGGTCCTCGATGGTCTTGGCGTTCTCCGGCAGGGCGTCCGCGACGAAGGTCAGGGTGGGCGTGAACTTGGTTCCCGCCGCCCGGCCCACGGCGGAGCGCAGAACGCCCTTGGCGCTCTCCAGGCCCGCTGCCGCGCTGGCCCGGTCCTCGTCGTCCCCGTAGACCGTGTAGAAGACCGTGGCCTCCCGCAGGTCGCCGGTGACCCGGGTGTCCGTGATGGTCACGTGCGTACCGAGGCGGGGGTCCTTGACTCCGCGCAGCAGCTTCTCGGCCACCACCTCCCGGATGAGGTCCGCCAGCTTCTTCGCCCGCGCATTGTCGGCCACTGGTCCGTCTCCTTCTTCTGTCGTGCAGACAAGCTAAAAGTCAGTCTTCATCACCGTGGTACTGCCGTCTCACGGACAGCAGCTCCACTTCCGGACGCGCCGCGACGAGCCGCTCACAGCGGTCGAGCACGTCCGATACGAACCCCGCGTCCCCACTCACCAGGGCCACCCCTATACGGGCCCTGCGGTGCAGGTCCTGGTCTCCCACCTCGGCCGCGCTCACGGCGAACTTGCGCTGGAGCTCGGCGACGATGGGCCGGACGACGGAGCGTTTCTCCTTCAGCGAGTGGACGTCGCCGAGGAGCAGATCGAAGGACAAGGTCCCCACGTACATGCAGTTCCGGATGTCCCGCCGGTTCGGGTTAGGTGGCCCGCCGGGCCGTCACCCGGAGGGTTCTCCCGGCCGCCGCGCGCCCGGGTCATCAGAACCGTACACGCAACGGCCGGGGCCGATCGACGGATATTCCGCCGACCGGCCCCGGTGTTACAGCTGCCTACGACACACCGCGGTGCGCCTCGCGCTTACGCGCGGGGCTTCTCGCGCATCTCGTACGTCGCGATGACGTCGTCGATCTTGATGTCGTTGTAGGAACCGAGGTTGATACCGCCCTCGAAGCCTTCGCGGATCTCGGTGACGTCGTCCTTGAAGCGGCGCAGACCGGAGATGGTGAGGCTCTCGGCGATGACCTTGCCATCGCGCAGGAGCCGCGCCTTGGTGTTGCGCTTGACCTCGCCGGAGCGGATGAGAACACCCGCGATGTTGCCCAGCTTGGACGAGCGGAAGACCTCGCGGACCTCCGCCGTACCGAGCTCGACCTCTTCGTACTCCGGCTTGAGGAGACCCTTCAGGGCCGCCTCGATCTCCTCGATGGCCTGGTAGATCACCGAGTAGTAGCGGACGTCGACACCCTCGCGGTCCGCCATCTGCGCGGCACGGCCGGCCGCACGGACGTTGTAACCGATGACGATGGCGTCGGAGCCCATCGCCAGCGAGATGTCGGACTCGGTGACCGCACCCACACCGCGGTGCAGGACACGGATGTCGACCTCTTCGCCGACGTCGAGCTGGAGCAGCGAGGACTCGAGGGCCTCGACCGCACCGGACGCGTCGCCCTTGATGATGAGGTTGAGTTCCTGGACCAGACCGGCCTTGAGGACCGAGTCGAGGTCTTCCAGGGACACCCGGCGGACGCGCTTGGCGAAGTTGGCGTTGCGCTCACGCGCAGCACGCTTCTCGGCGATCTGACGGGCGGTGCGGTCCTCGTCGACGACGAGGAAGTTGTCGCCGGCGCCGGGGACGTTGGTGAGACCCAGGACCAGGACGGGGGTCGACGGACCCGCTTCCTCGACGTTGTTGCCCTTGTCGTCGAGCATGGCGCGCACACGGCCGTAGGCGTCGCCCACGACCATCGTGTCGCCGACGCGGAGGGTACCGCGCTGGACGAGGACGGTGGCGACGGCACCGCGGCCACGGTCGAGGTGGGACTCGATCGCAATACCCTGAGCGTCCTGCTCGGGGTTGGCACGCAGGTCGAGCGAGGCGTCGGCGGTGAGGACGACGGCCTCCAGCAGGGAGTCGATGTGCAGACCCTGCTTGGCGGAGATGTCGACGAACATCGTGTCGCCGCCGTACTCCTCGGCGACCAGACCGAACTCGGTGAGCTGACCGCGCACCTTGACCGGGTCGGCACCCTCGACGTCGATCTTGTTGACCGCGACGACGATCGGGACGCCGGCGGCCTTGGCGTGGTTGAGCGCCTCGATCGTCTGCGGCATGACGCCGTCGTTGGCCGCGACCACGAGGATCGCGATGTCGGTCGACTTCGCACCACGGGCACGCATGGCGGTGAACGCCTCGTGACCGGGGGTGTCGATGAAGGTGATGCGACGCTCTTCGTCGTTGACCTCGGTCGAGACCTGGTACGCACCGATGTGCTGCGTGATGCCGCCGGCCTCGCCCGCAACGACGTTCGTCTTGCGGATGGCGTCGAGCAGTCGGGTCTTACCGTGGTCGACGTGACCCATGACGGTCACGACCGGCGGACGCGGCATGAGGTATTCCTCGCCGCCCTCGTCCTCGCCGAACTCGATGTCGAAGCCCTCGAGGAGCTCGCGGTCCTCTTCCTCCGGGCTGACGATCTGAACGATGTAGTTCATCTCGCCGGCCAGCATTTCGAGGGTCTCGTCGGAGACGGACTGCGTGGCCGTGACCATCTCGCCGAGGTTCATCATCACGGCGACGAGCGACGCCGGGTTGGCGTTGATCTTCTCCGCGAAGTCGGTGAGGGAGGCACCGCGCGACAGGCGCACGGTCTCGCCGCCACCGCGCGGCAGCATCACGCCGCCGACGGACGGGGCCTGCATGGCCTCGTACTCCTGGCGCCTCTGACGCTTGGACTTGCGGCCACGACGGGCCGGACCGCCGGGACGGCCGAAGGCGCCCTGCGTGCCACCACGGGCGTTGGGACCACCGGGACGCCCGCCGAAGCCGGGACGACCGCCGCCACCGGCACCGGCCGGGCCGCCGCCGAAGCCGCCGCCACCCGGACGCGGGCCGCCGAAGCCGCCGCCGCCCGGACGCGAGCCCGGACCGGCCGGACGGCCGGCGAAGCCGCCGCCCGCGGGACGACCGGCGCCACCGGGACGGGCACCGCCCGCACCGGGACCACGGCCACCGGGGCCGCCGCCGGGACGGGGACCGGGACCACCGGCAGCGGGACGCTGCGGCATCATGCCCGGGTTGGGACGGTTACCGCCGGGAGCACCACCGGGACGCGGGGCGCCGCCCTGCGGACGGGGCATGCCGCCCGGGGTCGGACGACCCGCACCGGGACCCTGGGGACGCGGAGCGCCACCGGGACCACCCTGCGGGCGGGGAGCACCCTGGCCGCCGCCGGCGCCGGGGGCACCGGGACGGGGAGCGCCGGCCGGACGGGGCGCCTGCGGGCGCGCCATGCCGGTGGAGCCACCAGAGGTGAACGGGTTGTTGCCCGGACGGGGACCGGCCGGACGGCCGCCCTGCGGACGCGGGGCCTGGCCACCGGGACGCGGGGCCTGGGCACCGGGAGCACCGGCCGGGCGCGGGGCGCCGGGACGGGCGCCGGGCTGACCACCCTGGGCCGCCGGACGCTGCTGCGCCGGACGGGGGCCGGGGGCCGCGGCGGGACGCTCGGTGCGCTCGGTGCGCTCAGTGCGCGCCGGGGCGGCCGGGGCCGCCGGAGGCGCGGAGAACTCGGTCGCCACGGGAGCCGCCGGAGCGGGCTTCGGGGCGGCCGGAGCCTTGGGACCGGGACGCGGGCCGGATGCGGCCGGAGTCACGGGGGCGCTGACGGCCGGAGCCTCGGCGACGGGCGGCTTGGGGGCCACCGGCGCACCGGGCTTCGGAGCAGCGGGACGTGCCGCGGCGGCCGGGGAGGGCGCCGCGGGCTTGGCGGGCGCGGCCTTGCGGGGCGCGCCGGGCTTCGCAGCGGACTTGCCGGCGTTGCCGCCGGGCCCCTGCAGTGCGTCAGTCAACTTGCGTACAACCGGCGCCTCGATCGTCGAGGACGCCGAACGGACGAATTCACCGAGTTCTTGGAGCTTGGCCATGACGACCTTGCTCTCGACTCCGAACTCCTTGGCGAGTTCGTATACCCGGACCTTAGCCACTTCGCTCCTTTTAGGTCCGGGTTACGCCGGACCGTCGCTACTTCATGGGCGTACTCATCGCGTACTCATCGAGTGCTCATCGCAATCTCGACCTACTTCCAACTCGCGAGGTACCTGACCGCACGGGGTATCCGTGCCGTACTACTGCTTACGGTGTGGCCTCGGCCTGTGCGGCCAGGGCCGTGTGCAGTGCCGCCGTGTCGAGCGGTCCTGCGGACCTGAGGGCCCGGGGGAACGCTCTGCGGCGGACCGCCTGGTCGAGGCAGACCACGGCGGGGTGCACGTAGGCACCCCGGCCGGGCAGCGTACCGCGCGGATCGGGGACGCATTCGTCTCCGACCGCCACGATGCGCAGCAGATCGCTCTTGGCCGCTCGCTCCCGACACCCCACACAGGTGCGTTCGGGGCATGCGCGGGCTTGCGTCCGGCCAGACACGCTTAAGTCTACCTCCCCGTAGCGACCTCACCCCTTCAGGTGAAAAATCGAACGGATGTCGTTGTGATCGACAGGGACCTTCAAGTGTTTCAGGTCCCTGTCTACCGGCCGGAAACCTCCGACCGGTACCGATTTATTCCCGGCCCCGGCCCTGAGCCTGGCCGCGGTCGTGACCACGGTCGCGGTCCTGACCGCGGTCGTGACCACGGTCGCGGTCCTGACCGCGGTCCTGGCCGCGGTCGCGGTCATGGCCGCGGTCGCGGTCATGGCCGCGGTCGCCGTCCCGGCCGCCCGCGCCCTCCCCGTCCCGGTCCGAGGTGTCCTCGGTGTCGGGGCGGATGTCGATGCGCCAGCCGGTGAGCCGCGCGGCGAGGCGGGCGTTCTGGCCCTCCTTGCCGATGGCCAGCGACAGCTGGTAGTCGGGCACGGTCACCCGCGCGGAGCGCGAGTCCCAGTCGACGACCTCGACCTTGCTCACCCGGGCGGGTGACAGGGCGTTGGCGACCATCTCCGCCGGGTCGTCCGACCAGTCGACGATGTCGATCTTCTCGCCGTGCAGCTCGGCCATGACGTTGCGCACGCGGCTGCCCATCGGGCCGATGCAGGCGCCCTTCGGGTTAAGGCCCGAGCGGGTCGACCGGACGGCGATCTTGGTGCGGTGACCGGCCTCACGGGCGATCGCCGAGATCTCGACGCTGCCGTCGGCGATCTCGGGGACCTCCAGCGAGAACAGCTTCTTCACCAGGTTGGGGTGGGTGCGCGAGAGGGTCACGGACGGACCGCGCACACCCTTCGCCACCCGCACGACGTACGCCTTCAGGCGGAGGCCGTGCGTGTACTCCTCACCGGGGACCTGCTCCTGCACCGGCAGGATGGCTTCCAGCTTGCCGATGTCGACCAGGACGTTCTTGGGGTCCTTGCCCTGCTGGACGACGCCGGTGATGACGTCGCCCTCGCGGCCGGCGAACTCGCCGAAGGTCAGGTCGTCCTCGGCGTCGCGCAGACGCTGGAGGATCACCTGCTTGGCGGTCGTCGCGGCGATCCGCCCGAAGTCCGACGGCGTGTCGTCGAACTCCTTGGGCTCCTGGCCCTCTTCGAGGTCCCTCGGGTCCTCCGTCGCCCACACGACCACGTGACCATTGGTGCGGTCGAGCACGACGCGGGCGCGCCGGAAGCTGCCCTCGGTGCGGTGGTACGCGATGAGGAGGGCCGACTCGATCGCCTCGACGAGCAGGTCGAAGGAGATCTCCTTCTCCCTGACCAGACCCCGCAGGGCACTCATGTCGATGTCCACGGCTACGCCTCCTCTTCCTTCTTGTCCTTGCGGTTGAACTCGATCTCGACACGCGCCTTGGCGATGTCGGTGAACGCGATGCGGCGGGCGGTCGCCTTGCGGCCCTTCACGCCCGGTACTTCCAGGTCCATGCCCTCGTCGTCGACGTCGAGGATGCGGGCGATCAGTTCCCCGCCCTCGGCCAGCTGGAACTTCACCAGGCGGCCCGTAGCCCGAACGTAGTGACGGTGCTCGCTGAGCGGGCGGTCCGCGCCCGGGGAGCTGACTTCGAGGACGTACTCTTCCTCGCCCATGACGTCGGATTCGTCGAGCAGATCGGAGACCTCACGGCTCAGCTCGGCACAGACGTCCAGCTCCACGCCCTCATCGGAATCCACGACGATCCGCAGCATGCGGCGCTTGCCCGCCTTGGACTGCTCGATCTCCTCGAGGTCCAGGCCCTTGGCGGCGACGAGCGGCTCCAGCAATCCGCGCAGCCTGTCGCTCTGGTTGGTGCTCATCCGGGTGACTCCTCGGCCGCGTGTGCTGTTGTGGTTTTCGTCGCGTGTCAGGTCAAAGGGTATCCGGTCGCGGAGGGTGTTGCCGTCCGCGCTGCGGACGGGGCCCCCGGGTACCGTGATCACACCCTGCCCCGACACCACCCCGAGGACGGCGCCGTGCCCTGGACCCTGCCCGTGAGACCCTCGCGAAGGAGCCTGCTCGCCGGAGCCGCCGGAGCGGCCGGGGCCGCCCTGATCACCGGGTGCACCGGTGACGGCGCAGCCTCCGGCGCCGACACCGGTGTTCCACTCGAACGGCGGATGCGCGAGGGCGCCGTCCGTGACAGTGCGCGGCTGCTGGAACGTTACGACGCCACCGCCGCCGCCCATCCGGGCCTCTCGGAGCGCCTCGCGCCGCTGCGCGCGGCCGTCGCCGCCCACGCGACGGCCCTGGCCTTCGCGGAGCCCGCCGGCGGCGGCCGCTCCCCCTCTGCGTCGGCGTCGGCTCCCGCCCCCGCGCCGTCCGGAGCGTCGGCGGCCGCCCGGGACGCCGTCGCGCCGCAGCCCGCCGAGGCGCTGAGCGCGCTCGCCGACGCCGAGCGGAGCCTGTCGCAGGCGCGGACCATCGCGCTGGCCGGGGCGCCCGGGGAGCTGGCCCGGATGCTGGCCTCCGTCGCGGCCTGCGGCGCCGTCCACGCGTACCTGCTGACCTCGAACTCCGGAGCCGCCTCGTGAAGCCCGAACCCTCCCCCGCCGGCCGCTCCCTCCAGGCCGCCCAGGCCGCCCTGGCCGCCGAGCACGCGGCCGCGTACGGGTACGGGGTGATCGGCGCCCGGGTCGCGGCGGAGCGCGCGACCGAGGCCCGCGAGGCGTACGGCAACCATCTGGCGCGCCGGGACGCGCTCACCCGCAAGGTGCGCGAGCTGGGCGGCGCGCCCGTGGCCGCCGAGGCCGCGTACGCCCTGCCGTTCGAGCTGCGCACCCCCGAGGACACGGAGCGGCTGGCCGCGGTGATCGAGGACCGGGTGGCGGGGGCGTATTCCGATCTGGTCCGGGCGGCGGACGGCCAGTTGCGCCGCGAGGCGGCCGACGCACTCAGCGCCGCGGCCGTGCGCGCGGCACGCTGGCGCGGGGTCGGCGTAGCCTTCCCTGGGCTCGCTGAACGCTCCGACCGAGCCCCGACCAGCTGAAAGGGACCACGCACGCATGGCTTTCGAACCGCCGCAGCGGCTCGTACGGGCGCTCGGCGAGCTGCCGGCGACGGCGCAGGACACCGACTGGCTGGGGCGGTTGCCCGGGCTCGCCGAGGAGGCACTGGAGCGCCGCGAGGTCGTGGCCCAGCGGGTCCAGGCCCCGGGGGGCCGCAGCAGCCTGGTGCTCCTCGTCCGGTACGCCGACGGCACTCCGGCCGCCCTGAAGCTGGCGCCGCCGGGGGCCCGGCCGGCCCGGGAGCTGGCCGCGCTCGCCCACTGGGGCGGTTTCGGATCCGTACGGGTCCTCGACTCGCGCCATCACGAGGCCGACGGCGGGATGCTGCTGGAGCGCCTGCACCCGGAGGTGTCGCTGCGCTCGCTGCCGGACGCCAAGGCCCTGCTGGAGGCGTGCGGCACGCTGCGGCGGCTGTGGGTGGAGCCGCCCGCGGGGCACCCCTTCGAGACGGTGGCCGCGCACACGGAACGCCAGGGCGGGGCGCTGCGCGCGGCACCCGCCGAGGTGCGCGCCCTCGCGGACACGGCGCTGGCCCTGCGTGCGGAGCTGACGGCGCTGCCGGGCGAGGAGCTGCTGCTGCACGGCAACTTCCGGCAGGGCAAGGTGCTGGCCGGGGAGCGGGCGCCATGGCTGACGGTGGGCCCGGAGCCGCTGGTCGGCGAGCGGGCGTACGACCTGGCCCGGCTGGTGCGGGACCGGCTGGAGGACCAGGTGGCGACCTCGGCGGGGGCGGCGGGGGCCCGGCGCCGGGTGAACCGGCTCGCGGACTCGCTGGAGGTGGACCGCGACCGGCTCCGGGGCTGGACGGTGTTCCGGGCGGTGGAGTCCGGGGTACGGGCCCTGGCCGCGGGGCGGCGCCGGGACGCGGAGCTGCTGCTGGAGTTCGCGGCCTGGCTGTAGGGCATACCGTAGGTAAGAGGTGTATGTCCGGCAGGGGGCCGTCATGGTCGAAGAACTGCTGACAGCGGGAATCGCGGCCGCCGCGGGCGCGGCGGTGTACCTGGTGGCCGCCGCCCGGGTGGTGAAGCAGTACGAGCGGGGCGTGGTGCTGCGCTTCGGCCGGCTGCGCGAGGGTGTGCGCGGACCCGGTTTCACGATGGTGGTGCCGTTCGCGGACCGGCTGCGCAAGGTGAACATGCAGATCGTGACGATGCCGGTGCCGGCCCAGGAGGGCATCACCCGGGACAACGTCACGGTGCGGGTGGACGCGGTCGTGTACTTCAAGGTCGTGGACGCGGCGAGCGCCGTCATCGAGGTCGAGGACTACCGGTTCGCGGTCTCCCAGATGGCGCAGACCTCGCTGCGCTCGATCATCGGCAAGAGCGACCTGGACGATCTGCTGTCGAACCGGGAGCAGCTCAACCAGGGGCTGGAGCTGATGATCGACAGTCCGGCGGTGGGCTGGGGCGTGCAGATCGACCGGGTGGAGATCAAGGACGTGTCGCTGCCGGAGACGATGAAGCGGTCGATGGCCCGGCAGGCGGAGGCGGACCGCGAGCGGCGGGCCCGTGTGATCAACGCGGACGCGGAGCTCCAGGCCTCGAAGAAGCTGGCGGAGGCGGCGGCGGTGATGTCGGAGCAGCCGGCGGCCCTCCAACTGCGGCTGCTCCAGACGGTGGTGGCGGTCGCGGCGGAGAAGAACTCCACGCTGGTGCTGCCGTTCCCGGTGGAGCTGCTGCGCTTCCTGGAGCGGGCCGCCCCCGCTCCGGGGGCCCCTGCGGCGACCGCGCCCCCGCAGCCGGCCGCGGCCCCGGCTCCGGAGCCCGCCCCGCCGGAACTCGGGCCGGGCGGCGCGGCGTTGCCCCCGGCGCCCCCGCCGCCCCCGGCGGAGCCGGAGGGGCGGGCGGCGTAGCACCGTACGGGTCAGGCGCGGGCGGTCAGCCGGGACAGGGCCTCGGCCAGGGGGAGTTCCTCGCGGGTGCCGGCGGCGCGGTCCTGGAGTTCGACCACGCCGTCGGCGGAGCGGCGGCCCGCGACCAGGATCCACGGCACGCCGATCAGCTCCGCGTCGGTGAGCTTCACGCCCGGGGAGAGCCCGGGCCGGTCGTCGAGCAGGACCCGCTGCCCGGCTGCGGCCAGGGCCTGCGCGGCCTCCTCCGCGAGGGCCAGCGGGACGGCCTTGCCCGCCGCCACCACGTGTACGTCGGCCGGCGCCACGGCGGCGGGCCAGCACAGGCCCCGCTCGTCGGCGCTCTGTTCGGCGAGGGCGGCCACGGCGCGGGAGACGCCGATGCCGTAGGAGCCCATGGTGACCCGGACGGGCTTGCCCTCCTTGCCGAGGACGTCGAGGCCGAAGGCGTCGGCGTACTTGCGGCCGAGCTGGAAGATGTGCCCGATCTCGATGGCCCGGTCCAGGCGCAGTCCGCTCCCGCAGGAGGGGCAGGGGTCGCCCGGCTCGACGACGACCACGTCCAGGTGGCGGTCCACCTCGAAGTCCCGGCCGCAGACGACGTTGCGCGCGTGCGTGTCGGGCTTGTTGGCGCCGGTCACCCAGGAAGTGCCGGGCGCGACACGGGGGTCGGCGATGTACGGGACCTTGTCGAGGCCCTGCGGGCCCACGTAGCCGCGTACCAGGTCGGGGCGGTCGGCGAAGTCCTCCGCGGTGACCAGCTCGACCACGGCGGGGGCCAGGTGCTCGCCGAGCTTGCCGAGGTCCACCTCGCGGTCGCCGGGCACGCCGACGGCGGTGATCTCGCCGTCGACCTTGACGAGGAGGTTCTTCAGGGTCGCGGAGGCGGGGACGCCCAGGTGCGCCGCCAGCGACTCGATGGTGGGGGTGTCGGGGGTGTCCACCTCCTCGATCGGCGGGTGTTCGGCGGTCACGGGGGCCAGGGCGAAGGTGACGGCCTCGGTGTTGGCGGCGTAGTCGCAGGAGGGGCAGTCCACGAAGGTGTCCTCGCCCGCCGCGGCCGGGGCGAGGAACTCCTCGGACGCCGAGCCGCCCATCGCCCCGGAGACCGCGGAGACGATCCGGTGGTCCAGGCCGAGGCGCTCGAAGATGCGGACGTAGGCCTCGCGGTGGAGCCGGTAGGACTCCGCGAGGCCTTCGTCGGAGACGTCGAAGGAGTAGGAGTCCTTCATCTGGAACTCGCGCCCGCGCAGCACTCCGGAGCGGGGCCGGGCCTCGTCGCGGTACTTGGTCTGGATCTGGTAGAGCATGACCGGCAGGTCCTTGTACGACGTGCACTGGTCCTTCACGACGAGGGTGAAGATCTCCTCGTGGGTGGGGCCGAGCAGGTAGTCGGCCCCCTTGCGGTCCTTCAGCCGGAACAGCAGGTCGCCGTACTCGGACCAGCGGCCGCTGATCTCGTAGGGCTCCTTCGGCAGCAGCGCCGGGAGCAGCACTTCCTGCGCCCCGATGGCGTCCATCTCCTCGCGGACGATGCGGGAGACGTTGTCCAGGACCCGCTTGCCGAGCGGCAGCCAGGTCCACACCCCGGCGGAGCTGCGGCGGACGTAGCCGGCCCGCACCAGGAGGCGGTGGCTGAGGGTCTCGGCGTCGGCCGGGTCCTCGCGGAGGGTCTTGGCCATGAGGCGGGACATGCGCTGCACGTGTTGCGTTGACATGCCGGGAGCCTAGCCGGGGCCGCGCGGCGGCCGGAAACGGATTCAGGGCCTGCGCAGCGGCAGCGGGGCGCCCATGACGGCGTACGGGAGGCTCGCGCTCGGGAAGTGGACGCGGCGGGCCAGGTCCCGGTAGCCGAGGGCCGCGTACAGGCCGCGGGCCGGGCTGTCGGTGTCGATGGCGGAGAGGATCGAGCGGGGCTCCGCGGCGGTGTCGGTGATCCGGGTGATCAGGGCGCGGCCGACGCCGCGGCCCTGGAAGCCGGGGTGGACGTGCAGTTCGGTGATGACGAAGGAGCCGTCGAGCCAGTGGTCGGCGCCCTCGGCGCGCAGGTAGGGCTCGACGATGGTGGACCACCAGTGGGCGCGGTCGTTGGGCATGCCGTAGACGAATCCGGCGAGGGATCCGTCGTCGGTGTAGGCGCCGAGCGCGCGGGCGCCGGGGCAGGTCATGTGGCGCTGGACGATGTAGCGCCGGATGCCGACCTCCTCCTCGCTGAGCCCGAAGGCCACGGCCTGGACGCGCAGGGCCTCGTCCACGCGGCCGACGAGGTCGAGGTGCCCGATGCGGAGTCCGGCGGGCCGTACGGGGTCGTCGCCCCCGGGGGTAGGCAGCATGCGGCGACCTTACTGCGGGGTAGTGCCGCTCCGGTACGGCTCGGGCGGGGAAAGCGGGGCGGCGGTGGGGGCGGTGGGGCGGGCTGTGGGGCGGGCGGGAGGGCGGCCGGTGGCGCGGGCCGGGGGGCGGGCCGTCAGAACAGCACGCTCATGAAGGCGCCGACCTCACGGAAGCCGACCCGCCGGTAGGCGGCGCGGGCGGCGGTGTTGAAGTCGTTGACGTAGAGGCTGACGATGGGCGCCACGTCCCGCAGGGCGTACGCGACGACGGCGGCCATACCGCTCTCGGAGTACCCGCGGCCACGGAACTCGGGGGCCACCCACACGCCCTGGATCTGGCAGGCGCGCGGGGTGGCGGCGCCGATCTCGGCCTTGAAGACGACCTTGCCGTTCTCGATGCGGGCGAAGGAGCGGCCGGTGCCGACGAGCTCGGCGACGCGGGCCTGGTAGAGCAGGCCGCCGTCGGCGGCCAGCGGGGAGATGCCGACCTCCTCGGTGAACATGGCCACGCAGGCGGGCATGATCTGGTCCATCTCGTCCTTGCGGACGCGGCGGACCAGCGGGTCGGCCCCGATGTCGGCGCAGGGCTGCTCGGTGACCATGAGCGGCTGGTGGGCGCGGACGTCGCGGGCCGGGCCCCAGCTGGGTTCCAGGAGCTTCCACAGCAGCCGGGTGGCCTCGGCGGGGCCGACGATGGAGGAGCAGCGGCGGCCGGTGCGGCGGGCCCGGTCGGCGAAGGCGCGGACGGCGTCGGGTCCGGCGCAGACGGGGACAAGGTTGGCGCCCGCGTAGCAGAGGGAACGGAGCTCGCCGTCGGCGTACCAGCCCCACATCTCCCCGCCCAGGCGCCACGGGTCGAGCCCGGCGACCTGGACCCGGGAGGTGACGAAGGCGTTCTCGACCGGCTCGCGTCCGAGGATGTCGAGCGCGGCGTCGAGATCACTGGGCTCAAGGACCCGGGTGGTGGTCTGCGTCAACACTGGGGCCTCACCATGCAAGTCTGCTGATCTCCGCACTGTACCCGGCGTCGCCTGGGGATGCCCTGCCCCACGGGTCACGAAAAGGCTCCGGCCCCGCCCCCCGAACTGCGGGAACGGGGCCGGGGCCGGTGGCCGGATCCGGGTCGGTCAGACCCCGATGGCGACGGTGGGCTCGCCGGAGGCGACGCCGTCCCGCTCCATCTGCTCGGCGATCTTCAGCGCCTCTTCGATGAGGGTCTCGACGATCTTCGACTCGGGGACGGTCTTGATGACCTCGCCCTTCACGAAGATCTGGCCCTTGCCGTTGCCGGAGGCGACGCCGAGGTCGGCCTCACGGGCCTCGCCGGGGCCGTTGACGACGCAGCCCATGACCGCGACGCGCAGCGGGACCTCCATGCCCTCCAGGCCCGCCGTGACCTCCTCGGCCAGCTTGTAGACGTCGACCTGGGCACGGCCGCAGGAGGGGCAGGAGACGATCTCCAGGCGGCGGGGCTTGAGGTTCAGCGACTCCAGGATCTGGTTGCCGACCTTGACCTCCTCGACCGGCGGCGCGGACAGGGAGACGCGGATGGTGTCGCCGATGCCCTCGGAGAGCAGCGCGCCGAAGGCCACGGCGGACTTGATGGTGCCCTGGAAGGCGGGGCCGGCCTCGGTCACGCCGAGGTGCAGCGGGTAGTCGCAGGCGGCCGCGAGCTGGCGGTAGGCGTTGACCATGACGACGGGGTCGTTGTGCTTGACGGAGATCTTGATGTCCCCGAAGCCGTGCTCCTCGAAGAGGGAGGCCTCCCACAGCGCGGACTCGACCAGCGCCTCGGGGGTGGCCTTGCCGTACTTCTTGAGCAGGCGCGCGTCGAGGGAGCCGGCGTTGACGCCGATGCGGATCGGGGTGCCGGTGTCCTTGGCGGCCCGCGCGATCTCCTTGACCTTGTCGTCGAACTGCTTGATGTTGCCGGGGTTCACGCGGACGGCGGCGCAGCCGGCCTCGATCGCGGCGAACACATACTTCGGCTGGAAGTGGATGTCGGCGATGACCGGGATCTGCGACTTCTTCGCGATGACGGCCAGCGCGTCGGCGTCGTCCTGGGTCGGGCAGGCGACGCGGACGATGTTGCAGCCGGCGGCGGTCAGCTCGGCGATCTGCTGGAGCGTGGCGCCGATGTCGGAGGTGCGGGTGGTGGTCATCGACTGCACCGAGATCTGTGCGTCACCACCGACGGCCACGGAACCGACCTGGATCTTGCGGCTGACCCTGCGGTCGGCAAGCTTCGTGGGTACGGACGGAATTCCGAGAGAGATGGCAGTCATCTGCTGTGCTACCCCAAGGTGTGGATCGAGGTCCCGAGATCGGCGGGCTCCAGTCTTCGAGATTACGCCAATCAGCACGCTCCCCCCGCATCCGAGGGGGTGCGCCACCCGAACGTAGGGAGCCGGGCACGATGTGTGCCCGGCTCCCGTGTCCGTCCTGTACCCGGCGCGGCGGCTAGGTGATCTTGATCGGGTTCACCACGTCCGCCACGAGCACCAGCAGCGTGAAGCAGACGAAGACTCCGGCGACCACGTACGCGGCGGGCATCAGCCTCGCCACGTCGAACGGGCCGGGGTCGGCGCGCCGGAAGAGCTTCGCGACGCCGCGGCGCACGGACTCCCACAGGGCGCCCGCGACGTGTCCGCCGTCCAGCGGGAGCAGGGGCAGCATGTTGAACAGGAACAGGGACAGGTTGAACATGCCGAGCACGTTGAGCAGGATCGAGAACTTCTGCTCGCCGGGCAGGTCGAGGGCGGCGATGTCGCCGCTCATGCGGGCCGCGCCGACGATGCCCATCGGGGAGTCGGGCTCGCGCTCGGCTCCGTCGAAGGCCGCGTTCCACAGGGCGGGGATCTTGGCGGGGAGCTTGACCAGGCCCTGGATGCTGCCGTCGACGATCTCGCCCATGTGGTCCACGGACTCGCCGAAGGACAGGGCCGCGATCTCGGTCTTCGGGCTGAAGCCGAGCCAGCCCGCCGTCACGTACTCGCCCTTGACGTAGCCGCCGTGCCCGTCGGTCTTGGCGACCCGGTTCTCGATGAGGTTCACGGGGACGGTGACCCGCTGGCCGTCGCGCACGACGGTGAGGGTGGCGGGTCCGATGGTGTCGCGGATCTTCTTCTGGAGGGCGGCCCAGTCGGTGACGGGGCGCCCGTCGAAGGCGACGATCCTGTCGTCGGCCCGCAGGCCGGCCTTCTTGGCCGGGGCCACCGGGTCGGTGCTCTTGCAGACCTCGCGGTTCTCGCTCTGCTGGATGACGCAGGGCGAGACGCCGGAGATCTGGGTGGTCGTGCGGTTGATCCCGAAGGTCATCCAGACGCCGAAGAAGAGCGCCAGGGCGAGCACCAGGTTCATGAAGGGGCCCGCGAACATCACGATCACGCGCTTCCACGGCTTGCGCGTGTAGAACAGCCGCGTCTCGTCCCCCGGCTGGAGCTCCTCGTACGCCGCCGAGCGGGCGTCCTCGATCATGGAGCGGAACGGCGAGGTGGAGCGCGCCGTGACCTTGCCGTCCTCGCCGGGCGGGAACATCCCGATCATGCGGATGTAGCCGCCCATGGGGATGATCTTGAGCCCGTACTCCGTGTCGCCCTTCTTGCGCGACCAGATGGTCTTGCCGAAGCCGACCATGTACTGGGGCACGCGGATGCCGAAGAGCTTGGCCGTGGAGAGGTGGCCGAGCTCGTGCCAGGCGATGGAGAAGAGCAGCCCGCCCACGAAGACGAGCACACCGATCAGGTTCAGCACCAGCGTCATGCGCCCGCCTCCACGGCGGCCCGCGCCGCCATCTCCCGTGCCCGGGCCCTGGCCCAGGTCTCCGCTTCGAGGACGTCCGCCACCGTCAGGGAAGTTCCCGATTCCGGCGTCCCGTGCTCGTCGACCACGGCAGAGACGGTATCCATGATTGCTGTGAACGGCAGCCGACCGGCCAGGAAGGCCTCCACGCACTCCTCGTTCGCCGCATTGAAGACGGCGGGCGCCGTACCGCCCAGGGTGCCGACGTGCCGGGCCAGGCCGACCGAGGGGAAGGCCTCGGTGTCCAGCGGGAAGAACTCCCAGGTCGAGGCCTTGCTCCAGTCGAAGGCGGGGGCCGCGTCCGGGACCCGCTGGGGCCAGCCCAGACCGATCGCGATGGGGCCGCCCATGTCCGGCGGAGTGGCCTGGGCGAGGGTGGAGCCGTCGGTGAACTCGACCATGGAGTGCACGTAGGACTGCGGGTGGACGACGACCTCGATGCGGTCGAAGGGGATGTCGTAGAGCAGGTGCGCCTCGATGACCTCCAGTCCCTTGTTCACCAGGGTCGACGAGTTCACCGTGATCACCGGGCCCATGGCCCAGGTGGGGTGCGCGAGGGCGTCCTGGACCGTCACGGAGGCCAGCTCGGCGCGGGTGCGGCCGCGGAAGGGCCCGCCGGAGGCGGTCACCACGAGCTTGCGCACGTCGGCCCGGGTGCCGGCGGCGAGGGCCTGGAAGAGGGCCGCGTGCTCGGAGTCCACGGGGACGATCTGGCCGGGCTTCGCGAGGGCCTTGACCAGCGGGCCGCCGACGATCAGCGACTCCTTGTTGGCCAGGGCCAGGGTCCGGCCGGCGCGCAGCGCGGCGAGGGTGGGCGCGAGGCCGATGGAGCCGGTGATGCCGTTGAGGACGGTGTGGCACTCGGAGGCGGCGAGTTCCGACGCGGCGTCGGGCCCGGCCAGGATCTCGGGCAGCGGCTCGGCGGGCCCGTACTCGGCGCCGAGCGCCTCCTTGAGGGCCGGTACGACGTCCTCGCGGGCGACCGCCACCGTCTTGACGCGCAGCAGCCGTGCCTGCTCGGCCAGCAGGGCGACGCGGCCGCCGGCGGCGGACAGCGCGGTGACCCGGAAGCGGTCGGGGTTGCGCAGGGCGAGGTCGATCGCCTGGGTGCCGATGGACCCGGTCGACCCGAGGATGACGATGTCCCGGCGGCCGGCCGCGGCATCGAAGACGAGGTGCGGGTCGGCGAGGGGGGCTGGACTGTCGCTCATGCCCCCCATTGTTGCCGCAACTCAGGGCCGCTTGGACACGGAGTCCCCGTCCGTGACGCGCAGCAGCAGGTGCGGGAGCGTTCCGGCGAAGTCGGGCAGGGTCCGGGCCACCCGCCACCAGGCCTGCGCGTCCTGCCCCAGGGCCAGCGCGAACAGCCGGCCGGCCTCGGCGCGCGCGGCGAGCACGGCCTCGGGGCGGTCGTAGCGGTCGGGGTGGTCGACGTCTCCGAGCCAGTGGTCCTCGTCCAGGGCCCAGCAGGCGGGCAGCTTGTGCCGGATGACGTCGGTGCCGGTGAGGAGCCCGCGGTCCAGGCAGTCGCGGACCCAGCGGATGTCCTCCTCGACGGTCTCCATGGGCACGGCGAGGCTGGCCAGGGCCAGCTCGCGCTCCACGTCCCCGACCGGTTCGACCGGGGCGGGGGCCATGGCGCGGACCGCCTCGGCGAGGCCGGGCACCGGCGGCCCCGGCGGCGGCGCGGGCAGGGCGCCGTGCGCGACGCCGGCCGCGAGGGCGCCCAGCGTGCCGGGGAAGGCCGGGGCCTGCCGCAGCAGTTCGGCCCACAGCCGCGGGTCGTCCCCCAGCGGGGCCAGTTCCCGGGCGGCCGCGGCGCGCAGCTCGGCCTCTTCGGACAGGTTCCAGCGCAGGCCGCGGATCCCGGTGGGGCGGCACAGCAGCAGGGTCCGGTGCGCGGGGGCGAGGCAGCCGGCCAGCTCGGCCGGGGTGAGCAGGCCCATCCGGACGGCGCGGACGGCCGGCCGGTGCCAGTTCCTCCCGTACGCGTCGGTGCCGGCGGTCTCCAGCAGGGCGCGCACGGTCTCCCGGGGCAGCTCGCCGCGCATCAGCAGGGCCTCCACCGCGCCGGGCGGCAGCGGCCGGCGCAGGTGTGCGGCGGCCAGTTCCTCCGGGTCGGGGGCGGCGGCGAGCGCGAGGATGTCGAGCGGCACCCGGGGGCGGTGCGTGCCGTGGGCGCGGAGCAGGGCGATGAGCTCCCGCGTGCTCAGGGGGGCGTCGGCCGGGTCGCGGCCGAGCCGGGCGCGCAGCAGGGGCAGGAGCGCGTCCGGGGTGCGGCGGGCCGCGTAGCGGGCGGGGCCGGGCAGTCCGGGCAGCGGGCGGCCGCGTACGTAGGGGTTGCGGGCGACGAAGTGCCGGTCGCGGTCGGTCCCGTCGCGCACGAGGAGGGTGACGGCGCAGGCGGGCAGGCGTTCGTCGCGGCAGAGGTGGTCACGGGTGGCCGGGTCGAGACGCCGGAGCAGGTCCGCGGCGATGTGCTGGGGTGCGTGGCGCAGGACCAGCGCCACGCACCAGGCCCGCCGTCGGCTGTCCCTGTCCTCGTCCATGCCGTGCTCCGTACCGCTCGTACGCCTGTCCGCTTCCGCTTCCCCTGTGCGGCGATGATCGCAGGTCAGCGCAGCGGACGGTGCACGTTTTCGTGCGTGGAGGGGCCGGGGGCGGCGTCCGCGATCCACGGGCCGTCGCCCGAGGGGTCGAGGACCCCCTCCTCCAGCCACGTGTAGGTGCCGCCGAGGACCCCTTCGACGACCTTGCGGTCGAGGTCGTCGGTGTTGGACCACAGGCGGCCGAAGAGCTCCTCGACGCGAAGCCGGGACTGGCGGCAGAAGGCGTCGGCGAGCTGGTAGGCCTCGCGGCCGTGTTCCCCGGTGGCGCGCAGGTGCTCGGCGCGGACGCAGGCCGCGCTCATGGCGAAGAGCTCGGCGCCGATATCGACGATCCGGCCGAGGAAGCCCTGTTTGGTCTCCATGCGGCCCTGCCAGCGGGCCATCGCGAGGAAGGTGGAGCGGGCGAGCCGGCGGGCGCCGCGCTCGACGTAGCGCAGGTGGGTGGCGAGGTCGGGGTGGCCGCCGGGGTGGAATTCGCGGTAGGTGCCGGGGACCTGGCCGGGGCCGGTGGCGAGCTTGGGCAGCCAGCGGGCGTAGAAGCCGGTGGCGCGGGCGCCCGCCTTCGCCTTCTCGGCCAGCGCCTTGTCGGGGTCGATGAGGTCCCCGGCGACGGAGAGGTGGGCGTCGACGGCCTCGCGGGCGATCAGCAGGTGCATGATCTCCGTCGAGCCCTCGAAGATCCGGTTGATGCGCAGGTCGCGGAGCATCTGCTCGGCGGGCACGGCCCGCTCGCCGCGCGCGGCCAGCGATTCGGCGGTCTCGAAGCCGCGGCCGCCGCGGATCTGGACCAGCTCGTCGGCCATCAGCCAGGCCATCTCGGAGCCGTAGAGCTTGGCGAGGGCGGCCTCGATGCGGATGTCGTTGCGGTCCTCGTCGGCCATCTGGGAGGCCAGGTCGACGACCGCTTCGAGGGCGAAGGTGGTGGCCGCGATGAAGGAGATCTTGGCGCCGACGGCCTCGTGCCGGGCGACCGGCCGCCCCCACTGCTCGCGTACGCCGCTCCACTCGCGGGCGATCTTCAGGCACCACTTGCCGGCGCCGACGCACATGGCGGGCAGCGACAGCCGTCCGGTGTTGAGGGTGGTCAGCGCGATCTTGAGGCCGGCTCCCTCGGCGCCGATCCGCTGCGCGGCGGGCACCCGGACCCGGTGGAAGCGGGTGAGGCCGTTCTCCAGGCCGCGCAGGCCCATGAAGGCGTTGCGGTGCTCGACGGTGATGCCCGGCGAGTCGGCCTCGACGACGAAGGCGGTGATCCCGCCGCGGTGGCCCTCGCTCTTCGGGACCCGGGCCATGACCACGAGGAGGTCGGCGACGACCCCGTTCGTGGTCCACAGCTTGACCCCGTCGAGCACGTACGCGTCCTCGCCGTCGGGGACGGCGGTGGTGGCCAGCCGGGCCGGGTCGGAGCCGACGTCGGGCTCGGTGAGCAGGAAGGCGCTGATCGCGGAGGTGGCGCAGCGCGGCAGGTAGGCGTCCTTCTGTTCCTTCGTGCCGAACATCTTCAGGGGCTGCGGGACGCCGATGGACTGGTGGGCGGAGAGCAGCGCGCCGATGGCGGGGCTGACCGAGCCGACCAGCGCGAGGGCCTTGTTGTAGTAGACCTGGGTCAGGCCCAGGCCCCCGTACTCGGTGCCGATCTTCATGCCGAGGGCGCCGAGCTCCTTGAGCCCGCGCACCGTCTCGTCGGGGATCCGCGCCTCGCGTTCGATGCGGGGACCGTCGATCTCGTTCTCGCAGAAGACCCGCAGCCGGGCCAGGAAGGCCTCCCCGCGCCGGACGTCCTCGTCGGCGGGGAGCGGGTGGGGGTGGATCAGGTCGAGCCGGAAACGCCCGAGGAAGAGCTCCTTGGCGAAGCTGGGCTTGCGCCAGTCCTGTTCCCGGGCCGCCTCGGCGACCTGCCGTGCCTCGCGCTCGGTCACCTTGGGCTGTACGGGCTGTACGGGCTGCGTCGCTGACATCCGGGGGCTCACCTCACCGCATCGGGGGACTGCCGGTCGGTGCTACTCCGGAGTCGTACCCGTTTCGGGGGCGCGGGAAAAGGTCCGGTCGGGTGCCTTCGCGGGCGCCTTCGCGGTCGCCGGGGCGCGGCGCCCGGCGAAGCCCTGCCGGAGCGGCCGGGCGAAGCCCCCGGCAGAGCCCGGGAAAAGGGGGACGGCCGGAGCCCCCGCACAGTAGGCTCCGGCCGTCGGTCTGGTGACCGTACGAGCAGGTCAGAGGTCGAGGCCCGTGAGGACCAGGACGCGCTCGTAGGTGTAGTCGTCCATCGCGTAGCGGACGCCCTCGCGGCCCACGCCGGACTGCTTGACGCCGCCGTACGGCATCTGGTCGGCGCGGTAGGACGGGGCGTCGCCGATGATCACGCCGCCCACCTCCAGCTCGCGGTGGGCGCGGAAGGCCACCTGGACGTCGCGGGTGAAGACGCCGGTCTGCAGGCCGAACTTCGACTCGTTGACGGCGGCGAAGGCCTCGTCGGTGTCCTCGACGCGCAGCAGGGTCAGGACCGGGCCGAAGACCTCTTCGGTGGCGAGCTTCACGCCGGCCGGGACGTCCGCGAGGACGGTCGGCTCGACGGTGGCGCCCTCGCGCTTGCCGCCCGTGAGCAGCTTCGCGCCGGCCGAGACGGCCTCCTCGACCCAGGCCTCGACGCGCTTGGCGGCGTCCTCGGAGACGAGCGGGCCGACGTCGGTGGCGTCGTCCGCCGGGTCGCCGGTGACCTGCGCCCGCACCTTCGCGACGACCTTCTCGGCGAGACGGTCGTAGACGGAGGCGTCGGCGATCACGCGCTGCACGGAGATGCAGGACTGGCCGGCCTGGTAGTTCGAGAAGGTCGCGATACGGGTCGCGGCCCAGTCGAGGTCGGCCTCGGAGGACCAGTCGGCGAGGACCACGGCCGCGGCGTTGCCGCCGAGCTCCAGCGTGCAGTGCTTGTGGGGCACCGACTGCTGGATGGCGTAGCCGACGGTGTCGGAGCCGGTGAAGGAGATGACGGGCAGGCGCTCGTCCTTGACCAGGGCCGGCATCTTCTCGTTGGCGACCGGCAGGACCGACCAGGAACCGGCCGGCAGGTCGGTCTCGGCGAGGATCTCACCCAGGATCAGACCGGAGAGCGGGGTGGCCGGGGCGGGCTTCAGGATGATCGGCGCGCCGACGGCGATGGCCGGGGCCACCTTGTGGGCGCACAGGTTCAGCGGGAAGTTGAACGGCGCGATGCCGAGCACGGGACCCTTGACGAAGCGGCGGGTCAGGGCCAGACGGCCGACGCCACCGGCGTCGGTGTCCAGCCGCTGGGCCTCTCCGCCGTTGAAGCGGCGGGCCTCTTCGGCGGCGAAGCGGAACACGGACACCGCACGGCCGACCTCACCGCGGGCCCACTTGACGGGCTTGCCGTTCTCGGCGGAGATCAGCTGGGCGATCTCTTCGGTGCGCTCGGCGAGCCGCTTGGACACGTGGTCCAGCGCGGCGGCCCGTACGTAGGCGGGCGTCGCGGCGAACTCCGCCGTCACGGCGTGCGCCGCGGCCACGGCCTCTTCGACCTGGGCGTCGGTCGGCACGCTGACGGCGGCGACCAGGCGGCCGTCCCACGGGTTGTGGACGTCGAAGCTGTCCTCGCCGGTGGCCAGGCGGCCGGCGAGCCAGAAGGCGTGGGTGGAAGTCATGCGAATCCCGGCCCTTCGAATGTGTGCGGTGGGTCCTTGTCCCCACCACCGTAGGACTCAGCCGGGGTTTCGGTGTTTATCCGGCGTGGAGCACCGCCCGCCCGCCCTGCGCCGCTTTGTCACTGTCGCGGGCCGGACCGGCCGTGCGGAGGGTGCGCCCGGTAGCCCCCCGCGGGGTCCGGGGGGCGCCACGGGGGCTACGGGGTCGCGGAGGACGCCTTCAGGGCCAGCCACAGCTCCATGCGCACGTCCGGGTCGTCCAGGGAGCGGCCGAGGATCTCCTCGACCCGCTTCATCCGGTAGCGCAGGGTGTGCCGGTGCACCCCCAGGTCGGCCGCCGCCGCGTCCCACTGGCCGTGGCGGGAGAGCCACGCCTGGAGGGAGGCCACCAGGTCACCCCGTCCGGTCGCGTCGTGCTCCCGCAGCGCCCGGAGGGTGCCGTCCGCGAAGGCCCGTACCGCGTCGTCGGCCAGCAGCGGCAGCACGGAGCCCGCCGCGAGGTCCTCGTGCTCGACCAGGGGCCGCCCCCTGCGCCGGGCCACCGCGAGGGCCTGGTCGGCCTGTTTGAGGGCGGCCGCCACCACCGCCGGCCCGGCCGGCGCCGACAGGCCGACCACCAGTTCGTCCGGCTCGGGGCCCGTCGCGTCACGGCCGCGCCGCGACTCCAGCGCCTCCGCGTGGTCGGCGCACGCCTGCACCGCCGAGCCCCCGTCGGCGGCGAGCACCACCAGCCGGCCCTCCTCGGGCACCACCAGCAGCGTCTCCCCGGTCCGCGCGGCCGCCGACTCCACCGCGTCGGCCAGCAGGGCCAGCCCCTGCGGCTGGGCCGTCCCCGGCAGGGCCGGCTCGGCGGCGATGATCCGGAACGGCGCCTCCAGCAGGGCCCCGTACAGGTCCCCGGCCACCGCCCGGGCGTGCTCGGGCTGACCCTCCAGCAGCATCCGCAGCACGGCGGCGCCGAGCCGGGACTCCGCCTCGTGCAGCGACCGGGAGCGCTCGGTGGTGAGGGTGAGCAGGGCCACGGCGGAGTGCACCGCGTACCGCTCGGCGGTGCCCAGCGGGGCCCCCGTACCGACGGCCAGCGCACCCCGGGCCCGGCGCCCGGTGCCCAGCGACTGCAGCTCGACCCGGTCCTCGGAGCCGCCGACCACCGCGCTCGCGGGCGCGGGCCTCTCCCGCAGCCGCTCCACGTCGGGGGTCAGCCGGGCGGCCCGGCGCGCGGCCCAGTCGGGGGCGGCGGCGACGACCGCGCCCGAGGTGTCGTAGAGCGCGGCCCAGCCGTGCACGTGCGCCGCCAGCTTCGCCAGCAGGTCGGCGGGGCCGTCGGCGGAGAGCGCGGCCCGGGTCAGCTCCCGCTGCGCCTCGAAGCCGGCGGTGACGGCCCGGTACTGGTCGGCGGCCAGCGCCGCCGAGACGGCCTTGCTGATGGCGAGGAACGGGGTGCGCCGGGGCACCTCCAGCAGCGGCAGGTCCTCCTCGCGGGCGGCGTCGACCAGCGCCTGCGGCACCTCGTCGTAGTTCACCCCGACGGCGAAGCCGATCCCCACGACCCCGGCGGCCGCGAGGCGGCGTACGTAGCGGCGCATCTCCTCGGGGTCCTCGGCGTCCAGCTTCATGGCGGTGACGAGCAGCAGCTCGCCGCCCTCCATGTAGGGGACCGGGTCGGCGAGCTCGCTGACGTGGGCCCAGCGCACGGGGGTGTCGAGGCGGCCCTCACCGGCCCGGACGCTGAGCTTGAGCGTCGAGTGCTGGAGGAGGGAGGCGAGGGTGAGCGGCATCGGGTACCAGGTGCCTTCGGTCGATCGGGATTTCGCCGTGTCGTATGAACGGCCCCTCTCGATTCTGCCACCCCGTACGGGTCCGCTCAGCCGGATCCGGCCAGCCGGACCAGCAGCGGGGCCGCCCGCTCCCCCTTGACGGAGGTCAGCGACAGCACCGCGCACCCGGGCGGTACGGCGTGCGCCAGCTCGGAGGCCGACCAGCGCTCGCGCTCCACCTGGCGCACGGTCACCGCGTCGGTGGTGACGGCCTTGCCGGTGACCAGCTTGCGGAAGGCGTGGATGGCGCGGGTCAGCGGCTGGTCGGCGAAGACGGTGCGGTGCGTGACGTCCCGGGTCTCGACCCACTCGGTGCCCCAGGCCTCGGCGAACCGCTTCCCGTCCCAGGTGGTGACGCCGGAGAAGGCCATCCGGCAGCCGACCGCGCCGAGCAGCGGCGTGCGCAGGGCCTCCGGTACGTCGTCCAGCGCGCGCAGGGTCAGCAGGACCCCGGCGTTCGCCGAGCGGAGCCGCTGCACGCCCCGGACGGTCTCCGGGGTCAGGGTGTGCGAGGCGTCGTCGAGGGCGAGGAACGCGAACAGCGAGCGGTCGCTGCGGGCCGCGGCGCAGGCGTTGAACTGCGCGAGGAGCAGCCGGGCCAGCATCCGGGAGGCCTCGGCGTGGCCGCGTTCGGGGAGGTCGATCCGGACCCGCACCGGGTGCTCCAGGGCGCGCATGGAGAAGGGCCGGCCCTGGCCGGTGGGGTCGAAGAACCCGGCGAAGGCGGGCCGGTCCAGCAGGGCGAGCCGGTCGGCGAGGGCCGGGCCGGGGTCGCCGGGGGCCCCGTACTGGCGGACCCGCGCGTCGAGCTCGCGGAGCATGGCCTGCTGCCCGGTGCCGTCGAGCGCGTGGCGCAGCGCGTCGAGGGCGGCCGGCAGCCCGTCGAGCAGCTCGCGCAGCTCGGGGACGCCGGGGAAGCGGCCGTGGGCGGCCCGGAAGGGGCCGAGGAGCTGCGCGAGGGCGGTCGCGGCGCGGCGCACGTCGAGGCCGGGGAGGTCTCCGACGAAGGCCTCGGCGAGGAGGGTGGCGGCCTCGTCGGGGTCGGCGGCGCCGCCGTAGAGGTCGAGGTCGTGCACGGAGGCGGGGTCGCCGACGCGGACGACGACGTCGTAGGCGGCGTCGGGGCCGAGCTGCGCCCCCGCCGAGCCGACGGCGACGACGGCGGCCTGTCCGGCCAGCGCCTGCAGCGCGAGGGACTCGACGACGGGCCGCACCAGCCGGGCGCTCTTGCCGGTCCCGGAGGGCCCGACGGCCAGCAGGGAGGTGCCGAGCACGTCGGGGTCGAGGGCGAGGGAGGTGCCGCGGCGGACGTAGGGGTTGCGCTCCTGGTCCTCGACGGTGCCGAGGAGCACCTGCCGGGCGAGCAGATCGTGCCGGGCGGCCCGCACGGGCAGGTCCCGGTCCCCGGAGGGGTGCACACAGGCACCCCCGCCGTCGGCCATGACGGCCGCCCCGAAGGCCCGCAACCGCGCCGGATCGGCCCGCACCCCGCTCCAGGCCCGCCGGATCCGCACGAAGTCGACATCGTTCATCCGCCCGCCCTCGGCCTCCCCCCGCAGCCGCTCGGCCACCTCCCCGAGCCCCCTCTCCCGCAGCTCCCCCCACTCCCGTGGATCCCCCCCGGACGCGGGGGCGGGCGAGGTCGCGGCGGGCCGCTGCCCGGGCGCCGCCTTGCGGGCCAGCCGGGCGAAGAAGACGACGACGGGCGCCGAGACGACCGCGTACACGAGGTAGGTGACCAGGGTGACCGTGCCCGCGCTCATCTCCTCGTAGGGCAGATGGCCGCCGACGAGGCCCAGCACCGTCAGGGTGTTCGTCCAGATCAGCATCTCCACGAAGAGGCCGCCCGCCGCCGCTCCGGCGATGCGGGCGCGCGTCCCGCGGGCCGCGACGAGCCGTTCGAAGGCCAGGCGCCAGGAGCCGAGCCGGCTGAACCAGATCACCAGCAGGACGGTCACCAGCAGCATGTACGCCTGCAGCGCGGCGGTGCCCCGGCCGTCGACCGGGGCACCGCCCAGCTGCCACCAGTCGCGCGGTGTGAAGAGCTTGAGGGGGACGTCGAAGTAGGGGATGTAGTTGTTCGACACGAGCGACCAGACGAGGACGCACGCCAGGAACGAGATCACCGCCCCGGTCAGCACCGACCGGTCGGTCGTCGCCTCCGCCGCGTCCGCCCGCCGCGGCTCGTGCCCGAAGCGCCAGACGCCGGGATCCGCCGCCGGCCGCGGCGTACGGATCCACACCGCCAGCGGCGATCCGGCCGACGGCGCGTGCGCCGGCTTCGGCGGAACCTGTCCGCGAGAGGGTCCCGCGGGGCGCGGGACGTGACCGGCGCTCGCCGTCCGTCCGTCGTACGTGCCTTCGGTGTCCATGAACCCCTGCCCCCTACCCGTGCCATGCGCGCGCACCGCGGCGCTCAATCTAGTGCCCGGCCCACGCCTTGGGCCCGTACCCCGCCGTGATCCGCACGACGCGTCCCGCCCCCCTCCTATGGCCGCCGCGGACAAGGACACGCGGACACCACTCCCGATCGGCGCATGCCTTACCCCCTCCCCCGGGCCTAGCCTGCGGACAAAGAGACACGTGCGTCCGAAAACACCCCCAGGAGCCCCCTATGACCGCTGTCCCGCAGGAGCGCCGCATCGTCACCGCGATCCCCGGCCCCAAGTCGCAGGAGCTGCAGGCCCGCCGTCTCGACACGGTCGCCGGCGGCGTGGGCTCCGTGCTGCCCGTCTTCACGGCCCGCGCGGGCGGCGGCATCATCGAGGACGTCGACGGCAACCGCCTCATCGACTTCGGCTCCGGCATCGCCGTGACCTCCGTCGGCGCCTCCGCCGAGGCCGTCGTGCGCCGCGCCTCCGCGCAGCTCGCCGACTTCACCCACACCTGTTTCATGGTCACCCCCTACGAGGGCTACGTCGAGGTCTGTGAGGCCCTCGCCGAGCTGACCCCGGGCGACCACGCCAAGAAGTCGGCCCTGTTCAACTCGGGCGCCGAGGCCGTCGAGAACGCCGTCAAGATCGCCCGTTCGTACACCAAGCGCCAGGCCGTCGTCGTCTTCGACCACGGCTACCACGGCCGTACGAACCTCACCATGGCGCTGACCTCGAAGAACATGCCGTACAAGCAGGGCTTCGGCCCGTTCGCCCCCGAGGTCTACCGCGTCCCGGTCGCCTACGGCTACCGCTGGCCCACCGGCGCCGAGAACTGCGGCCCCGAGGCCGCCGCCCAGGCGATCGACCAGATCAGCAAGCAGATCGGTGCCGAGAACGTCGCCGCGATCATCATCGAGCCGGTCCTCGGCGAGGGCGGCTTCATCGAGCCGGCCAAGGGCTTCCTCCCGGCGCTCGTGAAGTTCGCCAACGACAACGGCATCGTCTTCGTCGCCGACGAGATCCAGTCCGGCTTCTGCCGCACCGGCCAGTGGTTCGCGTGCGAGGACGAGGGCATCGTCCCCGACCTGATCACCACCGCCAAGGGCATCGCGGGCGGCCTGCCGCTCGCCGCGGTGACCGGCCGCGCCGAGATGATGGACGCGGTCCACGGCGGCGGTCTGGGCGGCACCTACGGCGGCAACCCGGTGGCCTGCGCCGGTGCGCTCGGCTCCATCGAGACCATGAAGGAGCTCGACCTCAACGCCGCGGCGAAGAAGATCGAGTCCGTCATGAAGACCCGCCTGACGGCCATGCAGGAGAAGTACGACATCATCGGCGACATCCGCGGCCGCGGCGCCATGATCGCGATCGAGCTCGTCAAGGACCCGGTCTCCAAGACCCCGTTCCCGGAGGCGGCCGGCGCGCTCGCCAAGGCCTGCCACGCCGAGGGCGTCCTCGTCCTCACCTGTGGCACCTACGGCAACGTGCTCCGCTTCCTCCCCCCGATCGTCATCGGCGAGGACCTCCTGAACGAGGGCCTGGACGTCATCGAGGCCGCTTTCGCGGCCATCTGATCGAGCGTCCGAACACACTGGCCCGTCCCTACCGTTGGTAACGGTCGGGCACTGTGAAGAAGGTGTGGGGGGCCGATGGCGGGAGCGCTTTCCCGCTGTCGGTCCCCCTTTCGCTGGCGTACGGTTTCTGCAGATGAGTGAGACAGACCGCTCCCGGGAAACCGGGAGCGATACCGGTACCGGGCTTCCCCAGCGCCGTACTGGGCATGCGTTCGCGCACACTCCTCTCAGATCGGACGGCCGTCCGCCCCAAACCCCCCGGGGCGCACGGCAACCCGATCCGGCCGGCCGTCCCGGAACCACCCCCCCTGTTCCGGGACGGCCGGCCACATCTCCCGCCACGTCTCCCGCCGCGCTCGCGGCCCCCCGCGCCGTCCCGTACGCAGCCCTCTGCGCCGGCCTGTGCGCGATCCTCTTCGCCCTGGTCACCTGGCAGGTCCTGGTGTCGGGGCCGCTGCTGACCCCGGACCACGCGCTGAGCCGCGCCCTGGTGCGCACCGTCCCGGACTCCGTCACCGAGCGCCTCGCGGACCTCGGCAACATCCCGGTCGCCGTACCCGTCCTGGCCCTCGCCATGGCCTACGCCGCCCGGCGCGGCCGGGGCCGGGCGGCCCTGGTGGCCGGCCTGGCGATGGCGCTGGTCCCGGCGCTGATCGTCCCCCTCAAGGACTGGACCGCCCGCCCGGGCCCCCTGGAACCCTGGGCCGCCGGCTACTTCCCCTCGGGGCACACGGCCACGGCCCTGACGGCCTACACCTGCGCCGCGCTCCTCGTCGCGCCCGACACCCGCCGCCCCTGGCCCCAGGCGCTGGCCGCCCTCCTGACGGCCCTCACCGCGACGGGCCTGATCCTGCGCGGCTTCCACTGGCCCCTGGACGTCCTGGCCAGCCTCCTGCTGTGCACCCCGCTGCTCCTCGCCGTCCGTGCGGCCGTCCCGAAGCGGCCGGGCGGGAGCGGGGCCCCGCTCCGGCCCGGCCGCCGCCCAGGGGTGAGCGGTCAGCGGCCGAAGTAGGCGTCGAAGTTGCGGCTGAACTCGGCGCCGCCGTAGCGGTCCCAGTTGATCGACCAGGTCATCAGGCCGCGCAGGGCGGGCCAGGTGCCGTGGGTCTGGTAGTTGCCGCAGTTCGTCTTCTTCGTCAGGCAGTCCAGGGCCTTGTTCACCTCGGCGGGCGGGGTGTGGCCGTTGCCCGCGTTCGGGGTGGCCGGGAGGCCGATCGCCACCTGGTCGGGGCGCAGCGGCGGGAAGACCCGGGCGGTGTTGCCCGCGACCGGGAAGCCGGTGAGCAGCATGTCGGTCATGGCGATGTGGAAGTCGGCGCCGCCCATGGAGTGGTACTGGTTGTCCAGGCCCATGATGGAGCCCGAGTTGTAGTCCTGGACGTGCAGCAGGGTGAGGTCGTCGCGCAGGGCGTGGATGACCGGGAGGTAGGCGCCGGCGCGCGGGTCCTGGCCGCCCCAGGGGCCGGAGCCGTAGTACTGGTAGCCGAGCTGTACGAAGAAGGTCTCGGGGGCCATGGTCAGGACGAAGTCCGGGCCGTACTTGGCCTTGAGGGTCTTCACGGCGGAGATCAGGTTGACGATCACGGGGGTGGTCGGGGCGCGGAAGTCGGTGTCGCCCGTCGCGAGGGAGAGGGAGTGGCCCTCGAAGTCGATGTCGAGGCCGTTGAGCCCGTACTCGTCGATGATCTTGCCGACGGAGGAGACGAAGGCGTCGCGCGCGGCGGTGGTCGCGAGCTGGACCTGGCCGTTCTGGCCGCCGATGGAGATCAGGACCTTCTTGCCCGCGGCCTGCTTGGCCTTGATGGCGGCCTTGAACTCGGCCTGGGTCTCCACGTTCGGGCACTCGGTGACCGGGCAGAGCTGGAAGCGGATGTCGCCGGAGGTGACCGAGGTGGGTTCGCCGAAGGCGAGGTCGATGACGTCCCAGGAGGCGGGGACGTCGGCCATGCGGACGTAGCCGGAGCCGTTGGCGAAGCTGCTGTGCAGGTAGCCGACGAGGGCGTGCGCGGGCAGGCCCGGATTGCCCGGGTTGCCGCCGCCGGGGCCGGTGGTGACGGTGACCGGCGGGCTCTGCGGGGATTCGCCCGCCGCGTTCACCGCGGCGACCCGGAAGGTGTACGGGGTGGCGGCGGCCAGGCCGGTGACGGTGGCCGAGGTGGTGGTGGCGGTCACCGGGGCGGCGCCGTCGCGGTAGACCTTGTACGAGGTCGCCCCGGTGGCCGCCGCCCAGGACAGGGCCACGCTGGAGGCGGAGGCGGCGGAGCCCGTGAGGCCGGTGGGGGCGGCCGGGGGCTGGGGCTGGCCGGGGCCGCTCCCGCCGGGGTCGGGGCCGGTCAGGGTGACGTCGTCGGTGAGGTGGGCGCCCTGGCCGTACCAGCCGTGGGTGTAGACCGTCACGGAGGTGGTGGCGGGGCCGGTGCGGAAGGTGGTGGTGAGCTGCTTCCAGGCACCCGGGGTCTGGGTCCAGGTGGAGACGTCGGTGGTGCCGGTGCCGCTCGCGCCGAGGTAGACGTAGGGGCCCTGCACCCAGGCGGTGAGGGTGTACGCCGAGTCGGGCTTGACGGTGACGTTCTGGGAGCAGCGGGCGTTGTCCTGGCCGGCCGGGGTGGCCCTGAGGGCGGCGCTCCCGCCGTGGACCGGGGAGGCGACGACCGCTCCGGATCCGCCGGAGCAGTTCCAGCCGTCGAGGCCCGCTTCGAAGCCGCCGTTGCGGACGAGGTCGGCGTCCGCGGCCGCCGCGGGTGGGCCCGCGGTGAGGAGTCCGGCCGCCGCCAGGGCGACGGCCGTGAGGAGGGGGAGCACTTTGCGCACAACTGCCTCCGGGGCATGGGGGGATGGCGCGGGGGACGGCGCCGCCCCCTGGCGTGGGAGCGGCGGCGGCGCCCAAGATGGTCCAGACCAATCCCCTTGTCAAGGGGTCCGGTCCTCCCCCGCCCGCACGCCCGCCGCCGCCTCGTGCATCGCGAGCTCCAGCGCGACCGGGTCGGTGAGCGTCCCCTCCCCGTCCGGGACCACCAGCCAGCGGACCCCTCCCGTCGCCCGGCCCGGGTACGGGACCACGATCCAGCTCCCGCGCCCGGCTCCCCGTACGCCCGTGCCGAGCCAGCGGGACGCCGTGCCCGGCGGCACGAAGAAGCCCAGCCGGCTGTCCCCGAAGTCGGAGAGCACGGGGCCGGGCCGGGCGGTGAGCAGGTGCAGCACGTCGAGGGTGCCCTGACCCAGCTCCCCCGGCAGGATCAGCACGTCCCAGCGCCGGCCGGCGGGCAGCAGGGCCACCCCGAGGGGGTTGCGCTCCCATTCCCACCGGCAGGCATCGGGGTCCGGCGCCACCGATACCAGCCATTCCACTGCCGCCTTGGCGCCCGGGAACGTCATCGCCCGGCCTCCGTTCGTCTCGTGTGCGGTGAAGCCTTCTCACCGGGAGAGAGCGGGGCCGGGCGGCGTTATGACGCGAGTTCCGTTACTCCGTGGTAGTGAACCGGGTCACAGGGTCCGTACGGGTGTGCGCCGGGGGCGTGCGGCGGCCCCGGGCGCCGTAGGCGTCAGCTGTCGAAGCCGAGCCCGAAGCGGTCCAGGGTGCGCAGCCAGAGGTTGCGGTGCCCGCCGCGGGCGTCGGAGCGGGCCAGCGACCACTTGGTGAGGGTGATCCCGGTCCACGCGAACGGCTCCGGCGGGAACGGCATCGGCTTGCTGCGCACCATCTCCAGCCGGGTGCGCTCGCTGCGCACCCCGTCCAGCAGGTCCAGCATCACGTCGGCCCCGAAGCGGGTGGCGCCGACACCGAGCCCGGTGAAGCCGACCGCGTAGGCGACCCGGCCCTTGTGGGCCGTGCCGAAGAAGGCCGAGAAGCGGGAGCAGGTGTCGATGGCCCCGCCCCATGCGTGGCTGAACTTCACCCCCTCCAGCTGCGGGAACGCGGTGAAGAAGTGCTCGGCGAGCTTGAGGTAGGTCTCGGGCCGGTGGTCGTACTCGGAGTCGAGCTTGCCGCGGTAGGGGTAGATGGCGTCGTAGCCGCCCCAGAGGATCCGGTGGTCCTTGGTGATCCGGAAGTAGTGGAACTGGTTGGCGCTGTCGCCCAGGCCCTGGCGGCGCTTCCAGCCGATGGAGGCCAGCTGGTCCTCGCTGAGCGGCTCGGTCATCAGCGCGTAGTCGTACACCGGCACCGTGAAGGGACGGATCCGCTTGACCAGGGAGGGGAAGATGTTGGTGCCCAGCGCGACCCTGCGGGCCAGGATCGTGCCGTACGGGGTGGTGACGGCCATCCCGGCGCCGACCGCGGACATCTTCAGGCCGCGGGTGTTCTCGTAGATCCGCACGCCCAGCTCCAGGCAGGCCCGCTTGAGGCCCCAGGCGAGCTTCGCCGGGTTGAGCATGGCGACGCCGTCGCGGTCCCACAGGCCCGCGAGGAAGGTCGGGGAGTCGACCTCGGCGCGCAGGGCGTCCCGGTCCAGCCATTCGGATCCGTCGGCGAGGCCGAGCTCCCGCGCCCGCTCGTGCAGTTCGCGCAGCTCCTCGACCTGGTGGGGTTCGGTGGCCACGTCGATCTCGCCGGTGCGCTCGAAGTCGCAGTCGATGCCGTAGCGGGCGACCGCCGCCTCGATCTCGTCGAGGTTGCGGGCGCCCATCTCCTCCAGCCTGGCGAGTTCCCCGGGCCAGCGGGCGATGCCGTTGGCGAGCCCGTGGGTGAGCGAGGCGGCGCAGAAACCGCCGTTGCGGCCGGAGGCGGCCCAGCCCGCCTCCTTGCTCTCGATCAGGACCACGTCCCGGCCGGGGTCGCGCTCCTTGGCGATCAGCGCGGTCCACAGACCGCTGTAGCCGCCGCCGACGACGAGCAGGTCGCAGCGCTCGTCGGCGGTGAGGGCCGGCTGCGCGGCGGGCTTGCCGGGGTCGTCCAGCCAGTACGCGACCGGCTTCGCTTCGGAAAGGGATTTCGCAACACTACGCATGGCGACTGGGGCCATGGCTTCCAACTCCCTACGGAACTGAACTGATTACTTCGGTTGTGCCTTCTTGCGGCGGTTGCCGGCCCACTGGCCGGCGAGCACCACCAGGACCGCGATGACGAACATCGCCGTGCCGATGACGTTGATCTGGACGGGCGTACCGCGCTGGGCCGATCCCCACACGAACATGGGGAAGGTGACGGTGTTGCCCGAGTTGAAGTTGGTGATGATGAAGTCGTCGAACGAGAGCGCGAAGGAGAGCAGCGCGCCGGCCGCGATGCCGGGGGCGGCGATCGGCAGGGTCACCCGCAGGAACGTCTGCACCGGTCCGGCGTAGAGGTCGCGGGCGGCCTCCTCCAGCCTCGGGTCCATCGACAGGACGCGCGCCTTGACGGCGGCGACGACGAAGCTGAGGCAGAACATCACGTGGGCGATCAGGATCGTCCAGAAGCCCAGCTGGATGCCCATGTTGAGGAAGAGGGCGAGCAGGGACGCGGCCATCACGATCTCGGGCATGGCCATGGGCAGGAAGATCAGCGAGTTGACCGCGCCGCGCCCGCGGAACCGGTAGCGGACCATCGCGAAGGCTATGGCGGTGCCCAGCACGGTCGCCCCGATGGTCGCCCAGAGGGCGATCTGGAGGGAGAGCGAGAGGGATCCGCACAGGTCGGCGACCCCGCAGGGGTCCTTCCAGGCGTCGAGCGAGAACTCCTGCCAGGCGTAGTTGAAGCGCCCGGCGGGGTTGTTGAAGGAGAAGACCGTGACGACGACGTTCGGCAGGATCAGGTACGCGAGCGTGCCCAGTCCCGCGATGACGACGGCGTTGCGGCGGAGCCAGCCAAGGGGCTTGTCCATCAGACCAGGTCCTCCGTCCCCGCTCGGCGGATGTAGATGGACACCATGATCAGCACGATGGCCATGAGGATGAAGGACAGCGCGGCCGCCGTCGGGTAGTCGAGGATGCGCAGGTACTGCGACTGGATGACGTTGCCGATCATCCGGGTGTCCGTGGAGCCGAGCAGTTCGGCGTTGACGTAGTCACCGCTGGCCGGGATGAAGGTGAGCAGGGTCCCGGAGACGACGCCCGGCATCGAGAGCGGGAAGGTCACCTTCCGGAACACCGTGGCGGGGCGTGCGTACAGGTCCCCGGCCGCTTCGTGGAGGCGGGTGTCGATGCGCTCCAGCGAGGTGTACAGCGGCAGGATCATGAAGGGGAGGAAGTTGTACGTGAGACCGCAGACGACCGCGAGCGGCGTGGCCAGCACGCGGTCCCCCTCGGTCATGCCGAGCCAGCTGGTGACGTCCAGGAAGCCGACCGCGTTGAGGGCGCCGACCACCGGGCCGCCGTCGGCCAGGATCGTCTTCCAGGCCAGGGTGCGGATCAGGAAGCTGGTGAAGAACGGGGCGATGACCAGGATCAGCAAAACGTTTCGCCAGCGGCCCGCCCTGAAGGCGATCAGGTAGGCGAGGGGGTACCCGAGCAGCAGGCAGAGCGCGGTCGCGGTGCCCGCGTAGAGCAGCGAGCGCAGGAACTGCGGGTAGTAGCCGGTGAAGGCGTCCCAGTAGGTCTGGAAGTGCCAGGTGATCTTGAAGCCCTCTTCGAGGGAGCCGGTCTGCACCGAGGTGGAGGCCTGGTAGACCATCGGCAGCACGAAGAACACGAGCAGCCACAGGATGCCGGGGAGCAGCAGCCAGTACGGGATCAGGCGCTTGCGCAGCGACGCCTTGTGCACCGGGGGTGCGGCCGGAGCGGGCGCCTCTGGCGGCGCGGCCACGGCGGTCACGCGTTCTCCTCGACGGTCTCGATGCCCGCCTCGATGTCCTGGGCCGCGTCCAGGCCGAAGGTGTGCTCGGGGTTCCAGTGGAGTATGACCTCGGCGCCGGGTATGAGGCGGGCGTCGCGCTCGATGTTCTGCACGTACACCTCCAGCTCCGGGCAGACGGGGCTGTCGATGACGAACTGGGTGGAGACGCCGATGAAGGAGGAGTCGGCGATCCGGCCCGCGATCTTGTTGCGGCCGGCCGCGACGGTGTCCTCGTCGTCCGCGTGGACCAGGGAGATCTTCTCCGGACGCACCCCGACCAGCAGCTTTCCGCCCGCGCGGGGCGTGGTCGAACATCGCCCGGCGGGCAGCCGGAGGGTGGCGCCCGCCGAGCTGACGGTGACGTCGGTGGCGCCGGCCTCCAGGACTTCGGCCTCGATGAGGTTGGAGGTGCCGAGGAAGTTGGCGACGAAGGTGGTCCTCGGGTTCTCGTAGAGCTCGGCGGGGGCGCCCAGCTGCTCGGCCCGTCCGCCGTTCATCACCGCGACCGTGTCGGCCATGGTCATGGCCTCCTCCTGGTCGTGCGTGACGTGGACGAAGGTGATGCCGACCTCCGTCTGGATCCTCTTCAGCTCCAGCTGCATCTGGCGGCGCAGCTTGAGGTCGAGGGCGCCCAGCGGCTCGTCGAGGAGGAGCACCTGGGGGTGGTTGATCAGGGCGCGGCCGACGGCGACCCGCTGCTGCTGGCCGCCCGAGAGCTGGTGCGGCTTGCGCTGGGCGAACTGGCCGAGCTGCACCAGCTCCAGCATGTCGTCGACCTGCTTCTTGACGGACTTGATGCCGCGCCGGCGCAGTCCGAACGCGATGTTCTCGAAGATGTTCAGGTGCGGGAACAGCGCGTAGCTCTGGAAGACGGTGTTCACCGGCCGCTTGTACGGCGGCAGGTGGGTCACCTCGCGCTCGCCCAGGCTGACGGTGCCGGTGGAGGGCTCCTCCAGGCCGGCGATCATGCGCAGGGTGGTGGTCTTCCCGCAGCCCGATGCGCCGAGCAGGGCGAAGAAGGAGCCCTGGGGGATGGTGAGGTCCAGCGGGTGCACGGCGGTGAAGGAGCCGTAGTGCTTGCTGAGCCCGGCGAGGCGGACGTCGCCGCTCGCGGTCTTGTCAGTCATGGGTCGCGGCCTTCGGTGATGGTGTCGGAAGGGTGCGGGAGCGCGGGGGGAAAAGAGAACGGGGTGGGGTGGGGTGGGGTGGGGTGGGGCGGGGCGGTCAGGCGCCGATGAGCTTGGTGAACTTCTCCTCGTACGCCGTCTCTTCCTCGGCGCTCAGGGAGCGGAAGGCGTGGGACTTGGCGGTCATCGCCTTGTCCGGGACGATCAGCGTGTTCTCCGCGAGCGCCGGATCGATCTTGGCGAGCTCGTCCTTGACCCCTTCGACGGGGCAGACGTAGCTGATGAAGGCGGCCAGCCGCGCGGCCACGGGGAGCTCGTAGTAGTAGTCGACGAGCCGCTCGGCGTTGGCCTTGTGCCGGGCCTTGGCGGGCACCAGCAGGTTGTCGCTGGAGGTGATGTACCCGGCGGCCGGGACCGCGTACTTGATGTCGGGGTTGCCGGCCTGGAGCTGGATGACGTCGCCCGCCCAGGCCAGGCAGGCCGCGATGTCGCCCTTGTCGAGGTCGGCGGTGTAGTCGTTGCCCGTGAAGCGGCGGATCTGCTTGCTGTCCACGCCCTTCTGGAGCCGGCCGACGGCCGCGTCGAAGTCCGCGGTGGTGAAGTTCGCCGGGTCCTTGCCCTGGTCGAGCAGGGTCATGCCGACGCTGTCGCGCATCTCGGTGAGGAAGCCGACCCGGCCCTTGAGGGTGGGGTCGTCGAGCAGTTGGGTGACGGAGTCGACCTTCCTGCCCTCGGTGGCCTTGGCGTTGTAGGCGATGACGGTCGAGATGCCGGTCCAGGGATAGCTGTAGGAACGGCCCGGGTCCCAGTCGGGGCTGCGGAACTGCGGGGAAAGGTTGGCGTAGGCGTGCGGAAGGCGGGCGGGGTCCAGCTTCTGCACCCAGCCGAGGCGGATCATGCGGGCGGCGAGCCAGTCGGTGACGACGATCAGGTCGCGGCCGGTGTCCTGGCCGGCCGCGAGCTGCGGTCGTATCTTCCCGAAGAACTCGACGTTGTCGTTGATGTCCTCGGTGTACTTCACCTGAATACCGGTCCGCTTGGTGAACTCCTCCAGCGTGGGACGGGACTTCTCGTCCTCGCTGGTGTCCATGTACTCGGTCCAGTTGGAGAAGTTGATCTCCTTCTCCCGCTCCGAGTGGTCGTCGGAGGCCGCCGCCGCCGCGCCGCCCTCGCGCTTGGCGGGCGGGATCCCGCAGGAGGTCAGGGCCGAGAGGCCGCCGAGGGTGAGGGCCCCGACGCCGGAGGCGCGCAGCAGCGAACGGCGGGTGAGGGCCCCGCGTCCGCTGGTCAGGCTGCGCCGCATCGCCGCGAGCTGGGGCGCGGAGAGGCGGTCGGGCTCGAACTGCTCCATGGGCTGTGCCCTTTCGGGAGGTGGGCCGCCGGTCGGGCGGCGGGCTGCTATCGGTCCCCGAAGATCGTGCGGTGCCAGTCCTTGGCCGCCACCGCGGTGTTGTCGTACATCACGTGCTTGACCTGCGTGTACTCCTCGAAGGAGTAGACGGACATGTCCTTTCCGAAGCCGCTGGCCTTGTAGCCGCCGTGGGGCATCTCGCTGATGATCGGGATGTGGTCGTTGACCCACACGCAGCCCGCCTTGAGCTCGCGGGTGGCGCGGTTCGCCCGGTACAGGTCCCGGCTCCAGGCGGAGGCGGCGAGCCCGTACGGGGTGTCGTTGGCCAGCGCGAGTCCCTCGTCGTCGGTGTCGAAGGGCAGCACGACCAGGACCGGTCCGAAGATCTCGGACTGCACGACCTCGCTGTCCTGGGCGGCGTCCGAGATCAGGGTCGGCCGGTAGTAGGCGCCCTCCGCCAGCTCCCCGCCCGGGGCCTCGCCGCCGGTGACGACGGTGGCGTAGGCGCGGGCGCGCTCGACGAAGGCGGCGACCCGGTCGCGCTGGGCGTGCGAGACCAGCGGGCCGAGATCGGTGCCGGGCGCGAAGGGATCGCCGAGCCGCACGGTCTCCATCAGCTCCGCGACCCGGGCGACGAAGGCGTCGTGCAGCGGGCGCTGGACGTAGGCACGGGTGGCGGCGGTGCAGTCCTGGCCGGTGTTGATCAGCGAGGCGGCGACCGCGCCGTGCGCGGCGGCCTCCAGGTCGGCGTCGTCGAAGACGAGGAAGGGCGCCTTGCCGCCGAGCTCCAGGTGGAGCCGCTTGACGGTGGCGGTGGCGATCTCGGCGACCCGCTTGCCGACGGCCGTGGAGCCGGTGAAGGAGGTCATGACCACATCGGGGTGGCCGACCAGGTGCTCGCCCGCGTCCCGTCCGGCACCGGTGACGATGTTGATCACGCCGTCGGGCAGCCCCGCCTCCTTGGCCGCCTGCGCGAACATCAGCGAGGTCAGGGGGGTGAGCTCGGCGGGCTTCAGGACGATCGTGTTGCCCGCGGCGATCGCCGGGAGGATCTTCCAGGCGGCCATCTGGAGCGGATAGTTCCAGGGGGCGATCGAACCGACCACGCCGATGGCCTCGCGGCGCACGTACGAGGTGTGGTCGCCGGAGTACTCGCCGGCCGCCTGGCCCTGGAGGTGGCGGGCCGCCCCCGCGAAGAAGGCGGTGTTGTCGATGGTCCCCGGTACGTCGAACTCCGTGGACAGCTTGAGCGGCTTCCCGCACTGGAGCGACTCGGCGTACGCGAAGTCCTCCGCCTGCTCGGCCAGTACGGCGGCCAGCCGGTGCAGCGCGTCCGACCGCTCCCCGGGGGTGGCGGCCGACCAGGCCGGGAAGGCCCGTTTGGCGGCGGCGACGGCCTCGTCCACGTCCGCGGTGCCGGCCAGTTCGTAAGTCAGCACCTCCTGTCCGGTCGCGGGGTCGACCACGGTGTGCGAGCGACCCGAGGTACCGGACCGGAGCCGGCCGTCGATGTACTGCGCGCCGTCTGCGAAGCGGTCCTTAACCTGGAAGCGGTTACCCATCACGCTCTCACGCTCTCCGTAGCTACAGCTCGAATTGAGTGCCGATCCTGACAGAGGCCTTGTCCTCCGCCAAGTGATTCCGTTGTTGCCTTTTGATTACGCGACGGAATCGGTCGACCATGTGTCGAGACGCGCCCGAAATCCCGTACGAAGTGTCCGTGGTGGCTGAAAGACTCGCGTGCATGGAGATGATCGACACATTGATCGGGCAGGTCAGCCGTGGTGAACGGGTGAAGTACCTGCCCTTCTGGGGGCACCGGCCCCGGCCGGACGGACGGATCGGACCGAGCTGTTTGAGCCAGTGGTGGCCCTCCCCCTTCACTGTGGGTGACGTCCGCTACGCCACCGCCGAGCACTGGATGATGGCCGGCAAGGCCCGGCTGTTCGGGGATGCGGAGGCGGAGCGGGCGGCCCTGGAGGCGAAGAGCCCGGCCGCGGCGAAGAAGGCCGGGCGGCTGGTACGCGGCTTCGAGAACGCCGTGTGGGAGCGGGAGCGGTTCGCGCTGGTCGTGGCGGGCAGCGTGCACAAGTTCGGCTCCGATCCGGCGCTGCGGTCCTACCTGCTCGGGACCGGGTCCCGGGTGCTGGTGGAGGCGAGCCCCGTGGACCGGATCTGGGGCATCGGGCTGGCCGCCGACGACGAGCGCGCCCTCGATCCGGCGCGCTGGCGCGGGCTGAACCTGCTGGGCTTCGCCCTGATGGAGGCCCGGGAACGGCTCCGGGAGCAGACGCCGGCGGAGGCCGGGGAGTGAGCGGAGCGGGGCGCCGCAGGGTGGCGGCCGTCATCCTGCGGGAGGGCAGCGTGCTCATGGTGCGCGAGCGGGGCCGGGGGGACTCCGGACGGCACGACGGGCCGGAGTACTGGACCCTGCCGGGCGGCGGGGTGGAGCCCGGGGAGGACCTGGAGGCCGCGGTGCGGCGGGAGGTCGCCGAGGAGACGGGGCTGCGGGCGCTGTCGGTGCGCCGCTCCCACGAGGCTCCGTACCCCTCCGGCCGGACCACCTGCTTCCGGGTGGAGGTCGGCGCCGGGGAGCCGGTGCTGGGGGTGGACGCGGACCTGGAGTGCGCGTGCCCGCGGATGGTGGGCCTGGTCTGGGTCCCGGTGGCCCGCAGCGCCCCGGACGGGCCGTACATGGTCCCCACCCTGCTGTCCCCGGCGCACCCCTGACCGGCCCCCGGCCCGTGCGGGCGGGGAACCGGCCTGCGGGGCCGGGCGTCAGACCCGGGCGCGCTGGGGGGCGTCGACCTGGGAGATCGAGGCGGGGCCGTGCGGGACGGTGTCTCCGGTGGAGTCGTCCAGCGCGGGCAGGAAGAACATCAGCAGGGTCATGCCTATGCCCAGCAGGACGCCCACCCCGCCGAGGATGATCCCCGCGAGGGCCATCCCGCCGTTGGTGGCTTCGCCGCGGCTCGCCTTGCCCCGGCCGAGCGCGCCGAAGACGATCGCAGCGATGCCGAGGGGGATGCCGCCGACGACCGTGGTGCAGCCGAACACCGCGACGATGCCGAGCACGAGCGCGGTGATGCCGAAGCCGTTGCTGGCGGGCCGGGGGTACCCGGGATATCCGGGGTACCCCGGATATCCCGGGTAGCCGGCCGGGCCGGGAGCGGGCGGCGGCCCGGGGTACGCGTACGCCCCGGGAGCCGGCTGGGCCGGATACCCGTACGCGGCCGACGCGGGTGGCGCGAACGGCGCCTGGGCGGGCGGAGCCTGACCCGCGGGCGGAGCCTGCCCCTCGGCCGGGGTCTGGCCCGGCGCCGTCCGCGCGGGCTCGGCCCATGGGGACGCGGGCTGCGCGGGGGTGGCATCCGCCGGCCCCGGGGCGTGCCCGGGCGGGGTCTGCGCGGGCGCGGCGTCCACCGGCGGCGGAGTCTGCGCGGGCGGTGTCTGCGCGGGCGCCGGCCCGGCCGCCGGCGCGTCGGCGGGCCCCCCGCCCGCCTTGCCCAGATCGACGGCGGGCCGCTCGGGCGGCGCCCACGGATCCCTCGGCTCGGGGCTCTGGTCGGTCATACGGCGCCCCCCTCTCGTACGCCCATGCTATGCGTTGCCGCCGACACTCCCCCGGCCTGCCTACGATGAGGCCGACCCGCCCGCACCGCGTCCTCCCGGAGGCCCCCATGCACGATCTGCACCCCTTCATCGCGGGGCTGCCCAAGGCCGAACTCCACGTCCACCACGTCGGCTCGGCATCCCCGCGCATCGTGGCCGAACTCGCCGCCCGCCACCCCGACTCGCGCGTCCCCACGGACCCCGAGGCGCTCGCCGACTACTTCACCTTCACCGACTTCGCCCACTTCATCGAGGTCTACCTCTCGGTCGTGGACCTGGTCCGCACCCCCGAGGACGTGCGCACCCTCACGTACGAGGTGGCTCGCGACATGGCCCGGCAGAACATCCGCTACGCCGAACTCACCATCACCCCCTACTCCTCCACCCGCCGCGGCATCGACGAGCAGGCCTTCATGGAGGCCATCGAGGACGCCCGCAAGGCCGCCGAGGCCGAGCTCGGCGTCATCCTGCGCTGGTGCTTCGACATCCCCGGCGAGGCCGGTCTGGAGGCCGCCGCCGAAACCGCGCGCCTCGCCGTCGACCTGCGCCCCGAGGGCCTGGTCTCCTTCGGCCTGGGCGGCCCGGAGATCGGCGTGCCGCGCCCGCAGTTCAAGCCGTACTTCGACCGGGCGCGGGCCGCGGGCCTGCACAGCGTCCCGCACGCCGGCGAGACGACGGGCCCGCAGACCATCTGGGACGCCGTCCACGAGCTCGGCGCCGAGCGCATCGGCCACGGCACCAGCGCCACCCAGGACCCCGCACTGCTCGCGTACCTCGCCGAGCACCGGATCGCGCTGGAGGTCTGCCCGACCTCCAACCTCGCCACCCGCGCCGTGCCGGACCTCGACCGGCACCCCGTCAAGGAGATGGTCGCCGCGGGCGTGCTCGTCACCATCAACAGCGACGACCCGCCGATGTTCGGCTCCGACCTCAACAACGAGTACGCGGTCGCCGCCCGGCTGCTCGGCCTCGACGAGCGCGGTCTCGCGCAGCTCGCCAAGAACGCCGTCGAGGCGTCCTTCCTCGACCCGGCCGGCAAGACGGCGCTGAACGCGGAAATCGACGCCTACACCGGCGCGTGGCTGGCCCGCTGACGTCCCGTCGGACGGCTCGACCCCTGAGAATGGGTGCATGAGCACCCTGACGGCCGTGGGCCACCGCGGCGATCCCTACCGCTTCCGTGAGAACACCCTCGCCTCCGTCCGCTCCGCCTTCGCGCGCGGGGCGGACGCGGTGGAGATCGACGTACGACTGACCCGCGACGGGGTTCCGGTCCTGCTCCACGACGAGACCCTGGAGCGGCTGTGGGGCCATGACGTACGGCTCGACGCCGTCACGGCGCCGCAGCTCAAGGAGCTTGCGGAGGGCGGGATCCCGACCCTGCGCGAGGCCCTGATGGCCGCCGGGGCGGGGCGGCTGATGATCGACCTGCCGGGGGCCACGGCCGAGGCCGTCCAGACCGTCGTCGGCCTGGTGCGCGAGTGCGGGGCGCGCGAGCGCACGTACTACTGCGCCGGCCCGAACACCATGCTCGCGGTCCGGGCCGCCGATCCCGGCGCGGAGATCGCGCTGACCTGGACGACGCTCTCGCCCCCGCGCCGGGTGCTGATCGACGCGGTGGCCCCGCGCTGGCTGAACTACCGCTTCGGCCTGGTCGACCGGGAGCTGACGGACGCCCTGCACCGGGACGGGCTGCTGGTGTCGGCCTGGACGGCGGACACGAAGCGGTCGATGCGCGCCCTGCTCCGGGCGGGCGTGGACTCCGTGACCACGAACCGGGTGGACGCGCTGGCCTCCGTACGGGCCGAGCTCGGCCGGTGATACGGGCCTGGGGGGAACGGCTGTGGGCCGCCGACCCGCGCCGGCGGGATGTGGGGCTGGCGCTGCTGGTGCAGGCGGCGGTGACCATTCCGTTCGTGGTGCCCCGCGATCCGCGGGATTCGCCCGCGACCTGGACGGCGTACCTGCTGACCTCACTCGGCACCGTGCCGCTGGTGTGGCGGCGGCGGGCCCCTGTCCTCGTGCTGTTCGGGGTGGTCGCGGCGGGCTCGGTGTACGGGCTCGCCCTGGACGGCCCCGGGCAGCCGCTGCCGTACGCCGGGCTGATCGCCGTCTACACGATCGCGCTGTACTCCTCGGAGCGGGTGCGGACGGTGATGGCCGTGGTCGTGACGGTGCTGGTCTTCGCTTCGGTGGCGCTGAACACGCGGACGGCCCGGGAGCTGCTGTTCGCGCTGTTCGTGTTCGCGGCGGCCTTCGCGCTGGGGCGGCTCCAGGCGACCCGGCAGGCGTACACGCAGGCCGTGGAGGACCGGGCGGCGCAGCTGGAGCGGGCGAACCGGATCGAGGCCGAGCAGGCGGCGGCGCGCGAACGGGCGCGCATCGCGCGGGAGATGCACGACATCCTCTCGCACGCGGTCAGCATCATGATCGTGCAGGCGGAGGCGGGCCCGGTGACGGTCCGCAAGGCCCCGGCGCGGGCGGAGGCGGCCTTCGAGGCCATCGCCGAGACCGGCCGGGACGCGATGGCGCAGCTGCGCACCATGCTGGGGGTGCTGCGCACGGACGAGCCGGCTCCGCGGGCCCCGCAGCCCGGGATCGACGCCCTGCCGGCGCTGCTGGAGCGGGTGCGGGCCGGGGGCCCGGCGGTCTCGTACGCGCGTACGGGCGCGGTGCGCGAGCTTCCGGCGGCGCTGGAGGCGACGGTGCACCGGGTGGTGCAGGAGGCGCTGACCAATGTGGTGAAGCACGCGCGGGCCTCGTCGGTGGACGTAAGCCTGGAGTACGGGGAGCGGGAGCTGACGGTGACGGTCTCCGACGACGGCCGGGGTCCGGGCGGCGACGCGGCGGACGGCAGCCCGGCGGGCGGGGGGCACGGGCTCATCGGGATCCGCGAGCGGGCCGCGGCGCACGGCGGGACGGCCTCGTTCGGGGCCGGGCCGGGCGGCGGGTTCACGGTCGGGGTCCGCCTGGCCGCCGCACCGGCGGAGGTGGTGGGGGCATGACGATCCGTGTGGTGGTGGCCGACGATCAGGAGCTGGTGCGCAGCGGCTTCGCGATGATCCTGGACGCGCAGGACGACATCGAGGTGGTGGCGGAGGCCGGCGACGGCGCGGCGGCGGTGGAGGCGGTGGACCGGCTCGCCCCGGACGTGGCCCTGCTGGACGTCCGGATGCCGGTGCTGGACGGGATCGAGGCCTGCCGGAGGATCTCGGCGGGGAGCAGGTGCCGGACCGTGATGCTGACGACCTTCGACTCGGACGAGTACGTGTACGAGGCGCTGCACGCGGGGGCGAGCGGGTTCCTGCTCAAGGACGTGCGGCGGGATGATCTGGTGCACGCGGTACGGGTGGTGGCGGCGGGCGAGTCGTTGCTGGCCCCTTCGGTGGCGCGGCGGCTGATCGAGGAGTACACGGCGGCGACGGCCCGGCCGGCCGCCGTCCGGGGACTGTCGGCGCAGCGGCTGGAGGTGCTGACGGCCCGTGAGCGGGAGACGCTGCTGCACCTGGGGCGGGGGTTGTCGAACGCGGAGATCGCGGTGGCGCTGACGGTGAGCGAGCACACGGTGAAGTCGCACGTGGGCAACGTGCTGGCGAAGCTGGGCCTGCGGGACCGGATCCAGGCGGTGATCTGCGCGTACGAGACGGGGCTGATCGCCGCCGGTACTCCCTCGCGGGAGTGAGGGGCGGCGTGTCGTATCCCCCGCGCCGGTGAGTTGTCGTACCGCTGAAGACCCCTCTCGCTGGTGATCCGCGACTACGCCCGTGGCCGGGAACATGGAGTCATCGGCGGGGCAGTGGGCCCCGCGGAGCACATCCAGGGGGAGCCCGTCATGAACGTTCGCAGGCGCACGCTGATCGCCACCGCACTGGTCCTCGGGATCGCGGCCGGCCCGGTGGCCGCCGCCCGGGCGGCGACGGTCCCGGCGAGGGTCCCGGCGACGGCTCCGGCGCTGGGGTCGGCCGGATCCACCGGGTCCGCCGGGGCCGAGTTCACGACCCCGCCCGACGCGGCGGCGCTGGCGCGGGCCATCGCGGGGCTGGGCGCCCACCATCCGGACGCGACGGCCGCGCTGGTCCGGGTGGGCGGTACGAGCGGTGTCTGGCGGGGCCGCTCCGGGGTGGCGGACGTCCGCAGCGGGCGCGGGGCGATCGAGGACGCCCGGTTCCGCGCCGGATCGGTGACGAAGACCTTCACGGCGGCCGTGGTGCTCCAGCTGGCCGCCGAGGGGCGGCTGGAGCTGGACCGGCCGGTGCAGCAGTACCTGCCGGGGCTGCTGCCCGGCGGCCCGGGCGGCTTCGCGCCGGTCTCCGTACGCCAGTTGCTGAACTACACGAGCGGGCTGCAGTCGGCGGACGGTCCGGGCGACACCTTCGAGGACGCGTATACCCACCGCTTCGACGTGGTGGACCCGCGGGCGCTGATCGCCGACGCGGTGGCCAAGGGGCCCGAGTTCCGCCCCGGCGAGAAGCAGCGCTACAGCAACATCCACTACACGGTGCTGGGCGTGCTGATCGAGAAGGTGACGGGCATGACGTACGAGAAGGCCGTGTCCGAACGGATCGTCAAGCCGCTGGGTCTTCGGCACACTTCGTTCCCGTCACCCGTCCAGAACCGGATACCGGGCCCGTACAACCGGGGTTACCAGGCGGTGGCGAAGGCCGGTGGCGGCAGCTCGCTGGTGGACGTGACGGAGTGGAACTCCACTTCCAACTGGGCGGCCGGGGACCTCATATCGACCACGGAGGACCTGGAGCGGTTCACGGTGGCGCTGTTCGGCGGCAAGGTCGTGCCGAAGGCGCAGTTGGAGGAGATGTTCACCGTCCCCGATGTGCGGGACGCGGAGTCCGGCGGGCACGCGGTCGAGACGGCCGGCATGAAGGAGTTCGCCCTGGCGGACGGGACTCTGGTGTACGGCAAGACGGGAGCCCGCTACGGCTACAACACGGTGATCGGCGGCACCCGTGACCTCTCGCGCACCCTCGTGTACTCGGTGAACTCCACGGACGCCAAGGGTGAGGAGATGAACAAGGTGGCCATGGGCATCGTGGGGGCGGCCTTCGCCAGGTAGGGGCTTCAGTCGGCGGGCAGGGCTTCCAGCCGCTTGGTCATGCGGCGCAGGGCGAGCAGGGGGATCACCCCGAAGACCCCGAACGAGATGTCGATCACCGTCCACCAGAAGGGGATGCCCCGTACCGCTCCGCAGATCAGGGCCAGCGGGACGATCCCGAGGCAGGCGATCATGCCGGCCTCGACGATCCAGATGTTGCGGACGGGGTCACGGTGGACGCCGTAGAAGAAGACGGCGATCACCAGGTGGGCGAAGGCGAGCCAGTCGGTGCCGTAGAGGAGGAAGGGGTACTGGGCGTCGGCCCGGTCGAGCCCGTCACCCACCCGCCGCAGCCAGTCGTTGCCGACCAGGGAATTGACCCAGTGCAGCTCGGTGACCAGGGGGAAGGCGGTGAGGCCGCTGAGGACCAGGCAGACGACGAACAGCAACAGCCAGGCACGGATCCGCCGTTGGAGGGCGCTTCTCTCGCTCATGGGGGAAGCCTACGCCTAGAACTGAACACGTTCAGCCAATTCCTTGAACATGTTCAGTACTGGCGCAGCCGTATGGTCCGGGGCGGGCCCCGTCAGAGGCCGACGATGGCGTTCCAGCGCTTCGCGAAGGACTGGCGCTCGGCCGAGGAGATGTCCCGGGCCACGACGAGACGCTTGCGCATCTCGCCGTCGGGGAAGATCAGCGGGTTCGCGGCGAGCTCGGCGGTCTCCTTGTCGGAGGAGGCGGCCAGCACCTCACGGGCGGCGGGCACCGGGCAGACGTAGTTCACCGCGGCGGCGAGCCGTGCCGCCACAGCGGGGTCGTAGTAGTAGTCGATGAGGGCCTCGGCGTTGGCCTTGTGCCGGGCGAGGTTGGGGATGAGCAGGCTCTCCGCCCAGAGCTCGGCGCCCTCCTCGGGAACCACGAACTCGATGTCGGGGTTGTCGGCCCGGAGCTGGATGACGTCGCCGGAGTAGGCCTGACAGGCCAGGACGTCGCCCTTGCTCAGATCGGAGGTGTAGTCGTTGCCGGTGAAGCGGCGGATGTGCTTCTTCTTCACCATGCTCTCGACCCGGTCGCACATCCGGTGGAAGTCCGCTTCGGTCCACCGCGTGACGTCGACGCCGTCGCCCTGCATGAGGAGGGCGAAGGACTCGTCGAGGCCCGAGAAGAGCGTCACCTTGCCCGCCAGGTCCGGCTCCCAGAGGTCCTTGACGGACTTGATCTCCCGGCCCAGGGCCTTGCGGTTGTAGGCGATGCCGGTGATCCCCGACTGCCAGGGGACGGTGTGCAGCCGGCCCTGGTCGAAGGCGGGGGAACGCAGCTGGGGGTCCAGGTACCGGGCCACGTTGGCCTGGGCCGTACGGTCCATCTTCTGGGCCCAGCCCAGGTGGACGAAGCGGGCGGCCATCCAGTCGCTGATCACCACGAGGTCGTGGCCGGTCGCCTGGTGGTTCATGAGGGCCGGGCTGACCTTGCCGAAGAACTCGTCGTTGTCGTTGATCTCCTCGGTGTACCGGACCTCGATCCCGGTCTTCTCCGTGAAGGCGTCCAGGGTCGGCCGGCTCTGCTCGTCCTCCTCGTCGGTGTCGATGTAGAGCGGCCAGTTCGAGAAGGCGATGGCCTGGTCCCGGTCCGAGAGGTCCGGGCCCTGCCGCCGGTTCTCCGGAACGTAGGCGGCGGGCACACCACAGCCGGTGAGGGCGGCCAGCAGGCCCGCGGCACCGAGGCCGCGCAGCGCCGCGCGGCGGGAGAAGGCGAGTTCAGGCATGGGCACAGCCTCGGTCAACGCGAAGGGGCGGACAATAGACAAGATGTCTACTGCCCGCCCCATCAGCGGCCTGCGGTGATCAGTGCGTCCGCCACCGCGGCGGCATCGGCCGGTCAGCCGTCGAGCGAGGTCATCACGTGCTTGATGCGGGTGTAGTCCTCGAAGCCGTAGGCGGAGAGGTCCTTGCCGTAGCCGGACTTCTTGAAGCCGCCGTGGGGCATCTCGGCGACGAGCGGGATGTGGGTGTTGATCCACACGCAGCCGAAGTCGAGGTTCTTGGACATCCGCATCGCGCGGCCGTGGTCCTTGGTCCACACGGAGGAGGCGAGGGCGAACTCGACGCCGTTCGCGTACTCCAGGGCCTGGGCCTCGTCCGTGAAGGACTGGACGGTGATGACGGGGCCGAAGACCTCGTTCTGGATGATCTCGTCGTCCTGCTTGAGGCCCGAGACCACGGTCGGGGCGTAGAAGTAGCCCTTCTCGCCGACGCGGTGGCCGCCCGCCTCGACCTTGGCGTGGGCGGGGAGGCGCTCGATGAAGCCCGCGACCTGCTTCAGCTGGTTCGGGTTGTTCAGCGGGCCGTACAGCACGTCCTCGTCGTCCGGCTGGCCGGTCTTGGTGTCGGCGGCGGCCTTGGCGAGCGCGGCCACGAACTCGTCGTGGATCGACTCGTGCACGAGCACGCGGGTGGCGGCCGTGCAGTCCTGGCCGGCGTTGAAGTAACCGGCGACCGCGATGTCCTCGACGGCCTTGGCCAGGTCGGCGTCCTCGAAGACCACGACCGGGGCCTTGCCGCCGAGCTCCAGGTGGACGCGCTTGACGTCCTTCGCGGCGCTCTCGGCGACCTGCATGCCCGCGCGCACCGAGCCGGTGATGGAGGCCATCGCCGGGGTGGAGTGCTCGACCATGGCCTTGCCGGTCTCGCGGTCGCCGCAGACGACGTTGAAGACGCCCTTGGGCAGGACGGAGTCGATGATCTCCGCCATCAGGACGGTGGAGGCCGGGGTGGTGTCCGAGGGCTTGAGCACCACGGTGTTGCCCGCGGCGATCGCCGGGGCGAACTTCCACACGGCCATCATCATCGGGTAGTTCCACGGCGCGACCTGCGCGCAGACGCCGACCGGCTCGCGGCGGATGATCGAGGTCATCCCGTCCATGTACTCGCCGGCCGAACGGCCCTCCAGCAGGCGCGCGGCGCCGGCGAAGAAGCGGATCTGGTCCACCATCGGCGGCAGCTCCTCGCTGGCCGTCAGGCCCAGCGGCTTGCCGGTGTTCTCCGACTCGGCGGCCACCAGCTCGTCCGCGCGCGCCTCGAAGGCGTCCGCGATCTTGAGCAGGGCCTTCTGCCGCTCGGAGGGGGTGGTGTCGCGCCAGGCCGGGAAGGCGGCGGCGGCAGCGGCCATGGCGGCGTCCACATCGGCCTGCCCGGACAGCGGCGCGGTCGCGTACACCTCGCCGGTGGCGGGGTTGACCACCTCGGTGGTCCGCCCGTCGGCGGCGTCCTTGAACTCCCCGCCGATGTAGTTGCGCAGACGACGCAGTTCGGTGGTCACTCCAGCCACTCTCCTGATCACATGTCCAACGATTGAGACGACCCTGCAAGAGTAGCCCCTAGGAAGACGCTTTCGACAGAGCTGGACACCACGAACTACGAAATCCGTGCAATCCGAGATCCCCAACAACGGATTTCATCGCTCACGGGTTGCGGAACAGACGACTCCTCGTGCACAGTGAGGTCGTGGTCAGTCGAAGCGCAGATGCCAGGAACAGACAACCGTCCCCTTCGGTCGATGCTGTGTCCCTGGCGATCATCGAGCAACTGCAGGAGGACGGTCGCCGTCCCTATGCATCGATCGGCAAGGCCGTCGGCCTCTCCGAGGCAGCCGTGCGCCAGCGCGTGCAGAAGCTGCTCGACCAGGGCGTCATGCAGATCGTCGCCGTCACCGACCCGCTCACCGTGGGCCTGCGACGCCAGGCCATGGTCGGCATCAACGTCGAGGGGGACCTCGACCCGGTGGCGGACGCACTGACGGCCATGGCCGAGTGCGAGTACGTCGTGATGACCGCGGGGTCGTTCGACCTCATGGTGGAGATCGTCTGCGAGGACGACGACCACCTGCTGGAGACGATCAACAAGAAGATCCGCACGCTCCCCGGCGTGCGATCAACCGAAAGCTTCGTTTATCTGAAGCTGAAGAAGCAGACCTACATGTGGGGAACCCGATAACCGTGAGCCAGGACCTCTCCAAGACCGCGTACGACCACCTGTGGATGCACTTCACCCGCATGTCGTCCTACGAGAACTCCCCCGTCCCCACCATCGTCCGGGGCGAGGGCACCTACATCTGGGACGACAAGGGCAAGCGCTACCTGGACGGCCTCGCCGGCCTGTTCGTGGTCAACGCCGGTCACGGCCGCAAGGAACTGGCCGAGGTCGCCTACAAGCAGGCGCAGGAACTCGCGTTCTTCCCGATCTGGTCGTACGCGCACCCCAAGGCCGTGGAGCTCGCCGAGCGCCTCGCCCACTACGCCCCCGGTGACCTGAACAAGGTCTTCTTCACCACCGGTGGCGGCGAGGCCGTCGAGACCGCCTGGAAGCTCGCCAAGCAGTACTTCAAGCTCCAGGGCAAGCACACCAAGTACAAGGTCATCTCGCGTGCGGTCGCCTACCACGGCACCCCGCAGGGCGCCCTGTCCATCACCGGCCTGCCGGCCCTCAAGGCCCCCTTCGAGCCGCTGGTCCCCGGCGCGCACAAGGTGCCGAACACCAACATCTACCGCGCCCCGATCTTCGGCGACGACCCGGAGGCCTACGGCCGCTGGTGTGCCGACCAGATCGAGCAGGAGATCCTGTTCGAGGGCGCCGACACCGTCGCCGCCGTCTTCCTGGAGCCGGTGCAGAACGCCGGTGGCTGCTTCCCGCCGCCGCCCGGGTACTTCCAGCGCGTCCGCGAGATCTGCGACGAGTACGACGTGCTGCTCGTCTCCGACGAGACGATCTGCGCCTTCGGCCGCCTCGGCACGATGTTCGCCTGTGACAAGTTCGACTACGTGCCGGACATGATCACCTGCGCCAAGGGCATGACCTCGGGCTACTCCCCGATCGGTGCCTGCATCATCTCGGACCGCCTCGCGGAGCCCTTCTACAAGGGCGACAACACCTTCCTGCACGGCTACACCTTCGGCGGACACCCCGTGTCCTCCGCGGTGGCGCTGGCCAACCTCGACATCTTCGACAAGGAAGGCCTGAACCAGCACGTGCTGGACCAGGAGGGCAACTTCTTCAACACCCTGAAGAAGCTGCACGACCTTCCGATCGTCGGCGACGTCCGCGGCAACGGCTTCTTCTACGGCATCGAGCTCGTCAAGGACAAGGTCACCAAGGAGTCCTTCACGGACGAGGAGACCGAGCGCGTGCTCTACGGCTTCCTCTCCAAGGCGCTCTTCGAGAACGGCCTGTACTGCCGCGCCGACGACCGTGGCGACCCGGTCATCCAGCTGGCGCCGCCGCTGATCGCGGACCAGGGCACCTTCGACGAGATCGAGGGCATCCTGCGCTCGGTGCTCACCGAGGCCTGGACCAAGCTCTAGGCACGGCGCGGTCGGCACCGCCGGCCCACGGCTCCACTAGTCCGAACCACACGGCCCGGATCCCCCGTTCGAGTGAGAACGCGGGGGTCCGGGCCGCGTGCTGTCACCATCCAAGACGTTCATCTCTTTACATCTCATTTGCGGCGCCAGTGACCGAAACGGCTCCGCTTCGTTCCCCCGGACGGAGGTGTACGCCATGGTGGCTCCATCGGACAGTGCCCCGGACCAAGCCCCACCGGCCGACGAGGTGCTCTGGGCACGGTCCCTGCACTACTCCCACAGCGGTTCCCCCGGCCTCATCGGGGTCAGCGCCGGAATGCGCCGGGGCGAGATCCTGGCCGTGACCGGCCCGCGCGGCAGCGGGAAGACCACCCTGCTGCGCTGTCTGAGCGGTCGGCTGGTCCCCGAGCAGGGCGAGGTCTGGTTCGACGGCATCCCCGTCCACACCCTGGGCGCGGTCGTCCGCGAACGGCTGCGCCGCGACCGGTTCGCCTGGCTCGGGCCCGAGCCCCAGCTGCTGCCCGAGCTCAAGGTGTGGGAGAACGTGGCCCTGCCGCTGCTGCTCACCGGCTCCCCCGGGCGCGCCGCCCGGCAGACGGCCTGCGCCTGGCTGGACCGCCTCGACATCGGCGGCTTCGCCCGCAAGCGCCCGGCCGCCCTGACCCGGGCCGAATGCCAGCGCGTGGCCCTCGCCCGGGCCCTGGTCGGGGAGCCCGCCGTGCTCTTCGCCGACGAGCCGACGGCCCCGCTGCACCGCGCGGAGCGTGCCCTGCTGCTCCGCACGCTGACCACGGCCGCCCGCTCGCACGAAATCACCGTGGTGATCGCGACCCACGACGAGGAGACCGCCGCGGCGGCCGACCGAACGCTGGCCCTGCTCGACGGCCGGCCGGCCGGGACCGCGACCGCGGCCGCCGGTACCCCCCGGACCACGGAGGACCAGGCCGCGTGCTCGCTCTCCGCCTAGCCCGCGGCTCCCGCCCCGCGGTCCAGCTGCGCCGACTGCTCGTCGCGGCCGCCTCGGCCGGGACCGGCTTCCTGCTGCTGTACGTCCTCGCCGAGGCGATGGACCGGCCCGCAGGATCGTTGCTCCGGCTGCTGTGGGCCCTGGTGCCGCTCGCCGCCACCGTGCAGCTCGCGGTGGCCGTGGCCCGGACCGACCCGGCGTCCCGGCCCCGCGAGGGGCTCGACGCCGTGGGGCTGGGACCCGTACGGCTCACCCTGGTCGGCGCCGTCTCCACCGCCGTCGCCTGCACCCTGGGCAGCCTCCTGGCCCTGGCCGCCTTCCTGCACCTGCGGGGCGACCTGGCGGGCCTGCCCTTCGACGGCGCCGGAGCCCGGCTGCTCCACGCCGACCAGCCGTTCCCGGTGGCGGCCGCCCTCACCCTGCTGACCCTGATCCCGCTCACGGCCTCCGCCGCCACCGCCCTCGCGCTGCGGCCCCGGCCGCCGATGACTGGGCTCAGCCCGCAGGCCGGGGTGCCCTGGGGGGTGGCGCTCGCCGCCTGCGGACTCACCGTCGAGGCCTACGCCGGCCCGCGCGGGGCGGCCTTCCCGGCCGGCTGGGTCCTGATCGCGGCGGGGCTGGCCCTCGCCGGACCGGGGCTGGCCTACGCCTGCGGCACCCTCGTGCAGTCCGCCCGTCCGGGCGCGCTGCGGCTGCTGGCCGGGCGGGCCCTCCAGGAGGAGGCGCCCCGGCTCGGCCGCCCCCTCGGGGTGCTCTGCGCCGTCGGGGCCGCCGCGCTCACCGCCGTGGCCCTGCGCGACCAGGGCGGGCCGCTGAGCCCCCTCGGCCCGCTCACCGGTCCGGCCGGGGCGCTGGTGGCGCTGTGCGCGGCCGCGACCCTTCTCACATCGGCCGCCGAATCCCGTCGGTCCCGCTCCGCCGCCCGGGCGGCCCTGCTCGACCTCGGAACCCCGGGAACGGTGCTGCGTACGGCGGTGACGCTGCGCGCGGGCGCCCTGATCGCCGTGTGCCTCCCGCTCAGCTGGGGTGTCGCACAGCTCACGTCCATGGCGTTGACCCGCTGAAATGAGCCCTTAGGGTGGGCCGAATGGTCAACCCAGACATCGAGATCGAGACGCTCGCGGAATTCGACCGGGTCGCCGCCCGGGGCTCGCTGAGCGGTTACCGCATCCAGTCGGTCAACCTGCTCGAACGCACCTTCGCCCTGCTGTCCGCGGACACGTCCGACGCCGTCTTCCTCGGCTGCCCGATGGAGCCCGACGCCTCGGCGAAGGTCCGGGCGGACGGCGCGCTCGTCTTCCCGCCGGTACCGGACCTGCCGTTCGACCCGTACCGGGGCCTGCTCTACACGCCGGACGAGCTGTTCGCCGGCCTGGCGGAGGGCTACGAGTCCACCCCGGACGCCCAGGCCTACGCCTGGTTCCAGGAGACCAAGGCCGACGGCGACGTCTTCTCCTCGATGCTGCGCTCCATCCACGACGACGCCGTCTCCGACGCCCTCGACGAGCACCTCGCGGGCACCCCCGTGGTGGGAGTGATGGGCGGCCACGCGATGACCCGCGGCAGCGCCGCGTACCAGGGCGCGGCCGAGCTCGGCCGGACGCTGTCCCGGTCGGGACTGACGGTGGCCACCGGGGGCGGCCCCGGCGCCATGGAGGCCGCCAACCTCGGCGCCTACCTGGCGCCCGCCCCCGACGAGGCCCTCGCCGAAGCCCTGGAACTGCTGGCCAAGGCCCCTTCCTTCGCCCCGTCGGTCTCCGAGTGGGCGCGCGCCGCCTTCGCCGTGCGGGAGCGCTGGCCCGCGGGCGGCGATTCCGTCGGCATCCCGACCTGGTTCTACGGGCACGAGCCGCCGAACGCCTTCGCCGGCCAGATCGCCAAGTACTTCGCGAACGCCCTCCGCGAGGACGGACTGCTGGCCCGGTCCACGGCGGGCGTGGTGTTCCTGCCCGGCGCGGCGGGCACGGTGCAGGAGATATTCGACAACGCGACGCCCAACTACTACGAGTCGCGTTCCGCGCCGGCCCCGATGGTCCTGGTCGACCGCGTCCACTGGACCGAGCACCTGCCCGCCTGGCCGCTGCTCCAAGCGCTCGCGCGCGGCCGTGCGATGGAGTCCCGGATCGCGCTGGTGGACTCGGTGGACGAGGTTCCGGCGGCCCTCGCCGCAATGCGCTGACCTCCGGAGGCAACTTCCGGAGCCTTTCGCACGTCTGGCAGAGGTACGCAAAACCTGCCAGACGTGAACGGAGCCCTCTGTGCTCATAGGCCTGCTGACCGCTGTCGCGGCGTCCATCTGCTACGGCACGGGATCCGTCCTGCAAGCCGTGGGCTCGCGCCGGGCGGCCCGGACATCCCCGGCCGCCGCCGGGGTGACCGCGCACGGCGGACCGAACCTGGCCTCCACCGCCAAGGCCGCGATGACGTGGGAGTTCATCGTCGGCACGATCCTCGACTTCGTCGGCTTCGGGCTCGGCGCGCTGGCCGCCCGGCTGCTGCCGCTGTTCCTGTCGCAGACGGTGATCAGCGCCAACCTGGTCATCACGGCCGTGCTGAGCGTCAAGCTGCTCGGGATCCGGCTGACCCGCAAGGAGTGGACCTCCATCGGGGTGGTGTGCGCCGCGCTGGTGCTGCTGGCCACGGCCGCCGGGCACGAGGGCGGCCACCACGCGCCGATGTCCACGCACTGGTGGCTGCTGGGCGTGACGGCGCTGATCATCGTCGGCGGCACGGTCGCCGTACGGTTCCTCGGCGCCCGGGCCGCGATCCTGGCGGGCCTGCTGTCCGGCCTGGCCTTCGGCGCGCTGGGCGTCGGCGTGCGCATCCTGAACGGCGTGGAGCCCTTCTCCCTGGGCACGCTGCTCGCGGACCCGGCCCTCTACGCGATCGTGCTGGCCGGAGCCGGAGGCATGTACCTGCACACCATCGCCCTGCAGATCGGCTCCGTGAACGGCGCCACGGCGGCGCTGGTCGTCGGCGAGACCGTGCTGCCGGGCGCCATCGGCGTGCTCTGGCTCGGGGACGCCTCCCGGCCGGGCCTGGCCTGGCTGGCCGTGCTGGGCTTCGTCCTGGCCGTCGCGGGCGCGGTGGCGGTGGCCTGGTACGGCAACCACGACGGCGCCGAGGCGCCCGCGCAGGAGCAGGTTCCGGCCCCGGTGTCCTGAGCTGACCGGCTACGGCAAGCGGCCGCGCTCCCGCCCCCCGCGTTCACCCCCACGGGTGGGCGGGGTGGCGGGGCCGCGGCCGCTGCCGCTTGCTGGGTGCATGGAGACCTCGACCGCCCGGATGGAGACGCCACGCGCCGCGGGAGCGGCGGGCGTCCTCTTCGCGCTGCTGCTGGCGGCCTCGATCGTCCTGATGCGGTACGCGCTCCCCTCCGACGCCGCCCACGCCCCGGTCGACCCCGACCGCCGCTGGGCGGTGAGCACGGCGCTGGAGATCGTGCCCTTCGCGGGCATCTTCTTCCTGTGGTTCATGGGGGCGCTGCGCGCGCACACCGGCGCGGCCGAGGACCGGTTCGTCGCCACCGTCTTCCTCGGCAGCGGCTTCGTCTTCGCCGCCGCCCTCTTCGTCGCCGCCGCCGCGGCGGGCACCGTCCTCGCGGAGAGCACCGGCACCGCGCCCTCCGGTTTCGGCCGCTCCTTCGCGTACACGGTGCTGACCACGTACGGGATGCGGATGGCGGCCGTGTTCGTCTTCGCGACCTCGACCATCGGCCGCCGCCTCGGCGTCTTCCCGCACGCCCTGGCCCTGCTGGGCTTCGGGGTGGGGCTGGTGCTGCTCCTGGCGGGCTCCAGCGTGCCCTGGTCCGAGCTGGTCTTCCCGGCCTGGGCGCTGGCCATCAGCATCTACATCCTGCGGGTGAGCCGGCTGTAGCCCTCCCGGCAGGCGGCCCCCGCCCGGTCCGTGCATGCTGGAAGTCGGGGATGACGGGGGTGTTCGGGCCACGGAAGGGCTGATGCCTCATGAGGCTTGTCGTCGACCTCAACCGCTGCCAGGGCTACGCGCAGTGCGCGTTCCTCGCTCCCGACGTGTTCGCCATGCACGGCGAGGAGTCGCTCCTCTACGATCCTCAGGCCCCGGACGAGCAGCGGGAGCACGTCGAGCGCGCCGTCCACGCCTGTCCCGTGCGGGCCATCCTCGTGGACACGATGAACGGTTCCCTGTCCACCCCGGAGGCGAGCGGTGAGCGGTGACGCGGCCCTGGAACGGCTCAAGCGCGAAGGACGCATCGTGGTGGTCGGCGCCTCGCTGGCCGGTCTGCGGGCCGCCGAGACCATGCGCGAGAAGGGGTTCGCCGGCTCCCTGACGATGATCGGCGACGAACCGTACGAGCCCTACGACCGGCCCCCGCTGTCCAAGCAGGTGCTGCTCGGCAAGGCCGCGGCGGACCGGACCCTGCTCCCCCGCCGCCGCGACATCGACGCCAAGTGGCGGCTCGGGGTGCCCGCGAGCGGCCTGGACATGGCGGCCCGCAAGGTACTGCTCGCCGACGGCGACGCGGTGGAGTACGACCGGCTGCTGATCGCGACCGGCGTACGGGCCCGCCCGTGGCCGCACGAGGACCAGGGGGCGCTGGGCGGGGTCTTCGTGCTCCGCACCCGCGACGACGCCGTCGGCCTGGAACGGGCCCTGGCGGCCGGCCCCCGGCGGGTGCTCGTGATCGGCGCCGGGTTCACCGGCTCGGAGATCGCCTCCGCCTGCCGGGAGCGCGACATCCCCGTGACGGTCGCCGAGCGCGGCGGCGCCCCCCTGGTCGGCGCCCTGGGCGGGGTGATCGGCGAAGTGGCGGCGGACCTGCACCGCGAGCACGGCGTCGACCTGCGCACCGGGGTCATGGTGACCGGCCTGGAGGGCGATTCCTCCGGGCGGGTGCGCGCCGCCCACCTGTCGGACGGCACCTCGCTGGAGGCGGACGTCGTCATCGTCTCCCTCGGCGCGATGCGCAACACCGAATGGCTGGCCGGTTCGGGCCTCGGGGCGGGTCCGCGGGGCATCGCCTGCGACGCGGGCTGCCGGGCGTTCGACATCCGGGGCATCGTCACGGACGACATCTACGTGGCGGGTGACGTGGCACGCTCCCCGCACGCGCTGTTCGGCTACCAGTTCCTGTCCCTGGAGCACTGGGGCAACGCCGTGGCACAGGCCGAGACGGCCGCGCACAACATGCTCAGCGAGAGCGTGGACCGGCGTCCCCACCTGTGGGTCCCGGCGTTCTGGTCCTCCCAGTTCGGCATCAACATCAAGTCGGTCGGGGTCCCGTCGATGGGCACGGAGATCCTCATCGCCCAGGGCTCCCGCGCCGAGCGGCGCTTCACCGGCGTCTACGGCTACCAGGGCCGCGTCATCGGAGCGGTGACCTTCGACAACTGCCGCTGGCTGGAGTTCTACCAGCGGCAGATCGAGGAGACGGCTCCGTTCCCGCTGCCGTTCCCGACGATGGACCGGCGCCCCGAGGGCAACAAGCCGCTCCCCGCGGACTTCCCGGACCCGTCGGTGCCCACCCACGGCCCGACGATCACGCTCAGCGGTTACTCGCCGGCCGACCGGCGGATCACGTTCACCCCCGCCCGCCACTGACCCGGACGCGCCCTCCACCGAGGAGCACGAGGAGCACGAGGCCCCCTCATGACCCAAGACATCCTCCGGCAGATCCTGGACTACTCCAACCGGGCCGACCCGTACCCGCTCTATACGGAGCTCCGCAAGACCCCGGTCTACCACGACGGTTCCGGTCCGTACGTCGTCAGCACGTACTACGACATCCAGAGCCTGCTCCACGACCCGCGGATCAGCTCCGACGCCCGCAACCTGGCCGCGTCGGCCCACGACCCGCTGGCCGAGCCGGGCGAGGAGGAGGAGACGGTCCTGCCGCCGTCCTTCCTCAAGCTCGACCCGCCGGAGCACGACCGGCTGCGCCGCATGACCAACCGGCCCTTCGGGCCCCCGCACTCCCCGCACCGCGTCCACGACATGCGCGGCGAGCTGCACGACATCGTCGGCGGGCTGATCGACGGGATCGCGCGCAACGGCAATGCCGGGGAGATCGACCTGGTCGAGCAGTTCTCCTACCCCTTCCCGGTGACGGTGATCTGCCGGCTGCTCGGCGTGCCCAGCGAGGACGAGCCCAAGTTCCACGTGTGGGCGGACACCCTCGCGGCCAGCCTGGACCCGGACCCCGACGCCGACCCCCGGGAACGCGAGCGGCGCACCCACGACTCCCGGATGGAACTGGGCATGTACCTGTCCGGGCTGATCGAGGAGCGGCGCAAGAACCCGAAGGGCGACATGCTCTCGGAACTGGCCGCGGGCGGCGGACCGGACGGCACGATGACCACGATGGAGGTGCTGAGCACCGCGGCCCTGCTGCTCATCGCCGGTCACGAGACCACCGTCAACCTGATCACCAACGGCATGCTGACGCTGCTGCGCCACCCCGAGGTCCTGGAGCGGCTGCGCACCGATCCGGAACTCTCCGTACCGCTCGTGGAGGAACTACTGCGCTACGAGCCCCCCGTGCAGCTGGTTCCACAGCGCACCACCCTCGCCGACGTCGAGGTCCGCGGCGTGACCGTGCCCAAGGGCGCCTCCCTCTGGCTGATCCTGGCCGCCGGCAACCGCGACCCCCTGCGGTTCGAGGACCCCGACCGCTTCGACCCGGACCGCCAGGACGTCCAGCACCTGGGCCTGGGCAGCGGCATCCACAGCTGCTTCGGGGCACCGCTGGCCCGGCAGGAGGCACAGCTGGCCCTGAGCGAGCTGGCCCGCAGGCTGGAGAACCCCCGGCTGCTGGCCGACCCGCCCCCGTACCGCCAGAACGCGGTGCTCCGCGGTCCGCGCCACCTGCCGGTCGCCTGCGACGGCATCAGGCCCTGACGGGCCCGCGGCGCGCCGGCCTCACGGGGCCCCGGGCAGGACGACCACCTCGGACGGGCTGAAGCCCACCGAGACCCGGTCGCCCACGGCCGGGGCCCCCGCCAGGCCGCACTCCGCCTCCAGCACCGGGCCGGCCTCCGGCCGCAGCAGCAGGGCCACATGGGTGCCGCGGAACGTACGGGAGACCACCTCGCAGCGCAGGCCGTCCGCGGCGAGCACCACCCCGGCCGGCCGGATCAGCAGGTTCCGCTCGCCTTCCGGGGCTCCCGCGGGCACCGGGACCTTCCCCCACGGGGTCGCGGCCGCGCCGCCCGCCACCGTCGCCGGGACCACGTTCTCGAAGCCGAGGAAGCGCGCCACGAACTCCGAGGCCGGACGCTGCCACACCTCCAGCGGGGTCCCCGCCTGCGCGATCCGCCCCTCCCGCATCACCACGACCCGGCCGGCCAGCGCGAAGGCCTCGCCCTGGTCGTGGGTGACGGCGAGCACCGTGGTGCCCAGCCCGGAGAAGAGCGAGCGCAGCTCCACGACGAGCCGCTCCCGCAGCCCCCGGTCGAGCTGGCCCAGCGGCTCGTCCAGCATCAGCAGCCGCGGCGAGGGCGCCAGGGCCCGGGCCAGGGCGACCCGCTGCTGCTCGCCGCCCGACAGCGAGGCCACCGCCCGGCCCTGCGCGCCCGGCAGCCCGACCAGCTCCAGCAGCTCCGCGACCCGGGCCTGCCGGGAGCCGGCCGTCGCACCCCTCATCCGCAGGCCGAAGCCGACGTTCCCGCCGACGTCCCGGTGCGGGAACAGCTGGTGGTCCTGGAACATCAGGCCCACCCCGCGCCGGTGCACCGGCACCGCGGCCTGGTCGGCGCCGGCGAGCAGCACCCGGCCGGCGGACACCGGCTGAAGGCCGGCCACCACCCGCAGCAGCGTGGACTTGCCGCTGCCGCTCGGCCCGAGGACGCAGACGACCTCGTGCTCGGCGACCGCCAGGTCCACCGCGTCCACGACCGCCCGGTCGCCGAAGCGGACCGACACCCCTTCGAGCCGGAGCAGGGTCATCAGAACTCTCCCGAGGTCTTGTCGGGGCGCAGCCGCTCCAGCACCAGCAGGGACACCGCGCACACCAGCATCAAAATCGTGCTCAGGGCCATGGCCTGCCCGTAGTTCATCTCCCCGGCCCGCCCCAGCAGCCGCGCCACGGCCACCGGGAGCGTCGGGTGGTCCGGCCGCGCGATGAACACCGTCGCCCCGAACTCGCCCAGCGAGACCGCGAAGGCGAAGCCCGCCGCGATCAGCAGGGCCCGCCGCACCAGCGGCAGGTCCACCTCCCGCCAGGCCCGCAGCGGCGACGCGCCGAGCACCGCCGCCGCCTCGCGCAGCCGGCCGTCCACGGCACGCAGCACGGGCAGCATCGTCCGCACCACGAAGGGCACCCCGACGAGCGCCTGCGCCAGCGGCACCAGGATCCAGGAGGTCCGCAGGTCCAGCGGCGGCTCGTCCAGGGTGATCAGGAAGCCGAAGCCCACCGTCACCGCGGACACCCCGAGCGGCAGCATCAGCAGCGCGTCGAAGCCCCGTACGAAGCGCCCCCCGCGCCGGGTCAGCGCGGCGGCCGCGAGCCCGCCGACGGCCAAGGCGATGCCGGTGGCGGCGAGCGCGTACCGCAGGGAGTTCCAGATGGCCTCCAGCGGCGGCACCAGGAACGTTCCGCCACCGGCGCCGGCGTCCTGGAGCGCCCGGTAGAAGCCCAGCCCGTACCCGCCGGGCGCGTCGAACGACCGCTCCACCAGCACCGCCAGCGGCGCCACGATCAGCAGCAGCACCGTCAGCAGCACCCCGCCGAGCAGGCCGCGCTGGGCCCCTCCGCGCGGCGGCCGCGCGGTGCGCGCCGGGTCCACGAGCCGCAGGGCGCCCTCGCGCCTGCGCACGGTCCGGGCGTGCACGCCGAGGATCAGGCCGATGGCGGCGAACTGCACCATGGTCAGCACGGCGGCCGTCGGCAGGTCCAGGAGCTGCGCGGTCTGCCGGTAGACCTCCACCTCCAGGGTGGAGTACGAGGGTCCGCCCAGGATCTGCACGACGCCGAAGGAGGTGAAGGTGAACAGGAACACCATCAGCGCGGCGGCGGCGACGGCGGGCGCGAGCGCGGGCAGGGTCACCCGCCGCCACGCGGCGAAGCGTCCGGCGCCCAGCACCCGGGCGGCCTCTTCCTGGCGCGGGTCGAGCTGGGCCCACAGCCCGCCGACCGTCCGTACGACGACGGCGTAGTTGAAGAAGACGTGGGCGAGCAGGATCGCCCAGACGGTGGTGTCCAGCCGGACGCCCCACAGCTCGTCCAGCAGTCCGCCGCGCCCGACCAGCGCCAGGAAGGCCGTGCCGACGACCACGGTCGGCAGCACGAACGGCACGGTGACCAGCGCGCGCAGCAGCTGCTTGCCCGGGAACTCGAACCGCGCGAAGACGTACGCGCCGGGCAGGGCGAGCAACAGGGTCAGCGCGGTGGAGGCCAGCGCCTGCCAGGTGGTGAACCACAGCACGCCGGCGATGTCGGGGCGGGCCAGGACCTCGCCGATGCGGCCGAACTGCCAGCCGTCGTCCGTCTTGAGCCCGCGCCCGACGATCGCGGCGACGGGATAGGCGAAGAACAGCCCGAAGAAGGCGAGCGGCACGGCCATCAGGGCCAGCCGGACGGCCGTGGCGCGCCCGCCCTCCTTCGGGGAGTCCTGCCGCACTACTTCACGACGAGCGCGGACCATGCCTTGACCCACTGCTCACGGTTCTTGGCGATGGTGTCGGGGGCGACCGTTTCCGGCTTCTCGACGACCACGCCGTGCTTCGTGAACACCTCCGGCAGCTTCGCGTCCTTGACCACCGGGTTCACGAACATCTGGAGCGGCATGTCCTCCTGGAACTTCTTGCTCACCAGGAAGTCGACGAGGGCCTTGCCGCCCTCCTCGTTCTTCGCGCCCTTGAGCAGGCCCGCGAATTCGACCTGGCGGAAGCAGGTGCCGGTGGCCACGCCCGTGGGGGCCTCGGCCGGCTGGGGCTCGCCGTAGAGGACCTCGACCGGCGGGCTGGAGGCGTACGAGACGACCAGCGGCCGGTCGCCCTTGGCCTTCTTGCCGCCCGCGGAACCGGAGAAGCGCTCGTTGTAGGCCTGCTCCCACCCGTCGACGACCTCGACGCCGTTGGCCTTCAGCTTGCTCCAGTAGTCCTTCCAGCCGTCGTCGCCGAACTTGCCGACGGAGGCGAGCAGGAAGCCGAGGCCGGGCGAGGAGGTCGCGGCGTTCTCGGTGACCAGCAGGTTCTTGTACTCCGGCTTGACCAGGTCGTCCAGGGTCTGCGGCGGGGCGATCTTCTTGTCGGCGAAGTACTGCTTGTCGTAGTTGACGCATATGTCGCCGGTGTCGACGGGGGTGACCCGGTGCTGCTGGTCGAGCACGAACTCCGGCTTGACCTGGTCGAGGCCCTTGGCCTGGTACGGGGTGAAGATCCCGTTGTCGAGGGCGCGCGAGAGCAGCGTGTTGTCGACGCCGAAGAAGACGTCGCCGCGCGGGGAGCCCTTGGTGAGGATCTCCTGGTTCAGCGCGGCGCCGGCGTCCCCGGACTTCAGGACCTTGACGGTGTAGCCGCTCTGCTGCTCGAACTCCTTGAGGACCGTGTCGGTCACGTTGAAGGAGTCGTGGGAGACCAGGGTGACCGTCTTGGACTTCGGGGCGTCGCCCGCCCCCGCCGGCTTGTCCTTGGCGTCGCCGCCGCCGCAGGCGCCGAGCGTGGTGATGCCCAGCGCGGCCGCGAGCGCGGCGCCCGCGATCTTCTTGGTGGTGCTCACTGGTGAATTCCTCCTGGGATGTCCAGGAGAAGACGCGGCCCTGCCCGGCGCTCTGTGGGAGCGGACGCCGGGCAGGGCGCAACAGCTTGAGTGATGACCGAACTTCCTACCCCGAATGACCGGGGCGAGGTTCAGAGGGTCTGCGGATGACGGTTACCGCACTCTCAGCGCTGTGGCGCTCCCCTGTCGGAATGATGAAGTTGTCCGGCCACAGGGTACCCCGCGGCCGGTTGTGGGCCTTCCTGGCCGGAATCTAGCGCTCGGAGGCCGCCAGCTGGCCGCACGCGCCGTCGATCTCCTGACCGCGGGTGTCCCGCACGGTCACGGGTACGCCGTGCCGCGCGATGGCCTCGACGAAGGCCTTCTCGTCCTCGGGACGAGAGGCGGTCCACTTCGAGCCCGGCGTCGGGTTCAGCGGGATCAGGTTGACGTGCACGCGCTTGCCCTTGAGCAGCCGGCCGAGCAGGTCACCGCGCCACGCCTGGTCGTTGATGTCGCGGATCAGCGCGTACTCGATGGAGATGCGCCGGCCGGACTTCTCCGCGTACTCCCAGGCCGCGCCCAGGACCTCGCGGACGTTCCAGCGGGTGTTCACCGGGACGAGGGTGTCGCGCAGCTCGTCGTCCGGCGCGTGCAGCGAGACGGCGAGGCGGCACTTGAAGCCCTCGTCGGCGAACCGCAGCATGGCCGGGACCAGGCCGACGGTCGAGACGGTGATGCCGCGCTGCGACAGGCCGAGGCCGTCGGGCTCCGGGTCGGTGAGCCGGCGGATGGCGCCGACCACGCGGTTGTAGTTGGCGAGCGGCTCGCCCATGCCCATGAAGACGATGTTGGACAGGCGCGCCGGACCACCGGGGACCTCGCCGTCGCGCAGGGCGCGCATGCCGTCGACGATCTGGTGCACGATCTCGGCGGTGGAGAGGTTGCGGTCCAGACCGGCCTGGCCCGTGGCGCAGAAGGGGCAGTTCATACCGCAGCCGGCCTGCGAGGAGATGCACATGGTGACCCGGTCGGGGTAGCGCATCAGCACGGACTCGACGAGCGTGCCGTCGTGCAGCTTCCACAGGGTCTTGCGGGTGGTGTCCTCGTCGCAGGAGATGTGCCGGATCACCGACATCAGGTCCGGCAGCAGCTCCTGCTGGAGCTTCTCGCGCGAGCCGGCGGGGATGTCGGTCCACTCGGCCGGGTCGTGCGCGTAGCGCGCGAAGTAGTGCTGGGAGAGCTGCTTGGCCCGGAACGGCTTCTCGCCGATCGCGGCCACCGCCTCCCGGCGCTCGGCCGGGGTCAGGTCGGCGAGGTGGCGGGGCGGCTTCTTGGCCCCGCGAGGGGCGACGAAGGTGAGCTCTCCCGGGACGGGACGGGGGGCCATGGGTGGTTCTCCTCAAGTCTGACGAACCCTGCGCGGGCGGTCTCCGCGCGCGAGCGGAGACGAAGTGATGGCACGCCCGACGCCTCGGAGAGCTCACGGGTCCATCCCCGCAGAAGCGGGAAAGCGCGCCACTTGTCAGTGACGCGCTTTCCAGGATAACCCGGACGGGTCAGCCCGTGCCGACGAAGGCCGCGAGCAGCAGCCAGACCACCGGGGCGGTCGGCAGCAGCGAGTCGAGCCGGTCCATGATGCCCCCGTGGCCCGGGAGCAGGGTGCCCATGTCCTTGATCCCGAGGTCCCGCTTGATCATCGACTCGCCCAGGTCACCCAGGGTGGCGCTGACGGCGACCGTGAGGCCCAGCAGCAGGCCCTGCCACCAGGCACCGCCGTCGATCAGGAACTCCATGCACAGCGCCCCGGCCGCCATCGCGAAGGCCACGGCCCCGAAGAGCCCCTCGCGGGTCTTGCCCGGGCTGATGCGCGGCGCCAGCTTGGTCTTGCCGAAGCGCCAGCCCACCGCGTACGCCCCCGTGTCGCTGACCACGGTCAGGACCAGGAAGGTGACGACCCGCTGGGGGCCGTCGTCGGCGGTGAGCAGCATCGCCACGAAAGTGGCCAGGAAGGGGACGTAGAACGCGGCGAAGACACCGGCCGTGACGTCCTTGAGGTAGTCCTCGGGCGGTTCGGTCATGCGCCAGACGAGCACCGCCAGCGCGGTGAGCGCCATCGCCACCCAGGCGCCCTCGGCGCCGCGGACGTATCCGGCGATGATCATGGCCGCGCCGCCGACCGCGAGCGGGACGAGCGGGGCCTTGATGCCCTTCTTCTCCTGGAGCCGGGAGGTGAGCTCCCACAGGCCGACGACGACGGCGACGACGATCACGCCGACGAAGACGGCCTTGACGATGAACAGCGAAGCGAAGATCACCGCACCGAGGCCGACACCGACCCCTATGGCGGCACGCAGATCCCGCCCCGCGCGCTTCTTCGGCGGTGGCGGGGAGGCGTCCTGCGGTGCCTGCGAAGGCGGAGGCGGGGGGCTGGGCATGGGCTCCTGCGGCGGCGTCTCGGCGCGGAACGGGGGGCCGCCGAAGCCGGCGGCCCCCCGATCGCGTGCTTCCCGGTCGTCGAAGTCACGGCCGGCGGCATCGGGCACGATGGGCATGGGCCGAGTGTGCGGGCCCACCAGCGCATCGTATGCGGGACCCGCCGCGACCGGCTCCGCGGCCCAGGGAGAGTCGTTCATCAGACCTCGAGCAGCTCGGATTCCTTGTGCTTCAGCAGCTCGTCCACCTGCGCCACGTACTTCGCGGTGGTGTCGTCGAGCTCCTTCTCCGCACGGCGCACCTCGTCCTCGCCGGCTTCCTTGTCCTTGACGAGCTTGTCGAGGGCGTCCTTGGCCTTGCGGCGGACGGCGCGGATGGAGACCTTGGAGTCCTCGGCCTTGGTGCGCGCGACCTTGATGTACTCCTTGCGGCGGTCCTGCGTCAGCTCGGGGAAGGTCACCCGGATGATGCGGCCGTCGTTGCTCGGGTTGACGCCGAGGTCGGAGTCGCGGATGGCCTGCTCGATGTTGCGCAGGGCGGACGAGTCGAACGGCGTCACGATCGCCATGCGCGGCTCGGGCACCGCGAAGGACGCGAGCTGGTTGATGGGCGTGATGGCACCGTAGTAGTCCGCCACGATCTTGTTGAACATGGCCGGGTGCGCACGTCCCGTGCGAATCGCCGCGAAGTCTTCCTTGGCGACGACGACGGCCTTCTCCATCTTCTCCTCGGCCTCGAGGAGGATTTCTTCGATCACCACGTGCTCCTGCATGTCAGATATGGATGGTTCAGGCGGGCGGGGGCGGTGCGAGCCGCCCGGACCGGGCCCGGCCGGAGCCGGGCCTCGGTGGGGCTCAGACCCGGGTGCCCTGGTCGCTCACGAGCGTGCCGATCTTCTCACCCTTGACGGCGCGGGCGATATTGCCCTCGGCGAGGAGTTCGAAGACCAGGATCGGCAGGGCGTTGTCGCGGCACAGCGTGATGGCCGTGGCGTCGGCGACCTTGAGGTCCCGGGACAGCACCTCGCTGTACTCCAGCGCGTCGAACTTCACCGCGTCCGGATTGGTCTTCGGGTCGGAGTCATAGACCCCGTCGACGCCGTTCTTGCCCATGAGGAGGGCTTCGGCGTCGATCTCCAGGGCACGCTGGGCGGCCGTGGTGTCGGTGGAGAAGTAGGGCATGCCCATGCCGGCACCGAAGATCACGACGCGGCCCTTCTCCAGGTGGCGGACGGCGCGCAGCGGGATGTACGGCTCCGCGACCTGGCCCATGGTGATGGCGGTCTGGACACGGCTGTCGATGCCCTCCTTCTCCAGGAAGTCCTGGAGGGCGAGGCAGTTCATGACGGTGCCGAGCATGCCCATGTAGTCGGACCGGGCCCGGTCCATGCCGCGCTGCTGCAGCTCGGCGCCGCGGAAGAAGTTGCCGCCGCCGATGACGATCGCGATCTCGGCGCCGTCTCGGACCACGGCCGCGATCTCGCGGGCGATGGCGTGCACGACGTCGGGGTCGACACCCAGCCCGCCGCCGCCGGAGAAGGCTTCGCCGGACAGCTTCAGCATGAAGCGGCGGCCCTTCTTCTCGTGGTCGCTCTTGTCGTCGGAAGCGGTGTGGGGGTCCACGCCCTGATTCATGGAGATCTCCTCGTGCACATACGAAGAAGGCCATTGCCGGTGGGTCCTCGCGGTTCCCTCTTCGGCAATGGCCTCCTCGTCAGATCTGCGGTCGCCTCGCGCGTGCGCGGACGACTGCTTCAGACCCTACCGGGGTCCGGTGTCCGTCGCGTACGGACGGACTCAGATGCCGACCTTGATGCGGGTGAAGCGCTTCAGGGTGACACCGGCCTCGTCCAGAACCTTCTGGACGGACTTCTTGTTGTCCAGCGCGTACGGCTGGCCGAGCAGCGTGGCGTCCTTGAAGAAGCCGTTGACGCGACCCTCGACGATCTTGGCGATCGCGGCCTCGGGCTTGCCCTCGGCGCGGGTGGTCTCCTCGGCGACGCGGCGCTCGGACTCGACGATCTCGGCCGGCACCTCGTCCGCGGTGAGGTACTTCGGCGCGAAGGCGGCGATGTGCTGGGCGATGCCCTTGGCCAGCTCGGCGTCGGCCTTGTCCAGCTCGACCAGGACACCGATCTGCGGGGGCAGGTCGGGCATGGTGCGGTGCATGTAGGAGGCCACGAAGGCACCCTGGTACGCCGCGAAGCGGTCCAGGACGATCTTCTCGCCGAGGTTGGCGTTGGCCTCGTCCACGAACGCCTGGACGGTCTTGCCGGCCTCGATCTCGGACGCCAGCAGCGCCTCGATGTCGGCGGGGGCGGTGGCGGCCACGTGGGCGGCGAGCTGGTCGGCGACGGCCAGGAACTTCGGGCTCTTGGCCACGAAGTCGGTCTCGCACTTCAGCTCGACGAGCACGCCGGAGGTGGCGTCGTCGGCGATCAGGGAGGTGACGGCACCGTTCTCGGCGGAACGGCCCTCGCGCTTGGCGACACCCTTCAGGCCCTTGACGCGCAGGATCTCGTTGGCCTTGGTGACGTCACCGTCGGCCTCGACGAGCGCGTTCTTGCAGTCCAGCATGCCGGCGCCGGTGAGCTCGCGGAGCTTCTTGACGTCAGCGGCGGTGTAGTTCGCCATGAGTCTGTGATTCTCTCTCGAAGTCGTGGATCTACGGGTGAACGGCGGAGGAGTCGCGCTCGTGGCGCGGCTCCCCCGCCGTCATCGTCCGTGCTGCGGGTGCCCGGCGGATGAACGCCGGACCCCCTCAGTGGGTGGGTCAGGCCTGGTCGGCGTCGGCGGCCGGAGCCTCGACGACGGCCTCGGCGTCGGCCTCGGCCGCGGGGGCCTCGGTCTCGGCGTCGGCCTCGACGACCGGAGCCTCGGCCGCGGGGGCCTCGGCGTCGTCGGCCTTCTTCTCACCCTCGAGCAGGTCGCGCTCCCACTCGGCGAGCGGCTCGGCGGCGGCCTTCTCGCCCGGCTTCGAGTCACCGGTCGCGGCACCGGAACGGGCGATGAGGCCCTCGGCGACGGCGTCGGCGATCACGCGGGTGAGCAGGGTGACGGAGCGGATCGCGTCGTCGTTGCCCGGGATCTTGTAGTCGACCTCGTCGGGGTCGCAGTTGGTGTCGAGGATCGCGACGACGGGGATGTGCAGCTTGCGCGCCTCACCGACCGCGATGTGCTCCTTCTTGGTGTCGACGATCCAGACGGCGCTGGGAACCTTCGACATCTCGCGGATACCACCGAGGGTCTTCTCCAGCTTGGTCTTCTCGCGGGAGAGGACCAGGAGCTCCTTCTTGGTGAGACCCGAGGCGGCAACGTCCTCGAAGTCGATCGACTCGAGCTCCTTCAGACGCTGCAGGCGCTTGTAGACGGTGGAGAAGTTGGTGAGCATGCCACCGAGCCAACGCTGGTTGACGTACGGCATGCCGACGCGCGTCGCCTGCTCGGCGATGGCCTCCTGCGCCTGCTTCTTGGTACCGACGAACATGATGGAGCCACCGTGCGCGACGGTCTCCTTCACGAACTCGTAGGCGCGGTCGATGTACGACAGCGACTGGAGCAGGTCGATGATGTAGATGCCGTTGCGCTCCGTGAAGATGAAGCGCTTCATCTTCGGGTTCCAGCGGCGGGTCTGGTGACCGAAGTGGACGCCGCTTTCCAGCAGCTCCCGCATCGTTACGACGGCCATGGCCATCTCCTTGTTTTCTCGGTTTGGTTCCTGACGCCCCGCCGCGCCCTGCCCCGCAGAAGGGACCGAGAGACGCTTTCACCAGGCCGTTTCGGGCTGGTGCTGGGGCGTGCGAAGTCGACCCGGTGACCCGGATCGCCACAAGAAGTGTACGGGACCCGGCGGTATGCCGGGTGACGCCTTTGTCCACACCCCGTCGGTCATCCACAGGCGCGTCCTGCGCCGGCGTCCGCGCGGGAGCCTGGTGGGCATGACGACACTGCTGCTCACCGTGATCATGGCGCTCGCCCAGACCCTCGTCCCGGGGGTCCGGCCGCTGCCCCCGCCCCTGTCCGTGGCCCGTTGGTGGGACCCGCCGCCCACGCCGTACGCCGCCGGCCACCGCGGGGTGGACCTGTCGGCCCCGGTGGGGGCGCGGGTCCGGGCGGTCGGGCCGGGGCGGGTGCACTACGCCGGACAGGTCGCGGGCCGCGGGGTGCTCTCGCTGACCCTTCCCGGGGGGCTGCGCACCACCTACGAGCCGGTGCGGCCGCTGGTCGCGGAGGGGGAGGAGGTGACGGCGGGGCAGGAGGTCGCGGTCCTCACGGCCGGCTCCCACTGCCCCGGACCCTGCCTGCACTGGGGCCTGCTGACCGGGGAGGACGCCTATCTCGATCCGCTCACCCTGCTCCCCCGCCCCACCCCACGGCTGCTGCCCGCGGCGGAGCCGGAGGGCGGCTCGCCCTAGGGGCGGTCACCTTGGGGGCGGTCGCTTTGCGGGCGGTCGCTTTGCGGGCGGTCGCTTGGGGGGCGGTCGCCCCGCACGCCCCGCAGGGCCATGGCGACGGCGGTCTCGGTCACCACCGCGGGATCCTCCGCGGCGCCGAGCTCGATGCGGCGCACGGCGGCGTCCACGACGCCCTGCAACAGCATCGCGGCCAGCCGCGGCTCCGCCTGGCCGAGGGCGCCCAGCGCCTCGACGATCATCGCCACGAGACCACCGTGCGCGGCGCGGATCTTCTCCCGCGCCCCCGCGTCCAGCTCGCTGGCCGAGATCGCCACCACCGCTCGGTGGCGGCGGTCATCGACCAGCCCCAGCTGGCTGCGCACGTACGCCTCGATCTTGTCCTCCGGCGTCCGCGCCGCCTCCATCGCCGCCTCGATCTCGGCGGCCCACACGGGGAAGTCCACCGCGCACAGCTCTTCTACGACGGCCGCGCGTGACCGGAAGTACTCGTACACGGACGACCGGGCGAGCCCGGTGCGCTCCGCGAGGGCGGGGAAGGTCAGGGCGTCGGTCCCGCCTTCGGACAGCAGGGAACGCGCCGCGTCCAAGAGGGCGCCGCGCTGCATCGACCGGTGCTCGGCCACGGAGGCCGCTCGAATCCTGGGCACGTCCCCACTCTACGGAGGGTGCGCAAGGCCCGGGCCCCGAGCGCGGCCCCTCCCGGGCGGCTCAGCGGCCGACGTCGGCGAGCTTCGCCCGCAGCTGGAGCACCGACTTGGTGTGGATCTGGCTGACCCGGCTCTCGGTGACGCCCAGCACGTTGCCGATCTCGGCGAGGGTGAGCCCCTCGTAGTAGTAGAGGGTGACCACCGTCTTCTCCCGCTCGGGGAGCGTGTTGATGGCCCGGGCGAGCAGTCGGCGCAGCTCGCGGTCCTCGGCCACCTCCACCGGATCGTCGGCGGCGTGGTCCTCCAGGGTGTCCATCAGGGACAGCCGGTCGCCGCCCTCCCCGCCGGCGTGCAGCAGCTCTTCGAGGGCGACCACGTTGGCGAGGGACAACTGGCTGAAGACCGTGTGGAGTTCCTCCACACCGATCCCCATCTCGCCCGCGACCTCGCTCTCGGTGGGGGTCCGCCGCAGCTGGGCCTCCAGCGTGGCGTAGGCGCGCTCCACGGCCCGCGCCTTCTGCCGCACCGAGCGGGGGATCCAGTCCAGGGCGCGCAGTTCGTCGATCATCGCGCCGCGGATGCGGGTGATCGCGTACGTCTCGAACTTGATCGAGCGTTCGATGTCGAACTTCTCGATCGCGTCGATCAGTCCGAACACCCCGGAGGAGACGAAGTCGGCCTGCTCGACATTGGGCGGCAGGCCGACGCTGACCCGGCCCGCCACGTACTTCACCAGCGGCGAGTAGTGCAGGATCAGCTGCTCCCGCAGACGTTCGTCACCCGAGGCCTTGTATGAGCGCCAGAGCAGCTCCAGGGACGAGGGCGCGGTGGACCGCACGCCGCCACGGGCAGCGGGGGGCACCGCAGCGCGGTCGGACCCTGAGGTGTGCTGGGGCATGCTTCGCCTTTGCCGGAGCCGGATTCCTTGGGAGCGTAGCGTGACGGAAGTGTCGCGGTGCGCGAAGAGTACGGGATGACCCGGGGGCCGGGCGGCGTCCGGACTCGCGCGGGCGGCCCGGGACCGGCGCCTGGCGCTCGGTCCCGGCAGCTGCCACCGGGAAGACCGCGTCTCTCATCGCCGTCACTCTTTCACCGGAACGCCCCAGGTCAACGACCGCCTCGCCGGTCGGCTCCGGATTGCGCCCCCTCTCCCGGCGTGCGCGGCGCCAACCGCCAGCCGTCGCCCTGCCGTTCGACGAACCCCAGAGAGTGAAGTTCGTACAGTCTGCCGATGACTTCATCGGTGCCGGTGCCCGCGGCGAGCGAGATCTCCTGCGGTTCGGCGGCCCGGCCCGCCGGGAGGGCTTCGAGCACCCGTGCGGTGGCCGGGGCCAGGAGGTCCCGGGCGAGGACGGGGCCGCGCCGCACGGGGGCCAGCTCGCCCATGCCGCCGACGAGTTCGACGACCTCGGCGGCGTCGGTGACGAGCTCCGCCCCGCCGCGCAGCAGTTCGTGCACCCCGGCCGAGAGGCCGCTGGTGGCGGGCCCGGGCACGCCCATGGTCAGGCGGCCCAGCCGCTGGGCCCGGCGGGCGGTGACCAGGGAGCCGCTGCGCAGCGCCGCCTCCACGACGACGGTGCCCCGGGTGAGGGCGGCGATGACCCGGTTGCGCAGCACGAACCGGCTCGGGGTCGGGTGGGCGCCGGGCGGCAGCTCCCCCAGCACCAGCCCCTGGCGGGCGATCCTGCCGAGCAGCCCGGCGTGCCCGCGCGGGTAGCCGACGTCCACCCCGCAGGCCAGGACCGCGGCGGTGACCCCGCCCGAGGCGAGGGCGCCCCGGTGCGCGGCGCCGTCGATCCCGTAGGCGGCGCCGGAGACCACCACCCAGCCGCGCTCGGCGAGCCCGGCGGCGAGGGTCTGCGCCATGTGGGCCCCGTACGGGGTGCACGCGCGGGCTCCGACCACGGCGACCGAGCGCAGGGCCCAGGTCCGCAGGTCCGGGCCGCCCCGCAGCCACAGCCCGACGGGCCGGGCGTCGCCGAGGTCCTCCAGCTGGGTCGGCCACTGCGCCGACCCGGGGCAGACGAACCGGCAGCCCGCCGCGGCCGCCTCCGCCAGGTCCCGCCGGGGCTCCGCGACGGCGGCCCGTCTGCGGTATCCGGCGAGCCGCTCGGGGCCGACCCCGGTCAGCGCCCCGCACTGCGCCTCGGGGCCGGTCAGCAGGCGCATCAGCCGGACGGCGCCGATCTCGCGCAGCCAGCGCCCGCCGTGCTCGTCCCCGGGTTCCAGCACCCGGGTCAGCGCCGCCCGGGCGAGCACCTCCGGGCCCGGCTCCGGCGCGCCGTCGGCGGCGCTCACGGCTCCGCCCCCGCCCCGGCCGCCAGGACGGCCCCCCGGGCGATCCCGGTGCGCAGCTCCAGCGCGACGGCCACGTCCAGCGCGTCGGGGTGCCCGCGCCCCCGCAGGTCGGCCACGGTCCAGGCGACCCGCAGCACCCGGTCCAGCCCCCGCGCGGTGAGCAGTCCGCGCTCCATGTCCCGCTCCGCCTGGGCCATCGCCCCGGAGCCGGCGGGCCAGCGGGTGCGCAGCTCGTGCCCCGGAACCTCGGAGTTGAGCCGCCACGGGGTCTGCGCCAGCCGGTCGGCGGCCCGCTCCCGGGCCTCACGGACCCGGGCCGCGACGGTGGCGGTGGACTCGCCCCGGCCGCCCCGGCCCAGCAGGTCGGAGCGGGTGACCGGCTCGACCTCCACGCGGAGGTCGACCCGGTCGAGCAGCGGCCCGGACAGCCGGGCCTGGTAGCGCCGGACGACGGAGGGGGGACATTCGCAGCCCGCCCCCAGCAGGCTGTGCCGGCCGCAGGGGCAGGGGTTCGCGGCGAGGACCAGCAGGAAGCGGGCCGGCAGCCGTACCACCCCGGCGGCCCGGGCGATGACCACGTGTCCCGCTTCGAGGGGCTGCCGCAGGGCGTCCAGTGCCTTGCCGCTGAACTCCGCGGCCTCGTCCAGGAAGAGCACCCCGCGGTGGGCCAGGGAGACCGCCCCCGGCCTGGGGATCCCGGCCCCGCCGCCGACCAGCGACTGCATGGTGGCGGAGTGGTGCGGGGCGCAGTACGGGGGCCGGGCGACCAGCGGTTCGCCGGGCGGCAGGATTCCCGCGACGGAGTGGACGGCCGTCACCTCCAGGGAGTCCTGCCGGGTGAGCGGCGGCAGGATCCAGGGCAGCCGCTCGGCCAGCATCGTCTTGCCCGCGCCCGGGGGCCCGCTGAGGAAGAGGTGGTGTCCCCCGGCGGCGGCCACTTCCAAGGCGCGCCGGGCCCGGTGCTGGCCGGCGACATCGGCGAGGTCGGGGACCTCGGCGGCATCCGCGCCGCCCCGGGCCAGGCCCGTACCCAGCCCGGCACCCGGCAGCACCAGCCCCGCGAGCATCGGGTCGGGACGCCCGGCCCGGACCGGTTCCTCCTCGGGCACCACCCCGTCGGTCAGGACCGCGATCAGCTGCCGCAGGCTGCGGACGCCGAGGACGGACACCTCGGGCACCAGACCTGCCTCCCCCGCGCACTGCTCGGGCACCACCACCTGCCGGTACCCGGCCTCGGCGGCGGCGAGCACCGCGGGCAGGATCCCGCGCACCGGGCGGACCCGGCCGTCGAGGCCGAGCTCCCCGATGAGCACCAGGTCGGCGATGGCTCCCGGATCGACCACCTCGGCGGCGCCCAGCACCGCCGCCGCGACGGCCAGGTCGAAATGCGCCCCGGCCTTCGGCACGGACGCCGGGCTGAGCCCGACCGTGAGCTTCTTCTGCGGCCATTGGGCGCCGGAGTTCACCACGGCGGCCCGGACCCGGTCGCGGCTCTCGACCAGCGTCTTGTCGGGCAGCCCCACCAGGGTGAAGGCCGCGACCCCCGGCTCCAGGTCGGCCTGGACCTCCACCAGTACGCCCTCGACGCCCACCAGGGCCACCGAGCAGGCCCGCGCGAACCCCATCACGCCACCCCCCTGACATGCTCGACCCGGGGTGCGCCGCGCCTCGGCAGCAGTACGGCGACGAGGTCGATCCGCACGCCTCCGGCGGGCGGTCCCCCGTGGTCGGCGAGCCAGCGCCCGGCGAGCCTGCGCAGCCGGTCGGCCTTGCCGGCCCGGACGGCCTCCATGGGGTGTTCGAAGCCGCCCGCCCGGCGCGTCTTGACCTCGCACACGACGAGGGCGTCCCCCTCCCGCGCCACGATGTCGATCTCCCCGGTCCGGCAGCGCCAGTTCCGGGCGATCACCGTCATCCCCGACTCGGTCAGCCGCCGCGCGGCGAGGTCCTCGCCGTACCGCCCCAATGCCTGCTGTGCCACGCCCTTCGCGTTCATCCGGCACCACCTCCGTGCCGAGAGTCCCGCGTTCCCGCCCCCGGAGTGGATCTTGGTGGAAAACTCCGGCGATGTGGAAAACCCGCTCACCCTCCAGGGTGAGCGGGCGGTCCGCGACGCCGGGCGCGGCCCCGTCAGGCGCGGGGCGCGGGCCCGGTCAGGCGCCGGGCGCGGGCCCGGTCAGGCGCCGGGAAGTTCGAGGTCGCTCTTGTTGAGCTCCTCGATGTTCACGTCCTTGAAGGTCAGCACCCGGACCTGCTTGACGAAGCGGGCCGGCCGGTACATGTCCCAGACCCAGGCGTCCGCCATCGAGACCTCGAAGAAGACCTCCCCCTGGACCGAGTGCACCTGCATCTCGTAGTCGTTGGTCAGGTAGAAACGACGTTCGGTCTCGATCACGTACTTGAACAGCCCGACGACGTCGCGGTACTCCCGATAGAGCTTCAGCTCCATCTCGGTCTCGTACTTCTCGAGGTCCTCGGCGCTCATGGCATGTTCCCCTTCAGCCGTGCGTCCCCCTATTGTGCGCCAGCGCCGTCCGCCCCTAAACGATTTCCGGGGGCAGGACCACCGGAGCACCCGGAGGACCGTCGTCGAGCAGCGTGCGCAGCAGCCCGGCGAGTCTGGTCGGGTACACCGTCTCACGGGCCGCCAGCAGTTCCCCGGAGGTCCACCACCTGGCTCCCCTGACGCTGCGCCGCTCGAGTTCGGTGAGGCCGCCCATCCGGGTCTCGGTCCGGTCGGTACGGGCGAGGAAGTACCACTCGTCCTGTTCCCAGCGCCGCCCGTCGAAGGGGAAGGAGCAGTACCGGTGCCACAGCACCGGCCCCAGCTCGACCTCTGTGATCCCCGTCTCCTCCGCCAGCTCCCGCAGGGCCGCCTGCTCGCGCGTCTCGTCGCCCTCCAGGCCGCCGCCCGGCGTGAACCACCAGTCGTCGGCCGGATCGGCCGGTTCGAAGCCGTGCAGGAGCAGGATCCGGTCCGCCGGGTCCAGCAGGATCACCCGTGACACCTTCCTCGGCTCCCCCGCGCCGGCGCCGCCGGGTTCAGCGGGCACCCGAGGACTCCCGCCGGCGCCCGCGCCCCAGGATCCGTACGAGGGGACCGTAGGCCGCGCCCAGCAGTACCAGGGCCGCACCGCCCACGACCGCGGCCAGCTGGAGCCGCAGCGGACCGGGCGCGGAGATCCCGCCGGGCAGGGAGGCGAACGTCGCAGGGCGGTCCAGCATCTTCATGGACGGCCACGCCAGCGCGTCGACCCGGGCCGACACCGCCGACCGGGGCACGGTCCCCTGGCCCGCCTCCTGGAGGTGTGCGCGGGAGTCGAGCGAGGCCACGCGGTGGTCGCCCATCAGGAAGAGGTTGCCGTCGGGCACCTTCACCTCGAACGGGACGCCACCGGTCCCGATCGCGGCGACCTCGGTGCCCGCGTGGTCCAGGTAGGGCTCGTCGAGCTCCTTGCCGTTCACGGACAGCCGGCCGCCCTGACCGCAGCAGCGGACGGTGTCCCCGCCCACGGCGACGACCCGCTTGACCATGGGCGAGGCGCCCCACTGCGCGTCGATGAAGACGACCACGTCACCACGGCGCACCGCGTCACCGTCGATCCGCTGCGCCAGCACCCGGTCGTTCGGCCGCACGGTGGGCACCATCGAGTCGGTCGGCACCGTGTACGGCTGGTACATCACCGCGCCCCAGCCGAAGCCGCCCAGGAAGAGCACGAAACCGATGGCCACGGCGATGCCCGACAGCACGTTGCCGAGGCCGCCGCGGCCACCGGTGGTCCCGCGTATTGCCTGTGTTCCGCCCATTGCAGCGCCCCCACCTCGGAGATCGTCGACCTGGGCGGCACCCTACCGGGCGGTACGCCCGTTGGTCAGCCTCCGCCTGCGCCACAGGACGACCGGAACGGCGCCCGCTACGCCCAGCGCGGCCGGGCCGAGCCCGACCGGGGCGAGGCCGGAGGCCCCGAGACCGAGGGCGGTCGCCGCGGCCTGGTGGTTGATGCCGGGCTGGTCGAAGGTGTCCGGGACCGGGAGCGTGGCCCACCGGGTGACCGGCCAGGCGACGACGACGGCCCGCCCGACGACCTTGTCGACCGGCACGAAGCCCTGCGTGGAGTCCTGCATGTGGTAGCGGGAGTCCTGGGAGTTCTGGCGGTGGTCGCCCATCACCCAGATCTTGCCCTTGGGCACGGTGATCGGGCCGAAGGGGGCGTCGTCGCACGGGGTGTTGCCGGGGTAGATGTACGGCTCGTCCAGCTCCTTGCCGTTGACGACGACCGGTCCCCCCTTCTTGCACTCCACGGTGTCCCCGCCGATGGCGATGGTCCGCTTGATCAGGTCCTTCTCCTCGGCGGACGGCATCAGACCGATCCAGCTGAGGGCCTTCTGGGCGAAGTTGGGCTCCGGGGTGGGCTCTCCTGCCAGCCAGCTCGCCGGGTCGTGGAAGACGACGACCTCACCGCGCTCGGGCTCCGAGCCGAACCACGGGGTCAGCTTGTCCACAAGCACCCGGTCCCCGCGCTGGAGGGTGTTCTGCATCGAGTCGGAGGGGATCGAGAACGCCTGGACCAGGAAGGTCTTGATCAGCAGGGCCAGCAGCAGGGCGATACCGATGAGGAGCGGGAGCTCCTTCCAGAACGAACGCTGGGGCCGCGCGGCCGCACCGCCGTCCTCTGTCTCGGTCTCGCGCTCTACGGCGTCGTCCGGCCGCTCCTCGCCCTCGTCGCGTCCGGATCGTGCGCCTACCGCCACATCCCCCACATCCACTCCTCAATCGGAATTCGCGTCCCGCGCCGGATCGGTCGACGGGCCCTCCCCTCCCTTAACGAGCGGGAGTTCCCTAAGGCGCGGGAGACCGAGGACACACTATGCGAACGCCGTGCCCCGCCGACGCCCAAGACGCCCGCGCCGCCGACCGGTTCGCGCCGGGTCCGGCACCGAGAGGAAGGTCGCCGGCTGTTCCAGCTCGCGCCAGTGGCCGAAGGGCCAGGCGATCACCACGGCCCGCCCGACCACACCGTTCTCGGCGATGGTGCCCTCGAAGGCCTCGTCGAGGTGGTAGCGGGAGTCGGCGGAGTTGGCCCGGTGGTCGCCCATCACGAAGAGCCGTCCCGCCGGTACGTGCACCTCGAAACGGATCTCCGAGGGGGCGTTGCCCGGTGACACGTACGGCTCATCGAGCGGCGCGCCGTTGACGGTGACCCGCCCCTGCGCGTCACAGCACTTCACGGTGTCCCCGCCGACGCCGATGGTCCGCTTGATCAGATCCTGCTCGTCGGCGGACGGGAGCAGCCCGATGAAGGTCAGGGCCTGCTTGATCTGCTTGATCCCCGCCGGGTCCTGGGCAGGCCGGGCGGCCTCGCCCTTGAGCCAGCCTCCGGGGTCCTTGAACACCACGACGTCGCCCCGCTCGACCGTGGAGCCGAACCACGGGGTGAGCTTGTCGACCAGTACGCGGTCGCCGATGCGGATCGTCTGCTCCATCGACCCGGAGGGGATGAAGAAGGCCTGCACCAGGAAGGTCTTGAGGAGCAGGGCTATGCACAGCGCGACCACCACGAGCAGCGGCAGCTCGCCCGCCCGCCGGGTGCGCCTGCGCCGCCGGACCCGGCGGGCCAGCCTGCGCCGCTCGGCCCGTCCACCGGGCTCTGCCGCCGTCTCCCGGGCCCCGCCGGGCACCGCCGTGGACGGCTCGGCGCCATCACCGGCACCCGCATCGACACCGACGCCATCACCGGCACCGGTACCGGCACCCGCCGACGCACCCGCCGAGGTACCCGCACCCGCACCGGCCACGTACCGTCCCGGCGGTTCCGCCGCCGGCCCGGGCCCGCGCCACAGCGGCTCGTCCGGCTCCGGGCCGCGCCGCCCCGCCGCACCCTGCTCCGGCCCGCGCCACAGCGGACCGCCGCCCTCAGGACCGCCCCGGCGCGGCGGAAGGGGTTCGCCCGGCAGCGGCTCGCGCGCCGGCGGCGGAGACTGCGGTGCGCGCGCCGCGTCCCGGCCGCCCCGTCCATCCCCGCCGCCCCGTCCGTCCCGCCCATCCCTGCCGACCCGTCCCTCACTACCGTCCCGGCCGCCCCTGGGCCGGCCCCGGCTACCCATGCGAACCGCCGCCCACCCGGGACCAGGCCTGCGCGCCGTTCCCGGGCACCGACCCCCACCGCGTCACCGGCCAGCCGAGCCAGTCGGCCCGCCCGATCACCTTGTCCACCGGCACCATCCCGCCGCCCGGCTCCCCCAGATGGTCCCGCGAGTCCCGGGACTGGGAGCGGTGATCGCCCATCACCCACAGGGTCCCCAGCGGGACGACGATGCGGAAGGGCACCGCCGACGGCGCGTCCCCGGCGTACAGGTAGGGCTCGTCCACGGACACCCCGTTGACCTTGAGCCGGCCGCCGGCGTCGCAGCACACCACGTCGTCCCCGCCGACGCCCACGACCCGCTTCACGAAGTCCGTGTCGGAGGGCTCCGCGAGCCCGAGCGCCGAGAAGGCCCCGTGCACGGCCTCGCCGACGGGGTTGCCCGCCGGGCGCTCGCGCACGAAGGAGCCGGTGCCGTCGAAGACGACCACGTCGCCGCGCCGGGGCTGATCGCCGAAGCGGTACGCCAGCTTGTTGACCAGCACCCGGTCGCCGACCTTCAGCGTCGGCTCCATCGAGCGGCTCGGGATGAGGAAGGGCTGGACCACGAAGTTGGAGAAGAGCAGCAGGAACACGGCGCAGGCCACGCCGAGCAGGCCGGCCCGCCGCCGGGACCGGGGGGATCCCCACCACCCGGAAAACGCAGAACGCGGCCGCCCCTCCCCCTGTCCGGGGGAGGAGTGGCCGCGCTGTGTGAGCTCTGCTTCGGTGTCCATCGGGGGCGAGCCTATCCGGCCGTCCCCTGGAGCCGGAGGGGAGATCAGCGGTCGCGCTTCTCCTTGATCTTCGCGGCCTTGCCGCGGAGCTCACGGAGGAAGTACAGCTTGGCGCGACGCACGTCACCGCGGGTGACGAGCTCGATCTTCTCGAAGATCGGGGAGTGCACGGGGAAGGTGCGCTCGACGCCGACGCTGAAGGAGACCTTGCGAACGGTGAAGGTCTCGGAGACGCCAGAGCCCTGGCGACGGATGACAACACCCTTGAACTGCTGGATACGGGAGCGGTTGCCCTCGATCACGCGGACGTGCACGTTGATGGTGTCACCGGGGCGGAAGGCCGGGACGTCCGTGCGCAGGGAGGCGGCGTTGACGCCATCGAGCAGGTGAGACATGTTCTTCGTCTGCTTTCTTCGCACGACGCCACAGGTCGCCGGTGCGGATTTCCGTAGAGAATTCGGGAGCCGTGGGACATCGCGGGCGACGGTCCCCCTGTGGCAGGGGCGCACGCGAGCACACAGCAGCCACCTATTCTTCCACGGCCGGGGGCCTGCGCCAAAATCGCCCGTCGGCGCTCGGCCTCCAGCCCAGGATACTGAGGATCTCGCGGTCCTTCTTGTCGAAGGCGGAGGCCTCGCAGCGCTCGATCAGGTCGGGGCGGTTGCGCGCGGTGCGGCGGAAGGCCTCGTCCCGGCGCCAGCGGGCGATCTTCCCGTGGTGGCCGCTGAGCAGCACCTCGGGGATGCCCCGGCCGCGCCACTCCGGGGGCTTGGTGTAGACGGGGCCTTCGAGCAGATTGGCCATCTCGCCGGGCGCGAACGAGTCGTCGCGGTGCGATTCGGCGTTGCCGAGGACCCCGGGCAGCAGCCGGGCCACGGCCTCGGTGATCACCAGGACGGCGGCCTCGCCGCCCGCGAGCACGTAGTCCCCGATGGAGACCTCGTACACCGGCATCCGGGTGGCGTACTCGTCCATGACCCGGCGGTCGATGCCCTCGTAGCGGGCCGGGGTGAAGATCAGCCACGGCCGCTCGGAGAGCTCGACGGCCAGTTCCTGGGTGAAGGGACGGCCGCTGGGCGTCGGAACGACCAGCACCGGGCCGCGGGCCCCCGACTCGTACCCGTCGGCCAGCGCCGAATCCAGGGCCTCGCCCCACGGGTCGGTCTTCATGACCATCCCGGGACCGCCGCCGTACGGGGTGTCGTCGACCGTGTTGTGCCGGTCGTACGTCCACTCCCGCAGGTCGTGCACGTGTACGTCGAGCTGGCCGCGCGCCCGCGCCTTGCCGACGAGGGAGACGTTCAGCGGCTCCAGGTACTCGGGGAAGATCGTGACGACGTCCAGCCGCATCAGGCGCCGACCTCGCCCTCGGCCTCGCCGCCGGTCTCCGCCTCGCCCTCGCCGCCGCCCCCGGCCCCGCCCTCACGCGAGGAGGCGACCACCGCGCGGTCGTCGATCAGCCCGGGCGGCGGCGTGATGACGCAGCGCTGCTCCTCCAGGTCGATCTCGGCGACGATCTCCTCCACGAAGGGGATCATGACCTCGGTGCCGTCCGGCCGCTCGACGATGAAGAGGTCCTGCGAGGGCAGGTGGGAGATCTCGGTGATCCGGCCGATCTCCGTACCGTCCTCCAGCACCACGTCGAGGTCCATCAGCTGGTGGTCGTAGTACTCGTCGGGCTCCGCGGGGAGCTCCTCGGGGTCCACCTCGGCGATCAGCAGGATGTTGCGCAGCGCCTCGGCCCCGGTGCGGTCCTTGACCCCCGCGAAGCGGAGCAGGAGCCGGCCGCTGTGCACCCGGCCCGTCTCGATGGTCAGCGGACCCGCCGACGCCGGTTCGGTCTCCAGTACGGCGCCGGGCCCGAGCCGCAGCTCCGGCTCGTCGGTCCGCACCTCGACGGTGACCTCACCCTTGATCCCGTGGGCGCGGCCGATCCGCGCGACTACCAGCTGCACTGTGTGTCTCCGTTGTGGTTTCTCTGTCAAGGGTCGCTCCGCCCGCGGTCGACCGGCGGCGCCCCGCGTGCTCCGCGTGGCCCCGCGCGGCTGCGCTCATGGGCGGAAACGACTCAGGCCGGGGAAGGCGACGAACGCCCTCCCCGGCCCGTGCCGGTGCTTCAACTTCTCAGCGGACCTGGTCCACGTCGACGAGGTCGACGCGGATCCCCCGGCCGCCGATGGCGCCCACGACGGTACGCAGCGCACGCGCGGTGCGGCCGTTGCGGCCGATCACCTTCCCGAGGTCGTCCGGGTGGACCCGGACCTCGAGCACCTGTCCGCGGCGCAGGTTGCGCGAGGCGACCTGCACTTCGTCGGGGTTGTCCACAATGCCCTTCACGAGGTGCTCAAGAGCCTCCTCGAGCATGATCAGGCCTCGGTCGACTCGGCGGTGGCCTCAGCCTCGTCCGCCTTCTTGTCGGCCTTCTTCGCCTTCTGCGTGATGGCCTCGCCCTTGGTCTCGCCGATGCCCTCGAGGGCCTTGGCGAACTCGTCGAAGGAGCGACGCTTGCTCTCCTTCGTCTCCGGCTGCAGCAGCGGCGCGGGGGCGGGGAGGCCCTTGTGCGCCTGCCAGTCACCGGTCAGCTTCAGGATGGCGAGCACGGCCTCGGTGGGCTGGGCGCCCACGGACAGCCAGTACTGCGCACGCTCGGCGTTGACCTCGATGCGCGACGGGTTGTACGTCGGGTGGTAGATACCGATCTCTTCGATCGCGCGACCGTCCCGACGGGTACGGGCGTCGGCGACGACGATGCGGTAGTGCGGCTGGCGAATCTTGCCGAGGCGCTTGAGCTTGATCTTGACTGCCACTGGAGTGGTGTCTCCTGAACTTGACGTGGTTGGGCACATGAGATGCCACGTGGGGTTGCGGTACTCGGGTGCCCGATGGACGCGTCAGCCGGAGGAGAGAGGGGTCCTATGCGACTGTCGAGTACAGCTGTCCATTGTGCCATACGCCCGCGGCACGCCCAGCCGGGGTCAGGAGGCCGCCGCGGTGGCGACCTCCGGGATGCGGAACGGCTTCATGCAGCCGCCGCACACGATCGGCGCCTGGGCCAGGACGGACGGGACCACCCGGACGTTGCGCCCGCAGTCGCACACCGCCTTGACCCGTACGCCGCCGCCCGAGGACCCGTGCCGGGCGGCCGGACCGCGGAAACTGCGCTTGGTGTCGGCGGCCGTGGCGGCCGTGTGCGCCTTCAGGGCGCGCTGGAGCCGCTCCATGGTGGGGCGGTAGCGCTTCTTGGCCTCGGGGTTGAGGGAGACCAGGGAGAACCCGCTGCTGGCGTGCGGCTCCTCGGAGTGGTCCAGCCCCATCTCCTCGGCGATCGCGAGGAATCTGCGGTTGTGGTAGCGGCCGGCTCGCGAGGTGTCACGGACTCCGCGGGCGGCGGCGATGCCGTGGACTGCCTCGTGCAGCAGTCGCTCGAAGGAGAGCTCGGCGCCACAGGCGGACGAGGACTCTCCGATCAGGGACTCGGGCGCGGCAAGGTCAGGCAGCTCGGGGTGGTACCGCTGAATATCGGCCCACGCCTGCGCCAGCTCTGCGGCGAGAACAGGGGGTGTCGTGCTCACGTCGTGACAACGAGCCGAGGTGCCCCGGTGTTCCGATTCCGGGCCATTCCAAATTTTTTGCACGTACCAGTCAGTTCAGTCTGATGCGTCCTGACGAGGACGGGTGCGTCGATCTCAGGAGGAGTCGGTACGTAAGGAGTACCAACGACGACCGAGCCCCCGGAGCGCGGCCGGAGCCGCGCGCCGGGGGCGTGGGGGTGCGTCAGTACGAGCGCGCGACGATGGCGAGGGTACCGGGGGCGTCGTCCGACTCCGGAACCGACCCGTCCGCCGCGACCAGGCAGCGTACGGAGACGGCCTGCTCGGCCAGCTTGGCCTCGCCCTCGGGGCCCAGGTCGGCCCACGGGATGCGCGCCCAGCCACCGGCGATGGCCGCCTCGGCGGCCTCCTCGATGGTCGCGACGTCGGAGGTGCGGGCCTCGCGGCGCTCGCGGGACTCGCGCAACAGCTGCGCCTGGTCCTCGTCGAGGACCTTGGGCAGCAGGTCGAGCAGCGCGGAGATCTGCACGGCCTCCTTGCCGCCGGGGATCCGCCGGGCCAGCATCGCGGTGCCGGCCTCCAGGTCGCGGGGGCCGATCTCGATGCGGACCGGTACGCCCTTGAGCTCCCAGTCCACGGCGCGGCGGCCGAAGGGGGTGTCGACGCGGTCGTCGACCTGGACCCGGATGCCCGCGGCCTTCAGCCGCGCGCCGAGCTCGCGGACCTTCGCCACGGCCTCGTCGCCCTTGATCGCCATGATCACGACCTGGACGTGCGCGAGCCGCGGCGGGACGCGCAGGCCGTTGTCGTCGCCGTGGGACATGATCAGGCCGCCGACCATGCGGGTCGAGACGCCCCACGAGGTCTGCCAGACGAGCTCCTGCTTGCCTTCCTTCGACAGGTACTGCGTGTTGAAGGCCTTGGCGAAGTTGGTGCCGAGCTCGTGGCTGGTGCCCAGCTGGAGGGCCTTGCCGTCGCCCATCATGCCCTCGAGGGTGAGGGTGTTGATGGCGCCGGCGAAGCGCTCCTTGGCGGTCTTGCGGCCGAGCACGACGTCGATGCCGAGCACGTTCGTCATGAAGTCGCCGTAGACGTCGCGGTGGATGCGGGCGGCGTAGTCGCGGGCGTCCTCGTACGTGGCGTGGGCGGTGTGGCCCTCCTGCCAGAGGAACTCGCTCGTACGGAGGAACACGCGCGGGCGCATCTCCCAGCGGACCACGTTGGCCCACTGGTTGATCAGCAGGGGCAGGTCCCGGTAGCTCTGGACCCACTTGGAGAAGTAGTCGTTGATGATCGTCTCGGAGGTGGGCCGGACGACGACGGGCTCGTCCAGCTCCTTGCCGCCGCCGTGCGTGACGACCGCGAGCTCGGGGGCGAAGCCCTCGACGTGCTCGGCTTCCTTGGTCAGGTACGACTGCGGGATGAACAGCGGGAAGTACGCGTTCTGGGCGCCCGCGTCCTTGATGCGCGCGTCCATCTCCTGCTGCATCCGCTCCCACAGCCCGTAGCCGTACGGTCGGATGACCATGGTGCCGCGTACCGGACCGTTGTCGGCCAGCTCGGCCTTGTTGATCAGATCCTGGTACCAGCGGGGGAAATCCTCCGCCTGGGGGGTGAGAACGGGTGCCTTTGCCATGGCGCGAATGGTACGGCGCCGGGCGCACCGAGCGTGAATCGGGTGGCGCACTCCTCTGGACGCGGGGGCCGATGGGGAGTTCTCTGGCAAGGGGGGCCAGGGGGCGACACAGGAATCAGGAGCGCTCTTTCGATGACACCGACGCCGATGGCGACGCTCGTCGCCCGGGACTGGGCGGAGATCCAGGAACGGATGCTGGTACCGCTGTACGAGGCGGTCTACGACCGGCTGGAGGTCGGCCCGGGCAACCGGCTGCTGGGCCTCGGCTGCGGGGCCGGTCTGCCGCTGCTGCTGGCCGCCGGCCGGGGTGCGGCCGCCACGGGAGTGGAGGCGGACCCGGCCCGGCGGGCCCTGGCCCGCGAACGGCTGCTGGAGGTGGTGGCCGCTCCCCCGGCGCCCGCCGCGCGGCCCTACGACGTGCTGCTGGCCTTCTCGCCCTCCCCCGCCGCCCTGGCGGCGGCGCTGCCCGCGGTCCGGCGGGGCGGCGCGGTGGTGCTGGCGGACTGGGGTCCGGCGGAGCGCTGCACGGTCCCCTCGGTGCTGGGCGGCGGCCCGGTGCCCCGGGACCTGGACGCGCTGGCGGCGGAGGCCGGACTGCTGCCGGACGGCTCGGGGCGGGTGTTCTGCCCGTTCGGGTATGCGGATGTGGACAGCGCGGTACGGGGGCTGCTGTCGACGGGGCTCTACGACGCGGCGGCCGATCCGGCGCTGGCGGAGAAGGAGCTGTCCGAGGCGCTTCACCCGTACGAGCGGACCGACGGCGCCGTCTGGCTGCCGAACATCTTCCGCTACGTCGTCGCCCGCGTGCGGTAGGCGGGGCGGGCCGGGCGGCCCGGGCCGCCCGGCGCTACTTCTCCAGGCGGGTGATCCCGGCCGCCGCGTACGCCGCCTTCTCGTCCAGGGTCTCGTTGGCGAGCAGGGCCTCGGCCAGGGCGTCGAGCTGCGGGCGGTGCTCGCGCAGGACGCGGCAGGCCTCCTCGTAGCAGTCGTCGACGATCCGCCGCATCTCGTGGTCCACCGCGTCGAGGGTGGCGGGGGCGGCGGACAGCCCGTAGGGGCTCTGCCCGTCGGACGGGATCGCGGTCAGCCGGCCCACGCGCTCGCTCATCCCCCAGCGGCCGGCCATGCCCCGGGCGAGGGCGGTGACCTGTTCCAGGTCGCTCTCCGAGCCGGTGGTGATGACGTCGTAGACCACGTGCTCGGCGGCCATGCCGCCCAGCGCGCCGATGATGCGGCCGCGCAGGTAGTCCTCGGTGTACGCGTACCGGTCGGCGTCCGGGGCCGAGAGGGTGACCCCGAGGGCGCGGCCCCGGGGGACGATCGTGATCTTGCGTACGGGGTCGGCGCCGGGCCTGAGCATGCCCAGCAGGGCGTGGCCGCTCTCGTGGTAGGCCGTACGGCGGCGCTCGTCCTCCGGCATGACCAGCGAGCGCTCCGCCCCCAGCTGCACCTTCTCCAGGGCGTCGGAGAGGTCCGCCGGGCCGACCTGGGCGCGGCCGCGTTTGACGGCGAGCAGGGCGGCCTCGTTGGCGAGGTTGGCCAGTTCGGCGCCGGTCATGCCCGGGGTGGTCCGGGCGATCTGGTCCAGGTCCACGTCCGGGGCGAGCGGGATGTCGCGGGTGTGGATGCGCAGGATGGCGGCGCGCCCGGCGCGGTCGGGCGGCGAGACGACGACGGTGCGGTCGAAGCGGCCGGGCCGGGTCAGCGCGGGGTCCAGGACGTCGGCCCGGTTGGTGGCGGCCAGCACGATCACGCCCTCGGAGCCGGAGAAGCCGTCCATCTCGGTGAGGATCTGGTTGAGGGTCTGTTCGCGTTCGTCGTGGCCGCCCATGCCGGCGCCCGCGCCCCGGGCCCGGCCGATGGTGTCGATCTCGTCGATGAAGATGATCGCGGGGGCCACCTTGCGGGCCTCGGAGAAGAGCTCGCGCACCCGGGAGGCGCCGACGCCGACGATCATCTCGATGAACTCGGAGGCGGACGCCGAGAAGAAGGGCACCCCGGCCTCTCCGGCCACGGCCCGCGCCAGCAGGGTCTTGCCGGTTCCGGGCGGGCCGGCGAGCAGGACCCCGCGCGGCATCCGGGCGCCCATCCGGCGGTACTGCTCGGGGTTCTTGAGGAAGTCGACGACGTCGTTGAGCTCGCCCTCGACCTCGTCGATGCCCGCCACGTCCTCGAAGGTGGTGCGCTCGGTCGCCGCCAGTTCGACCGGCTTGGGCGGGGTCTTGCGGCCGATGCCGCCCATGCCGCCGCCCATCCCCGCGCTCATCCGGCGGGCGACGAACACCCACAGGACGATCAGGAGCAGCATGGGAGCCAGCGAGAGCAGCAGGTTGGCCAGGAAGCTGCGCTGTTCGACGACCGGCGAGGCCGTCACGGTCACGTTGTGCCGGGTGAGGTTGGACCAGAGTTGGTCGTCCGCGAAGGCGGGGCGCTGGGTGACGAACTTGGTGTAGTCGCCCTTTCCGCCGGGGACGGGCTGCTTGCCCTTGAGTTCGCCCTGGATCGCGTCGCCCTTGGAGTAGATCTTCTCGACGTTGCCGGCGGCGACCTGCTTGCTGAACTCCGTGTACGAGACGACCGGCTCGTCGCCCTCGTTGAAGAAGGACAGCACCACGTTGGCGATCAGGTAGACGATCAGGGCGGCGAGGATCAGGCCGCGCCAGCCGCCGGGCATCCGCTTCTTGGGCGGCGGGGCGGGCGGGGCCCCTTCCGAGCGCCAGGGGGTGTCGGCCCGGTCGCGCGGCGGTACGGGGGTGGGGCTGGGCACGGGGCCTCCTTATGCCGTCCTCCCGGCCGACCATAGGCGACAAACAGGACGTTTGCCCCCGCAGAAACGGGAGGGCCCCGGCCGTGCGCGTGCACGGCCGGGGCCCTCCTCACGTACCGGGTACGCCCGCCCGGTCTACTTCATGAACTTCTTGAACTCGTCCGGCAGGTCGAAGTCCTGACCGCCCTGGCCGCCCGCGGGGAGACCGAACGGGTTGCCGCCGGCGGCGGGCTCGACGGCCTGCGGACCCTGCTCGCGCCGGGCCGCGGCCGCGGCCTCCTCTTCCTTGCGCTTCATCGGGTTGCCGCTCTTGCGCTTGCCCTTGGCCTGCTTGATCTGCTTCTTCTGCCGGCCGGGACCGCCGCCCATGCCCGGGATGCCCGGCATTCCGGGCATCCCGCCGCCCTGGGCCATGCGGGACATCATCTTGCGGGCCTCGAAGAAGCGCTCGACGAGGCTCTTGACGGCGCTGACCTCGACGCCGGAGCCCTTGGCGATGCGGGCGCGGCGGGAGCCGTTGATGATGTGCGGGTCGTGGCGCTCGGCCGGGGTCATCGACTTGATGATCGCGGCGGTGCGGTCCACGTCGCGCTCGTCGATGTTGTTGATCTGGTCCTTGATCTGGCCCATGCCCGGGAGCATGCCGAGCAGCTTGGAGATGGAGCCCATCTTGCGGACCTGCTCCATCTGGGCCAGGAAGTCGTCGAGCGTGAACTCCTTGGGACCCTTGGCGAGCTTGGCCGCCATCTTCTCGGCCTCGGCCTGCGAGAAGGTCTTCTCGGCCTGCTCGATGAGGGTGAGCATGTCACCCATGTCGAGGATCCGGCCCGCCATGCGGTCGGGGTGGAAGGCGTCGAACTCGTCGAGCTTCTCGCCGTTCGAGGCGAACATGATCTGCTTGCCGGTGACGTGCGCGATCGAGAGCGCGGCACCGCCGCGGGCGTCGCCGTCGAGCTTGGAGAGCACGACGCCGTCGAAGCCGACGCCGTCGCGGAAGGCCTCGGCGGTGTTGACCGCGTCCTGGCCGATCATGGCGTCGACGACGAAGAGGATCTCGTCCGGGCTGACGGCGTCGCGGATGTCCGCGGCCTGCTGCATCAGCTCGGCGTCGATGCCGAGGCGGCCGGCGGTGTCGACGACGACGATGTCGTACTGCTTGGTGCGCGCGTACTCGACGGAGTCCTTCGCGACCTGGACCGGGTCGCCGACGCCGTTGCCGGGCTGGGGCGCGTAGACCGCGACGCCCGCGCGCTCGGCGACCACGGACAGCTGGTTGACGGCGTTGGGGCGCTGGAGGTCACACGCGACCAGCAGCGGGGAGTGGCCCTGGCCCTTCAGCCAGAGGCCGAGCTTTCCGGCCAGGGTGGTCTTACCGGCACCCTGGAGACCGGCCAGCATGATCACGGTGGGCGCGGTCTTGGCGAAGCGCAGCCGGCGGGTCTCACCGCCGAGGATGGAGACCAGCTCGTCGTTGACGATCTTCAGGACCTGCTGGCCGGGGTTCAGCGCCTTGCTGACCTCCTCGCCACGGGCCCTTTCCTTGACGTTCGCGATGAAGGAGCGGACGACGGGAAGCGCGACGTCGGCCTCGAGGAGGGCGATACGGATTTCCCGCGCCGCAGCGTCGATGTCCTGCTCGGAGAGGCGGCCTTTGCCCCGGAGGGACTTGAAGGTCGCGCTGAGGCGGTCGGAAAGCGTATCGAACACGGTGGTCGCGATTCCTCGGGTCGGGGGCGTGGTGGTCGTCCCCCAGGGTATCGGGCCACGCCGCCTGCCCGGCCCTGCGGGCGGATTTCCGCCCGGCGGCACCCCTTCCGGTGCGCCGGGGCTGCCTCCCCGGGCCCCGGGCGGGGGTCCGGAGAGGCGGGCGGGAGCCTACGCCAGGGCAGCCGCCACCGCCGTGGCCAGGGCGGCCGCGTCGGGGGCGGGCAGGGGTTTGCCGTCGGTGTCGACCACGTACAGGGTGTCCACCGCGTTGGCGCCGAGGGTCGAGACGTGGGCGCTGCGCACCCGGACCCCGCAGGCCTCCAGGGCGCGCCCGATCCGGTGCAGCAGCCCCACCGCGTCGGGCGCCCGCACCTCCAGGACGGTGGCCAGCGAGGAGACGTCCGGGACGACCGCGACCCGGGGCGGCGGCGGGACCACCCCGCGCCGCCTGGGGTACGCCGCCTCGCGGTCGGCCAGCTTCGCCGGGACGTCCAGGGAGCCGTCCAGCGCCCGGAGCAGGTCGGTCCGCAGCTGGGCGGCCTGCGGCAGCGCCCCGTATTCGGCGGCCACCCGCCAGCGCAGCACCAGGGCCTCGCCCAGCCGGTCGGGGAGTTCCAGGAAGCGCAGCTCGGCCGCCCGTACGGTCAGCCGGTGCAGCGCCAGGACCCCGGCCGCCGCCGGGAGCACCCCGGGCTGGTCCGGGACGGCGACGACGAGTTCGACCCCGACCGCGTCGTCCTCCTCCCGGCGGGTGTGCAGCGCGAGCACCGGTTCCCCGGTGCGCAGGGCCTCCACCGCGAGGCGTTCCTGTTCGGTGGTCGGGATCTCCAGCTCGGCGGGGGCGGGCGCGGCGCCGCTCAGCAGGGCGGCGACCCGGGAGACGAGGTCGGCCACGAGGGAGCCGCGCCAGGTGCTCCAGGCGGCGGGCCCGGTGGCGAGCGCGTCGGCCTCGGTGAGGGCGTGCAGCACCTCCAGGGTGGCGGTGGAGCCGACGGCCTCGGCGACGGCCTTCACCGTCGCGGGGTCGTCGAGGTCGCGCCGGGTCGCGGTGTCGACCAGCAGCAGGTGGTGGCGTACGAGGGTGGCCAGCACGGCGGCGTCCTGCGGGCCGAAGCCCAGCCGGACGGCCGTGTCGCGGGCGATGGTCTCGCCGGCCACCGAGTGGTCGCCGGGCCAGCCCTTGCCGATGTCGTGCAGCAGGGCGGCCATCAGCAGCAGGTCGGGGCGGCCCACCCGGCGGGTCAGCGCGGAGGCCCGTACGGCCGTCTCGATGAGGTGGCGGTCCACCGTCCAGGTGTGCACGGGGTTGCGCTGCGGCCGGCAGCGCACCCGTTCCCAGTCGGGGAGCAGCCGGGTGATCAGCCCCTCGGCCTCCAGCGCCTCCCAGACGGCCACCGTGGGCTCCCCGGCGCCCAGCAGGGTGAGCAGCTGTTCCCGGGCCTCCGCCGGCCAGGGCACGGGCAGCGGCCGGCTCTGGGCCGCGAGGCGGCGTACGGCGTGCAGCGAGACGGGCAGGCCCGCCTGGGCGGCGGCCGCGGCGAAGCGCAGGGGCAGGACGGGATCCCGGTCGGGCCGGGCGGCCAGCGCCAGCACGGCCTCGCCGTCGGACTCCACCACGCCCTCGGCGAGCGGGGCCCGCTCGCCGGCGGTCGCCCCCCGGGCCGCGAGCAGTCCGCGCAGCCGGGGCCGGGCGGCCCGGGCCCGCAGCACCCGGCCGACCTCGCGCCAGGTGACGTCGCCGGCGTAGGAGATCACCCGGGCGGCCTCGTACACCTCGCGCAGCAGCGCGTCCGCGTCGAGCAGTCCCAGCCGGGCGGCGACCTGGGGCTGCTCCTGGAGGGCGAGCCGGTCGCTGGCCCGGCCGGTCACCAGGTGCAGCGCGTCCCGCGCGTCCAGCAGCCGCCGCCGGGCGTCGGCGAGTCCCTCGCGGGGGGCGTCGGCCAGCCAGGAGGCGGCGACGGCCCGCAGCGCGGTGGCGTCGCGCAGCCCGCCGCGGGCCTCCTTCAGGTCGGGTTCCAGCAGGAAGCGCAGCTCCCCGGCCCGTTCGGCCCGTTCCAGGCACAGGGCGTGCAGCTCCGGGAGCCGCCGCAGCGCCTGGTTGCGCCAGTCGGCCAGGACCGTGGTGCGCACCCCGGCGAGCAGCCCGGCGTCCCCGGCGACGAGCCGCGCGTCCAGCAGTCCGAGGTGGGCCTTGAGGTCCTCGGCGGCGGTCTTGCGGGCCTCGGCCGGGGTCCGTACGGAGTGGTCCAGGGACAGTCCGAGGTCCCAGACGGGGTACCAGAGGCGGTCGGCCAGCGTGCTCAGCGCCGCGGGCCGGGCCTTGCCGTCGTGGAGCAGCAGCAGGTCTAGATCGCTGCGCGGGGAGAGTTCCCCGCGCCCGTAGCCGCCGACGGCGACGAGGGCGGCGCCCCGTACGCCGGCCTCCCGGGCCGCGGTGGTGAACAGGGCGTTCAGCCACCGGTCGGACAGCGTGGACAGGGCGGAACGCCGGGCGGGCCCGGACCGCGTCTCCTCCTGGAGGAGACGCAGCCGGGCCGCGGCGTAGCCGCCGGGTCCCGAGCCGTCCGGGCGGTCGTGGCCGTCCGTGCCGTCGGTGGTGTCTTCGACGCTCGTCACCCGGGAGCTCCCGTCACCTAGAGCGCGTCAGCGCCGCGCTCGCCGGTGCGGACCCGGACGACCGAGTCCACGGGGACGCTCCACACCTTGCCGTCGCCGATCTTGCCGGTGCTGGCGGCGCTCACGATGACGGAGACCAGTTCCTCGGCGTCGGCGTCGTCGACGAGCACCTCGATGCGGATCTTCGGTACGAGGTCGACGGTGTACTCGGCGCCCCGGTAGACCTCGGTGTGGCCGCGCTGGCGCCCGTAGCCGCTGGCTTCGGAGACGGTCAGTCCCTGGACCCCGAAGGCGTGGAGGGCTTCCTTGATCTCGTCCAGCTTGTAGGGCTTGACGATCGCGGTGATCAGCTTCATGCGTCGACCTTCTTGCTCGCTGCGGCAGCGGGGGCGGGGGCGGTGGTGCTCCGGGAGGAGATGCCGCCGCCGGCTCCGCTGAAGTCGTAGGCGGTCTCGGCGTGCTCGTGCTGGTCGATGCCGGAGACCTCCACGTCCTCGGATACCCGCATCCCGATGGTCTTGTCGAGGAGGAAGGCCAGGACGGCGGAGACGACGAGGGAGTAGGCGAGGACCGAGAAGACCCCGACGGCCTGCTTGCCGAGCTGGGCCAGGCCGCCGCCGTAGAAGAGGCCGGCCGCGTCGGACTGGACGCCGCCGGTGGCGAAGAGGCCGACGAGGAGGGAGCCCGCGACGCCGCCGACGAGGTGGACGCCGACCACGTCGAGGGAGTCGTCGTAGCCGAAGCGGTACTTCAGGCCGACGGCCATGGCGCACAGCACACCGGCGATGGCGCCGACCGCGATCGCGCCGAGCGGGCTGACGGAGCCGCCCGCGGGGGTGATGGCGACGAGACCGGCGACCGCGCCGGAGGCGGCGCCGAGGGTGGTGAAGGAGCCGTGGCGGAGCTTCTCGTAGCCGAGCCAGGCGAGCATGGCGGCGGCGGTGGCGACCTGGGTGTTGACGAACATGACCGCGCCGACGCCGTCGTCGTTGCCGAGCCAGGATCCGGCGTTGAAGCCGAACCAGCCGAACCACAGCAGACCGGCGCCGAGCATCACGAGGGGCAGGCTGTGCGGGCGCATCGGGTCCTTCTTGAAGCCGACCCGCTTGCCGATGACGAGGATGACGCCGAGTGCCGCGGCGCCCGCGTTGATGTGGACGGCGGTGCCGCCGGCGAAGTCGATGACGCCGAGCTCGAAGAGCCAGCCGCCGGCGCCCCAGACCCAGTGCGCGACGGGGAAGTAGACGACGGTGACCCACAGGGCGGAGAACAGCACCCAGGCGCTGAACTTCACGCGGTCGGCGAGGGCGCCGCTGATCAGGGCCGGGGTGATGACGGCGAACATCAGCTGGAAGACGGCGAAGACGTAGACCGGGATGGTGTAGCCGTCCCACAGCTCGGTGATCCCGATGCCGCTGAGGCCGACGTAGTCGGAGTTCCAGCCGATGAGGGAGCCGGAGTCGGTGCCGAAGGCGAGGCTGAAGCCGAACAGGACCCACAGGATCGTCACGATCCCGAGGCTGATGAAGCTCATCATCAGCATGTTGAGGCTGCTCTTGACGCGGACCATGCCTCCGTAGAAGAAGGCGAGTCCCGGGGTCATCAGCATGACCAGGGCGGAGCAGATGAGCATGAACCCGGTGTTCGCGGCAGACAGGGTCGGGGCGTCTGCCGCGAGGGTCGTGATGGCTGATGCCATCGGCGTCTCCTCGTCGTCGGTACGTCCGCGTGCGGGCGAACGTGAAAACCTGAGCGGCGCAAGGCGTAGGCCGGGGGGGCTGGCCTGGGGACTGGCCGGTTATGAGCCCTGAGATTCGCGCAGGCCGGTTTCCGGCGGCGCCGCTGGGTGTTTCGCCGCGATGACGAAGGGATCGTGCGTGTTACACGTCGATGAACGGAACTCGAAGGCTCCTGGAGCCCCGGGGAGGGCTAGACCGCCTCGGCGGCCTCGGGAAGCCGGGAGGCGAGCAGGTCGGTGAGCCGGACCACCTCGGCGACGTCGCCGTATTCACGGGCGGCGCTGTCGACGGTCTTGCGGAGCCGGTTGTTCACCCGTTCGGAGCGCACCTTTCGCGCCACGTCGAGCGCCTGGTCCACGAGGACCGTGGCCTGCTCGGGTTCCCGCTGGAGGAGGTGGACGGTGGCCATGCCGATGAGGTTCAGGGCGTACGAGCGCTGATGTTCCTCGTCCTTGGAGAAGAGCTCGACGGCCCGCTGCATCACCGGCTCGGCGAGCGAGGCGTAGGTGGGGCTGCGCCCGGCCACGTAGGCCAGGTCGCGGTAGGAGTGGGAGTTCTCGCCGTTGAGCTCGGCCTCGGAGAAGAAGCGGATCCAGTCGGGCTCGGGCTCGCCGTCGAAGCCGATGTCGGAGAAGGTGTCCTCGGCCATCCGCACGGCCCGCTTGCAGCGGCTGGGCTGTCCCATGTTGGCGTAGGCGCGGGCCTCCATCGCATACAGCATGGCCTGGGTGCGCGGTCCGGCGCAGTCGCGGCTGCCGTACTGGGCGAGGTGGACGAGCTCCAGCGCGTCCTCGGGGCGCCCGAGGTGGATCATCTGGCGGCTCATGCTGGAGAGGATGTACGAACCGAGCGGTTTGTCGCCGCCCTCCTTCGCGGCGTGCAGCGCGAGGACGAAGTACTTCTGGGCGGTCGGGTGCAGGCCGATGTCGTAGCTCATCCAGCCGGCCAGCTCGGAGAGCTCCGCGGCGACCTTGAAGAGCCGCTTCATGACCGGGGCCGGGTGGTTCTCCTGGAGCAGGTCGGTGACCTCGTGCAGCTGCCCGACGACGGCCTTGCGGCGCAGTCCGCCGCCGCACTGGGCGTCCCACTGGCGGAACATCACCGTGGTGGCCTCCAGGAGGCCGAGCTCCGGTTCGGAGAGCCGGGGCGGCCGGTGTCCGGCGGCGCCCGCCGCAGCGCCCCCTTCCCGCGCTCCGGGGTCGGCGGCCGGGGCCGGGACGAGCCAGCGCTGCATGGGCTCGATGAGGGCGGGGCCGGCGGAGAGCGCGAGCGAGGTCCCGAGGAAGCCCCGGCGGGCCAGCATGAGGTCGCTGCGGGAGAACTCGCTGAGCAGTTCCACCGTCTGCGGGCCGGCCCACGGCAGGTCGACCCCGGAGACGGAGGGGGTCTGGTGGGCGGTGCGCAGGCCGAGCTGCTCGATGGCGACGACGGAGCCGAAGCGCTCGGAGAACAGCTCGGACAGGATGCGGGGCACGGGTTCGCGGGGCTGCTCGCCGTCGAGCCAGCGGCGCACCCGGGAGGTGTCGGTGCTGATGTGGTGGGCGCCCATCTGGCGGGCGCGACGGTTCACCTGGCGGGCGAGTTCGCCCTTGGACCAGCCGCTGCGGACGAACCACGAGGTCAGCTGATCGTTCCGGTCGGCGGCCTCGCCACTCGTTCCGCTTGCGCCGCTGCCGCTCACTGGAACGCCCCCATCCTGCATCGCCTCTTCACCACGAACCTTGGCCGGAGCGGGTGGCGCCGCCGGGGACCTTCACAGGTCCTTCACAAATTGCCTCCGGCATACCCACGGTCGGGTCCGCCCGACGGGTTCGTGCACCGAAAGTAATCCTACGATCACCCCTGCCGCGAGGTCGATTCCAGAAACGCCACCATTCGCCACCCCTTCGAATGAACTCGCCACCGGCCAGGCGCGATTCACTTGACACCGAGGCGAAACGGAACGGTTGGACGGGAGTGCGCACGGGGCGCGCGCGGCGAGGAGTGCGCCGGGCAGCCCCGGTGGAAGGGCGCACCGCACCCATCCGCCGACCGGTCCCGCCGACGTCGTAACCACCGGCGCGTCCGACCCGTTGGAGGGGGCATGGGCATGGGCTTCACGATCGGCGGCAGCCGCGGCACCAAGGAGTTCCGTTCCGGCGTCCGGCGCCGCGGCCGGACCTCGGAGTGCATGACGGTGGCGGAGTACACGGGGCTGTGGGGCTGGGCCGCGGTCCCCGGCGCCCGGGCCGCGGCCCCGGGCCGCGACTGCTCCTGCGGTCATACGAACTGCCCCGCGCCGGGGGCGCATCCGCTCGACTTCGCTCCCACCGTTCCCGGCGGCGCCACCCTGGACGAGGTCGCCGAGGTGTGGGGCGAGTACCCGGGCGCGGCGATCCTGCTCCCCGTCGGCCGCGCCTTCGACCTGATCGAGGTGTCCGAGGAGGCCGGCCGGCGGGCCCTGGTGCGGATGGAGCGCATGGGGCTGCCACTGGGCCCCGTGACGGTGACCCCGGACGGCCGCGCGCAGTTCTTCGTCGCCCCCGGGGCGGCCGCCGAGCTGCCGCGGCTGCTGTACCGGATGGGCTGGGACGACGCCGATCTGGACCTGCGCGCCCTGGGCGAGGGCTCTTTCCTGACCGCCCCGCCCTGCGACCACGCGGGCCTGGGCCCGGCCGGCTGGCTGCGCGGCCCCGCGCTGGACTGCGCCGGCGGCCCCCCGCAGGCCCGGCTGCTGCTGGGCACCCTGGCCTACATCTGTCACCGCTTCCGGGCGTGAGCCCCGCCCCCCGATCGCCAGTGCCCCCGCATCCGGCGCGGATGCGGGGGCACTGGTACGCGTAAGGGCGGCTGATCCCGGAGCCGGGCCTCAGTCGCCGGTCAGTCGCCGATGAGGGCGTCGACGAACGCCTCCGGCTCGAAGGGGGCCAGGTCGTCCGGGCCCTCGCCGAGGCCGATGAGCTTGACGGGAACGCCCAGCTCGCGCTGGACGGCGACGACGATGCCGCCCTTGGCGGTGCCGTCGAGCTTGGTCAGCACGATGCCGGTGATGTCGACGACCTCGGCGAAGACGCGCGCCTGGGTCAGGCCGTTCTGGCCGGTGGTGGCGTCGAGGACGAGCAGCACCTCGTCCAGCGGGCCGTGCTTCTCGACGACCCGCTTGACCTTGCCGAGCTCGTCCATGAGGCCGGTCTTGGTGTGCAGCCGGCCGGCGGTGTCGATGAGCACGACGTCCGCGCCCTCGGCGATGCCCTCCTTGACCGCGTCGAACGCGATGGAGGCGGGGTCGCCGCCCTCGGGGCCGCGCACGGTGCGCGCCCCGACCCGCTCGCCCCAGGTCTGGAGCTGGTCGGCGGCGGCGGCGCGGAAGGTGTCCGCGGCGCCGAGGACCACGCTGCGGCCGTCGGCGACGAGCACGCGGGCCAGCTTGCCGGTGGTGGTGGTCTTGCCGGTGCCGTTGACGCCGACGACCATCACGACGGCCGGGGTGTCGACGCCGCTCTCGGTCTTCACGGCGCGGTCGAAGTCGGTGCCGAGCAGGGTCAGCAGCTCCTCCTTCAGCAGCGCGCGCAGCTCGGCGGGGGACCGGGTGCCGAGCACCTTGACCCGCTCGCGGAGCCGGTCCACCAGCTCCTGGGTCGGCGCGACACCGACGTCGGCGATGAGGAGGGTCTCCTCGATCTCCTCCCAGGTGTCCTCGTCGAGGTGCTCGCGGGAGAGCAGCGTGAGCAGTCCCTTGCCGAGCGAGTTCTGGGACCGGGCGAGCCGGGCGCGCAGCCGGACCAGGCGGCCGGCGGTGGGCTCGGGCACCTCGATCTCGGGCGCCGCGACCACCGGGTCCTCGATGGCGACCGGCGATTCGGTGACCGGCTCCGCCTCCGGGAGTCCGACCTCCTCGATGGTGCGGCGCGGCTCTTGCGCCGTCTCTACGGCGTCCTCCCCCACCTGCGGTTCGGCAGGCGGGGCAGTGATGGTCGGCGTGCTCGGCGGCGCCGTGGGGGGCAGCTGCTTCTTCTTGCGGCTGCTGACCACGAGCCCGCTGATCGCGCCGACCGCGACCAGGGCGATGACTACAGCAAGGATCAGGATTTCCATAACCACCCCAGTATCGGCCACGGGCCGGCCCAGACCTCGGACCTTGGACGTTCCCACCAGGCCGTAAGCCTCTATTTGTTGTTTTAACGACAAATCTACGATGATGGACGACTTGCCCCCGCCCTCCCCCACCGGAGTACCGCATGCCTGCCGAAGAGACCTCCGTCGAGACCCGCGGCCTGGAGCCCGTTCCCGACGGGGAGCGCGGCGGCCGGGTCCGCGAGCTCGTCCCCACCTGGGTGGCCGCGAACATCAGCGTGCTGCTGCTCACCATGGGCGCGGGACTGGTGATCTTCAACAAGCTGAACATCTGGCAGGTGCTCGTCGTCGCGGTCGCCGCCCCCGTGGTCTCGTACGGGATGGTCGGCCTCATCTCCATCGCCGGCAAGCGCGGCGGGTCCCCCGGCATGGCGCTCTCGCGGGCCGTGTTCGGCCAGCGCGGCAACCTCTTCCCGGGCGCCCTGATCTGGGTGGCCCGCTGGGGCTGGGAGACGATCAACGCGGTCAGCGGCGCCTACGCCGTGCTGACCGTCCTCGATCTGCTCTTCGGCATCAAGAGCAGCACCCCCCTGATCGTCATCACCCTGCTCTTCTTCGTGGGCTGCACCTTCGTGGTCTCGGGGCTCGGCATCAACGCGCTGCGCGTCTGCTCGAAGTGGTCGACGTACCTGTTCGGCGCGTTCAGCGTGCTGGTGCTCGGCTACCTGCTCTTCACCACCGACTGGGCGGCCGTCTTCGGCAAGCCGGCCGGGTCGACGGCGATGATGGTCGCGGGCATCGGCACCATCGCGGCGGGCGGCATCAGCTGGGTGCCCTCCGGCCCGGACTTCACCCGCTACCTGCCCCGGACCGCCTCCTCCAAGGCCCTGGTCGGCGCGACGATCGGCGGCGCGGGCGTGGTCGTCCTGCCCATGGTCCTGATGGGCGCGGTCATGGCCGTCGGCACCCCCGACCTGGCCACCGCCCAGGACCCGGTCTCCTTCATCGGCGAGCTGCTGCCGACCTGGATCGCGGTGCCGTACCTGCTCATCGCCCTCATCGGCATGCTGCTGATCAACTCGATGTCCATGTACTCCGCCGGGTTCACCGCGCAGACCCTGGGCATCAAGGTCCCGCGCGCCTGGGCGGTCAGCGTCAACGCGGTCATCAGCCTGGTCTTCGGGTTCCTGCTGATGGTCGTCGCCACCAGCTTCTTCGGCTCCTTCATCTCCTTCCTGACCCTGCTGGCCGTGGCCTTCTCCGCCTGGATCGGCGTCTTCGGCGTGGACATGCTGCGCCGCACGTCCTACGACGGCGCCGCCCTGCTGGACACCACCCCGGGCAGCGCCTACTGGTACCGGGGCGGTTTCGCCTGGCAGGCGATGACGGCCTGGGGATCCGCCCTGGTGGCGGGTCTGCTGTTCACCAAGGTGGAGTGGTTCAGCGGGCCGCTCGCCTCCACCTGGATCGGCGAGAACGGCCTCGGCTGGGTGACCGGCATCCTCACCTCCGGCGTGCTGTACGCCGTACTGCCGCGCACCGCGGCCCCGGCCGGGAGCGGGGCCGCCGAGGAGCCCGAGCCGGCCGGAGCCCTGTCCAACTGACGCTTCGTCAGCTAGCGTCCCCCTTCGCCCGCCCACCCACCTCCGGCGAAGGGGGACTGCGCCATGCCCATCACCGTGGCCCGGTTCAATCTGGTCGACCCGAACGGCACTCCCGAGACCCTCTCCGCCCGCTACCGGGCGGCCCTGGAGATGGCGAAGTACGCGGACGACCGCGGGATCGACACCGTCCAGACCGAGGAGCACCACGGCGCCGCGAACAACTGGCTGCCCTCCCCCTTCGCCTTCGCGGGCGCAGTGTTCGGCGCCACCCGCCGGATCTCGGTCACCGTCTCGGCCATCATCGGCCCGCTCTACGACCCGCTCCGGGCCGCCGAGGACATCGCGGTCCTGGACCTGCTGAGCGGCGGCCGGCTGGTGACGGTGGCGGGCATCGGCTACCGGCCCGAGGAGTACGAGCAGCAGGGCGTGGAGTGGGGCCGGCGCGGCCGGCTCCAGGACGAGCTGCTGGAGACCCTGCTGAAGGCGTGGACCGGCGAACCGTTCACCTTCCGCGGCCGCACCGTACGGGTGACCCCGCGCCCCCTCACCCGGCCGCACCCGCTGCTGCTGGTCGGCGGGAGCTCCGAGGCCGCGGCCCGGCGCGCGGCCCGGCTCGGGCTGCCCTTCTTCCCCAGCGCCCACCTGCCGGAGCTGGAGGCCTACTACCGGGCGCGCCTGGCGGAGTACGGCACCGAGGGGTTCTGCATGATGCCCGCCGCCGAGACCCCGCTGCTGCACATCGCCGAGGACCCGGACCGGGTCTGGGCCGAGTACGGGGACCGGTTCCTGCACGAGGCCGGGATGTACGCCTCCTGGCAGTCCAAGGACATCCGCAGCGCCGTGCGGTCGGGCGCCCGTTCGGTGGCCGAGCTGCGCGCGGAGGGCGTCTACCGGGTCCTGACCCCGGACGAGGCGGTGGCGTACGCCCGGAGCGCGGGCGAGACGGGGAACCTGGTGCTGCACCCGCTGTGCGGGGGGATGCCCGTGGACGAGGGCTGGCGCAGCCTCCAGCTGCTGTGCGAACGGGTACTGCCCCGGCTCAAGGACTGAGCCGGGGCAGTGCCCGTGGAGGGGAGGGGTGGTGGCGGGGGATGGTTACCCCATCTCCTCCAACGCCTTGCCCTTGGTCTCCGGCACCCACTTGAGGATGAAGGGGATCGAGAGCACGGCGAAGACCGCGTAGATGACGTAGGCGCCGGAGAGGTTCCAGTCCGAAAGGCTCGGGAACGACACGGTGATGGCCCAGTTGGCGATCCACTGGGCGGCGGCGGCCACGCCGAGGGCGGCGGCGCGGATGCGGCCCGGGAACATCTCGCCGAGCAGCACCCAGACCACCACGCCCCACGAGAGGGCGAAGAAGAGGACGAAGCAGTTCGCCGCGATCAGGGCGACGAGCCCCTGGGCGTGCGGCAGGGCGATCTCGCCGCCGCTGGTGTCCTTGTAGGAGAAGGCCCAGGCGGCGAGCCCGAGGGAGACCGCCATGCCCGCGGAGCCGATGAGGGCCAGCGGCTTGCGGCCGATCCGGTCCACCAACAGCATCGCGATCACCGTACCGACGATGTTCACGACCGAGGTCTCGAAGGAGTACAGGAACGAGGAGCTCGGGTCGACGCCGACCGACTGCCACAGCGAGGAGCTGTAATAGAAGATCACGTTGATGCCGACGAGCTGCTGGAAGAGCGAGAGGCCGATGCCGGTCCACACGATCGGCAGGAAGCCGAAGCGGCCACCGAGGAGGTCCTTGAAGGTGGACTTCACCTCGGAGTGGATGGCGCTGTCGATCTCGCGGACCCGGGCGTCGGCGTCGATGCCGTCGCCCTCGACCTCGCGCAGCACCGTCTTGGCCTTCTCCATGCGGCCGACCGAGACGAGGAAGCGCGGGGACTCGGGGATGGCGAAGGACAGCAGGCCGTAGAGCGCGGCCGGGACGACCATGACGCCGAGCATCCACTGCCAGGCTTCCAGGCCGGCGATCTCGCCCCGCTGGTCACCGCCGGCGAGGTTGAGGATGCCCCAGTTGACCAGCTGCGAGACGGCGATGCCGATGACGATGGCGGCCTGCTGGAAGGAGGCGAGCCGGCCGCGGTAGGCGGCCGGCGAGACCTCGGCGATGTAGGCGGGGCCGATCACCGAGGCCATGCCGATGCCGATGCCGCCGACGACGCGCCACATGGCGAGGTCCCAGAGGGCGAACGGCAGGGCGGAGCCGATGGCGCTCGCGGTGAAGAGGACGGCCGCGATCTGCATGCAGCGGATACGGCCGATCCGGTCGGCGATGCGGCCGGCGGTGGCGGCGCCGACGGCGCAGCCGATGAGCGCGGCGGCGATCACCTGGGCAAGGGTGCCGGAGCCGACGTCGAACCGGTCCCGGATGGCCTCGACCGCTCCGTTGATGACGGAACTGTCGTATCCGAAGAGGAATCCGCCCATGGCTGCGGCGGCGGTGATGAAGATGACGTGCCCGAGGTGGTCGGGCTGCGGCGCGCTTCCGCCGCCGGGCGTCGGTGCCTTCGCTGTGCTGCTGGTCAAGGTGTGCTCCGTGGGGGGTTTCGTCCGTTCTCCTAGTGGCGCACAGGTCAAGATCGGGCACCACCGGAAGCCGGGAGACAGCGGAGCGAGCCTATTCGTTCATTTCATGAAGTCAAGGGTCCATGTGAAAGTCGTGTAAACCGCACACGGCGGCGGGTTGACTTCAGTTCTTGAAAGCAGAGGGGGGGTCAGCGCAGACGCTGGCTGATCACCTTCGAGACGCCGTCGCCCTGCATCGAGACTCCGTAGAGCGCGTCCGCGACCTCCATCGTCCGCTTCTGGTGCGTGATGACGATCAGCTGCGAACTCTCCTGGAGCTCCTCCATGATCCGGATCAGCCGCTGGAGGTTGGTGTCGTCCAGGGCCGCCTCGACCTCGTCCATCACGTAGAACGGACTGGGCCGCGCCTTGAAGATGGAGACCAGCAGCGCCACGGCCGTCAGCGACCGCTCGCCGCCCGAGAGCAGCGACAGCCGCTTGACCTTCTTGCCCGGCGGGCGGGCCTCCACGTCCACCCCGGTCGCCAGCATGTCGTCCGGATCGGTCAGCACCAGCCGCCCCTCGCCCCCGGGGAACAGCCGCGAGAACACCCCCTCGAACTCCCGGGCCGTGTCCCGGTAGGCCTGGGTGAACACCTCCTCGACCCGCCGGTCCACCTCCTTCACCACTTGAAGGAGATCGGCCCGCGTTTTACGCAGATCCTCCAGCTGTTCGCTGAGGAACTTGTGCCGCTCTTCGAGCGCCGCGAACTCCTCCAGCGCGAGCGGGTTGACCTTGCCGAGCTGCTGGTAGGCCCGCTCGGCCGCCTTCAGCCGCTTCTCCTGCTGGGCGCGGACGAAGGGGCCGGGCCGGTTGCGCGGATCCCCGGGATCCTCCGGAAGGACCTCGCCGTCGGCCGCCGGGGCCGGCGGAACCGGCTGGTCGGGCCCGTACTCCGCGACGAGCGCGGTCGGCTCCACGCCCAGCTCCTCCAGCGCCCGCGTCTCCAGCTGTTCGATCCGCAGCCGCTTCTCGGCGCCGAGCACCTCGCCGCGGTGCACCGAGTCGGTGAGCTTGTCGAGCTCGGCCTTCAGGTCCCGGCCCCGGCCGCGGGCCTCGCCGAGCTCCCGCTCGGAGCGTCCCTTGGCCTCTTCCGCCGCCGTGCGCTCCCGGTCCGCCCGGCCGATCGACACCTCCAGGTGCGCCAGCAGCTGCCGGGCGCCGTCGGCCACGGCCCGGCCCACCTCGGCCTCGTGGCGCAGCCGCCGGCGACGCCGCTCGGCGCGTGCCCGGGCCTCGCGCTCGGCCCGGGCCGCGCGGTCCAGGCCGTCCGCACGGCCGGCCAGTCCCTTGACTCGCTCCTCGTGGGTGCGCAGCTGGAGGCGGGCCTCCATCTCGGTCTGCCGCGCGTTCGCCCCGTCGGCCGCGAGGCGGTCCCGCGCGGAGGTGTCGGGCTCCCGCTCGGCCGGCATGTCCTCCACGGCCGCGAGCCGCTCCGCGCATTCCTCTACGTCGGCCCGCGCACGTTCCAGCGCCTCCCCGGCCTTGGCTGCGGCCTGGGCGGTGCGCTCCGCTTCGCCGAGGGCCCCCTTCGCCTGCCCGGCCAGCCGCCCGAGCTGCTGGGCGACCCCGGCCCTGGCCTGCTCGCCGGCCCGGCGCCGCTCGGCCAGCTCCTCGGCCAGGGCCGCCGCCGCGGCCCGCCGCTCCCGGGCCGCCTCCTCGGCCCCGGCCAGCTCCCGGCACTCGCCGTCGAGCCGTTCCAGTTCCGCCGCCGCCTCGTCCACGGCGGCCTGCACCTCGATCAGGCTGGGCGCACCGGCGGAGCCGCCGTGGGCGAGGTGAGCGCCGAGGACGTCGCCGTCGGCGGTCACCGCGACGAGCCCGGGGTGTGCGGCCACCACCGCCTCGGCCTCCTCCAGGGAGCCGACCACGACGTGGTCCCGCAGGACCCAGGCCACGGCCTCCCGTGCCTCGGCGTCCCCGGCCACCAGCCGGGCCGCCTCCACCCACGTCCCCCGCGCCCCGTCCGGCGCCACCGCGGCCACCCGTGCACCACCCCCGGGCAGCGGCCCCTCCCCGGAAACCGCTCCCTGACCCGGGGCCGGGCCCGGAGCGAACCCCGCAGCCGAGGCCTGAGCCCGGCCCGAATCCGGCGCCGGCCCCTCGCCCGGACCCGGCGTCTGGCCGGGAAGCGGCGTCCCGGGCCCGGCCGGGGCGGCGGGCTGGGGCGGGACCGCCGGGGGGCGGGGCGGGGTGATCAGGAAGGTGGCGCGGCCGGCGTCGGCTTCGCGCAGGTGCCGGATGGCGTCGGCCGCCGACCCCGGCGAGGCCACGGCCAGCGCGTCGGCGGCGGCCCCGAGCGCCGCCGCGACGGCGACCTCGTATCCCGCGACGACCGTGACCCGCTCCGCGGCCGGCCCCAGCACCCCGGCCAGCCGTTCGCGCGCGGCGAGCAGCGCCCCCGTTCCGTCCTTGCGCCGCAGCCCCAGCGCGAGCGCCTCCCGCCGGGCCGAAACCGCCGCCCGGGACCGCTCCGCCGAGGTCAGCGCCTCCCGGGCGGCGGCCAGGGCGGCCTCCGCCCCGGCCAGCCCGGCCCGCGCCTGCTCGTACTCCCCCTCCACCGAGGGGTCCTCCAGACCGCCGACCTCCTCGGCCAGCGTCTCGTACTCCTCCCGCGCGGCCTCCGCCCGCAGCCGCGCCTCGTCCCGGGCGGCCACCAGCCGGTCGATCTCGGCCTGTGCGGCGCCGGCCCGGGAGCGGGCGGCGCCCAGCCGCCCGGTCAGCCGGGCCAGCTCCTCGCGCCGGTCGGCGATGGCCCGCGCCGCGTCCCGCAGCCGGCGTTCCTCCTCGGCGAGGGCCCGCTCCAGCCCGGCCCGGTGCTCCGAGGTGTCCTCCAGCGCCCGCTCGGCGGCCTCCAGAGCGGCCGTCAGCTCCGCCTCCTGCTCCCGGATCCGCGCGGCCTCCCGCTCCAGGTCCTCGGGGTCGCGGCCGCGCCGCTCCTCCTCCACCGGCGCCGAGGCGCTCTTGACCCGCGCCGCCGCGAGCGATTGCGTCCCCCGCACCCGCTCGGCCAGCTGGGAGAGCTCGTACCAGGTCTGCTGGGCCCGCTGGAGCCGCGGTGCGAGGCGGCGTACCGAATCCTCCAGGCCGGCCTCGCGGTCCAGCGCCTCGGCGAGGGCCCGTTCGGCGGCCTCCTTGCGCTCCTTCAGCGCGGCCTCGTCGGCGACCTCCGCGTCGAGCGCACCGCGCAGCGCGACCAGGTCGTCGGCGAGCAGCCGCAGCCGCGCGTCGCGCAGGTCGGCCTGGATGACCGCGGCCCGCCGGGCGACGGCGGCCTGTCGTCCCAGCGGCTTGAGCTGGCGGCGCAGCTCGTCGCCCAGGTCCTGCACCCGCGCGAGATTGGCCTTCATCGCGTCGAGTTTGCGCAGCGCCTTCTCTTTGCGCTTGCGGTGCTTCAGCACCCCGGCGGCCTCTTCGATGAAGGCTCGGCGGCCCATCGGGTCCGCGTGCAGCACCGAGTCGAGCTGGCCCTGACCGACGATGACGTGCATCTCGCGGCCGATGCCGGAGTCGGAGAGCAGCTCCTGGATGTCGAGGAGCCGGCAGGTGTCCCCGTTGATCTGGTATTCGCTGCTGCCGCCGCGGAACATGATCCGCGTGATGGTGACCTCGGCGTACTCGATCGGCAGCGCGCCGTCGGAGTTGTCGATGGTCAGGGAGACCTCGGCCCGCCCCAGCGGGGGGCGGCCCGTGGTGCCGGCGAAGATGACGTCTTCCATCTTGCCGCCGCGCAGGGATTTGGCCCCCTGCTCCCCCATGACCCACGACAGCGCGTCCACCACGTTGGACTTGCCCGATCCGTTCGGGCCCACCACGCAGGTGATGCCCGGTTCGAAGCGCAGGGTGGTCGCGGAGGCAAAGGATTTGAAGCCGCGCAGGGTCAGGGACTTGAGGTGCACGCCGCCGGACTCTACCTTCCACCGTCGTTGTGGCGGCGCCCATCTGGCCGTACGCGGCTCGCGGCGGGGCCAAGGCGGTGAAAGAAAGAGGCGGTGAAAGAAAGAAGGGACGCCGAAGCGTCCCTTGCAGATCTTGCGTGGCTGGAGTCGAACGACGGGTAAGCGCGCGGATCAGGTGAGCGCAGGCTCCGCCTGGGGTACGTCGAGGTCAATGCTGTCCAGCAGCGAGTCTCCGTGCTGAGCGGCGGCCGCGTTCAGTGCGTCGTTCTCGGACTGGATCCGTCCGAGCTCGGACTCGAGGTCCTGGACGCGCTGCTGAAGCCGTCGCATCTCGGCGAGGAGTCGCGGATCGGAACCGCCGACGTAACCGAGAAGCGCCTTTGCCATGATGGATGGTCCTCCACACTGAGTGACCGACCGAAGCGGTGTGGGTCGTGAGGGAATCGCACCCGCGGATGTCCGGCAGCGACTGTCAGTCACTGCGCTTACTACTGCCAGCACTGCCAAACAGCTCAGGTGCGCGGGGCTTCCAGCGTCTCACCAAAAAGTTTGACGGTCAACACGATCACGCCCCGTATCGGCGGGCGGCCCGGCCCGCGAGGGTGGCGGAGAGATCAGCCTCGTCTCCGAGCCTTCCACGGATCGGGCCGCCGGGCAACGCGTCGGCGACGAATGCGCAGTTCCGACCGGGTGCGCACCGTCCGGAGATCCGATCAGACCATGATCGGTCGATCGGTCACCGAATCGCGAACCCGTCGTAACCACCGCGCGGTGTGCCCCATATCTCTGTCACACCGTCCACCCGTCCGGGCGTGTCGGCGGAGCGGAGCCAGTCGAGCAGCCGGTGGCAATTCTCACGTTGACCTTCGGCCACGACCTGTACTCGCCCGTCGTCGAGGTTGAGCGCGAAGCCGGCCACGCCGCCGATCTCCAGAGCGTTGGCCCTGGTGAACCAGCGGAAGCCCACTCCCTGTACCCGGCCGCGTACCCAGGCGGTCAGGCGGACATCTTCATTCATGCATGAACGCTAACCGGGCAAACACTTTTGGAGCACATCGCCCCCTATGGCTCATCGGCTACAGTCCCCCACCAATGACTCACCCGTTCGGGTGAGGAGCTCGATCTTGCCAGGAAAGGCACGCCGCCGATGGGACGCCACCGACTCCACACCACGCCGCGCCCCGGCGGCCGGCGCCGCACCGTCGTGCGGGGCGGCCTGCTCGGCGTGTCCGTGGCCGTGGCCCTCGGTACGGCGGCCGTGACCACCGGCTTCGTCCCGGTCGGCGGCTCCTTCCCCTACGTCGGCACGGACTCCGGCGGCGACGTACGGGCCGTGGCGAAGCCCTCCCCGAGCCCGGACGGGTCGGACGCCGAGCAGCAGGGCGGCCTGGCCAACCTGTCCGGCCGCGCCTCCTCCGTCCCCGACCCGGGAGCCGGGACGGGCATCCCCTCCGTCACCCCCTCGGCCCCGGCGTCCCCCCCGGCCTCCCCCTCGCCTTCGACGGCGCCCCCGGCCTCCGCCTCCCCCAAGGCACCGGCGGCCGCCCAGCCCGAGGTCAAGAAGCCCGAGCCGGCGGCGCCGGAGAAGAGCCCGGCCCCGGCGACCACGAAGCCCGCGGCCACGAAGCCCGCGGCCACGACCCCCGAGCCGGCCGCCCCCAAGCCCCCGGCCCCCGCGCCCGCCACCCCCTCCGCCACGAAGCCCGGCACCGGGAACTCCGCCGAGGAGACCGCCGTCCTCACCCTGGTGAACCAGGCGCGCGCGCAGGCGGGGTGCGTCCCGGTCCGGGCGAACCCGCCGCTGGCCGCGCTCGCCGGGGCCTTCAGCAAGGACATGGCCGTCCGGGGCTTCTTCGGCCACACCGACCCGGACGGGAACACCCCCTGGAAGCGGGCGGACAACGCCGGGATCGGCGGCCTCGGCGGCGAGAACATCGCCCGCGGGCAGGGTGACGCCGCGTCCGTGATGGACGCCTGGATGAAGAGCCCGGACCACAAGGCGAACATCCTCAATTGCGAATTCCGCACCCTCGGCGTCGGCGTCTACTTCGCCGACGGCGGCCCCTGGTGGACCCAGGACTTCGGCTTCTAGAGCGCGGCGGCCAGCGCGGCGCGGCCCGCCACGACCACGCGGGTGTGCTCGGCCACGCGGCGGCCGAGGTGCTCGGCGGTCGCGAGGTCGGCCTTGTGGACGCCCTCGGGGCCCTCGTCGGAGTTGGTCTGGGCGGCCGCGCCGGAGGAGAAGCCGAGGCGGTTGAGGTCGTACTCGCTGCCGGCGGTGGAGTTCCAGCCCGGCTTCAGGCCCAGGCTGACCCAGCTCATGCCGTGCTGGGAGGCGAGCATCTGGAAGAACTGCAGCGTGTTGAGCTTGTCGCCGGCCTTGGAGGCGGAGTTGGTGAAGCCCGCCGCCACCTTGTCCCGCCACGCGTCGCCGAACCAGCGCTTCGAGGTGGCCTCAGCGAAGACGTGGAAGGCGCCGGAGGCCGTGCCCATGTAGGTCGGGGAGCCGAAGATGATCGCGTCGGACGCGTCGAGCAGTTCCCATTCGGCTTCGGTGATCGCGTCGACCTTGATCAGGTGCACCGTCGCCCCGGCGGCGGCGGCGCCCGCCCGGACGGCCTCGGCGACGACGGCGGTGTGCCCGTAGCCGGAGTGGTAGGCGATGGAGACGACGGGGGCGGCGATGGTGGGCATGGCGGAACTCCTCAAGAGCGTTTCGGGTGCGCCGCGGTCCGCCGGGATGGAGGCGGTGCGACGAGAGAAAGAGAAGCACTAACTTTTGGAAAGCGCAAGCAGACAGTTAGCGCTGCCCGGGAGTACGCTGTCCGTCATGGAGACACCTGTCTGTACCGGGACCGACGCGGCCGGCCTGCCGTTCGACGTCTTCGCGCGCGCCTGCCCCTCCCGGGAAACCCTGGAGCACGTCACCGGACGCTGGGGCAGCCTCACCGTCGGCGCGCTGCGCGAGGGCCCCTGCCGCTTCAACGAGCTGCGCCGCCGCGTCGAGGGCGTCAGCGAGAAGATGCTCTCCCAGACCCTGCACGCCCTGGAGCGCGACGGCCTCGTGCACCGCGAGGCGCAGCCCACCAACCCGCCCCGTGTCGACTACGAGCTCACCCCGCTCGGCCGCGAGGTCGCCGACCGCCTGCTCTCCCTGATCCGCTTCGTGGAGGGCGGCATGGACGAGGTCCTCGCCGCCCGCAGGGTCTACGACGCCGCGCGCGGCGGCCGCTGACAGCGCGGGCAGAAGTAGCTCGACCGGTTCATCCAGGCCCGGCGCCGCATCGGCGTGCCGCAACGGCGGCAGGGCTCGCCCTCGCGCCCGTACGCGTCCAGGGACCGGTCGAAGTACCCGGACTCGCCGTTCACGTTCACGTAGAGGCTGTCGAAGCTGGTGCCGCCGACGGCCAGGGCGGCGCCCATGACCTCCCGCACGTGGGTCAGGAGTTCCGTGCTCCGGGGACGCGTGAGGGTGCCGGTGGGGCGCTCGTAGTGCAGCTTCGCACGCCACAGGGCTTCGTCGGCGTAGATGTTGCCGACCCCGCTGATCAGCGACTGGTCCAGCAGGGCCCGCTTGACGGTGGTGCGCTTCGCCCGCAGCGCGAGGTGGTAGGCCCCCTCGTCGAAGAGCGGGTCCATGGGGTCGCGGGCGATGTGCGCGATGGCGTCCGGCAGGCCCTCGGCGCTGCCGGGAACGGTCTCGTGCAGGGAGAGCCCGCCGAAGGTCCGCTGGTCGACGAAGCGCAGCTCGGTCCCGGCGGAGTCGGCGAAGCGGATCCGGATCCGCAGGTGCTTCTCGTCGGGGGCGCCGGCCGGCTGCACCAGCAGTTGCCCGCTCATCCCGAGGTGCCCGAGGACGGACAGGTCCCGGCCGTCCAGCGGCAGCCACAGGTACTTGCCGCGCCGCATCGGCACCCCGATGGTCCGGCCGGCCAGCCGGGCGGCGAAATCGGCCCCACCCGCCGGGTGGCGGCGTACGGCCCTGGGGTGGAGCACTTCCACCGCGGCGACGGTGCGCCCGGCCACCCATCGCTCCAAGCCGCGCCGCACCACTTCGACTTCGGGCAGCTCGGGCACGGTTTCTCCTCCGGGGTGACACGGATCCGGTCGCTGCCGCCGAGCCTACCGGCCCCGCTCCGGGCCCCGGAAACGGGTCCGCCCCGCCCCCTGCCGGAGCAGGGGGCGGGGCGGGGAAACGTCCCGAAGGAAGCGTCAGGCCTGCGGTGCGGGGTCGACGGGAGCCGGAGCCCCGCCGTCCTCGCTCCCGGCTTCGGCCTCGGCCGTGGCCGTGACCTCCGCCGAGGCGGCGGCGGCCGCGGCCGACGCCGCTGCCGCGATCCGCTCGTCCGCGGCGGCACGGATCCCGCGCCACGCGGACTCCGCCGCCTGCTGTTCCGCTTCCTTCTTGCTGCGGCCGGTGCCGGTGCCGTACGAGACACCACCGACGCGAGCGGCAGCTGTGAAGGTCTTCTCGTGGTCCGGTCCGGTCTCGGTGACCAGATATTCCGGTACGCCGAGGCCTTCGGCCGCCGTGAGCTCCTGGAGACTGGTCTTCCAGTCCAGGCCGGCCCCGAGGTTGGAGGACTTCTCGATGAGCGGGTCGAAGAGCCGGTGAACCAGCTCCGAGGCCGCGTCGAGGCCCTGATCGAGGTAGACCGCGCCGATCACCGCTTCAAGGGTGTCGGCGAGGATGGAGGCCTTGTCCCGGCCGCCCGTGCCCTCTTCGCCCCGGCCGAGCCGGATGAAGGAGCCGAGTTCGAGGCCACGCCCGACCTCCGCCAGTGCACGCGAGTTGACCACCGCGGCCCGCAACTTGGCCAGCTGGCCTTCGGGCAGGTCGGGGTGGGTGGTGTACAGCGTGTCCGTGACCACCAGGCCCAGCACGGAGTCCCCGAGGAACTCCAGCCGTTCGTTGGTGGGCAGACCGCCGTTCTCGTACGCGTACGAACGGTGGGTCAGTGCACGCACCAGAAGGGCGGACTCGAGTCGATACCCGAGCCGCCCTTCCAGAAGCGTGTGGGACGAGGCCGCGTTGTTACTGTCTGCCTGCTTCTCAGCGTTGGACAGCTCAGACATTGCGCCTCTCACCAGCCGCTCAGACCTCGAGGACCTGGCGCTTGTTGTAGGTGCCGCAGCTCGGGCACGCAATGTGCTGGAGCTTCGGCTCCTGGCAACGCTCACACGAAACCAGGGTGGGGACCGCAGCCTTCCACTGCGACCGGCGGTGGCGCGTGTTGCTGCGCGACATCTTCCGCTTCGGAACAGCCACGGCTACTTCTCCTGCTTCTCGGCGGCGCTCTGAACTCCGTCAGACGCAGTGCCGCTCATGTTGTCCTTCTCGTCGTCCTGATCGGTCACGACGAGTCCTTGCAGTGCCGCCCAACGGATGTCGACGGCGTCATGGTGGTGGTCCGGGTCGTCGTTCAGGCTGAGCCCGCAATCGGGGCACAGTCCGAGACAGTCCTCCCGGCACACCGGCTGCAGCGGCAGTGCGAGCACCACCACGTCGCGCAGCAGGGGTTCGAGGTCGAACAAGCCGTCCTCGAGAAAGAGCGTGTCCTCGTCGTCCTCGGCGTCGTCGGCCGGCTCCGCCTTGGAGCGGTTCCGGTCGTCGGCGTCAGGGTACGAGAACATCTCCTGGAAGTCCGCCTTGAGCTCGCGCTCGACGGCCTCCAGACACCTTACGCACTCCCCCACGGCCGATGCACGGGCGGTGCCTGTGACAAGCACCCCTTCCATGACCGACTCCAGGCGGAGCTTGAGCTTCAGCGGCGAGCCTTCCGGCACTCCGATGACTCCGGCCAGACCGAAGTCGGCCGGGGTCGAGATCTCGCTGGACAGCCGCTGCATGGCACCAGGACGCCGACCCAGCTCGTGCGTGTCGAACACGAGGGGGTTGCGGGGGTCGAGGCGGGTATTCAGGGCCGTTCCTGCTTTCACAGATCGCTGAAGATCAAAGTCCTGCCCCACAAGCGGACGACGCTTACGGGCAGCATGGATCGCGGTGCATACGCGCGACCGAAGAGCCAGGATACCCGGCGCTTCGCTCTGAGCCCAATCCGGGTCAGCGCCCCTGCTCGTACTGGCGCAGCTGATCCAGGTTGATCATGCTCGTGTCGAAGAAGCTGGTCTCGTCGAGCGCGGGCTGCTGCGGCTGCTGGTGCATCTGCTGCGTCTGCTGCGCCTGCTGAGGGGCCTGGGGCTGCTGGTAGGCGGCGTACGGATCCGGCTGCTGCTGGTAGGCCGCGTAGGCGTCGGGCTGCTGCTGGACCCCGTAGGGCTGGCCCGCGTACGGGTCCTGGTAGCCGTAGCCGTCCTGCTGGTGGACGGCCGGCTGCTGCGGATAGGCGTACCCGTCGTACTGCGGTGCGGGCTGCTGCGTCTGCGCGGAGATCTGTGCGGGGATCTGCGCGCGGACCGCTTCGGGGGCCGGCTCGGCGAGACCGGCCAGGAAGTCCGCGTCGCTCGACGGGCGGACCCCCGCGGCGCCGGCCGCGTCCTGGGCGGCCATGTGCGCCCCGAGGTCGTCGGTGGGGACCCGGCCGAGCAGCTTCTGGCGGCCCCGGCCGACGGCCTCCAGGGTCTTGGCGAGCACTGCCTCGAAGGTCGCCAGCTTGGTGTCCACGTACGCGTCCGCCTGCTGGCGCTGCACCTGCGGGTCGTGGCTGCGCTCGGGGGCGTCCGTGTCCGCGAAGCCCTGCTCGTCCAGGCCCGGGCCGCGGCCCAGGAGCTTCTCGCGGCCGCGGTCCACCGAGCCGATCGTCTTGCTGAGCACGACCTCGAAGTTGGCGAGCTTGCTGTCGACGTAGTCGTCCGCCTCGGCCCGGATCTCCGCGGCCTCCCGGCGCGCCTCGGCCAGGATCCGGTCGGCCTCGGCCTGCGAGCGGCGGGCGATCTCCGTGTCCGAGATCAGCGAGCCGCGCTGGGCGTGGGCGGACTCGATGATCCGCTCCGCCTCGCGCCGGGCCTCCTCGACCAGCTGCTCGCGCCCGCCGATCAGCTCACGGGCCTGGGCGAGCGAGCCGGGCAGGGCCTCGCGCACCTCCTGCAGCCGGTCGAGGAGCTCCGAGCGGTTGATCACGCAGGAAGCCGACATGGGCATGGACCGGGCGCCGCCGACGGCCGCGACGATCTCGTCGAGCTTCTTCTGTACGTCCATGGGGGCTCGCACTCTCTCTGCCTCGGACGGGTCCTGTGCCGGACGGGACCGCTGACGAGACGACTGTAGGGCCACCGGACGCGGGTGCGGCGCGGACCGGGTGAGCCCGGTCCGGCCGCCGCCGGGTCACTTCGCGCGCAGCCGCTCGGTCAGCGCCGCGTGCACGTGCGCGGGCAGCAGGTGGGCGACGTCGCCGCCCCAGGTCGCGACCTCCTTGACCAGGGAGGACGACAGGAAGCTGTACGTGGGGTTGGTCGGCACGAACAGCGTTTCGACGCCCGACAGTCCCATGTTCATCTGGGCCATCTGGAGTTCGTAGTCGAAGTCGCTGACGGCGCGCAGGCCCTTGACGATGGCGGGGATGTCCCGCTGCTTGCAGAAGTCCACGAGCAGTCCGTGGAAGGACTCGACCTCCACGTTGCCGTAGTCGGCGGTGGCCTCGCGGATCATCTCGATCCGCTCCTCGACCGTGAACAGGCCCTTCTTGGACTGGTTGATCATCACGGCGACGTGGACCACGTCGTAGAGCCGGGAGGCCCGGCCGATGATGTCGAGGTGCCCGTTGGTGATGGGGTCGAACGACCCCGGACAGACGGCGCGGCGCAACTGAATTCCCTCGCTCCCCGGTGCGGGCATCATGAAACTTCGCTGGTGAAGGCGGCGCGACCGTACCAAAGGGTGCCTTCGCCGTACTTGCGGGACCGGAGCGCCTCGAAACCCTCGGGCCACGGGAACGCCCCGCTCCTCGTGCTGCGCTCCACGGTGACGAGCGCATCGCCCGTGAGCCAGCCGTTGGAGCGGAGTGTGAGGAGGATCTCCCCCAGCTCGGCGTGCTCGACGGCGTACGGCGGGTCCAGGAAGACCACGTCGTACGGGTCTGCCTGCGCGGCGGCCGCCACCACCTGCTCGGCCTTGCCCGCCCGGAATTCGGCGCCGGGCAGGCCCAGGGCCGCGATGTTCTCCCGGATGGCCTTGGCGGCCTTGGCGTCGGCCTCGACCAGCAGGGCGTGGGCCGCGCCCCGGGAGAGGGCTTCGAGACCCACGGCGCCGGAGCCGCCGTAGAGGTCGAGGACCCGCGAGCCCTCCACGCCGTGCAGTGACTCCCAGGTGGAGAAGAGCCCTTCGCGCATCCGGTCGGAGGTCGGGCGGGTGCCGGTGCCGGGCGGCACGGTCAGCCGCCGCCCGCCGGCGGTGCCGGCGATCACGCGGGTCATCTGGGGTCCTTCGGTGTCCGGGGGTTCGTACAACGGGCACCCCCATTGTCAGCCCTTCTCCAGGTACCGCTCCCGCTCGGTGTCCAGGAGCGCGTCCAGCGCGGTGCGCAGCCCGGGGAGGCCCGCCAGCTCGGGGTCGGCGCCGACCACGCGGGTGGCCTCCTCCCGGGCCTGGGCGATGACCTCCTCGTCCTCGATGACGGCGAGCATGCGCAGCGAGGAGCGCACGCCCGACTGCGCCTGGCCGAGGACGTCGCCCTCGCGGCGCTGTTCCAGGTCGATCCGGGAGAGTTCGAAGCCGTCGAGGGTGGCGGCGACGGCGGCGAGCCGGGCGCGGGCGGGGCTGGCCTCGTGCATCTCGCTGACCAGCAGACACAGGCCCGGCGCGGAGCCCCGGCCGACGCGGCCGCGCAGCTGGTGGAGCTGGGAGACGCCGAAGCGGTCCGCGTCCATGATCACCATGACGGTGGAGTTGGGGACGTTCACGCCGACCTCGATGACCGTGGTGGCGACGAGCACGTGGACCTCGCCGGCCGCGAAGCGGCGCATGACGTCGTCCTTGTCGGCGGGGTCCATCCGCCCGTGCAGGACTTCGACGCGGAGCCCGGCGAGGGGTCCCTGCGAGAGCTGCCCGGCGATCTCCAGGACGGCGAGCGGGGGCCGCTTGTCGTCGTCCTCCTGCGCGGCCTTCTTCTTCTTGGGTTCGTCCTCGCCGTCTCCGATCCGGGGGCAGACGACGTACGCCTGGTGGCCGTTCTCGACCTCCTCGCGGACGCGTTCCCAGGCCCGGGTGAGGAAGTGGGGCTTGTCCTTGGCGGGTACGACGTGGGTGGCGATCGGGGAGCGGCCGGCCGGGAGCTGGTCGAGGACGGAGGTCTCCAGGTCGCCGAAGACGGTCATCGCGACGGTGCGCGGGATCGGGGTCGCCGTCATGACCAGCAGGTGCGGGGGCTGCTTGCCCTTGGAGCGCAGGGCGTCGCGCTGTTCGACGCCGAACCGGTGCTGTTCGTCGACGACGACGAGGCCGAGGTCGTGGAAGCGGACCTTGTCCTCGATCAGCGCGTGCGTGCCGATGACGATGCCGGCCTCGCCGGTGACCAGGTCGAGCAGGGCCTGACGGCGGGCGGGCATGCCCATGGAGCCGGTGAGCAGGACCACCTTGGTCCCCAGGTCGGAGCCGCCGAGCAGGCCGCCCTCGGCGAGCTCGCCCATCATCTCGGTGATGGACCGGTGGTGCTGCTGGGCGAGCACTTCGGTGGGCGCGAGCATCGCGGCCTGCCCGCCGCTGTCGACCACGGCGAGCATGGCGCGCAGGGCGACCATGGTCTTGCCGCTGCCGACCTCGCCCTGGAGGAGGCGGTGCATGGGGTGGCAGGTGGCGAGGTCGTCGAAGATCTCCTTCGAGACGTGGCGCTGGCCGTCGGTGAGGGTGAAGGGCAGGGTGGCGTCGAAGGCGTCCAGCAGGCCGCCGGGGGCGGGGCGGCGCGGGACGGCCGGGAGCTGGGAGTCGGCGTGCCGGCGGCGGGCGAGGGCGACCTGGAGGACGAAGGCCTCGTCCCACTTCAGGCGTTGGCGGGCGTCCTCGACGTCGGCCTTGCTGGCGGGGCGGTGGATCTTGAGGAGGGCCTCGGTGAGCGGGACCAGTCCGCGGCCCTCGCGCAGGGCGGCCGGCAGGGGGTCGACGGTCTCCTGGACTCCGGGCAGGACGGCGTCGACGCATTTGGTGATCTTCCAGGACTCCAGCTTCGCGCAGGCCGGGTAGATCGGGATGAGCCGGCCGGCGAAGGCGGTCGCCGCGTCCTGGTCGGAGGCGTCCGCGCCGAGCGGTTCGTAGGCGGGGTGGGAGAGCTGGAGCTTGCGGTTGAACATGCCGACCTTGCCCGCGAACATCGCGCGGGTGCCGGGCAGCAGCTCCTTGTGCGGTTTGTGGACGCCGGCGCCGAAGAAGACCAGCTGGAGGCGGCCGCTGCCGTCGGTGATGGTGACTTCGAGGCGTTTGCCGCGGCCTCCGTTGAAGGTGAGGACGCGGGCGTCGGCGACCTGGGCGACGACGGTGACGTGTTCGTCGAGCTGGTTGGCGAGCTCGGCCAGCGGGGTCAGCTCGCCGCGCTCCGCGTACCGCCGGGGGTAGTGGTGGAGCAGGTCCAGGGCCGTGTGCAGGCCGAGCTGCTCGGCCAGCACCTTGGCGGTGGCGGGGCCGAGGGTCTTCTTGAGGTCTTCGTCGAGCGCGGGCACGTGTTCCATTGCACACCATCGCGCTGACAAGCCCGCCGTCCGACCCTTATTCGACCCCGATCAGGAGCGGCGCCGAGTACCGCCCGCCCCGGTAGGTGACGGTGTCGACGGCGAGGTGCGCGTGCTGGACGTACTCCTCCAGGCGCGCGGCGAGGGCGTCGGGGACCTCGGGTCCCAGGACGAGGGTGACCAGTTCGCCGCCGGAGCCGAGCATCCGCGCCAGGACGGCCTCGGCGGTCTCGGGCAGGCCGGGGCCGATGACGGCGATGTCCCCGTCGATGAGCCCGAGCACGTCGCCGGCCTGGCAGATGCCGGCGGAGGTGAAGGACTGCCGTTCGGCGACGGCGAGTTCCCCGTAGCGGGTGGCGCCGGCGGCCGCGGTCATGGCGACGACGTCCTCGTCGAAGCTGGCCCCGGGGTCGTGCACGGCGAGGGCGGCCAGGCCCTGTACCGCGGAGCGGGTGGGGATGACGGCCACCCGTACGCCGTCGGCGCGGGCCTGTTCGGCGGCGGCCGCGGCGGCCGCGCGCAGTTCGGCGGCTCCGGGCAGCAGGACCACCTCGCGGGCGTGCGCCCGGCGGATCGCGTCGAGCAGTTCGGGGACGGACGGCGGTTCTCCGGGGCGGGCCGGCACGGCGGTGGCGCCGGCCTCCCCGCACAGCCCGGCCAGCCCCTCGCCCTGGACCACGGCGACCACGGCCCGCTGGACGGGCGGGGCGGTCGCGCGGCGGCGCTCGTCGCCGAAGTGGGTGATGCGGATCCGGTACGGCCGGCCCGCGACGACCCCGGCCTCGACGGCGGCGCCCGGGTCGTCGACGTGCACGTGGACGTTCCACAGCCCGTCGCCGCCGACCACCACCAGGGAGTCGCCGAGCCCGTCGAGTCGCGCGCGCAGCTCCCCGACCGCCTCCTCCCCGGCCTCCAGCAGGTAGATCACCTCGTACGCGGGCCCGTCCTGCTCCTGCGCGCAGGGCTTCGGCGGCTGCGGTACGGGCACGGCCCGGCCGCGGACCGGCTCGGCGGCGGGTTCCTGCCCGGACAGGGCCTGCCACAGGGCCCCGAGTACGGCGACCAGCCCGCAGCCCCCCGCGTCGACCACCCCGGCCCGGCCCAGCGCGGCCAGCTGCCCGGGGGTCTCGGCGAGGGCCGCCCGGGCCCCGTCGTAGGCGGCCCGGGCCACGTCGGAGGCGGTCGCCGCGGCGCCCCCGGCGGCGGCTCCGACGGCCCCGACGGCCGATCCGGCCCGGGCGGCGGCCCCGGCGACGGTGAGCATGGTGCCCTCGACCGGGTGCGCGACGGCCTGGTACGCCTCCTCGGCGGCCCGGGTCAGGGCCTGCGCCAGCAGCGGGCCGGGCGCCCGGCCCGCGGGCTCGGCGCCCAGCACGTCGGCGACCCCGCGCAGCAGCTGGGCGAGGATCGTCCCGGAGTTCCCGCGGGCGCCTATCAGGGCGCCGTGCGCGTAGGCCCGTACGGCGTCGGAGAGGGTGGGGGCGGGAGCGGCGGGTGTGCCTTCGGTCACGCCGGCGGGATCCGCGGAGCCGTCCCCGAAGGCCGCGGCCAGGGCGCGGTCGGCGGACTCGGCGGTCAGGTAGAGGTTGGTGCCGGTGTCGGCGTCCGCGACCGGGTAGACGTTGATCGCGTCGATGTCCTCGCGGGCCCGGCCCAGTGCGGCCAGGGCCAGCGAGCTCCAGGTGCGCACCGCTTCGGCGTCGAGGGTGTGCGGGCCAGGCTCGTGCGCCACCGGGCGTTCCTCCTTGTGCGGGCCAGGGTTCACCGCAGGGTAACGAAGGCGCCCCCGCGGCCCGGGACCCCGGGGCGGAGGGGGACCCGGACATGGTAGTTTTCTTGGACCGAAGCAGTCGTTGTATGCTGCTCAGGTTGCCCGGCGAGAGTCGGGACACTCGTCCGGCAAGCCACTTCAGATCTCTGATTCCGGTGCGCCGGATTTCACTGTAAGTGCATCTGAAGTCTTTGGAGTGACCTGTGGCTGCCAACTGCGACGTTTGCGCCAAGGGGCCGAGCTTCGGCAACAGCATCTCCCACTCGCACCGCCGCACCTCGCGTCGCTGGAACCCGAACATCCAGCGCGTTCGTGCCGTGGTCAATGGGACGCCGAAGCGCCTCAACGCCTGCACCTCGTGCATCAAGGCCGGCAAGGTCTCGCGCTGACGCCTTACGTCGTCGTAAGCGCAGCCCTTCCGGTTGCCAAAAAGGCCGGTTCACCTAGGTGAACCGGCCTTTTGCCTTGCCCGGACGCCCCCGACGCCCCCGACGCCCCCGATGGGCCTGCGGGGCGGGCTCCGGGGTCTAGGGGCGCTGCCGCCAGGCGTGGTCGACCGGGCCGATGCCGCCGCCGAGCGAGAAGCCGGCCGCGATGGCGCCGGTGACGTACTCCTTGGCCGCCGTGACCGCCTCCGGCACGGCCAGGCCCTTGGCCAGGCCCGCCGCGATGGCGCTGGCGAGGGTGCAGCCGGTGCCGTGCGTATGCCGGTTGTCGTGGCGGGGGGCCCGCAGCCACAGCTCCTCCGAGCCGTCCGTCAGCAGGTCCACGGCCTCGTTCCCGTGCGCGGCGAGGTGGCCGCCCTTGATCAGCGCCCACCGGGGCCCGTAGCCGAGGATGGCGTCGGCGGCCCGTCGCATGCCGTCCTCGTCGAGGACGCGCACCCCGGTGAGCTGGGTCACCTCGTCCAGGTTCGGCGTCGCCACCGTGGCCCGCGGCAGCAGTTCCCGGCGTACGGCGTCCAGCGCGGAGGCGGCGAGCAGCGGGTCCCCGTGCTTGGACACCCCGACGGGGTCCACCACGGCCGGGGCCTCGGTGGTGGCCAGCAGGCCGGCGACCGTCTCCACCAGGACGGCGGAGGACAGCATCCCGGTCTTGACGGCCCGCACCCCGATGTCGTCGGCCACCGCCCGGTACTGGGCGGTGACGGCCTCGGCCGGCAGCTCCCAGACGCCGTGCACGCCGAGCGAGTTCTGCGCGGTGACGGCGGTGAGCACGCTCATGCCGTGCACCCCGAGCGCCATCATGGTCTTGAGGTCGGCCTGGATGCCCGCGCCGCCGCCGGAGTCGGATCCGGCGACGGTCAGGCACGCGGGGGGCGCCCCGGCGTTCATCGCGCGGCGTCCTCGTCGGCCGGGTCGGCGCCGAAGTGGTCCCAGCCTCCGGTGCTCGTCCAGGGGGCCCCGTCCACGGTCACCTGGGGCAGCGCGGATCGGTTGAGGACCTCCCCGATGACCTTCCAGCGGGCCGGGAGCTTCACGTCGGGCGGGAAGGTGGCCACGATGGCGTGGTCCTCGCCGCCGGTGAGCACCCACTGGAGCGGGTCCACGCCGACCGCCTGGCCGATGTCGTGCATCTGGGTGGGGATGTCCACGGCTCCCGAGCGCACGTCGATCCGCACCTTGCTGGCCTCGGCGATGTGCCCGAGGTCGGCGATCAGGCCGTCGCTGACGTCGGTCATGGCGGTGGCGCCGAGTCCGGCGGCCGCCGGACCCGCGTGGTACGGAGGCTCGGGGCGGCGGTGCGCCTCGACGAAGGCCCGCGGGGAGCGGAAGCCGCGCGAGAGGACCGCGAAGCCGGCCGCGGACCAGCCGAGCCATCCGGTGACCGCGACGACGTCCCCGGGCCGGGCGCCGGAGCGCAGCACCGGCTCGTGGTTGCGCAGGTCGCCGAGGGCGGTGATGGCGACGGTGATCGTGTCGCCGCGCACGACGTCGCCGCCGACCACGGCCGCTCCCGCGACCTGGCATTCGTCGCGGATGCCGTCCATCAGCTCGGTGGGCCAGGTGACCGGCAGCTCCGCCGGGACCACGAGGCCGAGCAGGAGGGCCGTCGGCACCGCGCCCATGGCGGCGATGTCGGCCAGGTTCTGCGCGGCGGCCTTGCGGCCGACGTCGTAGGCGGTGGACCAGTCGCGGCGGAAGTGCCGGCCTTCCAGCAGGATGTCCGTGCTCGCCACGACCCGCCGGTCGGGGGCCGACACCACCGCGGCGTCGTCGCCCGGTCCGAGCCGGACCGCCGGGGTGGTGGTGAGCCGTGAGGTGAGCTCCCGAATGAGCCCGAACTCCCCCAGCTCGCCCACAGTGCCCTTCATCGCTGTGCCCCTTCTTGGCAAGTCCGCTTGCGGTCGCGAGCCGTCACAGCTCTGGGTACCGTCAACAGATACGTCAACTTCTGCTCTCCGTGCGCCCCGCACTGCGCGCCGCCGGGCCCGCGGGTCTCCCCGCGGCGTACGGCGACGCGGTACCGTGGCGTCCCTTCTTCCCCGGGCCCGCCCGATCTTCCTGGGCCCATCCGAAGGTTAGGGGAAATGATCCTCGTGGCCGCCCTGGAGGTTCCGTGGTACAGGCGTACATCCTCATCCAGACCGAGGTGGGCAAGGCGTCCTTGGTCGCCGAGTCCATCGGGAAGATCGCGGGGGTGATCCAGGCCGAGGACGTGACGGGTCCGTACGACGTGATCGTGCGCGCCCAGGCCGAAACGGTCGACGATCTCGGCCGCATGGTGGTCGCCAAGGTCCAGCAGGTGGAGGGCATCACCCGCACCTTGACCTGCCCCGTGGTCCATCTGTAGCCCCCGTCTACTCTTGGCCGGTGATGTCATTCCACCGCCGGCCGTTCCGTCTAGCCGCCCTGCTGGCCCTGCTGGCCCTCGCGGGCTGCGCCCCGGGGGATTCCGCGGCCCGGGTGGAGCCGCCGGCCGCTCCGCCGGCCGACGTCGCCGGGCTCTGTGCGAAGCTGCACGCCGGGCTCCCGGAGACGGTGGCCGGTCTGGCGCGGACCCCCACCGAGCCGGAGTCGGATCTGACCGCCTCGTGGGGCGGCTCGGCGATCGTACTGCGGTGCGGTATCCCCAAGCCCCCCGCGATGGCGGATCCGAAGCAGGAGGGCGTCGAGGTGAACGGCGTCGGCTGGCTGCTGGAGAAGACGTCCGACGGTGGCTTCCGGTTCACCACCGGGGCGCGGCTGGCGTACACGGAGGTCCGGGTCGACAAGGAGCATGCCACGGACGCGGGCATGCTGGTCGGTCTGTCCGCCGCCGTGGCCGGGGCGGTGCCCGTGGGCATCTCCTCGTACTGAACCGGTACCGGTCCTTCCGCTCCGGCCCCGCTCACACCGCCGCCCGTCGGCCGCCCCTCTCGGGGCGGACGGCGGGCGGTCGGCTGTACGGGGCCGGGTGCGGCCGGGGGGTGTCCGGCTAGCGCAGCCCGGTGGAGCGGCGCAGGGCCGCCTGGATCAGGCGGTCCACCAGCTCCGGGTACTCGATGCCCGACTCCTGCCACATGCGCGGGTACATGGAGATCGGCGTGAAGCCCGGCATCGTGTTGATCTCGTTGATCACGAACTCGCCGTCCTCGGTGAGGAAGAAGTCGGCGCGCACCAGGCCCTCGCAGGACGCGGCCTCGAAGGCCTCGATCGCGAGCCGCTGCACCTCGGCGGTCTGCTCCGGGGTCATCGGGGCGGGCACGAGTCCGGACGCCGAGTCGATGTACTTCGCCTCGAAGTCGTAGAAGTCGTGGCTGGAGACCGGCGGGATCTCGGCCGGGACGCTGGCCCGCGGGCCGTCCTCGAACTCCAGCACGCCGCACTCGATCTCGCGGCCGCGCAGCAGCGCCTCCACGATGATCTTCGGGTCGTGACGGCGGGCCTCGCGGACGGCCTCCTCCAGCCCGGAGGGGTCGTCGACCTTGGTGATGCCGATGGAGGAGCCGGCCCGGGCGGGCTTCACGAACAGCGGCCAGCCGTGCTCGCCGGCGAAGTCCAGGATCTTCGCGGTGGCGGCGGCCTGGTCGGCCTCCCACTCGCGGGGCCGGATGGTCACGTACGGGCCGACCTTCAGCCCGAAGGAGGTGAACACCCGCTTCATGTAGTCCTTGTCCTGGCCGACGGCCGAGGCGAGGACGCCGGAACCGACGTACGGGATCCCGGACAGCTCCAGGAGGCCCTGCAGGGTGCCGTCCTCGCCGTAGGGGCCGTGCAGGACGGGGAAGACGACGTCGACCTCGCCCAGTGCCTTGGGAACGGCGCCCGGCTCGGTGTAGACGACCTCGCGGCTGGCGGGGTCCACGGAGAGCACGACGGTGCCGTCCGGGGAATCCGCGAGCGCCTCCACGTTCGGGAGGGCGCGGTCCGCGATGGCCATGCGGTCGGGCTCGTCGGCGGTCAGCGCCCACCGGCCGTCCGTGGTGATGCCGATGGGCAGCACCTCGTACTTGGCACGGTCGATGGAGCGCAGCACGGCGCCCGCCGTGACAACCGAGATGGCGTGTTCCGAGCTGCGGCCGCCGAACACGACGGCCACGCGGGGCTTGCGGCCCTGCTGCTCAGGGGTCTGGGGGAGGTTCTCGCTGCTCATATCGCCACGAGGGTACCCGCTCAGACGTCCGGAAAGGACTCAGCGGCGTTCCGGTTTGGCGCTGCGCCCCATCAGTTCCTTCAGCGCGACCAGGGGCGGCTTGCCGTGGTGCACGATGTCGACCACCGTGTCGGTGATCGGCATGTCCACCCCGTAGCGGCCGGCCAGATCCGCCACCGACTGGCAGGACTTGACTCCCTCGGCGGTCTGCTTGGTGACCGCGATGGTCTCCTCCAGGGTCATCCCGCGCCCCAGGTTGGTGCCGAAGGTGTGGTTCCGGGAGAGCGGCGAGGAGCAGGTGGCGACGAGGTCGCCGAGCCCCGCGAGGCCGGAGAAGGTCAGCGGATCGGCGCCCATGGCCAGGCCCAGCCGGGTGGCTTCGGCGAGTCCGCGGGTGATGAGCGAGCCCTTGGTGTTGTCCCCCAGGCCCATCCCGTCCGCGATGCCGACGGCGAGGCCGATGACGTTCTTGACGGCGCCGCCGAGCTCGCAGCCGATGACGTCGGTGCTCGTGTACGGGCGGAAGTACGGGGTGTGGCAGGCGGCCTGGAGGCGCCGCGCCACGGACTCGTCCACACAGGCGACGACGGAGGCGGCGGGCTGCCGGTCGACGATCTCGCGGGCCAGGTTCGGGCCGGTGACGACGGCGACGCGCTCGGCGGGGACCTTGGCCACCTCTTCGATGACCTCGCTCATCCGCTTGGCGCTGCCGAGTTCGATGCCCTTCATCAGGGAGACGAGCACGGCGTCGGCGGGCAGCAGGGGGGCCCAGGCCGCGAGGTTCTCGCGCAGGGTCTGCGAGGGGATGGCCAGGACGGCGAAGTCGGCGTCCCGGGCGGCCTCGGCCGCGTCCGTGGTGGCCCGCAGGTTGGCGGGCAGTTCGACGCCGGGGAAGTAGTCCGGGTTCGTCCGGCCGTTGTTGACGGCGTCGGCGAGTTCCCGGCGGCGGCCCCACAGGGTCACCTCGCAGCCGGCGTCGGCGAGCACCATGCCGAAGGCGGTGCCCCAGGAGCCGGTTCCGAAGACGGCCGCCTTCACGGGACGTGTCACTTGTCGCCCTTCCCCGCGGCGTCTCGCCGCTGCTGCGCCCTGGCCTTGCGGTGGTCGTAGGGCTGCGCGGGCGCACTCTGTCCGCGCAGCTCCTCCAGGAGCTTGGTGATGTCGGCCATGATGGCCTCGGTGGCCCCCTTGAGGACCTCCGGGGTGGGTTCCCGGTCGTAGTACGCCGAAAGGTCGACGGGCGGCCCTGCGAGGACCTGGAGGGTCTTGCGCGGGAACAGCCGGAGCTTGTTCTCGGTGGCGTACGGCGGCATCGCCAGGTTGGCGCCCCACTGGGCCACCGGAATGACGGGGGCCTTGGTGATCAGCGCCACGCGGGCGGCGCCGCTCTTTCCGGCCATCGGCCACATCTCGGGATCGCGGGTGAGCGTGCCTTCCGGGTAAAAGGCCACGCATTCGCCGCGCTCGATGGCGGCGACGGCCGCCCGGAATGCGTCCAGGGCGTTGGTGGTCTCCCGGTAGACGGGGATCTGGCCGGAGCCGCGGAGGATCATGCCCACGAAAGGCACCTTGAAGAGGCCGGCCTTCGCGAGCAATCGCGGCACCCGGCCGGTGTTGTACTGGAAGTGCGCGTAGGAGAGCGGGTCCAGATACGAGTTGTGATTGACGGCGGTGATAAATCCGCCCTCGGCCGGAATGTGATCCATTCCCCGCCAGTCCCGCTTGAAGAGCACTACCAGCGGCGGTTTTGCGATGACCGCCGCCAGGCGGTACCAGAAGCCGATTCTGCGGCGGGGCACTCGGACACCTTCCTCTAGGACCGGTGCGTGGCCTCGGCACCTTGTGGGCCGGACAAGTGTCGCTCCGGGTCCGATCTCTGTCGAGGACACCGTACGCCCCGCTCGCACCGCCGGGGCTCCCTCCGGCCGCTCTGCGGCGACAATGGGCCGACCGGGGGCCGGGCCGCGGCCCGCCGACGGCCTGGGCGGGTGCGCGAGCGCACCGGAGGGAAGGGGTGCGTCACGAACGCCGACTGGAGTCTCGTCGTACCGCTGAAGCCCTTGGCACTGGCCAAGAGCCGTCTCGCGGCGGCGGTCGGCACCTCCCGCGCCGGGCTGGCGCTGGCCTTCGCCCAGGACACCGTGGCGGGGGCGCTGGCCTGCGCTTCGGTCCTGGATGTGGTGGTCGTCACGAACGACCCCACGGCCGGTGCGGAACTCGCCGGGCTGGGGGCGCGGATCCTTCCCGATGCCCCGGGGGCCGGTCTCAACGCCGCGCTGGACCACGGCGCGCGGGCGGTGCGCGCGGGCCGGCCGGGGGCCCGTCTCGCGGCGGTCAACGCGGATCTGCCCGCCCTGCGCCCGTCCGAATTGCTACGGGTGCTCGACCGCGCCGCGACATTTCCCCGGGCATTCCTGGCGGATGCGGCGGGAATCGGGACGACCCTGCTTTCCGCCGGCCCCGGCGTGGAATTGGCACCCGCGTTCGGCGGCCCGTCCCGGGCCCGCCATTCGGCGTCGGGGGCGGTGGAAATCGCCCTGCCGGACGTCGACAGCGTGCGCAGGGACGTGGACACGGCGGCGGACCTGAGGACGGCCCTCTCCCTCGGCGTGGGGCGGCACACGGCCCGATACAGTGCCCGTATGCAGGCGACCGCGTACACGTACGACTCCCGGACCCGCAGCGGCAGTGTGCTGCTGGACGACGGCACCCCGGTGCCCTTCGAGGCCGCCGCCTTCGACGCGGGCGGTCTGCTGCTGCTGCGTCCCGGCCAGCGCGTCCGCGTCGAGACGGACGGCGAAGGCCCTGCGCTGCGCATCACCCTGGTGACCCTGCAAACCTTCTGACCTGCGCCGACGCGGGGCGGACGGCCCCGGCGGAACGCACCGCGGGCCGGCTTCCCCCGTGGGGGAAGCCGGCCCGGCGTGTGTGACTCGTGCCCCTTACTTCTTGCGGGCGGTGGTCTTCTTCGCGGTGGTCTTGCGCGCCGTCGCCTTCTTCGTGGCGGGCGCCTTGGTCGCCGGGGTGGCCTTCTTGGCCGCCGGCGCGGTCTTCTTGGCGGTGGCCGTGGCCTTCTTCGCCGTGGTCGCCTTGACGGCGGTGGTCTTCTTGGCCGGCGTGGCCTTCTTCGCGACCGCGGTCGTCTTCTTGGCGGTCGCCGTGGTCTTCTTCGCCGTGGTCTTCTTCGCGGCCGGCGTGGCCTTCTTCGCCACCGCGGTCTTCGCCGCCGCCTTCTTGACGGTCGTGGCCTTCTTGGCCGCGGCCTTCTTGACCGTCACCGAGGCGGAGCCGCCCGACAGGCTGCCCTTCGGCGCCTTCTTCACGGACACCTCGCCGCCCTTGGGGAGCTTCTTGGTGCCGCTGACCAGGTCCTTGAAGCCCTGACCCGCACGGAAGCGGGGAACCGAGGTCTTCTTGACCCGGACGCGCTCACCCGTCTGCGGGTTACGGGCGTACCGGGCCGGCCGCTCGACCTTCTCGAACGAGCCGAAGCCCGTGACCGAGACCCGGTCGCCCGCGACGACCGCGCGGACGATCGCGTCGAGTACCGCGTCGACAGCGTCCGCGGCCTGCTGGCGGCCGCCAACCTTGTCGGCAATCGCTTCTACGAGCTGCGCCTTGTTCACGTCTTCCCCTTCGGAGACTTCGCCAGAACGAATGTGTTCAAGCTTATTTCGCACGTTAGGCGGATATATACCGCAAATCAAACACGAAACGGGCTAATCACCCTAGTGCCGCAACGTTGTAGGCCGTTACGGAGTTCCTTCGCATCAGTCGCCTTCAGGGAATCGACCCTCGTCGAGGTCCTTCATCAACCTGTCCAGGCGCCTTGCCGCATCGACGAGATCGTGCTTCGCCGCGGCAGTGACGACCAACAGCTTCCGGGACAGCGCCATCCTTACGCCCTCCGGGACTTGCAGTGTGCGCACCCTTGTGTGTGCTTCTTTCAGCCGGTCCGCGACGAGTTCGTAGAGCTCGAGTTGACTGTCGCGTTCCATGCACAGATTGTGCCATCTGGGGCGAGTTGTCGCCTCACGGGGCCTCAACATACGGCGGTGCCCCCCGCCTGAAGGCGGGGGGCACCGTGTTGCCGATGTGATCACCCGAAGGTGAATAAGCGCTGATCAGGCCGGAATCACGCCCGAATCGTCTGCGGCTTGAAGGAGGGGCGGGTGCTTTCGTAAGCGTCGATGTCCCCTTCGTTCTGAAGGGTGAGCGAGATGTCGTCCAGCCCCTCCAGGAGACGCCAGCGGGCGTTGTCGTCGAGTTCGAACTCCGCCTCGACACCTTCGGCTCGGACCTTGCGGTCCACGAGGTCGACGGTGATTTCGGCGGTGGGGTCGGCCTCGGTCAGCTCCCAGAGCCGGTCAACGGTCTCCTGCGGCAGGACGACGGTCAGCAGACCGTTCTTCAGCGAGTTGCCGCGGAAGATGTCGGCGAAGCGGGCGGAGATGACCGTCTTGAAGCCGAAGTTCTGCAGGGCCCAGACGGCGTGCTCGCGCGAGGAGCCCGTACCGAAGTCGGGGCCGGCGACCAGTACGGTCGCGCCCGCCCGCTCGGGGCGGTTCGTCACGAACTCCGGGTCCTTGCGCCAGGCCTCGAAGAGGCCGTCCTCGAACCCGTCGCGGGTGATCTTCTTCAGCCAGTGGGCCGGGATGATCTGGTCGGTGTCGACGTTGCTGCGGCGCAGCGGGACGGCCCGGCCGGTGTGGGTGGTGAAGGCTTCCATGGTTATCGGACTCCGGCGTTCACGGGGGCTTCGGACAGGTCGGCGGGAGAGGCCAGATGGCCCAGCACCGCGGTGGCGGCGGCCACCTGCGGGGAGACCAGGTGGGTGCGTCCGCCCTTGCCCTGCCGGCCTTCGAAGTTGCGGTTGGAGGTGGACGCGGAACGCTCACCGGGCGCCAGTTGGTCGGGGTTCATGCCCAGGCACATCGAGCAGCCCGCGTGCCGCCATTCGGCGCCGGCCTCCTTGAAGACCTTGTCCAGGCCCTCTTCCACGGCCTGGAGGGCCACCCGGACGGAGCCCGGGACGACCAGCATCCGTACGCCGTCGGCGACTTTGCGGCCCTCGATGATGCCGACGACGGCCCGCAGGTCCTCGATGCGGCCGTTGGTGCAGGAACCTACGAAGACGGTGTCGACACGGATGTCGCGCAGCGACTGTCCGGCGGTCAACCCCATGTACTCCAGGGCCTTTTCGGCGGCGTTGCGCTCCGAAGCGTCCTCGTACGAAGCCGGGTCGGGGACGTTCGCCGACAGGGGCGCGCCCTGGGCCGGGTTGGTGCCCCAGGTGACGAACGGGGCCAGTGCGGCGCCGTCGATGACGACCTCCGCGTCGAAGACCGCGTCCTCGTCGGTGTGCAGCGTCTTCCAGTACGCGACCGCCGCGTCCCACTCCTCGCCGGCCGGGGCGTGGTCGCGGCCCTGGAGGTAGTCGAAGGTGGTCTGGTCGGGGGCGATCATGCCCGCGCGGGCGCCGGCCTCGATCGACATGTTGCAGATGGTCATGCGGGCTTCCATCGAGAGCTTCTCGATGGCCTCGCCGCGGTATTCCAGGATGTAGCCCTGGCCGCCGCCGGTGCCGATCTTGGCGATGATCGCCAGGATCAGGTCCTTGGCGGTGACGCCCTCGGCCAGCGCGCCGGTGACGGTGATCGCCATCGTCTTCGGGCGGGCCAGCGGGAGCGTCTGGGTGGCCAGCACGTGCTCGACCTGGCTGGTGCCGATGCCGAAGGCCAGCGCGCCGAAGGCACCGTGCGTGGAGGTGTGCGAGTCGCCGCAGACCACGGTGGTGCCGGGCTGGGTCAGACCCAGCTGGGGGCCCACGACGTGGACGACGCCCTGCTCGACGTCGCCCAGGGAGTGCAGGCGGACGCCGAACTCGGCGCAGTTCTTGCGCAGCGTCTCCAGCTGGGCCCGGGAGACCGGGTCCGCGATCGGCTTGTCGATGTCGAGCGTGGGGGTGTTGTGGTCCTCGGTCGCGATGGTGAGGTCGAGGCGTCGGACCTTGCGGCCGGCCTGACGCAGACCCTCGAAGGCCTGCGGGCTGGTCACCTCGTGCAGCAGGTGGAGATCAATGAAGAGGAGATCGGGCTCGCCCTCGGCGCGCCGGACGACATGGTCGTCCCAGACCTTCTCCGCGAGTGTCCTACCCATCGCTTTCCCTCCGGCCGGCCGGTCGGGCCGGCGCTTATTAGAGATCTGTAGCGCCTGATCGCCCGCTACCCCACGTGCGGAACGACGGCTCGGACCCAGTGGTTCGTGGACCCGCACATACAGACTCGCTGGTTCTTGGAAAAATTGAACTTGCGTTTCACAGTGTGAGACGCGAATATCGTTTCATGGACAACTCTAGCGGCGTCGGCGTTCTCGACAAGGCAGCTCTGGTATTGAGCGCACTGGAGTCCGGTCCGGCCACCCTCGCCGGGCTGGTCGCGGCGACAGGGCTCGCACGACCCACGGCGCATCGCCTCGCCGTGGCACTGGAACACCACCGGATGGTGGCGAGGGACATGCAGGGCCGGTTCATCCTCGGTCCGCGGCTGGCAGAGCTTGCCGCCGCGGCCGGCGAGGACCGCCTGCTGGCGACGGCCGGACCGGTGCTCACACACCTCCGTGACGTGACGGGCGAGAGCGCGCAGCTCTACCGTCGTCAGGGCGACATGCGCATCTGCGTGGCGGCCGCCGAGCGGCTGTCGGGCCTGCGGGACACGGTCCCGGTGGGCTCCACGCTCCCGATGAAGGCCGGCTCGGCCGCGCAGATCCTGATGGCCTGGGAGGAGCCCGAGCGGCTCCACCGAGGCCTTCAGGGCGCGCGCTTCACGGCCACGGCCCTGTCCGGCGTACGTCGCCGCGGCTGGGCCCAGTCGATCGGCGAGCGGGAGCCCGGCGTGGCCTCCGTCTCGGCGCCGGTGCGCGGGCCGTCGAACCGCGTGGTGGCCTCCGTATCGGTCTCCGGGCCGATCGAGCGCCTGACCCGGCACCCGGGGCGCATGCACGCCCAGGCCGTCATCGACGCGGCCGCCCGCCTGACGGAGGCCCTGCGCCGCTCCGGCTGAGCCTGCACCTCCGACCTCCCACCACCCCCGGGTCCGGGGGCGCGAACGACGCCGCACACGTCCTGACTCGCGCCTCCGGGCCCGTACTTGTCCGCCCCGGGCGGCTCCGGGAACAGCGAAGAGGCCCTCCGCGATGATCGCGGAGGGCCTCTCCTGTGCGTACCCCCGACCGGATTCGAACCGGCGCTACCGCCTTGAGAGGGCGGCGTGCTAGGCCGCTACACAACGGGGGCTAGCTGTTACTTCGGTACTACGCTGGGCTACCAGGACTCGAACCTAGAATAAGGGAACCAGAAACCCTCGTGTTGCCAATTACACTATAGCCCAAAGGTCTAGACCAGCTAGACACTGTACCCCCGACCGGATTCGAACCGGCGCTACCGCCTTGAGAGGGCGGCGTGCTAGGCCGCTACACAACGGGGGCCCTAGCGATCCTGCATCAAAACGTCTGGGTGCGACCCTGGACATCTCACGGGAAGGATCTGTACCCCCGACCGGATTCGAACCGGCGCTACCGCCTTGAGAGGGCGGCGTGCTAGGCCGCTACACAACGGGGGCAAGCACTGCGTTACTGCTGAACTGCGCTGGGCTACCAGGACTCGAACCTAGAATAAGGGAACCAGAAACCCTCGTGTTGCCAATTACACTATAGCCCACCGAACTTCAACCCCTTGAGGGGCTTTCGTTTGGTTAGCGCCTCCGTGTCCGGCCTTTCGGCCCGCTCCGGCGGCGCAGAAAGAACATTACCGGATGCCTGACCGTGCTCCAAAACGGGTATCTGTGGCCAGCAGCTCCGGCAGGCGCTCCAGTCCGGCGATCCGGTGCACGCCCGCCGGGCCCGGGCCGCGGCCGCCGTCGCGGTCGAGCCAGACCGCCTCCAGACCGGCGTCGCGGGCTCCCCGGGCGTCGATCTCGGGCTGGTCCCCCACGTACGCCACCTCGCCCGGGGGCAGGCCGAGCGCCTCGCAGGCGGCGAGGAAGGCGGCGGCGTCCGGCTTGCTGACGCCCAGCTCGGCGGCGCAGACCAGCACTTCGAAGCGGTCGCGCAGCCCGAGGTGGCGGAGCTTGGGGTCCTGGTTGGCGGCCGAGGAGTTGGTGAGCACGCCGTGCCGGTAGCCGTGGGCCAGGGCGTCCAGGGCGGGCACCACGTCCGGGAAGAGCGCCCAGGCGGCCTTGTAGTGCGCGACGTAGCGGTCGAACCAGGCGTCGGCCAGCTCGGCGCTCAGCCCGGGTGCGTCGAGGAAGTCCCGTACCCGGTCCTGGCGCTGGCCCCGGAAGGTGACCTCGCCGGCGGCGAAGCGGGCCCAGTTCAGTTCGGTGAGGCGCCGCCAGAAGGCGAGGGCCTCCGCCGGGGTTCCGTAGCGGTCGCCCAGGCCCTCGTCGACGAGGTGCCGGGCCAGGCCCGCCGCGTCCGCACCCGTGTAGTCGAACAGGGTGTCGTCGATGTCCCACAGCACGGCGCGGATCGGCATACGGGCGAGCCTACGCCGCGGCGCCGCCGGGCGGGGGCACGACGGAGAAGTCCGTCAGGGGCCGCCGGCGTCCTCGCCGGGGACGGTACGAGCGCTCCGGCAACGCCGAAGGGGGCGGCGGCCGGGTCGGCCGCCGCCCCCTTCGCGGGGTGCGGATCAGGCGGCGAGCTTCGCCAGCGCCGCGTCGATGCGCGCCAGCGAGCGCTCCTTGCCCAGGATCTCCAGGGACTCGAAGAGCGGCAGGCCGACCGTGCGGCCGGTGACGGCCACGCGGACCGGCGCCTGCGCCTTGCCCAGCTTGAGGCCGTGGGCCTCACCGGCGGTCAGGACGGCCTGCTTGAGGGACTCCGGGTCCGACCAGTCGGCGCCGGCCAGGTTCTCGCGGGCCGTGGTCAGCAGGGCCGTGGGCTCGCCCTTCATGGCCTTGTCCCAGGACGCCTGGTCCTCGACCGGCTCCTTGCGGAAGAGGAAGTCCACGTTCGCCGTGATGTCGGACAGCACCGTCACACGGGTCTGGGCGTGGGGCGCGATGCGCGCCCAGGCCTCGGCGTCGAAGTCCTCCGGCGCCCAGTTGGCGTGCGGGGCCGTGAGCCAGGGGGCGCAGGCGTCCGCGAAGGCCTTCGGGTCCAGCTGCCGGATGTGGTCGGCGTTGATCGCCTCGGCCTTCTTCAGGTCGAAGCGGGCCGGGTTCGCGTTGACGTCCGGGATGTCGAACTTCGCGACCATCTCCTCGATCGAGAAGATGTCCCGGTCCTTGGAGAAGGACCAGCCCAGCAGCGAGAGGTAGTTCAGCAGGCCCTCGGGCAGGAAGCCGCGCTCGCGGTAGAGGTTGAGCGAGGACTCCGGGTCGCGCTTGGAGAGCTTCTTGTTGCCCTCGCCCATGACGTACGGCAGGTGGCCGAACTCGGGCACGCCCTTGGCGACGCCGAGCTCCATGAGCGCCTTGTAGAGGGCGATCTGGCGCGGGGTGGAGGACAGCAGGTCCTCGCCGCGCAGCACGTGCGTGATCTCCATCAGCGCGTCGTCGACGGGGTTGACGAGCGTGTAGAGCGGGGCGCCGTTGGCCCGCAGGATGCCGAAGTCGGAGACGTTCTCCGGGGTGACGGAGATCTCGCCGCGGACCAGGTCCGTGAAGGTGATCGTCTCGTCGGGCATCCGGAAGCGGACGATCGAGGGGCGGTGCTCGCCCTGGTACGCCTCCAGCTGCACCTGGGTCAGCTCGCGGCAGTGGCCGTCGTAGCCGGAGGGCTTGCCGGCCGCGCGGGCGGCGGCGCGGCGGGCGTCCAGCTCCTCGGTCGTGCAGTAGCAGTCGTACGCGTAGCCGCCGTCGCGCAGGCGCTGCGCGACGTCCGCGTAGATGTCCATGCGCTCGGACTGGCGGTACGGGGCGTGCGGGCCGCCCACCTCGGGGCCCTCGTCCCAGGTGAAGCCGAGCCAGCGCAGCGAGTCGAGCAGCTGGGCGTAGGACTCCTCGGAGTCGCGCGCCGCGTCGGTGTCCTCGATGCGGAAGACGAACGTACCGCCGTGGTGGCGGGCGAACGCCCAGTTGAAGAGGGCGGTGCGGACCAGGCCCACGTGGGGGTTGCCGGTCGGGGAGGGACAGAAACGTACGCGGGGGGGTGCCCCCTGCTCGAGCGGAGTCGAGAGCTTGGGGGAGTTCGCGTTAGCCACGCTTGATCACCTTGTTGGTGAGAGTGCCGATGCCTTCGATGGTGACGGCGACCTCGTCGCCGACGTTGAGGGGGCCGACTCCGGCCGGGGTCCCCGTGAGGATGACGTCGCCCGGGAGCAGGGTCATGGCCTCGCTGATGTGGACGATCAGCTCCTCAACCGAGCGGACCATGTCGCTGGTGCGGCCGAGCTGGCGCTGTTCGCCGTTCACGGTGCACTGGATGGCCAGGCCCTCGGCGATCGCCGCCGGGTCGAGGCCGGTCTCGATCCAGGGGCCGAGCGGGCAGGCGCTGTCGAAGCCCTTGGCCCGGGCCCACTGCTTCTCCCGCTGCTGGACGTCGCGGGCGGTGACGTCGTTGGCGCAGGTGTAGCCGAGGATCACGTCCTTGACGCGCTCCTTCGGCACCTCGCGGCACATGCGTCCGATGACCACGGCCAGCTCGGCCTCGTGGTGGACGTCCTGGGAGAAGGAGGGGTACGTGATCGGGTCGCCCGGGCCGACCACCGAGGTGGAGGGCTTGAAGAAGGTGATGGGGGCGTCCGGACGGCCTTCGCTGTCGACGATGGTGTTGCCGAGTTCCGCCGCGTGCTCCGCGTAGTTGCGGCCCACGGCCACGATCTTGTTCGGGAGCACCGGCGGCAGCAGCCGGACCTTGCTCAGCGGGACCTTCGTGCCCGAGAGCTCGAAGTCCGCGAAGGGGATGCCCTTGATGATGTCGAGCACGAGCTCCGCCCCGGCGCCGGGGGCGGCGTCGCCCTCGACCGCGCCGAAGGCGACGTTTCCGTCGATCGAGAACCTGGCGATGCGCACGTGTTGCGTCTGCCCCTCTGGATGTTTCCGCTGGCTGGAGTCTGCGGACTCCAGGCTAACGCGGCGGGCGGCGGCGCTTCGCGTCCTGCGCCGCGGTACTACTGCGCGGCGACGGCGACGGGCGCGTCCATCAGGACGGTGCGGCGCGGGTTCGCGGTCTGGGCCGGCAGCTCGACGGAGTGCTCCGGGGTGGCCGGGGCCGCCTGCAGTTCCTCGGCGTCCTTGAGGTGCGCGAGGGTGGTGCGGCGGGGGTTGGCTATGTTGCGGAACATCATCGTCGTCTTCATCGGAGTTTCGGGCCCTCGGCTCGCTCGTGGGGTGGGGGTCGTCGGATGCGCCGGGTGTGGCGCCAACCCTTTAAAAGGCAAGGCTAAACATCTGAATCCCCGGCTGAACCGGGAAGTAATGGCCACGGCCGTGTGAGTTTGCTCACCAATGACCGGGCAATCCGGGCATAATGGGCAGTCAATTCCGCCCGGAGAAACGGACATTGCGCCACTGAATGAGCCATTCCGCTCCTGATCATCAGGACTGGGACACCTTGCCAGACGCAAGCTTTGATTGGCGTAAGTCCGATTCATCCCGATAGCGGTTCCACGTCGCGTAGCCCGCCCATTACGAAACGTGACCGGCTCGCCGGGGCGACACGCGCACCTTGTTGGAGATCCCCCACTGTGCTGGAATTCGCGGGACCGCCGCGGGAATCAGCCGGCGCGCAGGTGGCGCGAGACAGCGCCGAGCGCGGTGGCAAGGAGAGGGAGACGCGCCGGTCACCGACGACCACCATGGGGCCGTCAGTGCCCCACGACTCGACACCGTGCCGCCGTTCATCCGGCGGGACGCCTGGTCCAGAGGTTGCGACGCTAGTGCAGGGACGATTCAAGAGGGATGGCAAGGGGTCTCCCCAGGCCCGCCAGGGACGTGGGGACGCTGCTGCGGAGCAGGAGCCGCGCGGCGGGACCGACCGTGGCTCCTCACCCCAGCACGCCCAGAACCGCGGGCCGGCTGTCGAAGGAGCGGGCCCCGTCGCCCCGGCCCCGGCCAAGGCGAAGGGCCGCGGGAAGTCCGTCAAGGCGGCCAAGCCCGCCCGGGCCAAGGGCCCGGGCGAACCGGCCGAGCCCGACACGGCGATACCGAAGGCCCCCAGTGGGCCCGGTTCCCGTCTCGCCATGCAGAACTGGCGCATCAGCACGCGACTGGTGTCGCTGCTGACGCTGCCGGTCGTCGCCGCCACCACGCTCGGTGGCTTCCGCATCAACGACTCGCTCAACGACATCGCCCAGCTGGAGCACATGCAGCTGCTGACGACGATGACCCGGCAGGCCACCAACCTGGCCGCCATGCTCCAGGAGGAGCGGGACAAGTCGGCGGGTCCGCTGTCGGTCGCCAACGCCGCCGCCAAGGGCCCCGACAAGCCCCCGGCGGACAAGCCCAACAGCCTCGTCCAGGGCGTCCGCGACCAGACCGACGCCGCCGCCAAGGCCTTCGCCGCCGCGACCGACAAGGTCGACAACGCGCAGGACAAGGACGAGACCCTCAAGTCGATCCGCAACAACATCCTGCAGATCGGCCGCCAGCTCACCGGCATCGAGGACATCCGCAAGAAGGCGTACCAGAACGGTGCCCAGCAGACCGTCACCGAGTACAACGCGCTGATCGTCTCGCTGCTCTCGCTCTCGCAGGACATGGCCCAGGCCACGTCCAGCCCCGAGATGATCAAGCGCACCCGCGCCCTCGCGGCCTTCTCCTCCGCCAAGGAGTACGCCTCCATCCAGCGCGCGATCGTCGCCGCCTCGCTCCCCGAGAGCGGTGACAAGCCGGGCAAGCTGGAGGAGAACGACCGCCTCTACGCGCTCTCCGCGCTGCGCGGCGAGAGCCAGCAGAAGAAGACCTTCGAACTCGTCTACCAGGGCAAGCCCGAGGAACTCCTCGCGGCGCTCGGCGACGGCAACACGGAGATCGGCACCGCCGACCACTACGCCCGCCGCGTGCTGAGCACCCAGGGGCAGTTCGGCAAGGAGAAGAACCGGTCCTGGATGGACTGGTACGACGCCGACGACACCAAGCTCCGCGCGATGGGCGTCATCGAGCTCACCCTGCTCGAGGACATGGAGCAGAAGGCCCGCGAGCTCAAGAGCCAGTCGCAGCAGGACGCCATCATCAACGGTGCCCTGATCCTGCTCGTCCTCGGCGTCTCGCTCGTCGGCGCCTTCATCATGGCCCGGTCCATGATCCGCTCGCTGCGCCGGCTCCAGGACACCGCGACACGCGTCGCCCAGGACCGTCTGCCCGAGCTCGTCAAGCAGCTCTCCGAGTCGGACCCGCAGGACGTCGACACCTCCGTGGAGTCCGTCGGCCTGCACACCCGCGACGAGATCGGCCAGGTGGCCGCGGCCTTCGACGACGTGCACCGCGAGGCCGTCCGCCTCGCCGCCGAGCAGGCCCTCCTCCGGGGCAACGTCAACGCGATGTTCACCAACCTCTCGCGCCGTTCGCAGGGCCTCATCCAGCGCCAGCTCTCGCTCATCTCCGAGCTGGAGTCGCGCGAGGCCGACCCGGACCAGCTGTCCTCGCTCTTCAAGCTCGACCACCTCGCGACCCGCATGCGCCGTAACGGCGAAAACCTCCTCGTCCTCGCGGGCGAGGAGCCGGGCCGGCGCTGGACCCGCCCCGTCCCGCTCGTCGACGTGCTCCGCGCGGCGGCGTCCGAGGTGGAGCAGTACGAGCGCATCGAACTCTCGTCGGTGCCCGGCACCGACGTGGCCGGCCGCGTCGTCAACGACCTCGTGCACCTGCTCGCCGAGCTGCTGGAGAACGCCACCTCGTTCTCCTCTCCGCAGACCAAGGTCAAGGTCACCGGTCACGCGCTGCCCGACGGGCGCGTGCTCGTCGAGATCCACGACACCGGCATCGGCCTCTCCCCCGAGGACCTCGCCGCGATCAACGAGCGGCTCGCCGCGCCGCCGACCGTGGACGTCTCCGTCTCCCGCCGCATGGGTCTGTTCGTGGTCGGCCGCCTGTCCCTGCGACACGGCATCCGCATCCAGCTGCGCCCCTCCGACTCGGGCGGTACGACGGCCCTCGTCATGCTCCCGGTGGACGTCGCCCAGGGCGGCAAGAAGCCGGGTCCCATGCCGGGCCAGGGCGGTCAGGGCGGCCCGGCGGGCGGCCAGGGCGGTCCCGCGGGCGGTCAGGGCGGCCCCGGTGGGCAGGCCTCCGTGCCCGGCGCCGGTACGCGTCCCCCCGTGGGCGCCGGCCAGCAGCGCGGCCAGGTCTCCGGCGGCGCCCAGCGCGCCGCCCTGCCGGGACGTGACGGTGGCCAGGGCCAGCAGCGTCCGCAGGGCGGTCCCGGCGGCGCTCCGGGCCAGGCGCAGGGCCAGGGTGCCTTCGGCGCCGGCGCTCCGCTGCCGGCCCGCGGTCAGGGCGGCGCTTCGGGCGGTCAGGGCGGTCAGGGCGGTCAGGGCGGTCTCCTCGGCGGCGGCCCGCAGGCGCGCCCGGCCGGCGTCCCGCCGGTGTCCCCTCCCCCCGGTTTCCCCCAGGGCAACGGCTTCGAGCGGCCGCAGCAGCAGCCGCAGCCGGGACAGTTCGGCCAGCAGGGGCAGCAGTCGCACCCCCAGCAGCCGCAGCAGTCCCAGCAGTCCCAGCAGCAGTCCGCCCCCCAGGCCCCCGTCCAGCGCCGGCGTCCGCAGCTGCCGCCGCGCGGCGGCGCCCCCCGCCCGGAGCTTCCGGGTACGGGCGCCTCCCCCGCCGGTCAGCCGCAGGCCGCCAGCTGGGGCTCCGGCCAGGGTGGCCAGGAGGTCCCGCGCGGGCACGACGAGCTGTCGGGCCCCGGCTCCACGGCCGAGTTCGCCCGTCCGGACTTCAACGCCCCGCCCCCGCAGGCCACCGGCCCCCACCCGGGCAACAGCACGACCGGCCAGTTCGAGCGCCCGCAGCTCGGCGGCCCGCTGGACCCGTCCGCCACCGGCCAGTTCGCCCGCCCGGGCGGCCCCGGCGCGGGCGGCTACGGCGAGCAGCGGCCCCAGGCCCAGCAGCAGCAGGCGCAGCAGCAGCAGGCGCAGCAGCCGGGCGGCTACGCCCCGGCGCCCGTACCGGCTCCGCGCGCCGACCTGCCGCGGGCCGAGGCTCCGCGGCTGCCGCAGGCCTACCAGGCGGAGGCGCTGCCGCCGGCCCCGGCGCAGCACACCGGCGAGGTCCGTAGCCCGATCTTCGACACGCTGGAGTCGAACTGGGTCCACCAGGAGGGCGCTCAGTCCTCCGGGCAGGCCCCGGCCGTTCCCCAGCAGCCGCAGCAGCCCCAACAGTCCGCCGCTCCGCAGCAGCAGCAGCGTGGCCAGGAGTTCGGGGCCGAGCCCGCCACGGCCCTCACCGGCAGCTCCCCGACGGTGAGCTGGAAGTCGTCCCCGAACGACGAGCTGATGAGGCAGGCCGAGCGCGTGCGCCAGCCCGCCGCCGGCGGCATCACGACCTCGGGGCTGCCCCGACGGGTACCGCGGGCGAACCTCGTCGCCGGGACCGCGCAGCAGCAGGCCGAGGCCCAGGCGGGCCCGCAGGTATCGCGCGCCCCGGACGACGTCCGCGGCCGTCTCACCAACCTCCGACGTGGTATCCAGCAGGGGCGTCAGGCCGGTACCTCCGGCCCCGCGACCGGCAGTTACCACATCGACCCCACTTACCAGCAGGAGCGATAGTTGAGTTCGATGAGCCAGGCGGCACAGAACCTGAACTGGTTGATCACCAACTTCGTGGACAACACCCCAGGGGTGTCCCACACCGTGGTGGTCTCCGCCGACGGACTCCTTCTGGCGATGTCCGAAGGGTTCCCCCGTGACCGCGCCGATCAGCTGGCGGCCGTGGCCTCCGGTCTGACCTCGCTGACCGCCGGGGCCTCCCGGATCTTCGAGGGCGGCGCCGTCAACCAGACCGTGGTCGAGATGGACCGCGGGTTCCTCTTCCTCATGTCCGTCTCCGACGGATCCTCCCTGGCCGTGCTCGCCCACCCCGAGTGCGACATCGGCCTCGTGGGCTACGAGATGGCCCTCCTCGTGGACCGCGCGGGCAGCGTCCTCACCCCGGACCTGCGCGCGGAACTGCAGGGAAGCCTGCTCATCTGACTCGTCACCTCCCGGCCGGACGGTACTTCCGGCCGGGGGGCCGGGCCCCCGTACCCGGAACCCAGTACCCCCGCCAGGCCGTCATCACGTCCCCCCACCGGCCGCCCCGTCAGACGGCACGCTGACCACTGCTGTCCAGCCCGGAGGATCAATGACCCCGCCCCCCGCCTATCCCGATGCGTACGGAGATGCGTACTCGGAAGGCGACCAGCCGCTGGTGCGTCCGTACGCGATGACCGGCGGCCGCACCCGGCCCCGCTACCAGCTCGCCATCGAGGCACTGGTCAGCACCACGGCCGACCCGATGCACCTCTCGACCCTGCTCCCCGAGCACCAGCGCATCTGCACCCTGTGCCGCGAGGTGAAGTCGGTCGCGGAGGTCTCCGCACTGCTGTCGATGCCGCTCGGTGTCGCCCGGATCCTCGTCGCCGACCTGGCGGAGGCCGGAATGGTGGCCATCCACCAGCCGGGCAATGGAGAGGCCGGCGGAACGCCGGATGTAACGCTGCTCGAGAGGGTTCTCAGTGGACTTCGCAAGCTCTGACGGCGGAGCGGCTCCTCGCTCCACCACCTCCGCGAAGATCGTGGTGGCGGGCGGCTTCGGCGTGGGCAAGACCACGTTCGTCGGCGCGGTCTCCGAGATCAACCCGCTGCGCACCGAGGCCGTCATGACGTCCGCCAGCGCGGGCATCGACGACCTCACCCACACCGGTGACAAGACGACCACCACGGTCGCCATGGACTTCGGCCGCATCACCCTGGACCAGGACCTGATCCTGTACCTCTTCGGTACGCCGGGCCAGGACCGCTTCTGGTTCATGTGGGACGACCTCGTCCGCGGCGCCATCGGTGCCATCGTGCTGGTCGACACCCGCCGCCTCGCCGACTGCTTCCCCGCGGTCGACTACTTCGAGAACAGCGGCCTGCCGTTCGTCGTGGCGCTCAACGGCTTCGAGGGACACCAGCCGTACACCCCGGAGGAGGTCCGCGAGGCCCTCCAGATCGGCCCCGACGCCCCGATCATCACCACCGACGCCCGCCACCGCGCGGACGCCAAGAGCGCGCTCATCACGCTCGTCGAGCACGCGCTGATGGCGCGTCTCAAGTAGCACGGTTCGCAAGTGAATACGCCGGGGCGGGCTGTGTCATCGGACACGGCCCGCCCCTGTCGTTCATAACGTTTCGACAGAGAATTGCCGCCAGTTGGGCACAGCGTGCGTTCGGGCGGTGTCACAGAGCGCACAACTGGCCCCGTTTTTGCCGCAGCTCGCTCTTTATGTCCGGTTTATGTGGGTCATAAGGCCCTAGGAACGGCCTGTTCCAACTGTTTGGAACAGGGCCGTTGGCCGTGCTGGAATTCATCGAACTAGCTAGTAGCACCGCCGAGAGGTTGTTGGTCGAGTGAGGCGAAGCAACTCGAGCCCCGCGGATGAACCCGCGCGCGGCAACTTCACCCCGCCGCCGCGCGCGGCCACGTCGCCCGTCGACGTGCCCGTGGAACCACCCGCGAGAAGCGGCAGCACCAGCAAGCTCTCGCCCCGTAACTGGCGCGTGCCGACCCGTCTGAACGCCATCCTCCTCGTACCCGTCCTCGTCGGACTGGTCATGGGCGGCTTCCAGGTCAAGGGTTCGGTCGACAACTGGAACGAGGCGAAGGACGCCGAGCAGACCGCGCGGATCGTCCAGGCCGCGACCGAATACGGCCAGGCGCTCCTGAACGAGCGCGACCTCACGGCGGAGCCCCTGCTGAAGGGCGACCGCACCAACGAGGTCGTGACGAAGGCCTACGCGGCCACCGACGCGGCGAAGGCCAAGTTCGGCGAAGCCGTCAAGGGCCTGCCGAAGAAGCAGGGTCTGGAGCGCCGCCTCCAGCTCTTCCGCCAGGAGGAGCCCAAGCTGGAGCAGGTCCGCAAGACGGCGTACGCCATCCCGGAGACCGCCAAGAAGAACCTCCCCGCGCAGGGCGGCCCCATTCCGACCGAAGAGGGGTACGTGCTGGTCCAGCACTACCTCATGCAGTTCTCCAACGAACTGGGCCTCGGCACCGGAAACGTCACCAGCTACGGCCGCATGGTCTACGCGGTGGAGCTGGCCAAGGCCGCGAACTCGCTCCAGCGCTCCGTCGGCACGCACCTGCTGGTGCGCCCGAACGAGGACGAGAACGTCCGCAAGGCCCAGCTCGTCGCCTTCTCCTCCTACGCCTACCTCGAAGAGATAGCCATCGGCGAGTACGTCGCCGCCGGCACCGACGAGGACACCAACCGGCTGAAGGAGGTCATGGGCAACAAGGCCAAGGAGGGCGCGGAGAAGCTCGCCGCCGCCAAGACGGCCGCCGAGCAGTCAGGCAGCACCTTCAAGGCCCCGCCCGTGGTCAACGGTTCCGCCCTCACCGGCATGACCGAGGCGATAGCCGGCGGCGAGAAGCCCGCCAAGCTCGCGCTGGGCGGCACCACCGCCCCCGCCTGGCAGGCCGCCGCCACCGCCAAGTTCGACGGCTACGCCGAGATCGAGAAGGACCTCCTCGACAAGGCCGTCCAGGACGCCGTCGCGGTGTCCGACAAGTCCCAGAGCGACGCCATCCTCACCGGCGCCATCGTGGTCGTGGCCCTGCTCGCCGCCTTCATCCTGGCCGGCATGATGGCCCGCCAGATGAGCCGCTCGATGCTCCGCCTGCGCAGCTCCGCCTTCGACATCGCCGAGCAGCGCCTGCCGATGCTCGTCGACCAGCTCTCGCGCACCGACCCGGGCAAGGTCGACACCCGGGTGCAGCCGATCCCGATCACCTCCCGCGACGAGATCGGCGAGGTCGCCCGCGCCTTCGACCAGGTCCACCGGGAAGCGGTCCGGCTCGCCGCCGAGCAGGCGCTCCTGCGAGGGAACGTCAACGCGATCTTCACCAACCTCTCCATACGCAACCAGTCCCTGATCGAGGGCCAGCTGACCCTCATCACCGACCTGGAGAACAACGAGGCGGACCCGGACCAGCTGGAGAACCTCTTCCGCCTGGACCACCTCGCCACCCGTATGCGCCGCAACGGCGAGAACCTCCTCATCCTCGCGGGTGAGAACCCGGGCCGCCGCTGGGACCAGCCGGTCCCCCTGGTCGACGTGCTGCGCGCCGCCTCCTCCGAGGTGGAGCAGTACGAGCGCATCGAGCTCTCGGGCGTCTCGGAGGCCGAGATCCACGGCCAGGCCGTGACCGACCTCGTGCACCTGCTCGCCGAGCTGCTGGAGAACGCCACCACGTTCTCCTCCCCGCAGACCAAGGTCCGCGTCAACGCCACGCGTCTGCCCGACGGCCGCGTGATGGTCGAGATCCACGACAAGGGCATCGGCCTCACCGCCGAGGACTTCGCCGACATCAACCACAAGCTGGCCAACCCGCCGACCGTGGACGCCGCGGTCTCGCAGCGCATGGGTCTCTTCGTGGTCGGCCGGCTGGCGGACCGCCACGACATCCGCGTCCAGCTGCGCCCCTCGGGCGAGGCCGCGGGCACCACCTCGCTGGTGATGCTCCCGGACGCCATCACCCACGGTGGCGGTGGCGAGGGCATCCCGGACGACGACTTCACGGTCTCGTCGATGATCCCGCAGCAGCAGGCCCAGCTGCCCGCCCCGCTGCGGACGGCCGCCGAGCTCGGCTTCGACGATTCGCGCTACGACGCCCAGGGCGGCCAGGACGGCGCCGAGCCGCCCCTGGACCCGGTCGTACGGTCGCTGGGCCGCGAGGAGCGCAGGGCGCAGCTGGAGGCGCAGCTCGGCTACCCGCAGGGTCAGCAGGCGCAGCCCGGCCAGGAGCAGCAGCCCGGCCAGGAGTATCCGGAACCTCAGCCGGAGCACGCGTACCAGCCGTACCAGGGCTACGAGCAGCAGCAGGCACCCGCGTACGAACCCCCGTACGAGGACGACCGGCAGCAGCAGGCCTACACGCCGTACCCGGAGCAGGGCTATGCCTATCCGGAAGACGGCTACCAGGAACAGCAGCAGCCCGCTCAGGCGTACGAGGGCGGCTACGGTGAGCAGTCCGCGCAGGCCGAGTGGCCCGCGCAGAACACCTTCCCGGGCTCCTACCAGCAGGAGTACGCGGCCGAATCGGAATCCCAGGCCGCTCCCGAACCGGCCCGGGACCGCGTAGGCTTCGACCGTCCGGGCGCCGCTGCCGACACCGGTCACGAGATGACCGGAGCGGGCCTGCCGCGACGCGGCAGCCAGCAGCAGTGGCAGCCGGCACAGCAGGAAGCGGAGTCCACCGGATCCCTCTTCGAGCAGCGGCCGCAGCGTCAGCAGCAGCCCACTGAGGCGGAGCGGGCCCCGGAGGAAACAGAAGGCACCGCCGCCTGGCGTTCGCGCAACGACGAGCGCTGGCAGCAGGCCGGCAAGCTCCGCGAGCCGAAGGCGGGCGGGGTCACCCCGTCCGGTCTCCCTCGGCGGGTGCCCAAGGCCAACCTGGTCGAGGGCGCTGCGGAGACGACCCCGCAGGGCGGCCCCCAGGTCTCCCGCGCACCGGAGGACGTCCGGGGCAGGTTGAGCAACCTGCGCCGCGGTGTCCAGCAGGGACGCAGCGCGGGTTCCGAGCAGTCAAGTAACAGCTATGACCAGGAGCGTTAGTGTGAGCCCGATGAGCCAGGCGGCACAGAACCTGAACTGGTTGATCACCAACTTCGTGGACAACACCCCAGGGGTGTCCCACACCGTGGTGGTCTCCGCCGACGGCCTTCTTCTGGCGATGTCCGACGGGTTCCCGCGCGACCGCGCCGATCAGCTGGCGGCCGTGGCCTCCGGTCTGACCTCGCTGACCGCCGGGGCCTCCCGCATCTTCGAGGGTGGCGCCGTCAACCAGACCGTGGTCGAGATGGACCGGGGGTTCCTCTTCCTCATGTCCGTCTCCGACGGGTCCTCGCTCGCGGTGCTCGCGCACCCCGAGTGCGACATCGGCCTCGTGGGCTACGAGATGGCCCTCCTCGTGGACCGCGCGGGCAGCGTCCTCACCCCGGACCTGCGCGCGGAACTGCAGGGAAGCCTGCTCAACTGACAGACAGGCCGTGTGTTTCGCGTCATCGCACCGTAGGGTGCGGTGGCGCGGTTCCACAGGGAGTACTGCGTTCTTGGAGTCGGAGGAGGAAACGTGACAACACCCGGAGGACATCCTTATGGCGGCGCGCAGCAGCCGCAGGGTGGGCACGACCAGAACCGATTCAACTTCCCCTCGGCTCCGAGCCGTCAGATGCCGGAGCACAATCCCTACCAGCAGCAGCCGTACGGTCAGCCCCAGCAGCCCCAGCACCACCAGCAGCCGCAGCGCCCTTCGCAGCAGCCGTTGCGCGGCTCCCAGCCGCAGGCCCCCAAGGCTCACAACCCGCTGGTGCGTCCGTACGCGATGACCGGCGGCCGTACCCGGCCGCGTTACCAGCTCGCCATCGAGGCGCTGGTCAGTACCACGGCCGATCCCGCGCGGCTGCAAGGGCAGTTGCCCGAGCACCAGCGCATCTGCCGTCTGTGCCAGGAGATCAAATCCGTCGCGGAGATCTCGGCACTCCTCTCCATTCCTCTTGGTGTCGCCCGCATCCTCGTCGCCGACCTGGCGGAGGCGGGCCTTGTCGCCATTCACCAGCCCGGCGGCGACGAGTCTGCCGGCGGCCAGCCAGATGTGACACTGCTCGAAAGGGTGCTCAGTGGACTTCGCAAGCTCTAACGGCGGAGCGGCTCCCCGCTCCACCACCTCCGCGAAGATCGTGGTGGCGGGCGGCTTCGGCGTGGGCAAGACCACGTTCGTCGGCGCGGTCTCCGAGATCAACCCGCTGCGCACCGAGGCCGTCATGACGTCCGCCAGCGCGGGCATCGACGACCTCACCCACACCGGTGACAAGACGACCACCACGGTCGCCATGGACTTCGGCCGCATCACCCTGGACCAGGACCTGATCCTGTACCTCTTCGGTACGCCGGGCCAGGACCGCTTCTGGTTCATGTGGGACGACCTCGTCCGCGGCGCCATCGGTGCCGTCGTCCTCGTCGACACCCGCCGCCTCGCCGACTGCTTCCCCGCGGTCGACTACTTCGAGAACAGCGGCCTGCCGTTCGTGATCGCCCTGAACGGTTTCGACGGCCACCAGCCGTACACCCCGGAGGAGGTCCGCGAGGCCCTCCAGATCGGCCCCGACGCGCCGATCATCACCACCGACGCGCGCCACCGCGGAGACGCCAAGAGCGCGCTCATCACGCTCGTCGAGCACGCCCTGATGGCCCGTCTGCGCTGACGGCACCCGCCAGTACCTCCGAGCGCCGGGATCCCGCCACGGGACCCCGGCGTTCCGCGTTTCCCCTCGCCCCGCCCCGCGCGTGGCACGCCCTGGCAGGCCGCCCGTTGTGGGATCGTCTGGCCACCGGATCGGCGAGCGGTGAGTCTTGAGGTGATGGGAATGTCCGTGTCCCGCGACGACGCGTACGGGACCTGGTTCTACGAGAGCCAGCAGGACGGCTCGGCGCGGTCCGCCGGGCGCGTGCTGCCGCTGGTGTTCGACCTGGTCCGTCCGTCCAGCGTGGTCGACCTGGGCTGCGGTACGGGCTCCTGGCTGGCGGCGGCCCGGGAGCTCGGCGCGCGGACGGTCCTGGGGGTGGACGGGGACTGGGTCACCGAGGAGGCCCTGCGCATCCCGCCGGAGTGCTTCCGCCGGCAGGACCTCTCGGGTCCGCTCCGGCTGGACGAGGGCCCCTTCGACCTCGCCATGTCCCTGGAGGCGGCCGAACACCTGGACCCGGACCGTGCCGGTCCCCTGGTCGCCGAACTCTGCGCCCTGTCCGAGGTGGTGCTCTTCTCGGCCGCGATCCCCGGGCAGACCGGCAGCGACCACCGCAACGAGCAGTGGCCGGGCTACTGGCGCGACCACTTCGGCCGGTGGGGCTACGAACTCGTCGACTGCCTGCGCACCCGGCTGTGGGACGACCCGGAGATCGAACCCTGGTACGCGCAGAACGCGTACCTGTACGTGAGCGCGGAACGCCTGGCCCGCGACGAACGCCTGCGGGAGGCCGCGGCGGAGACCGGGCGCATGCCGCTGTGCGTGGTGCACCCCGGACTGCTGGCCCTGTTCTCCAAGCCCTTCGCACCCGAGGTGCCCGCCCCGCCGCCGCTGCGTCCCGCGCCCCTGCGCTTCACCACGGCGGCGCGCTAGCCGGGGCCGCCGGCCTCAGGCCCCCGCCGCTACCGCCGTTGCCCGCAGGGCGTAGCCCCGGTTGAGGAGGGTCTGGCGCCGGTAGGGGGCGGGCAGGTCGGGCAGGGCGAGGAGCCGGTCGCAGGCCCGCAGGGAGGCCGCCGGATCCCCGACCCAGTACGCGGTGATGGAGTACTCGAACAGCAGCCCCCAGCGGTAGACCCAGGGCTGGACGAACAGGACGTCGTCCGGGGCCGGGCGGTCCAGGCAGGGTTCGACGAGGGTGTGGGCCGTGCGGTGGCGGCCCAGCAGCCGTAGCCGCGAGACGAGTTCGTAGCGGGCCTCCAGCCGCTGCGGGCGGGCCTCCGAGGCCCGGTCCAGGGCGTCCATCGCGGCGGGCCAGTCGGCGGGGTCACCGCTGTCCCCGTGCAGGACGCCGGCCTGGAGGAGCGACTGGTACACCTCCTCCGGCCAGCCGCCCATGGCGGCACGGCGCTCGTAGAGGCGGATGGCCTCGGCGCGCCGGCCCATGTCGCGCAGGGTCTGGGCGAGGTAGAAGACGGTCCGGCCGTTGTCCGGATCGCGTTCCAGCTCGGCGCCCAGCAGCCGGGCGTCGCGTTCGAACTTGTCGTGCTTGGAGCCGCCGTCGCCATGGTCCTCGATGACCAGGGCATCCAGATGGGCGACCGGCTCCGCGGCGTCACAGGTGATGTACTCGTGGGTGACCCCCTCGTACCGCCACGGCAGCGCTCCGCTCACCAGGCGCTTGATGCGGTATTCGGTGTCCCCCTCGTGGCGGAGCATGTACGAACCGGCCACCAGCGGGGGCAACGGCCCCTCGGCGCGCAGGACGAGGTCCGCGTCGAGGAGGAGCAGGTAGTCGGCCTTTCCCCGGGCGTGGGCGATGTTCAGGCTCCGGTTGTGCCCGAAGTCGACCCAGGGCTCCTCGTGGAGCTCGCCGGGGATGCCGTCCAGAGCACGGCGGATCAGCCGCTGGGTGCCGTCGGTGGAACCGGTGTCGGAGATGACCCAGGTGTCGATGTGCTCCCGTACGGAGGCCAGGCAGCGCTCGATGACGGCCGACTCGTTCTTCACGATCATGCAGAGGCAGAGGGTGGGCTTCACGGGGCGGACCCCAAGGAGCTCGGCGAGGGTACGGGCGGCAGCGCGCCGTGCGGCTGATCCGGCCGGGTGCGCGCGCTGGGCCGAACCGCCGACAGACGGGCGCGGCGCGGACCGGCGCGCGGGAGGCCGGTCCGCGGGATGTCTGCGGACACCGGACCAATCCGGTGATCATCAGATCAGGTACGCCCGAGGAGGGCACATGCGTCCTGAGAACAGGACCAGATCGACCCTGGGCCCGTTGCCCAGACGAGCCGGCTGGCTGACCGGCGGAGCCTTCGCTTCCCTCGCCCTGGTGCTGGCGGGGGCCGTCTCCCCCGCCGCGGCGGCGCCCCCGAGGGAGTCCCAGGGCGGAGGGGACCACTGCTCGACGTCGGACCACCGGCCGAAGGCGGCCCCGTCCGGCGGGCACGACGACGACTGCCGCGGCCCGCAGGGCCCGCGGGGCCCACGCGGCCCGAAGGGCAAGCCCGGCCCGCCCGGTCCGACGGGCCCGACGGGCCCGACGGGAGCCACGGGCGCAACGGGGGCCACGGGCGCCACCGGAGCCACGGGCGCCACGGGCGCCACCGGAGCGACCGGTGCAACGGGCGCCACCGGAGCGACCGGTGCAACGGGCGCCACCGGAGCGACCGGTGCAACGGGCGCCACTGGAGCAACCGGAGCCACAGGGGCCACCGGAGCGACGGGTGCCACCGGAGCAACGGGCGCCACCGGAGCCACCGGAGCGGCGGGCGCCACCGGAGCAACCGGGGCAACGGGAGCAACCGGAGCCACCGGGCCCAGCGGGTGTGGGAACTCGGTGGACTCGATCCTCTCCAACAGCACCGAGGAGTTCAGCGTCTTCCTGATCAACGGGGTGACGTACGGCGGCCACCGCGACGACCCGCAGACCGGGAACTACAAGCGCGAGGACCTGACCACGACCGCGCAGAACCCCGGCTACCCCGACCCGGCCACGGTCTGCACCGCCACCATCTCGTCCCTGGGACAGGTGACGAACTTCAAGGTGATGACCACGGACGGCACCGTGTACGAACTCCAGTGCAATTCCGCCGGCACGATCCTCAACTGCGGTTCCACCACTCCCGGGAACCAGATCCCCTGGAAGAAGCTCGTCATCCAGCCGGTGGCCAGCGGGCCGTTCCTGACCGGGAAAACGGCACCGCGGCGCTGACGCCGGACGGCCGCCCGGCGCACTCCGCCCCGAGGGGCGGGTGCGGCCGGACGGCCGTCGGGGTGGTGCGGGAGGTCAGCCCTGCCAGCTGTGCGGGGCCTGGAAGCCCCGGCTGCGCTCCAGGCGGCGCCAGCCGGCCTGGGAGCGGCGGGTGGTGACGGCCTCTTCCGGGGTGGCGGCGGCGCGGGCGAGCAGGATCGCGGTGATCGCGGCCAGCTCCTCCGGCTCGGCGTTGCCCTTCTCGACCTTCAGCAGGGTGTCCGTAGCGGTGCTCATCGGTGGCGGGTCTCCTTTCGCTCGTTACTGCGGCGGGTTGCCGTGCTTGCGGGACGGCAGATCGGCGTGCTTCGTGCGGAGCATCGCGAGGGCGCTCACGAGCACCTCGCGCGTCTCGGCGGGGTCGATGACGTCGTCCACGAGGCCGCGCTCGGCCGCGTAGTACGGGTGCATCAGCTCTGCCTTGTATTCCTTGACCATCCGGGCGCGCATCGCCTCGGGGTCCTCGGCGTCCGCGATCTGCTTGCGGAAGATGACGTTGGCCGCGCCCTCGGCGCCCATGACGGCGATCTCGTTGGTCGGCCAGGCGTAGGTGAGGTCGGCGCCGATGGACTGGGAGTCCATGACGATGTACGCGCCGCCGTAGGCCTTGCGCAGGATCAGGGAAATCCGCGGGACGGTGGCGTTGCAGTACGCGTACAGCAGCTTGGCGCCGTGGCGGATGATGCCGCCGTGCTCCTGGTCGACGCCCGGCAGGAAGCCGGGGACGTCCAGGAGGGTGATGATCGGGATGTTGAAGGCGTCGCAGAGCTGGACGAACCGCGCGGCCTTCTCGGAGGCGTGGATGTCCAGGACGCCGGCGAGGTGGCCGGGCTGGTTGGCGACGATGCCGACGACCTGGCCGTCCATCCGCGCCAGGGCGCAGATGATGTTGCGGGCCCAGCGCTCGTGGATCTCCAGGACGTCGCCCTCGTCGACGAGTTCCTCGATGACCTTGAGCATGTCGTACGGGCGGTTGCCGTCCGCCGGGACCAGGTCCAGCAGGACGTCGGAGCGGCGGTCCTTCGGGTCGTCGGTCTCGTGGACCGGCGGGTTCTCGCGGTTGTTCGAGGGGAGCATCGTGATGAGGTAGCGGACCTCGGAGATGCAGGTCTCCTCGTCGTCGTACGCGAAGTGCGCGACGCCCGAGGTCTCGGCGTGCACGTCCGCGCCGCCGAGGCCGTTCTGGGTGATCTCCTCGCCGGTCACCGCGCGGACGACGTCCGGGCCCGTGATGAACATCTGCGAGGTCTCGCGGACCATGAAGACGAAGTCCGTGAGCGCCGGGGAGTACGCGGCGCCGCCGGCGCAGGGGCCCAGCATGACCGAGATCTGCGGGATGACGCCGGAGGCCTTGGTGTTGCGCTGGAAGATGCCGCCGTAGCCGGCGAGGGCGGAGACGCCCTCCTGGATGCGGGCGCCCGCGCCGTCGTTGAGGGAGACCAGCGGGGCACCGGCCGCGATGGCCATGTCCATGATCTTGTGGATCTTCGTGGCGTGGGCCTCGCCCAGCGCGCCGCCGAAGATCCGGAAGTCGTGCGCGTAGACGAAGACCGTGCGGCCCTCGACGGTGCCCCAGCCGGTGATGACACCGTCGGTGTAGGGCTTCTTGGCCTCCAGGCCGAAGCCGGTGGCGCGGTGCCGGCGGAGCTGCTCGACCTCCTTGAAGGAACCCTCGTCGAGCAGGAGCGCGATGCGCTCGCGGGCGGTCAGCTTGCCCTTGGCGTGCTGCGCTTCGGTCGCACGGTCGCTGGGGCCGCGCCGGGCCTCCTCGCGGAGGGAGTGCAGCTCGGCCACGCGCCCGCGGGCGTCCGTCGGCCCGCTCGGAGTCTGGTCCACAACGGTCATGTACCGACCTTACGAAGCGCGGCCATGAAAACCCTCCGTTGGTTCTACACAGTCTCGGGCCCCTTCCGCTGTGCGGGCCGGACAGAACCGGCGGGGGATGTAGGGACTCCCCCAGTCGGGACCTTTGACCTTTGTGGAGGTCCTACAAAACCGCGCGACCCGCGCTAGGAAGTTGAAATTTGAACGGAATGGGTCTAGCGTCGTTCTCGTTGAAAGTTCAACGAAAAGTCGCCAGCAGGATCTCCCGAGGAGGAAGCCATGGGTCTCTTCACCCGCCGTCAGAACAACTCCCCCGCCGCGGCCGTCGGCACGCTCGAAGTGGACCCGGCGCTCGCCGCGCTCACCGGTGACTACGTCATCGACCCCAGCCACAGCAGCATCGGCTTCACCGTGCGCCACGCGATGGTCACCAACGTGCGCGGCGCCTTCGCCGAGCACGAGGGCACCCTGCACCTCGACGGCGCCGACCCGTCCCGCTCGACGGCCGCCATCGACGTCACGATCGCCTCGGTCAGCACGGGCATCGCCGACCGCGACGCGCACCTGCGGGGCGGCGACTTCTTCGACGCCGACGCCTTCCCGCTGATGCGCTTCCGCTCCACCTCCGCGGCGCCGCTCGGCGGCGACACGTACCGGATCAGCGGCGAGCTGACGATCAAGGACGTCACGCGCCCGCTCTCCATCGACCTGGAGTTCGCGGGCAGCGCGACCGACGTCTACGGCAACGAGCGCGTCGGGTTCGAGGGCTCGGCCGAGATCCTGCGCTCCGACTGGGGCCTGACCTGGAACGCGGCCCTGGAGGCCGGCGGTGTGATGGTCAGCGACAAGGTGAAGCTGACCTTCGACATCTCGGCGATCAAGCAGGCCTGACGCCGGACGCCGGTCCGGCGCCGGGCCCGGGGGCGGCTACCAGCCGCCCCCGCCGTCGAACCCGCCGCCCCCGTCGAAGCCGCCACCGCCGCCGAAGTCCCCGCCGCCGAAGTCGGACGGGTTGAAGTCGGCCCCGGAGACGTCGCCGCCCTCGAAGCCGGATCCCATGCCGCCGCCGAAGTCGGCGGCGTAGGCGGGCGAGGACATCATCGAGCCGAGCATCGTGCCCACCAGCAGGCCGGGCAGGATGCCGCCGCCGAAGTAGCCGCCGGCCCAGGGACCGTACGCCGGGCCGGCGTCGTAGTAGGGGCGCGGTCCGTGCTCGGTCTCCACGGTGCGCACGGCGGGGTCGAGTCCGTCGCGCAGCCGTACGGCGTCCGCCGCGCAGACCGGAACCGTGCGTGCGGCCCCGCCGGCCGGGGCCCAGGCGGCGTCCTCGGTGCTCGGCCCGTGGCGCGGGTCGAAGAAGCACGGCGCACGGCGCTCCGGCAGGGGCCTGCCCTGGCGGCGCGCGTCGAGACGGGCCAGCGCGAAGCGGCCGTCCTCCAGCGCCTGGGTCACGCCCTGCACCTCTTCCGGGCGCCGCACCGCGGCCATGATCTGCTTGGCCTTCTCGTACGAGTCCAGGCCCTGCTCGTAGTCCTTGCGCATGGCGTCGTCGGCGCCGGGCTCGCCCGGGTGGAAGTCGAGCCGGTCGAGCTCCTCGCCGAAGGCGGTGATGTCCTCGTCCACGACCACGGCGAGGCGGGCGACGGCCTCGCGGCGGGCCTCTTCCTTCTGCCTGCGGCTCCGGCGGACCAGCGCGTACGCCCCGCCACCGCCGATCACCGCGACCGCGCCGAGGCCGATCAGGGTGCCGGCCGGGAAGCCTCCGTCGGCGGACTGCCCGCCCCAGGACGCCGGGGCGTGGCCCTTGACCTGGGGCAGGGCCTGGTCGACGAAGTTGTTGAGCTGGGTGTTCGCGTCCACCGGGGTGCCGGTCTTGACGGCGTCGGTGAGGTTGCGGACGGCGTTGACGGGCATCACGGACCGGTCGGCGCCCGCGTTGAAGCCGTCGCCGAGGCGGATCGCGTACAGCCCGGTGACACCGGTCTCGGCGCGGACGGCGCCGAGCACCTTGTCCTGCGGGAACTCGGCGCTGCTGGGCAGTACGGCCACGAACAGCGGCTTCCCGGCGTCCTTGATCTTCTGGGCCAGGGCGTCGGCCTGCGCCGCGGACAGCTGGGCCCGCGCCCCGGGGTCGACGTAGACCGGGCCCTTCTTGAGGGCCGCCCCGACGTCGGAGACCCCGGTGGCCGCCGCCGCCACGGGGGCGGCCACGAGTCCGGCCCCCGACAGCCCCAGCAGGAGCCCGGCCAGCAGCCGACCGGATCGAACGGAAATCAGCCTGGTCCTCATGCCTATGACGCTACCCGAACCGGAATTTTCCCGTGTGAGCTGGACATAAGCCCCGCTATTCGGCCGGTTCGACGCCCGCGTGCAGGAGGCCGAAGGTGAAGGCGTCCTCCAGGGCCTGCCAGGAGGCGGCGATGACGTTCTCGGCGACGCCGACCGTGGACCACTCGCGGGTGCCGTCCGTCGTGGCGATCAGCACGCGGGTCGTGGACTCGGTCCCGTGCTTGCCCTCCAGGATGCGGACCTTGTAGTCGCTCAGCTCGAACTTGGCCAGCTGGGGGTAGAAACGTTCCAGGGCCACGCGCAGCGCCCGGTCCAGGGCGTTGACCGGGCCGTTGCCCTCGGCCGTGGCGACGATCCGCTCGCCCTTGGCCCAGACCTTGACGGTGGCCTCGTTGGCGTGGGTGCCGTCGGGGCGGTCCTCGACGATGGCCCGCCAGGACTCGGTGCGGAAGTACTTGCGGGCCCGGCCCTCGACCTCGGCGCGCAGCAGCAGTTCGAAGGAGGCGTCGGCGGCCTCGTACGTGTAGCCGCGCAGTTCCCGCTCCTTGACGCGCTCGACGACGCGGGAGATCAGCGCGCGGTCCTCGCCGAGGTCGACGCCGAGCTCCCTGCCCTTGAGCTCGATGGAGGCGCGGCCGGCCATGTCGGAGACGAGCATCCGCATGGTGTTGCCGACCCGCTCGGGGTCGATGTGCTGGTAGAGGTCGGGGTCGACCTTGATGGCGGAGGCGTGCAGGCCGGCCTTGTGCGCGAAGGCGGAGACGCCGACGTAGGGCTGGTGGGTGGAGGGGGTGAGGTTGACGACCTCGGCGATGGCGTGCGAGATGCGGGTCATCTCGGCGAGCGCGCCCTCGGGGAGGACCTTGCGGCCGTACTTGATCTCCAGGGCGGCGACGACGGGGAAGAGGTTGGCGTTGCCGACGCGCTCGCCGTAGCCGTTCGCGGTGCACTGCACGTGGGTGGCGCCCGCGTCGACGGCGGCCAGGGTGTTGGCGACGGCGCAGCCGGTGTCGTCCTGGGCGTGGATGCCCAGCCGGGCGCCGGTGTCGGCGAGGACGGTCGCGACGACGGCGGTGACCTGGGCGGGCAGCATGCCGCCGTTGGTGTCGCAGAGGATGACGACGTCGGCGCCGGCCTCGTGGGCGGCGCGGACCACGGACTTGGCGTACTCGGCGTTGGCGCGGTAGCCGTCGAAGAAGTGCTCGCAGTCGACGAAGACGCGGCGGCCCTGGGCGACGAGGTGGGAGACGGTGTCCCGGACCATCTCGACGTTCTCTTCGAGGGTGGTGCGCAGCGCGAGCTCGACGTGCCGGTCGTGGGACTTGGCGACGAGGGTGATGACCGGGGCGCCGGATTCCAGCAGGGCGCGGACCTGCGGGTCCTTGTCGGCGGAGCCGCCGGCGCGGCGGGTGGCACCGAAGGCGACGAGCTTGGCGTTCTTGAAGTCGATCTCGGCACGGGCCCGGGCGAAGAACTCGGTGTCGCGGGGGTTCGCGCCGGGCCAGCCGCCCTCGATGAAGCCCACGCCGAAGTCGTCCAGGTGCCGCGCGATCGTCAGCTTGTCCGCGACCGTGAGGTTGATGCCCTCACGCTGGGCGCCGTCGCGCAGGGTGGTGTCGAAGACGTGGAAGCTGTCGTCGAGGGCCTCTGTCGGCTCAGTCGCCTCTGGCGTCGTCATGCTGATCTGACTCCTGTCGGATGAGTGGTTCCGGAATCCCGGGTTCCACTGCCCCCATCATCGCGCGCTGCCGGTCCGGCGGGTTTTTCGCCGGGAAACGAAAAGACCCCTCGCGGGTGCGAGAGGTCTGCGCGCGGGTCCGAGGCACGGTGGCCGCTGCCGCGAAGGTTGTCCACGGTCTCAGCGGCCACGGGGGACCGGCGCGCTGCTGTCCATAATCATGAGCTGAGCAGGCACGCTCGCAGTGTGCCACACCGCCCGGCGTCCGTGGACGCCGGTCTCAGCATCCGGTCACCCGTGCGGACGGGCTCATTCCTGGGGGGCGAGCGCGTCCGCGAGGAACTCCCGTACGTGTTCCAGGATGGCCTCGCGGGAGAGCAGCGGCAGCCCGACGGCCAGCTGGATGCTGAACCCGTCGAGCAGGGCCCGCGCCCGGGCCGCCAGCCGGTCGGGGTCCACCGGCCGGAACTCCCCGCGCGAGATGCCCTCGGCGAGGAGGGCGACCAGGTCGCGGTGCCAGGCCCCCTCGATGGCGGCCTGCCGTTCGCGTTCCTGGGGGCCGGCGTTCTGGGACCGGTTCCAGACCTCCAGCCACAGGGTCCAGTGCGGGTCCCGGGGGCCGTCGGGCACGTAGAGGTCCACGTACGCCCGTACCCGCTCGTGCGCGGTGCCGGGCCGGGACAGCAGGGCCCGGCGCTCGGTGCCCAGGGCCGCCTCGCTCCACTCCAGGGTCTGCAGCAGGAGCTCGTCCTTGCTGCCGAAGTAGTAGAGGAGGTGGCCGCTGCTCATGCCGACCTGCCGGCCGAGGCCGGCCATGGTCAGGCCCTCCAGTCCGCGCTCGGCGATCGTGGCCATGGCGGCGACGAGTACGTCCTCGCGCGGGGGCGCGTTCTTGCGCGCCGCCCGTACCGGTACTCCACCCGCCACCATGGGCCACTCCTTCACGAGGTACGCCGGTGGTCCGTGGATCAGACCTTCGGCTGCTGCTGGGTGATGCAGTGGATACCGCCACCCCCGGCGAAAATCGTACGTGCGTCGACGAGGGTCACGGTCCGCTCGGGGAACAGACCGCGGAAGATCTCGGCGGCCTCCTCGTCCCGCGGGTCGTCGAAGGCGCAGAGCACCACGCCGCCGTTGCACAGGTAGTGGTTGATGTAGGAGTAGTCCACCCACTCGCCGTCCTCCTCCAGCACCGTCGGCGCGGGGACCTCGACGACCTCCAGGCGCCGGCCCCGGGCGTCCGTGGAGGCGCGCAGGATGGCGGCGATGGTCTTGCAGCGCTCGTGGTCGGGGTGGGCGGGGTCGGGCTGGGTGTGGACCAGCACCACGCCGGGGCGGGCGAAGGCCGCGACGATGTCCACGTGGCCCTGGGTGCCGTAGGTGCCGTAGTCGCCGGCCAGGCCGTACGGGAGCCAGATGGCCTTCGTGGTGCCGAGGTGGGCGTGGATCTCCGCCTCGACCTGCTGGCGGGTCCAGCCGGGGTTGCGGCCCTCGCCGAGCTGCACGGTGTCGGTGAGCAGCACGGTGCCCTCGCCGTCGACGTGGATGGCGCCGCCCTCGTTGACCAGGCGGGTGCTGAAGGTGCGGGTGCCGGCCAGGTCGGAGACGTGCCGGGCGATCTTGGCGTCGTGGTCCCAGCGGGCCCACTCCTGGGCGCCCCAGCCGTTGAAGGTCCAGTCCACCGCGGCCAGTTCACCGGCGTCGTTGGTGACGAAGGTCGGGCCGATGTCACGCATCCAGGCGTCGTCGAGCTCGCGCTCGACCAGCTGGACGTCCTCGCCGACGACCGCACGGGCGGACTCGGCGTCGCCCGGGGAGACGACGAGGGTCACGGGCTCGTACGCGCGCACGGCGCGGGCGACGGCGCCCCAGGCCTCGCGGGCCTCCGCGAGCTCCTGCTCGTTGGTGAAGGTCGGGTTGGGGCTGGGCCAGGCCATCCAGGTGCGCTCGTGGGGCGTCCACTCGGCGGGCATCCGGAAGCCGGCGTCGGCGGGGGTGTTCGAGGTCATGGCAGGCGTCCTTAAAGGCTCTACAGGAAGTACAGGCGGTTGAGGGAGACCGATTCGGCCGCTTCGGAACGCAGCGGTTCCCCGTCGAGGGAGACGAGTCCGCTGCGCGCGTCCACATCGACCGCGCCCACCCGGGAGTTGAGGAGCAGGTCGCCCGGGCCGATGCCGCGGGTGCCGCGGACGGCGACGCGGCGGCGGCGGGTCGGCATCTCGTCGGAGCCCAGCGCGGCGGCCGCGGCGGAGACGAAGGCGACGGAGATGTCCGCGGCGGTGGCCCCGTAGGAGCCGAACTGCGGTCCCAGCACCAGCGGTTCGCAGGTGTCGGTGGCGGCGTTGGGGTCGCCGGTGACTCCGTAGGCCGGGAAGCCGGACTTGAGGACCAGCTGCGGCTTGGCGCCGAAGAACTGGGGGCGCCAGAGCACGATGTCGGCGAGTTTGCCGACCTCGATGGAGCCGATCTCGTGGGCCAGGCCGTGGGCGATGGCCGGGTTGATCGTCAGCTTGGCCATGTAGCGCAGCACGCGGGCGTTGTCGTCGCCCTCGCCGTCACCCTCCAGGGGGCCGAGCTCGCCCTTCATCTTGGCGGCCATGGCGAAGGTCCGGCGGATGGTCTCGCCCGCGCGGCCCATGCCCTGCGCGTCGGAGGAGGTGATGCCGATGGCCCCGAGGTCGTGCAGTACGTCCTCGGCGCCCATGGTGCCCGCGCGGATCCGGTCGCGGGCCATGGCGGCGTCGCCGGGGAGGTCCGGCTTGAGGTCGTGGACGGAGACGATCATGCCGTAGTGCTCGGCGACCGCGTCCCGGCCGAAGGGCAGGGTGGGGTTGGTGGAGGAGCCGATGACGTTCGGCACGCCCGCCATCTTCAGCACGTTCGGGACGTGCCCGCCGCCGCAGCCCTCGATGTGGAAGGCGTGGATGGTGCGCCCGTCCAGGACGCGCAGGGTGTCCTCGACGGAGAGGCATTCGTTGAGGCCGTCGCTGTGCAGGGCGACCTGTACGTCGTGCTCCTCGGCCACCCGCAGCGCGGTGTCCAGGGCGCGGGTGTGGGCGCCCATGTCCTCGTGGACCTTGAACCCGGACGCGCCGCCCTCGGCCAGCGCCTCGATGAGCGGGGCCGCGTCGGAGGAGGAGCCGCGGGCGAGGAAGCCGATGTTGACGGGCCAGGCGTCGAAGGCGTTGAAGGCGTGCTTCAGCGCCCACGGGGAGTTGACGCCGACGCCCCAGACCGGGCCGAACTCCTGGCCGATGATCGTGGTGACGCCCGCCGCGAGCGAGGCCTCCATGATCCGGGGGGAGAGCAGGTGCACGTGGGTGTCCACGGCTCCGGCGGTGGCGATCATGCCCTCGCCGGAGACGATCGAGGTGCCGGTGCCGACGACGACGTCCACGCCGTCGAGGGTGTCGGGGTTGCCCGCCCGGCCGATCGCGTGGATGCGGCCCTCGCGGATGCCGATCGACACCTTGCGGATACCGAGGACCGCGTCGATCACCAGGACGTTGCTGATCACGACGTCACAGGTCTCGCGGACCGCCGCCGCCTTCAGGTGCAGCCCGTCCCGGGCCGTCTTCCCGAAGCCCGCCAGGAACTCGTCGCCCGGCTTCTGCGCGTCGTACTCGACGCGGACGGTCAGCCCGGAGTCGCCGAGCCGGACCCGGTCTCCGGCGCGGGGGCCGAAGACGGAGGCGTACTCGTGCGGGTCGATGTGCCGGCTGCCGGGAGCGCAGTGGTCGCTGTGGGGGGTCTTCTTGCTCACGCCTGGTCTCCGTCCGCGCTCTCGTTGGTGGCGGGGGTACCGCTCTCGGCAGGGGCGCCGCTGTCGGCAGGGGCGCCGGCCCCGGCGGCGACGCCGAGGTAGCCGCACGCGGCGGCCCGGCGCAGGGCCTCCGCCTTGGCGTCGGGGGCGTCGAGGGGGCCGTCGACCAGCCCCGCGAAGCCGATCGCGATCCGGTCGCCGCCGATCGGGACCAGGCCCACCTCGCCCTCGCCGTGCGGGTCGAACCGTACGGAGGAGCCGGCGGGCACGCACAGCCGCATGCCGTAGGCGGCGGCCCGGTCGAAGTCGAGGCGCGGGTTGGCCTCGAAGAAGTGGAAGTGCGAGGTCACGCTGACCGGCACGGAGGCCGTGTTGCGCACCCGCAGGGTCACGGCCGGCTCGGGCTGCGGGGCGCCCGGGCCCGGCAGGACCGCGCCGGGGGCGTCCTCGCCGAGACCGGCGGCTCCCCGGACCGGGGAGGAGACCACCGCGAGCCGGGACCCGTCGTCGAAGACGGCCTCCACGTGCACCTCGGTGACCACGTCGGCCACGCCGGGCAGCACGTCGTCGGGGCCGAGGACGCTGCGGGCCTCCTCGATGGCCTCCGCGAGCCGCTTGCCGTCGCGCGCGGCCTCGCAGACCGTGTCCGCGATCAGCGCGGTGGCCTCGGGGACGTTGAGCCGCAGACCCCGGGCCCGTCGGGCCCTGGCCAGTTCCGCGGCACTGCGCAACAGCAGTCGGTCACGCTCCGTAGGGGTCAGCCGCACGCCGATCCACCACCTTTTGAGTCGATGGGTTAGAGCATCACTCTAACTCTTCATTTGCTTGCAAGGAATCATTGACCTGGGACCAGGGCTTAGGTCACATTGAATGTCGCTCAAACACATGCGCAACCACCCCCCGCCCTGCCAAGGGAGTCCCCCCATGCCCATCGAACAGCGCGGAGTCGACACCATCCCGGAAGAGGAGCGAACGAGCGGTCCGCGTGACCTGATCTCGATCCTCCTCGGCTCCAACCTCTGCCTCGGCGTCATCGTCTTCGGCTGGCTGCCCCCGTCCTTCGGACTGGGCCTCGTGCCCTCGGTCACCGCCATCGTGACCGGCACGCTCGTCGGCATCGCCTTCACCGCGCCGCTCGCGCTGGTCTCCCTGCGCACCGCGACCAACCTGTCCACCTCCAGCGGCGCCCAGTTCGGTGTACGGGGACGGCTCGTCGGCTCGGTGGTGGGTCTGCTGCTCTCGCTCGGCTACACGGCCCTCACCCTGTGGATCGGCGGCGACGTGATGGTCGGGGCCCTGGCCCGGCTGACCGGCCTGCCCGACACCGGGATATCGCGGGCCGCCATGTACGGGGTCCTCGCCGCGTGTACCGTCGTCGGGGCCGTCTTCGGCTACCGGCTGCTGCTCCGCATGAGCAAGGTCCTGTCCATCGGCATGGTGGTCCTGCTGGCCATCGGCGTCTACGCCTACGCCCCCGACTTCACCAGCGCCGCCCCGCCGGACACCTCGTACCTGCTCGGCTCCTTCTGGCCGACCTGGCTGCTGGCCGCCGTCGCCGCCGGCCTGAGCGGGCCCGTCGCCTTCATCACCCTGCTCGGCGACTACACCCGCTACATCTCCCCCACCCGGCACACCCCCCGCAAGGTGTTCTGGGCCACCGGCTTCGGGCTCCTGATCGGCCTGCTCATCCCGCAGCTGTTCGGCACCTACACCGCGCTCGCCGCCCGGGCCGGCACCGACTACGCCGGCCCCCTCGTGGCCGCCGCGCCCTTCTGGTACCTGGTCCCGCTGCTCGCCGCCGCCGCGGCCGGCTCGGTCGGCAACGCCGGGCTGATGCTCTACTCCATGGGCCTCGACCTGGACGCCATCGTGCCCAGGGCCACCCGGACCAAGGCCACCGTGATCGCCGCGACCGTGGCCACCGCCTTCGTCTTCGTGGGCTCCTTCGAGTGGGACGTCCAGTCCGCGATGACCTCCTTCGTCCTGGTGCTCACCGCGATCGGCACCCCGTGGGCCGTGATCACCCTCATCGGCTACCTCCGCTGCCGCGGGCGCTACGACGCCGACGCCCTCCAGGTCTTCAACCGCCGTTCGGTCGGCGGCGTCTACTGGTACCGGGCCGGCTGGAACGTCCAGGCCACCGCCGCCTGGGCGATCGGCGCGGGCACCGGCCTGCTCGCCGTGACCACCCCCTTCTACGAGGGGCCCCTGCTCGCCCTGACCGGCGGCGTGGACTGCTCCTTCGTCCTCTCCGGCCTGGTCGGCGGCCTGGTGTACGTGGCGCTGACCGCCCGCAGCGCGCCCGCGGGCGCCCCCGCCGCGGCGGCGGCCGCCGCCGAGGAGCCGGCCGCCGCCTGAGGTTCCCCCCGCCGGCGTACGAAGGCCCGCGCTCCCCGATCCGGGAGCGCGGGCCTTCGTACGTACGGGGACGGGGCGGCGGCAGGGACTAGCCGAGCGGGTGCATCCAGCCGTGGGCGTCGGCGGCGCGGCCGGTCTGGAGCTCCAGGAGCGCCTTGCGGAGCTTCATGGTGACCTCGCCGGGCTCACCGTTGCCCTGCGTCCAGTTGGCGCGCTCGGACTTGACCGAGCCGACCGGGGTGATGACGGCGGCCGTGCCGCAGGCGAAGACCTCGGTCAGGGTGCCGTTCTCGTTGTCGCGCTTCCAGTCCTCGGTGGTGATGCGGCCCTCCTCGGCGGTGTAGCCGAGGTCGCGGGCGATGGTGAGGAGGGAGTCGCGGGTGATGCCCGGCAGGAGCGAGCCGGTCAGCTCGGGGGTGACGATGCGGTCGCCGTACACGAAGTACAGGTTCATGCCGCCCATCTCCTCGATCCAGCGGTGCTCGACGGCGTCCAGCCAGACGACCTGGTCGCAGCCGTGCGAGGCGGCCTGGGCCTGGGCGACGAGGGAGGCCGCGTAGTTGCCGCCGGTCTTGGCCGCGCCGGTGCCGCCCTTGACCGCGCGGACGTACTCCTCGGAGAGCCAGACGGAGACCGGCTTGACGCCGCCGGGGAAGTACGCGCCGGCGGGCGAGGCGATGACCATGAAGAGGAACTCGTTGGCCGGGCGGACGCCCAGGCCGACCTCGGACGCGAACATGAACGGCCGCAGGTACAGGGAGGCCTCGCCGGAGTCCGGCACCCAGGCGCGGTCCTGCTTGATCAGGGCGTCGCAGGCCTCGATGAAGAGGTCGGCGGGCAGCTCGGGCATCGCCATCCGGCGGGCGGAGGCCTGGAAGCGCTCGGCGTTGGCGCGCGGGCGGAAGGTGGCGACGGTGCCGTCGGGCTGCTTGTAGGCCTTGAGGCCCTCGAAGATCGTCTGCGCGTAGTGCAGCGTCATGTTCGCCGGGTCGATCGACAGCGGCGCGTACGGGACCAGCTCGGCGTCGTGCCAGCCGCGCCCCTCGGTCCACTTGATCGTCACCATGTGGTCGGTGAAGTGGCGGCCGAAGCCGGGGCTGGCCAGGATCGCCTCGCGCTCCGCGTCGGACAGGGGGGTCGAGGAGGGCTTGAGCTCGATCGTGGGCGTCGTCATGAGTGCTTGTCCTTCACCGGTTGGGTAGGGCGGACCGCGCTCATGTCGTACTAGGACGTCCGAGCTTCCCCGTATTCCGCGGCCTCGCGTTCGATTATCGCCCGGGAGGAGGGTGCGGTGAAACGGGGTCTTTAGCGGCCCTGGGGAGATGGTGGCACCCGGGGCCGCACAGGAGAAGCCGCCGGGTCGGTGGTCGCTGCCCGGCGGCTTCCTGGGGTGGAGCTGCCGGGTCAGCCGGCTACGCGGGCGGCGAGGGCGTCGCCGATCGCATCGGTGGAACGGAAGGTGCCGTCACGCTCGGCGAGGTCGGCGGAGACGGCGTCCTCGATGCGGACGGCCTGGGCCTCGTAGCCGAGGTGGCGCAGCAGGAGGGCGACCGAGAGGATCGTCGCGGTCGGGTCCGCCTTGCCGGTGCCCGCGATGTCGGGGGCGGAGCCGTGGACCGGCTCGAACATGGACGGGAAGGCGCCGGTCGGGTTGATGTTCCCGGAGGCGGCCAGGCCGATTCCGCCGGTCACGGCGGCGGCCAGGTCGGTGAGGATGTCACCGAAGAGGTTGTCCGTGACGATGACGTCGAAGCGCTCCGGCTGGGTGACGAAGAAGATCGTCGCGGCGTCGACGTGCAGGTAGTCGGTGGTGACCTCGGGGTACTCCCGGCCGACGGCGTCGAAGATGTTCTTCCACATGTGGCCCGCGTACACGAGGACGTTGTTCTTGTGGACCAGCGTCAGCTTCTTGCGCGGGCGGGCGTTGGCCCGCTCGTACGCGTCGCGGACCACGCGCTCGACGCCGTACGCGGTGTTGATGCTGACCTCGGTGGCCACCTCGGCGGGGGTGCCGGTGCGCAGGCTGCCGCCGTTGCCGGTGTAGGGGCCCTCGGTGCCCTCGCGGACCACGACGAAGTCGATCTCCGGACGGCCGGCGAGCGGGGTCGCGGTGTTCGGGAAGAGCTTCGAGGGGCGCAGGTTGATGAAGTGGTCGAACGCGAAGCGGAGCTTGAGCAGCAGACCGCGCTCCAGGACGCCGGACGGGACCGAGGGGTCGCCGATCGCGCCGAGCAGGATCGCGTCGTGGTGCTTGAGGGCTTCGAGCTCGGCCTCCGGGAGGGTCTCACCGGTGCGGTGCCAGCGCTGGGCACCGAGGTCGTACTCCTTGGTCTCCAGCTTCACATCCTGGGGCAGGACCGCGGTAAGGACCTTGAGGCCCTGAGCCACGACTTCCTGGCCGATGCCATCACCGGGGATCACTGCGAGATTGAGGCTGGTCGACATGACGGAACCGTACTCCGTGTATCAGCCCTCGGGCATATCGCGTCCACCATATGGACGCGATATGCCCGGGGGGAGGTGCGACGGGAGGTGCGACGGCGGCCGGGCGGCCGTACGGCCTCAGTGGCCGGTCGAGCCGCCGTTGTCGCGGCGGTCCAGGGCGCGCTGGAGGGCTGCGGCGGCGTTCTTGCGGTCGGCGTCGGCCGGGGAGGAGTGGCGGACGCGACGGGTGGCGGCGGAGGTGGGGGTCATGGTGATCGACTCCTTGAGATCACGGCGTGGCGGGGCCACGGATGAGGGGTTCCTTCAAGGCGCCGGAAGAGGCGGGGAGCGGGGCGCCGCAGGGGTTGCCTGCCAGGGGCGCGCGCTCTCGACCGCCATTCGCCGGATCGGCGAGACGTTCGGCTCCTACAAAGCTAGGCCAGGTCCGGCTGTCTGTCTCCGCAATTACTCGGACTTCCTACTATCTGAGACGCCTGACCGCCCGAAAGGCCCCACCGGGAGTTCCGATTTCAGCCCTTCTCCGCCCTGAGTTCCCTGATCAGAGCCCGTACGGCGAAGGTCGATGCCAGTTCCGGTGTGGTGACGTATCCCACCCGCCTCACCGGCCCCCCGGGCCCCAGAGGAGCGATCTCGACGGCGTCCGTGGCCTCCCTCAGCGACAGCTCGGGCATGATCGCCATGCCCAGCCCCCGGCCGACCAGGGTGAGCACCATCGCGTCGTCCTCGGCCTTCACCGCGGCCCGCGGGATCCAGTCCTGCGCCCGCCACCAGTCCCGGGTGTGGGAGCCGCAGTTCTCGTCCCAGTCCAGCAGCGGCAGCTGCCTCGGGTCCGGGTGGCCGGCCGGGTGCACGAGCGCGTACGCCTCCCGGGTGAGCTCCCCGGCCAGCAGCCCCGGCGGGAGTCCTTCGGACGGTACGTCGCCGGGCCCGCCCAGGGTCGCGATGCCCAGGTCCGCCCGCCCGGCGGCCACCTCCCCCGCCGTCCCGGCGCCGAGTTCGCGGACCACCCTGACCTCGGGCCGGATCCCGGGGTGCAGCGCGGCCAGCCGCTCCAGCGCCGGCGGCAGCAGGTGCAGGGCCGCGCTGCGGAAGGCGGCGACGCGCAGCACCCCGCCCGGCACTGCGCCCGGCGCCCCGGCGGCGCGGCCGGCGGCCCGGGCCTCCGCGCCGAGGACCTCGTACAGCCGCAGGATGCGCCGCCCGAGGGCCACGGCCCGCTCCCCCGCCGGGGTGGGCGCGGCCCCGGCCCGCCCGCGCTCGAAGAGCACCGCGCCGACCTTCGCCTCGCTGCCCCGCACGGAGTGCGAGACGGCCGACTGGGTGACCCCCAGCCGGACCGCGGCGGCGGAGAAGCCGCCCGTCTCGGCGACGGCGACCAGCACCCGGAGTTCTTGCGGGACGAGCTCGGCCACGGGGCTGCCACCTCGGAGTATGAGCCGCGCTCATGGATGTGCGGCTTCCATGAGGCCAACCCCCTGCCCGGGCCCGGGATTCCTTCCTACGGTCGTCGCCATGACCCCGCACACCGCTCACGCCGTCCACCTGACCGCCCGCCCCGCCGGCTTCCCCGCCGCCTCCGGTTTCGCGTACGTCCCCTCGCCCGTCCCCGAACCCGCCCCGGGCACGGCGCTGGTGGAGAACCTGCTGCTCTCGGTGGACCCGTACCACCGCGGGCTGATGGACGGCGGCGAGGGCGGCTTCGAGCTGCACTCCCCCCTGGAGGGGCGCGCGGTGGGACGGGTGACCGCCTCCCGGGACCCGGGGCTGTCGGAGGGCGACCTGGTCTTCCACCGCGCGGGCTGGCGCACCCACGCGCTGGTCACCCTGGGGAGGGACGGCACCCGTAAGCTCCGCGGCCATTCGGGCGTCCCCCTGGAGGCGTACCTGTCCGTCCTGGGCGGGACCGGCCTGACCGCGTACGCGGCCCTCACCCGGACGGCCGTCCTGCGGCCGGGCGAGGACCTGTTCGTCTCGGCGGCCGCGGGCGGGGTGGGCACGGCCACCGGCCACCTCGCCCGGCTGCTCGGCGCCCGCAGGATCATCGGCAGCGCCGGTTCGGCGGCCAAGGTCGCCCACCTCACCGGCGTCCTGGGCTTCGACGCGGCCTTCGACTACCACGACGGGCCGGTCGGCGAGCAGCTGGCGCAGGCCGCCCCGGACGGCATCGACGTCTACGTGGACAACGTGGGCGGGGACCACCTGGAGGGGGCGATCGATGTCCTGCGGGAGTACGGACGGATCGCCTGGGTCGGCGGGATCTCGATGTACAACGGCGACCGCTCCCCCGCCGCGCCGCGCAACCTCTTCGAGGTCGTACACAAGTCGCTGCGCCTGGAAGGCGTATTGGTTCGAAATCACACCAATCTGCAGGACGAGCTGGAGGATTTCCTGGTCCCCCATCTGCAGAGCGGCCGGGTGGGCACCGACACCACCGTTGTGCAGGGATTCGACCGCACGGTGGAGGCGTTCCTGGGCATGCTCCGAGGGGACAATCTGGGCAAGATGCTCGTCCGTCTCAAGGACTGATTCCGGCCGACCGGATGTTCACCGAGTTCTTACCGCACGGATGTAGACCTTTGCAGCGGCTCCCGCCACTCTTGCCGTCAATGTGCCAGCGGGGCACCGGAGTTGGAGGCGAGCAGCCAGTGACACCCATCAGCCGCAGAGGTTTCGTGGGAATCGGCGCCGGGCTCGTGGCGGGGGCGACCCTGCCCGCGCTCGCACCGGCGTCGGCGGCCGCGGCCGCCGCGAGCGGCACGATCACCGACGTGAAGCACGTGGTGATCCTGATGCAGGAGAACCGCAGCTTCGACCACTACTTCGGCAGGCTCAAGGGCGTCCGCGGGTTCACGGACCGCGCCGCCGGCAACATCCCGGGCGGCTGGGGCACCTTCAACCAGCCGAACTGGGGCGGGCGCCAGTACCCGTGGAAACTGTCCGCCACACCGCCGGCCGGCGGCGCCGACGGCCAGACCCTCGCCCAGTGCACCGGAGACCTCCCGCACAGCTGGACCTCGCAGCACGCCGCCTGGAACAAGGGCCGGATGGACAACTTCGTCACCGGCGTCGGCAACACCCGCACCCTGGGCTACCTGGACCGCGACGACATCCCCTTCCACTACGGGCTCGCCGACAACTACACCATCTGCGACGCCTACTTCTGCTCGACGCTGAGCGCCACCGGCCCCAACCGCACCTTCCTGTGGAGCGGCAAGATCGACCCGTCCAGCAAGGACGGCGGCGAGGAGTCCGGGCTGACCTGGGAGACCTACGCGGAGGCCCTCCAGCGCGCCGGGATGACCTGGAAGGTCTACCAGAACGCCCAGGACAACTACGGGGACAACGGCCTGGCCTACTTCAAGCAGTTCACGGACGCCGCCCCCGGCACCCCGCTGCGCGAGCGGGGCATGGGATCGGTCCCCAAGGTCACCGGCTCCACCCCGGACGACATCGCCGCCGCCATCCGCGCGGACGTGGTGGCGGGCACGCTGCCGCAGGTGTCCTGGGTCGTGGCGAGCGAGGCCTTCTCCGAGCACCCCTACGCCCCGCCCGGCGACGGCGCGCACTTCGTGGACCTCGTCTACCGGGCGCTGGCGGCGAACCCGGAGGTCTTCGACTCCACCGTCCTGTTCCTCAACTACGACGAGAACGACGGGTTCTTCGACCACGTCCCGCCGCCCATCGCCCCGCCCGGCACCCCCGGCGAGTACATCGACGGCCTCCCGGTGGGCCTCGGTTTCCGCGTGCCGATGCTCGTGATGTCCCCGTGGACCCGGGGCGGCTGGGTCAGCTCCGAGGTCTTCGACCACACCTCCGTGCTGCGCTTCATGGAGACCTGGACGGCGGCCCTCGGAACCCCGGCCAACTGCCCGAACATCAGCGACTGGCGGCGCAAGGTGGTGGGCGACCTGACGGGCGTCTTCGACTTCAAGCACCCGCTCTACGGGGTGCCCTCGGGCCTGCCCTCCACCGCCAAGGTGATCGGGCAGGCGACCTGCGGCCCGATGCCCAACCCGGTCCCGCAGGACAACGCCCTCCCGGCGCAGGAGCCCGGCACCCGCCCGGCGCGCGCCCTCCCGTACCAGGTCAACGGCAACCTCGACCGGCTGGAGTTCGGGGCGGCCGGGCAGATCCTGGCCTGGTTCTCGATGGCCAACCAGGGCGCGGAGGCCAAGCGGGCGGCGCACTTCTCGCTGCACCCGCACCAGTACCGCGACACCACCCCCTACCAGTACACCGTCGAGCCGGGCTCCACCTCGACGGACTTCTTCAACATCGGCCTGGGCAACGGCGCCGGGAAGTACGACATCTCCATGTACGGACCGAACCGCTTCCTGCGCCGCTTCATCGGCGACGCGGCGAAGCCGGGCAAGTCCCTGGAGGTGGCGTCCCGCTTCGCGGTGGAGCCGGGCACCGGCAAGATGGCGATCTGGTTCAAGATGACGAACTCCTCGTCGGCGGCGGTCACCTTCACCATCCGCTCGAACGCCTACCGCACGGACGGCCCGTGGACGTACACCGTCCCGGCGAACTCCTCGCGCGAGGACTTCTTCAACGCGGTGGCCTACAACAAGGGCTGGTACGACTTCACGGTCCTGGCCGGTTCGGACGGGACCTGGTCGCGCCGCTACACCGGCCACATCGAGACGGGCGCGGCCAGCATCAGCGGCAGCTAGGCGGCGTCGGGGGGGCAGCAGCCGGGCGGCCTAGACGACGTCACCCTCGCGCCAGTCGAAGTCGATCCGTCCGGCGGGATCCAGCACGGTCCCGCCGGGCGGCGTCCACACGTAGGCCGAGCCCTCCTCCTCGGGGAGCCGCTCGGGGCCGTGCGGTCCGAGCACCCCCACCGGCCCGGGGTGCGGGCGCCAGCCGCGGGCCCCGTACAGGGCGGCCCCGGCCTCGGAGGCGGACAGGGCGCCGAGTACGTAGGCCCCGGCGATGACCCCCTCCAGGCCCTCCATCACGGCCCCGCCCAGCCCGCGCCGGCGCGCGTCGGCCCGTACGGCCACGGCCTCCACGTACCCGGTGCGCAGGGCGCGGCCGCGGTGCAGCACCCGGCGCTGGACGACGCTGCCGTGCGCGACGAGCTCCCCGCCCCGGTGCACCAGGACGTGCATCCCGCCGAGGGCGTGCTCGAAGTCGGCATCGCCGAAGTCCCCCTCGAAGGCGGCGTCGAGCAGGGCGCGGATCCCGGCGAGGGCGTCCGGACCGAGCTGCGAGGTGTGCGCGAGGCGGGTGCGCGTAGGCGTCATGCCCCCAGTCTGCCGCGCAGCCGCGCCAGCTCCCGCCCGCTCAGCCCGGCGGCCCGGAGGTAGGCCCCGGCGTCCAGCCACCGGGCGGCGCCCTCGGCCAGCGCGTGGACGGTGGTGCCCAGGCCCGCGACGTACTCCTCGATCGTGGTGGCGTCATAGGGCTGCCCCCCGGCGGCGTACCGGGCCCGGACCCGGGGCTCGCTGCGCGCGTGGTCGTCGGCGATCTCGACGGGATCCGCCCCGGCCAGCCGCAGCAGGACCAGCGCGACGATGCCGGTGCGGTCGCGGCCCAGACCGCAGTGGAAGACCACCCCGCCGGGCGGCGCGTCGGCGACGGCGCGTGCGACGGCAGCGACGCGGTCGGGGAAGCGCTCCAGGAAAGGCCGGAAATACGCGGGGGTTCCGAAACCCGGAGTGCCCCACCACACGTCCCAGAAGTCCCGGTGCTCGATCCCGTCGAGCGGTATCCGCAGGGTCGTCAGCCCGGCCGGGCGGGGCGCGTGGTCCACCCCGGGCTCGCCGTCGTTGCGCAGGTCGACGACCGTCCTCACCCCGTGCGCGGCCAGCGTGGTCCAGCCCCGCGCGGTGAGCCCGTCGAGGCTGTCGGACCGGACCAGGACCCCGGGCGCCAGCGTCCCGATGCCGCCGAGGTCGCGGGCGTTGAAGCAGCCCTCCCAGTCCACGAATCGACCGACGTTCGTCACGGTCATAGCCCCCCTGTCAGTACACATCGGACAGCCGTGGAGGACGCGACTCTGGCCTCAGGGGTTCCCCCGCGTGAAGATCGGCGCATGTCGCCCGAAACCCAGCAGTGGACCCCGACCCATGGCCAGCCCTACCGGCCCGTCGCCTACCGGCCCGCGCGCATGCCGAGTCAGGAATCCCTCGCGCGCGCGGCGGAGCTGCGGACCCGGATGGACGAGCGGCGCACCGTACGCCACTTCTCCCCGGACCCCGTCCCCGACCAGGTCGTCCGCGACGCCATCGCCTGCGCGGCCACCGCCCCCTCCGGGGCGCACCAGCAGCCGTGGACCTTCGTACTGGTCAAGGACCCGGCGATCCGCCGGCAGATCCGCGCCGCCGCCGAGCAGGAGGAGCAGATCTCCTACGACGGCCGCCTCGGCGACGAGTGGCTCGCGGCGCTGCGCCCCATCGGCACCGACGCCGTGAAGACCCACCTCACGGACGCGCCGGCGCTGATCGTGGTCTTCCAGCAGCGCTACTGGCTCGGTCCGGACGGCGCGAAGCGCAAGCACTACTACGTCGACGAGTCGGTCGGCATCGCGGTCGGCATGCTCCTGTCCGCCCTGCACCTGAGCGGTCTGGCGGCCCTGATCCACACCCCGAGCCCGATGCGCTTCCTGTCCCACGTGCTTTCCCGGCCCGAGAACGAGAAGGCCTTCGCGGTCATCCCGGTCGGCTACCCCGCCGAGGACTGCGAGGTCCCGGACCTGATCCGCAAGTCCCTGGACCAGGTCCTGGTGGAGGTCTAGCCGCCGCCACCGACGGGTGCGGGCGGTTCCCCGGCCGCCCGCCCACCGAGGACCCCGGCTCGTCCTCCTCGCTGTCCGCGAGGACGCTCTGCCGCAGTCCGCGCATCATCCTCAGCGCTCCGGGAGCGCAGCAGCAGTCGATGACGAGGATGGAGGAAGGTGCCGGGCGCTGCCGGGTGATCAGGCCCTCCGAGACCCACCGCGGGCAGGTGCGGTACGGGGTCCCCGTGGACGAGCCGGGGCCCGAGGTTGAGGAGACGGGTCGCCGTACCGACAACTGCGTTCGGGCTGGCACCGGTTGGGGCGGCCGGAGGGGAAATGGAGACCGCCCCCGCTCCGGACTTGGGGGTACCGGAGCGGGGGCGGGGTTCAGCTGGGGGCCGGATCAGCCCATGTGGGGGTAGCCGTACTCGGTCGGCGGGACCAGGGTCTCCTTGATGGAGCGGGTCGAGGTCCAGCGGAGCAGGTTCGAGGCGGCGCCCGCCTTGTCGTTCGTGCCCGAGGCGCGACCGCCGCCGAAGGGCTGCTGGCCGACGACGGCACCGGTCGACTTGTCGTTGATGTAGAAGTTGCCCGCCGCGAAGCGGAGCTTCTCCATCGTGTCGGCGGCCGCGTAGCGGTCCTGCGCGATGACGGCGCCGGTCAGGGCGTACGCGGAGACGTTCTCCATCTGCGCGAGCATCTCGTCGTACTTGTCGTCCTCGTAGACGTGGACCGCGAGGATCGGGCCGAAGTACTCGGTCGTGAAGACCTCGTTCTCCGGGTCGGTGCACTCGATGACCGTCGGGCGCACGAAGTAGCCCTCGGAGTCGTCGTACGTGCCGCCCGCGACGATCGTGCAGGTCGGGTCGGCCTTCGCACGGTCGATCGCGGCCTTGTTCTTCGCGAAGGAGCGCTCGTCGATGACCGCGCCGATGAAGTTGCCCAGGTCGCGGACGTCACCCATGGCGATGCCGTCGACCTCGGCCGCGAACTGCTCCTTGAAGCCGTCGTTCCAGATGGAGGCCGGAACGTAGGCGCGGGAGGAGGCCGAGCACTTCTGGCCCTGGAACTCGAAGGAGCCGCGGGTCAGGGCGGTCTTCAGGATGGCGCGGTCGGCGGAGGGGTGCGCGACGACGAAGTCCTTGCCGCCGGTCTCGCCGACGAGGCGCGGGTAGGAGCGGTACTTCTCGATGTTGTTGCCGACCGTCTTCCACAGGTACTGGAAGGTCTTGGTCGAGCCGGTGAAGTGGATGCCCGCCAGCTCGGGGTGGTTCAGGGCCACCTCGGAGACGGCGATGCCGTCGCCGGTCACCAGGTTGATGACGCCCTTGGGCAGGCCGGCGGCCTCCAGGACCTCCATCAGCAGGACCGCGGAGTGGGTCTGCGTCGGGGACGGCTTCCAGACGACCACGTTGCCCATCAGGGCGGGAGCGGTCGGCAGGTTGCCGGCGATGGCCGTGAAGTTGAACGGCGTGATCGCGTAGACGAAGCCCTCCAGCGGGCGGTGGTCGCTGCGGTTCCACACGCCGGCGGAGTTCGCGGCGGGCTGCTCGGCGAGGATCTGCCGGGCGAAGTGGACGTTGAAGCGCCAGAAGTCGACGAGCTCGCACGGGGTGTCGATCTCGGCCTGCTGGACGGTCTTCGACTGGCCCAGCATGGTCGAGGCGGCCAGCTTCTCGCGCCACGGACCGGACAGCAGCTCGGCGGCGCGCAGGATGATCGCGGCGCGGTCGTCGAAGGACATCGCGCGCCACGCCGGGGCGGCGGCGAGGGCGGCGTCGACGGCCTCCTGCGCGTCGGCCTCGGTGGCGTTGGCGTAGGTGCCGATGACGGACTTGTGGTCGTGCGGCTGGACCACGTCGAAGCGCTCGCCACCGCCCATCCGCTTGACGCCGTTGATCGTCATCGGGAGGTCGATGGGGTTCTCGGACAGCTGCTTCAGCTGGATCTCGAGGCGCGCGCGCTCCGGGCTGCCGGGGGCGTACGAGTGGACCGGCTCGTTGACCGGCGCGGGGACCTGGGTGACAGCATCCATGGGGCTGGTAACTCCTTGAGCTAGTGGGGTGCCTAGTTCTTGGTGATCATCGAGCGGAGGAAGAAGAGCAGGTTGGCCGGCTTCTCCGCCAGGCGGCGCATGAAGTAGCCATACCAGTCGGTGCCGTAGGCCGTGTAGACCCGCATGCGGTGGCCCTCGGCGGCGAGCCGCACGTGCTCTTCGCTGCGGATGCCGTACAGCATCTGGAACTCGTACTCGTCCAGCTTGCGCCCCGCCTGCCGGGCGAGCTCCTGGCCGATGGCGATCAGCCGCGGGTCGTGGGACCCGATCATCGGGTAGCCGTCGCCCTCCATCAGGATCTTCATGATCCGGACGTACGCCTTGTCGATCTCGGCCTTGTCCTGGTACGCGACCTCGGCGGGCTCCTTGTAGGCGCCCTTCACGATGCGGACGCGGCTGCCGGCGGCGGCCAGGCGGCGGGCGTCGGCCTCGGTGCGGAAGAGGTAGGCCTGGATCACGCAGCCGGTCTGGGGGAAGTCCCGGCGCAGCTCCTCGTGGATGGCGAACATCGAGTCGAGGGTGGTGTGGTCCTCGGCGTCGAGGGTGACGGTGGTGCCGATGGCGGCGGCGGCCTCGACGACCGGGCGGACGTTGGCGAGGGCCAGCTCGTGGCCGCCCTCCAGGGCCTGGCCGAACATGGAGAGCTTGACCGACATCTCGGCGGTCTCGCCCAGGCCCAGCGCGGCGAGGCGTTCGATCAGCGCGAGGTAGGCGTCGCGGGCGGCGTGCGACTGCTCCACGGCGGTGATGTCCTCGCCGACGACGTCGAGGGTGACCTCCAGGCCGGCCTTCGTGAGTTCCTCGACGATCGGGATGACCTGGTCGACCGTCTCACCCGGGATGAACCGGTTCACCACGGGCTTGGTCACCGGGGCGGCGGAAACGATGCGGCGCATCTTGTCGCTGCGCGAGGCGGCGAGGATCACGGGACCCAGCACGGGGCACCTCCAACGGGTGGCAGAAGCGGACTACGGCCGCGCGCGGGGGTGGGCCGCGGCCGTAAGGAAAACGCAAGTAGAACCACCGTGAAACCTAAGGATCTCCACGATCCTCTGCCATCGACAGCTGTCACGCATCCCTGTCCCCTATCTCATACATCTGTCTGAAGGGCCGTCCCCGGGGTGGGAGAATGGGCGCGTGAAGGGCGATTACCAGGACCTGGTCGACGAGATCTCGGCGCTGCTCGGCGCCCCCGCCACGCTGGAGAACCGGGATTTCCGCCTCATCGCCTTCGGCGCCCACGACAGCGACGACGACCTCGCCATGGACCCCGTCCGCACCCGCTCGATCCTGACCCGGCAGTCGACGGCGGCCGTCCGGTCCTGGTTCGAGGCGTACGGGATCACCCGCGCGACCGGCCCCGTCCGGATCCCGGCCGCCCCGGAGGCGGGGGTCTTCCGGGGCCGGATCTGCCTGCCCGTGCGCTACCGGGGCATCGTGCAGGGCTACGTATGGCTCCTCGATCGGGATCCGGGCCCGGAACCGCAGGCGCTGGCCGCGGCCATGGAGGTGGCCCAGCGGATCGGGGTGCTGCTCGCCGAGGAGGCCAGGGCGGGCGCCGACCTGTCCCGGGAGTTCCTCGCCGTGCTCACCGCCGGCCGGGGCTGGCAGCAGGACATGGCGGTGGCGGCGCTGCGGCTGGCGCTGGGGCCGGGGGCCGGGGGACTGCACGCGGCCGTGTGCGTGGCCCCGTGGGCCGGGGAGGCTCCGGCGACGGTGCCGGGGGCGTCGGCGGTGTGCGTGGTCCCGGAGGCCGTCGGCGGGGCCGGGGCGGCGGGGGGCGCGGCGGTGCTCGCCGTCCTGCTCCGGCTGCGTTCGGCGGACGCCCTGGCGCCGGCCCTCACGGCGGTGACCCGCCTCCTCCCCCGCCCCGCCCCCACCCCGGCCCCGCCGACGGCCTCCGGCCCGGCCGACGGGGGCGGTGGCGGTGGCGGCGGTGACGGCGGCGTACGGGGCCACGGCGTCACCGCCGGGGTGTCCGATCCCGTCCGGGCGCTCGCCGGGCTGCCCGCCGCCTGGGCGCAGGCCGTCGCCGCCGCCCGGGCGGCCGCCGCGCAGCCGCGCTTCGGGCCGGTGGCGCAGTGGTCGGCGATCGGCCCGTACCGGATGCTGGCCGCCCTGGCGGCGGACCCCGTGGACGACCCGGCCACCCGGTCCCTGATGGGCCCGGCCCACCGCGAACTGGCCCGCACCGCCGAGGTGTTCCTCGACTGCGCGGGCCAGGCGGGCCGCGCGGCGGCGGCACTGGGCATCCACCGCCAGACCCTGTACTACCGGCTGGGGCGGGTGGAACAGCTGACGGGGCTCGACCTGGACGAGGGCGAGGACCGGCTCCTGCTCCACATGGCTCTCAAGGCCTCCCACCTGCACGGCTGACCGGCCGCCACCACCGCCCGCGCAGCCCGCCCACCCCGCACCCCGCGTACGCGGCGGACGCTCAGCCCGCCTCCGGCTCCTTCGGCGCGGCCGGTACCGGCGCGCCCGTCAGCCCCTCGGCCATCCGGCGCAGCCCCTCCGTGAACTCCTCCGCCGAGGCGGCGCTCGCCGGATCGAACAGCCACTGGAGCATCAGGCCGTTGAGCAGCGCCTGGTAGACGGTGCCGAGGGTGCGCTCGTCCTCCTCGGTGACCTCGTCCTCCGGCGTCCCGGTCAGCATCGAGACCAGGCCCTTGCGCCCCTCCCCCTGCGAGGCGGCGAGCAGGGACCGCAGCTCCGGGAGCCGGTCGCCGCTCAGCGCGACCTCCATGCTGGCGGCCCAGACGGGCGCCGTCGCCTCGTGCTGCGCCAGGACCCCGTCCCACAGTCCGCGCATGCGCTCCAGGGAGCGGTCGGCTCCGCCGAGGCCCGCGCCGTGCACACCCTCCCCCCACTCCTCGATCAGGGCGATGAACGCCTGGGTGAGCAGGGCGTCCTTGGAGCCGTAGTGGTAGCCGATGGACGCCAGGTTGGTGCCGGAGGCACTGACGATGTCGCGCGCGGTGGTGCGCACGAAACCCTTCTCGGCCAGGCACTTCTTGGCGCCTTCGAGCAGATCTTCGCGATGTCCCATACCGCCACCGTAGCAAGACAGCCGTCCTAGACGGAAGTTCCACACATCCGTCATAGACAAGCGTTTATGACGGATGTACATTCCTTCTCATGACGAACCCCGCCGCTACGGCACGCCTCGCCGGACGCCGTGAATGGACCGCCTTCACCGTCCTCCTGCTGCCCCTGCTCCTGGTCTCGATGGACGTCTCCGTCCTGTACTTCGCGATCCCTGCCATCACCCGGGAGCTCGACCCGAGCGCCACCCAGCAGCTCTGGATCTTCGACAGCTACGCCTTCGCCCTCTCCGGCCTGCTGATCACGATGGGCTCCCTCGGCGACCGGATCGGCCGCCGCAAGCTGCTCCTGACGGGCGCCGCCGCCTTCGGCCTCGCCTCCGTCGCCGCCGCGTACGCCACCAGCCCCGGGATGCTGATCGCGGCCCGCGTCCTCCTCGGCATCGGCGGCGCGACGCTGATGCCGTCCACCCTGGCCCTCATCCGCAACCTCTTCCGCGACGAGAAGCAGCGCGGCAAGGCCATCGCCATCTGGTCCGGGGCCATGACCGGCGGAGTCGTCCTCGGCTCGGTGCTGAGCGGCGTGATGCTGAACCACTTCTGGTGGGGCTCGGTCTTCCTGATCAACGTGCCCGCGATGCTGCTCCTGCTGGTCCTGGTCCCCGTGCTGGTACCGGAGTTCAAGGATCCGGCCCCCGGCCGCTTCGACCTGCTGAGCGTCCCGCTGTCCGCGGCCGCCGTGCTGCCCCTCGTCTACGGGCTCAAGGAGATCGCCGCCGAGGGCTTCGCGCCGCTCCGCCTGGCCTGCGTCGCCGTCGGCCTCGCCTTCGGGTACGTCTTCGTCCGCCGCCAGCGCCGCCGCGAGGACGCGATGATCGGCCGGGCGCTGTTCCGGGGCCGCGGCTTCGGCGTGGGCATCGGCCTCAACACCATCGCCGCCTTCGCCATGATGGGTTCGGCCTACTTCACCACCCAGTACCTCCAGTCGGTGCTCGGCATGGGCACCCTGGAGGCCGCGCTCTGGAGCCTCGCCCCCTCCGTCTTCATCGGCGCCGCCGCCCCGGTGAGCGCCGCCGTGGCCCAGAAGACCGACCGGGCCCACGTCATCGCGGCCGGCTTCGTCCTGGCGGCCGCCGGATTCGGCCTGATCTCGCTGGCGGGCACCGACTCCCTGTGGCTGGTGCTGGCCGGAGCCGGAGTGCTGGCGAGCGGCATCGTGACCGTGATGAGCCTGGTCACCGAGCTGGCCCTGGGCTCGGCCCCCGCCGAGAAGGCCGGTACGGCCGCCTCCCTGCTGGAGACGGGCCAGGAGTTCGGCGGCGCGCTCGGCATGGCACTGCTGGGCAGCCTCGGCACCGCCGTCTACCGCTCCGACCTGGCCGGCGCCGCCCCCGCGGCCCGGGAGACCCTGGGCGGCGCGGTCGCCACCGCGCGGCAGGCCGGCGGCGAGGCGGGCGGGCAGCTGCTGGCCCTGGCCCGCGAGGCCTTCGTCCACGGAATGCAGTACGCGGCCTGGGGCGGGGCGGCGCTGCTGCTCGCGGCGGCGGCCCTCGCCCTGGCCCTGGCCCGCGGCGCCGGCGCCCCGGCCCCCGCCCCGGCCGAACCGGCCGGCCCGGCTGCGGCGCCGGCGCGCTGAGCCCCGTACGACGGGGGTACGCGAAAGGGCCCGGGGTGGGTACCCCGGGCCCTTTCGGATGTCGTGCGCAGGTCAGCCGAGGTTGACCGTACGGGCCGACGCGGCGCCGATCTCGTCCGAGATGGCCGCGAGGACGTCCACCGGGACCTCGGCGTCGACGGTGAGGACGACGAGCGCCTCGCCGCCCTCCTCGGCACGGGCGACCTGCATGCCCGCGATGTTCAGACCGGCCTCGCCGAGGACCTGTCCGACCTTGCCGACCACGCCCGGGCGGTCGGTGTAGCGGAGCACGATCATGTGGTCGGCCAGGGCCAGGTCCACGTCGTACTCGCCGACGCCCACGATCTTCTGGAGGTGCTTCGGGCCCGCCAGGGTGCCGGAGACCGACACCTCCTGACCGTCCGACAGCGTGCCGCGCACCGTCACCACGTTGCGGTGGTCCGGGGACTCCGAGCTGGTGGTCAGCCGCACCTCGACGCCGCGCTCCTGGGCGAACAGCGGGGCGTTGACGTAGGAGACCGTCTCGTCGACGACGTCCTCGAAGACGCCCTTGAGCGCGGAGAGTTCGAGCACCTTGACGTCGTGCTGGGTGATCTCGCCGCAGACCTCGACGTCGAGCCGGACCGCGACCTCGCCCGCCAGCGCGGTGAAGATGCGGCCGAGCTTCTCGGCGAGCGGCAGGCCGGGACGGACGTCCTCGGCGATGACGCCGCCCTGGACGTTGACCGCGTCCGGCACGAGCTCACCGGCGAGCGCGAGGCGCACCGACTTGGCGACCGAGATGCCGGCCTTCTCCTGGGCCTCGTCCGTGGACGCGCCGAGGTGCGGGGTGCAGACGACCTGGTCGAGCTCGAAGAGCGGGGAGTCCGTGCAGGGCTCCTTCGCGTAGACGTCGAGACCGGCGCCGGCGACGCGGCCCTCCTTGATGGCCGAGTACAGCGCGGCCTCGTCCACGATCCCGCCGCGCGCGGCGTTGACGATGCGGACGGACGGCTTCACCTTGTGCAGGGCCTCGTCCCCGATGAGACCGAGGGTCTCGGGGGTCTTGGGCAGGTGCACGGTGATGAAGTCGGCGACCTCCAGCAGCTCGTCCAGCGTCAGCATCTTGACGCCCATCTGGGCGGCGCGCGCGGGCTGTACGTAGGGGTCGTACGCGACGACCTTCATGCCGAAGGCCGACATGCGCTGGGCGACCAGGACGCCGATGCGGCCGAGGCCGACGACGCCGAGGGTCTTCTCGCTGAGCTCGACGCCCGTGTACTTGTTCCGCTTCCACTCGCCGTTCTTCAGGGCGGTGTTGGCCTGCGGAATGTGCCGGGCGGTGGCCACGAGCAGACCGCAGGCGAGCTCGGCGGCGGTGACGATGTTGGAGGTCGGGGCGTTCACGACCATGACGCCGGCCTTGGTGGCGGCCGAGACGTCGACGTTGTCGAGGCCGACACCGGCGCGAGCGACGACCTTCAGCTTCTTGGCGGCGGCGATGGCCTCGGCGTCCACCTTGGTCGCGGAGCGGACCAGGATCGCGTCGACGTCGACGATCGCGGGCAGCAGCTCCGCGCGGTCGGCACCGTTGACGTGCCGGATCTCGAAGTCCGGACCGAGCGCGTCCACCGTGGCGGGCGACAGCTCTTCGGCGATGAGTACGACAGGTTTCGAGCTCACGTGGGTCATCCTCACAAGTCCAGTGCGGACGGCCGTCCCGACGGCCGCAGGCGGTGGAGGGGGTAGCCGCGTGGAAGACGCACGACACTGTGGGCCTGACGCGTTGTTCTGAGCAGTGTAGTGGCGGATCCGCACCGGAATTCCGCCTGTACGGAAGGATCACCCGTCCGGGATTGGCCGGGGTGGACAATCCGAACTACAGGACGGCTACATTCCCGCCACCTCGCGCCCGGCTGCCCCCCGCCGATGGGGTGATGCGCGGCGGGGCCGGGACGATCGTCCCGGCCCCGCCGCCTACGAGATCAGCTCTCGTCGTTGTCGACCCAGCTCATCAGCTTGCGCAGCTTCTTGCCGGTGGTCTCCAGCAGGTGGGCCTCGTCGGCCTTCTTGTACTCGTTGTACTTCGGCAGACCGGCCTTGTACTCGGCCATCCAGGTGTTGGCGAACTCGCCGCTCTGGATCTCGGCGAGGACCTTCTTCATCTCGGCCTTGGTGGCGTCGGTGATGATGCGGGGGCCGGTGATGTAGTCGCCCCACTCGGCGGTCTCGGAGACCGACCAGCGCATCTTCTCCAGGCCGCCCTCGTACATGAGGTCGACGATGAGCTTCAGCTCGTGGAGGCACTCGAAGTAGGCGATCTCCGGCTGGTAGCCGGCCTCGGTCAGGGTCTCGAAACCGGCCTTGACCAGGGCGGAGGCGCCACCGCAGAGAACGGCCTGCTCACCGAACAGGTCGGTCTCGGTCTCCTCGGTGAAGGTGGTCTTGATGACGCCCGCGCGGGTGCCGCCGATGCCGGCCGCGTACGAGAGCGCCAGGTCGAAGGCCTTGCCGGTGGAGTCCTGCTCGACGGCGGCGATGCACGGAACGCCGCGGCCCTCCTCGTACTGACGGCGGACCAGGTGGCCCGGGCCCTTCGGGGCGACCAGGGCGACGTCGACGTTGGCCGGGGGCTTGATGAAGCCGTAGCGGACGTTGAAGCCGTGGCCGAAGAAGAGCGCGTCGCCCTCCTTGAGGTGGTCCTTGATGGACTCCTCGTAGATCTCGGCCTGGAGCGGGTCCGGCGTCAGGATCATGATGACGTTCGCCCACTCGGCGGCCTCCGCCACGGAGACGACCTTCAGACCCTGCTCCTCGGCCTTGGCCTTGGACTTCGAGCCCTCCTTGAGGCCGACGACGACGTCGACGCCGGAGTCACGGAGCGACAGCGCGTGGGCGTGGCCCTGGCTGCCGTAACCGATGACCGCGACCTTGCGGCCCTGGATGATGGACAGGTCGGCGTCGTTCTCGTAGAACAGCTCGGCCACTGGGATATCTCCTTGGTGCGCTGGTGTTGCTCCCACCGTACGGCGGGGAACGGAATCTGAGTTTGTCGGTCTCGCCATTCGAGCCGGTGAACCGGGGCGGTCGACCGGCGCGGCGGCGGGGGTCAGGCGCTGCGGTCGAGCGAGCGCAGGCTGCGGTCCGTGATGGACCGTCCGCCACGCCCTATGGCGATCGTGCCGGACTGCACGAGCTCCTTGATGCCGAACGGTTCCAGCATCTTGAGCATGGCGCCCAGCTTGTCGGTGCCGCCGGTGGCCTCGATGGTGACGGCGTCCGGGGAGACGTCGACGGTCTTGGCGCGGAACAGCTGGACGATCTCGACGATCTGCGAGCGCGTCTCGTTGTCGGCGCGGACCTTCACCAGAACGAGTTCGCGCTCGATGGCGTTGTGCGGCTCCAGCTCGACGATCTTGAGCACGTTGACCAGCTTGTTGAGCTGCTTGGTCACCTGCTCCAGCGGGAGGTCCTCGACGTTCACGACGATGGTGATGCGGGAGATGTCGGGGTGCTCGGTGACGCCGACCGCGAGGGAGTCGATGTTGAACCCGCGGCGGGAGAACAGGGCGGCGATCCGGGCGAGGATGCCGGGCGTGTTCTCGACCAGGACGGAGAGCGTGTGCTTGGACATGTGGGGCGTTCTCTCTCTCGGCTCTCTCGGCTCAGTCGTCTTCGTTGTCGCCGAAGTCGGGGCGGACGCCCCGGGCTGCCATGACCTCGTCGTTGGAGGTGCCGGCGGCGACCATCGGCCACACCATGGCGTCCTCGTGAACGATGAAGTCGATCACGACGGGGCGGTCGTTGATCGCGTTGGCCTCGGCGATGACCTTGTCCAGGTCCGCCGGGTCCTCGCAGCGCAGCGCGACGCAGCCCATGGCCTCGGACAGCTTGACGAAGTCCGGGACGCGGGTGCCGCGGCGCGGGGCGAGCGACTCGCCGAGCTGGGAGCCCACCGTGCCGTGGCCGGTGTCGTCCGCGTGCAGCACGGTGTTGGAGTACCGCTGGTTGTAGAACAGGGTCTGCCACTGGCGGACCATGCCCAGGGCGCCGTTGTTGATGATGGCGACCTTGATCGGGATGTTGTTCAGCGCGCAGGTGGCCAGTTCCTGATTGGTCATCTGGAAGCAGCCGTCGCCGTCGATGGCCCAGACCGCGCGGTCGGGCATGCCGACCTTGGCGCCCATCGCGGCGGGAACCGCGTAGCCCATGGTTCCGGCGCCGCCGGAGTTCAGCCAGGTGCGGGGCTCCTCGTACTTGACGAAGTGGGAGGCCCACATCTGGTGCTGGCCGACACCCGCGGTGAAGATCGTGCCCTGCGGCGCCAGCGCGCCGATCCGCTCGATGACCTGCTGCGGCGAGAGGCTGCCGTCCTCGGGCAGGTCGTAGCCCAGCGGGTAGGTCTCGCGCCAGCGGCTGAGGTCCTTCCACCAGGCGGTGTAGTCCCCGGCGTTGCCGTCGGTCAGCTCGGCCTGGACGGCCTGGATCAGGTCGGCGATGACCTCGCGGGCGTCGCCGACGATCGGGACGTCGACCTCGCGGTTCTTGCCGATCTCGGCCGGGTCGATGTCCGCGTGGATGACCTTGGCGAAGGGGGCGAAGCTGTCGAGCTTGCCGGTGACGCGGTCGTCGAAGCGGGTGCCGAGGGCGATCAGCAGGTCCGACTTCTGCAGGGCGGTGACGCCGGTGACCGAGCCGTGCATGCCCGGCATGCCGACGTGCAGCGGGTGGCTGTCGGGGAAGGAGCCCAGGGCCATCAGCGTCGTACAGACCGGCACGCCCGTGAGCTCGGCGAGGACCTTCAGCTCGGCCGTGGCGCCGGACTTCATGACGCCGCCGCCGACGTACAGGACCGGGCGCTTGGCCGCGCAGATGAGCTTGGCGGCCTCGCGGATCTGCTTGGCGTGCGGCTTGGTGACCGGCCGGTAGCCGGGGAGGTCCATGGCCGGCGGCCAGGAGAAGGTGGTCTTCGCCTGGAGGGCGTCCTTGGCGATGTCGACCAGGACCGGTCCCGGGCGGCCGCTCGCGGCGATGTGGAAGGCCTCGGCGATGGTCCGCGCGATGTCCTCGGCCTTGGTGACCAGGAAGTTGTGCTTGGTGATCGGCATGGTGATGCCGACGATGTCCGCCTCCTGGAAGGCGTCCGTGCCGATGGCCTTGGAGGAGACCTGCCCGGTGATCGCGACGAGCGGGACGGAGTCCATGTGCGCGTCGGCGATCGGGGTCACCAGGTTGGTGGCGCCGGGGCCGGAGGTCGCCATGCAGACGCCGACCTTGCCGGTGGCCTGCGCGTAGCCGGTGGCGGCGTGGCCGGCCCCCTGCTCGTGGCGGACCAGGATGTGACGGACCTTCTCGCTGTCCATCATCGGGTCGTAGGCCGGGAGGATGCAGCCGCCCGGGATACCGAAGACGGTGTCGCACCCCACCTCTTCGAGCGAGCGGATGAGGGACTGCGCACCCGTGACGTGCTCAACTGCGGTGGGCTGGTGTCCACCCGTACGGGGCCGCGGCTGCGGATGGTGGGCCCCGGTGGCCTGCTCGGTCATCGGCATTCTCTTCTCGAAGCTGAGGGTTTTACGAGGAGCGGGGGTGCCCCCGGATCAGGGCCGGGGGCGTGTGCCAGTGCAACAAAAAACCCCTCGTGCCTGGTGGCAAGCGAGGGGAGCGCGTCGGTAGCGTTGAGCGGGGACGTGATGGTCCCAGCTTCAGCCGACGCGCTTTCCAAGTACGAGAATTCGGGTGCGCATGGCATTGACCCTCCCTCCGGCGGGAGGTGGATGTCAAGTGGGTGGGACGGGCGTCTCATTATTTGAGCCTCTACGGATGACCATCGAGCCACCGGACGCGCCTGCGGCCAAGGCGTGCTGAGCCGTACCGCCCGGTACTGGGAACGTACCCCTGACGAGCGCACGCCGCAGCCTGTATTCGTCGAGGGGGCCGGAGAAGGCCGCTCCCTGGCCGTGCGAGCACCCCATCGCCCGCAGGGCGGCCACCTGCTCGGGCAGGTCCACCCCGTCCGCCACGGATTGCATGCCCAGGTCATTTGCGATGCGCAACAATCCCGCCGTGATCTTGTGCAGGCGGGCGGATTCGACCACCCCTTCGACCAGCCCCCGGTCGAGTTTGAGCAGGTCCACGGGGAGCCGCCGGAGGGCGCTGATGGCCGCGTAGCCGCTGCCGAAGCCGTCCAGGGCGATCCGGACCCCGAGGCGGTGCAGGGCCGTCAGGCGGCGCTCCAGCTCGTCGAAGGGCACTCTGGGGTCGGAGGCGGCCAGTTCCAGCACCAGCGCCCCGGAGGGCAGTCCGTGCCGGGCCAGCAGCGCCTCCACCGAGCCCCGGGGCAGGGACCGGTCGAGCAGCCGCTGCGCGGTCATCCGTACGGCCACTGGTACGTCGTGCCCCGCCCGGTGGCGCTCGGCGGCCTGCTCGACGGCCTCTTCGAGCAGCCATCGGCCCAGCTCGGCGGTGCGCGAGGCGTCCGGGCCCCCGGCGGCGCCGCCCTCGCTCTGTTCGGCCACCCGGAGGAACTCGGCCGGGGTGAAGAGGATCCCCTGGGCTGAGCGCCAGCGGGCCTGGGCGACGACCACCGTCACCTCACCGGTGGCCAGCGAGACCACCGGCTGGTGCAGCAGGGCGAACTCCCCCTCGTGCAGGGCCGTGCGCAGCCGCCCCGCCAGCTCGGCCTTGCGGACGACCTCGGCCTGCATCTGCGGGGCGTACAGCTCGACGCGGTCCTTGCCCCCCGCCTTGGCCCGGTACATCGCGAGGTCCGCGTTGCGCATCAGGTCCGAAGGGGTGATGCCGGGGTCGGCGAAGGCCACCCCGATGCTGGCGGCGACCCGCACCTCGCTGCCGGCGATGCGGTAGGGCTGCGAGAGGGTGGTCCGCAGCCGCTCGGCGATCTCGTGCACCTGGTACTCGCGGGCGCTGCGGTCGCGGCTGCCGTCGCCGAGGATCAGCGCGGCGAACTCGTCCCCGCCGAGCCGGGCGGCGGTGTCCCCGGCGCGGACGGCGTCCTGGAGGCGGCGGGCGGCCTCGACGAGCAGCTCGTCGCCGGCCTGGTGGCCGATGGTGTCGTTGACCGCCTTGAAGCCGTCGAGGTCGATGAAGAGCACGGCGGTGCTGTGGTCGCCGGCCCGGCGGCCGGTGAGCGCCTGGCGGACCCGCCGGGTGAACAGGGCCCGGTTGGGGAGGTCGGTCAGCGGGTCGTGCTCGGCGCTGTGCTGGAGCTGCGCCTGGAGGCGGACCCGTTCGGTCACGTCGCGGCTGTTGAGGATGAGGCCGCCCTGGTGGCGGTTGACGGTGGACTCCACATTGAGCCACTCGCCGCCGCCCGATTTGAACCGGCATTCGATGCGGGTGGTGGGCTCCTCGGCCGGCGGGGCGGCCAGGAAGCGGCGCACCTCGTGGACCACGCGGCCGAGGTCGTCGGGGTGGATCAGGGTGGCCAGCTCGCTGCCGACGAGCTCTTCCGCCTCGCGGCCGTAGACCCCGGCGGCGGCCGGGCTGACGTAGCGCAGGGTCCCGGTGGGCGCGGCGATCATGATCACGTCGCTGGAGCCCTGGACCAGAGAGCGGAAGTGGTTCTCCTTCTGGGCCAGTTCCTGGGTCAGCGCGATGTTGTCGAGGAGCATGATGCCCTGCCGGATGACGAGGGCGAGGACCACGGTGCAGCCGGTGAAGACGACCATCCGGTCGACCTTCCGGCCGTCGACGACGTTGTAGAGGATGCCGAGGGTGCAGACCGCCGCCGCGAGGTACGGGGTGAGGGCGGGCAGCGAGCCGGTGATGGGCCGGCTGTGCGGGCGGTCGGCGCGCTGGTGCGGGCCGCGGTCCAGCGGCTCGGGCCGATGGGCGCCCCAGGGGGCGTAGGCGAGCAGCAGGGAGCCGGCGAACCAGCCCGCGTCGAGGATCTCGCCGGAGCGGTAGGTGGTGTTCAGCAGCGGCGAGGTGAAGAGCGCGTCGCTCAGGACGGTGAGGGCGAGCGCCGCGATGGCCGTGTTGACGGCGGAGCGGTTGTTCGCGGAGCGGCGGAAGTGCAGGACCAGGACCATCGAGACGAGCGCGATGTCGAGGAGCGGGTACGCGAGCGAGAGGGCGGCGCGCGGGACGCTGCCGGGGGCTCCGGACTGGGCGGTGCGCGCGGCGTTGGCGAGGGCCAGGCTCCACGACAGGGTGAGCAGGGAGCCGCCGATGAGCCAGGAGTCGAGTCCGAGACAGACCCACCCGGCCCGGGTGACGGGACGTTTGGCGAGGACGAGCAGGCCCACGATGGCGGGCGGGGCGAAGCAGAGGAAGGCGAAGTCGGCGAGCGACGGCTCGGGGACCTTCTCGCCGAGGAGCACCTCGTACCAGCCCCAGACGGCGTTTCCGAGGGCTCCCATGAACGAGGAGAAGGCGAACATCAGCCAGGCGCCGCGTTCGCGGCGGTCCACGGTCCGCGCGTAGTGGTAGCAGGAGACCGCGGCCAGTAACCCGGCGGCGCTGAGGCCGAAGTCGCCCATGAAGTTGGCGAGTTTCTCGGACCCCCACCCGAGGGCGGCCCCGACGGCGTATCCGCCGCTGACCACCGCGAGGACGAGCTGCCCCGCCAGACCCTTGCCGCCGCCCGCGACGGGCGGCCGGGTCAGGAGCGCCGCCCCCGGGGGGCTCACCGGGCCCCCTCGCCGGCTGATTCCGGTGCAGCCCAGTCTCGACTGCGTCGCCTCCGGCGGCTCTGCCGCGTCGGATCCTTCGTCCATTGGCCGTGCATCGCCCGTCGCCCCCCAAAGTGTCCGATCACTCCCCAGCGCCAGACGTACGTGGCGCAGCCCCTTGTTCCGGACGATACACCACTTTCGTCACTCAGCGACATACCTTCTCTACTCTCCGTTACCACGAAGGGGGTTGTGGACACCGCGCGCATTCGGGTGGTCGCGCTGCGTGCCCGCCGGTGCGCCTAGCCGGTGACGAGGACGGTGTTCTCCACCGGCTCCCCGGCGGCGAACCGGGTGAGCTGCCGGGCCACCAGCCGCTTCGCCCGCGGCTCGAACGCCGAGCTGCTCCCTCCCACATGGGGCGTGATCAGGACATTCGGAGCATGCCAGAGCGGGTGGCCCGGCGGCAGCGGTTCCGGGTCGGTGACGTCGAGCGCGGCGCGCAGCCGCCCGGTCTCCAGCTCGGCCAGCAGCGCCCCGGTGTCCACGACCGGGCCGCGCGCGACGTTCACGAGCAGGGCGCCGTCCTTCATCCGGGCCAGGAAACCGGCGTCCACGAGGCCCCGGGTCTCCTCGGTCAGCGGGGTGCAGAGGACCACCACGTCCGCGTCGGGCAGCAGCCGGGGCAGCTCGGCCAGGGCGCGCACCGGCCCGTGCGGGGCGGCGCGGGCGGAGCGGGCGACGCGGGTGACGGTCCCGGTCTCGAAGGGGAGGAGCCGGTCCTCGACGGCCGAGCCGATCGATCCGTAGCCGACGATCAGGACGGACCGGTCGGCGAGCGCGTCGTAGAAGCCACCGCGCCACTCCTCGCGGTCCTGGCCGCGGACCATGCCGGGGATGCCGCGCAGGCAGGAGAGGACGAGGGTGAGGGCGAGTTCGGCGGTGCTCGCCTCGTGCACGCCGCGGGCGTTGCAGAGCCGGACGCCCGGGGGCAGGTCGTCGAGGCCGCCGAGGATGTTGTCGATGCCCGCGGTGAGCGTCTGGACGACCTCCAGCGCGGGCATGTGCGCGAACGGGCGCAGCGTCACCGCCTGGGACTTCATGTACGGGGTGACGTAGAAGACACAGTCCGCGGGGTCGGCCGGGAACGATTCCTCGCCGTCCCACCGTCGGTAGCGGAAGGAGCCGGGGAGACCTTCGATCTCCTCGGCCGGGAAGGGGAGCCAGACGTCCCCGGTCGCAGCAGTCATGATCACGAGGCTATGCGAAGGGATGCGGACCGAGCCGTTAGTTTGAGGTCCGGACCGGGAGGGGGACGCAGGGGTGGAGCGCAGGGCGATCGGGGCGGGACCGCTGACGGTCGGGGCCATCGGACTCGGGTGCATGCCGATGAGCTGGGCCTACGCGCCCTCGCGCCGCCGGGGCGAGGAGTCGCTGCGCACCGTGCACACGGCGCTGGACCTGGGCGCCAGCCTGCTGGACACGGCGGATCTGTACGGGCCCTTCACCAACGAGCTGGTGGTCGGGCGCGTGCTGCGGGAGCGGCGGGCGGAGGCCTTCGTGTCCGCGAAGGTGGGGCTGCGCGCCGGGGAGCAGCACGTGGTGGCCGACGGCCGGCCGGGGTACGTGCGGCGGGCGTGCGACGCCTCGCTGCGCCGGCTGCGGACCGACGTCATAGACCTGTACCAGCTGCACCGGGTGGATCCGGACGTCCCCGTCGAGGAGACGTGGGGCGCGATGGCGGAGCTGGTGGGCGCGGGGAAGGTGCGGGCGCTCGGCTTCTGCGCGCTGGGCGCGGGGGCCGGGCCGGGGGCGGGGCGGCGCGGGGACCGCGGCTACCGCTCGACGCTGCGTCAGCTGGAGCGGGTCCAGCAGGTGTTCCCGGTGACGGCGGTGCAGGCGGAGCTGTCGGTGTGGTCCCCGCAGGCGGCGTGGCAGCTGCTGCCGTGGTGCGCGGCGCGGGGGGTGGGGGTGCTGGCGGCGATGCCGCTCGGCAGCGGGTTCCTGACCGGGACGCTGACTCCGGGGCAGGGGTTCGAGGACGCCGACGTACGGGCCCGGCACCCCCGGTTCACGGCGCACGCCATGGCGTCGAACCAGGTGCTGGTGGCGGGGCTGCGGCGGGTGGCGCGGCGGCACGGGCCCGAGGTCACGGCGGCGCAGGTGGCGCTGGCGTGGGTGCTGGCGCAGGGGCCGCACGTGGTGCCGGTGCCGGGGGCGGAGCGGGCGCACTGGGCGGCGGAGAACGCCCGGGCGGCGGAGGTGCGGCTGACGGCCGCGGAGCTGGCCGAGATAGCGGCGCTGCCGGCGGCGGTGGGGGCCTGGGACTGAGCCGCGGCCCCCTGCGGTCGGGGGGCCTGGCGGGCGGGCGGGGTTCCTGGCGGGCGGCGGGTTCCTGGCCGGAGCCGCACAACCACTCGATCGGGTGTACGAGTGGTGGAACTCGATGATGTGCCCGTGAGGTTGAGAAGGGTGGAAGGCGGGACCGGAGGACCTGAGGGGAGTGGGGCCATGCGGTACGGACGAGGGACCGAGGGCGGGGCGGTCGGTGCGCCGGGCGCCGGTGCGGTGGGGTACGGGGGCGGGCGCGCGCGGCGCCGGGGCGTGCTGGCGGTGTTCGCGCTGGCGGGCTGCGGGGCCCTGCTGACGGCCGGCTGTTCCGCCTCGGGAGGGGCGCCGGCGGGTACGGGCGGCTCCCCACCGGGCCCCCCGCCCGCGGGGGCGTCCTCGCCCGGCGCGACGGGCCCGGCGCAGCGGCCGGCGGCCCCGGCCCGGGGTTCGGTGACGGTGTCGGGCGAGGCGGCCAAGGGGCTGCGGTCGCCCTGGGGCGTGGCTCCGCTGCCGGGCGGGGACCTGCTGGTCGCCTCCCGGGACAAGGGCACCATCAGCCGGGTCCGGACGGACACCGGGGCGGTGACGGAGATCGGCAAGGTGCCCGGGGTGGCGCCGGGCGGCGAGGGCGGGCTGCTGGGCCTGGCCCTGTCCCCCTCCTTCGCCTCGGACCGGCTGGTGTACGCGTACTTCACCACCGAGTCCGACAACCGCATCGCGCGGATGCGCTACGACGAGCAGCGCGCGCCGGGACAGCAGCTGGGCGCCCCGGACACGGTGCTGCGGGGCATTCCCAAGGGCGTCGTGCACAACGGCGGCCGGATCGCCTTCGGCCCGGACCGGATGCTGTACGCCGGTACCGGGGAGACCGGGGACAAGGCGCTGGCCCAGGACAAGAAGTCGCTGGGCGGCAAGATCCTGCGGATGACCCCGGACGGGCAGCCGGTGCACGGCAATCCCGAGGCCGACTCCGTCGTCTACTCGTACGGGCACCGCAATGTGCAGGGCCTGGCCTGGGACGAGGACAAGCGGCTCTGGGCCGCGGAGTTCGGCCAGAACACCTGGGACGAGCTGAACCTGATCGAGCCGGGCGGCAATTACGGCTGGCCGGAGGCGGAGGGGAAGGCGGGCAGAGCGGGCTTCCGCGATCCGGTGGCGGTGTGGAAGACGGACGAGGCCTCGCCGAGCGGGATCGCCTGGGCGCAGGGGTCGGTCTGGATGGCCGGGCTGAAGGGCGAACGGCTGTGGCGGATCCCCCTGAAGGGGGCCGTACCGGCGGCGGAGCCGGAGGCATTCCTCCAGGGGAAGTACGGGCGGCTGCGCACGGTGGTCTCGCTCGGCGGGGACAAGCTGCTGCTGGTCACGAGCGAGACGGACGGGCGCGGCTCGCCGGAACCGGGCGACGACAGGATCCTGACCCTGACGGTGAAGTGAGCGGCTCGTGCCCCCGAGGGGGCGGAAAGGCACGGTGGGCGCGGTGTTCAACATGATCCAGGAGCTGTTCGGCCCGGGTTCGCGGCACACCCGGGAGGAGCAGAAGCGGCTGGAGCTGTCCCGGACCGATGTGACCGACGGCGATCCGGGGCGGGGTCCCATAAACCTCGACTCCGGCACGGTCCTCATACGCCCGGACGGGGACGGCCCGGACGGCGAAGGGCCGGACGGGGACGGCCCCGAGGGGCCCCGGGCGGGCCGGGAGGCCGGGGCTCCTTAGGCGCGGTCCGCCGGCGCGGCCGGGGTGAGAGGGGCGAACAGGCGCAGCCGGTGCGCGAGGGCCGCGGCCTCGCCCCGGCCGGCGACGCCCAGCTTGGCCAGGATGTTCGAGACGTGCACGCTGGCCGTCTTGGGGGAGATGAAGAGTTCCTCCGCGATCTGACGGTTGGTGCTGCCGACGGCGACCAGCCGCAGGACGTCGCGCTCGCGGCTGGTCAGGCCCAGCGCTTCGAGGGGGTCGGTGTCCTGGGCGGCGGGGTCCGGGCGGGGATCGTCCGGGGCCAGCGGGAGCCGGGCGCGCTGGGCGAGCAGGGCCAGGTCCTCGCGGAGTCGGCGGCAGCCGAGCCGGTCGGCGGTGGCGTGGGCGTCGCGGAGCAGGGCGCCGGCCTGCTCCCGGTCACCGCCGGAGGCCAGCAGGGCCTCGGCGAGGCGGTGGCGGGCCCGGGCCAGCAGGTAGGGGCGCTGGAGCGGGCGGGCGGCGGCCTCGACCCCGGCCCAGTCGGCGGGGGTGTCGCGGCCCTCGGCGCGCAGCAGCTCGGCGCGGAGGTAGTCGGCGTGGGCGGCCCACACGGGTACCGGGGTGGCCAGGGCCTTGGCGGCCGTGCGCAGCAGGGCCACGGCCTCGTCCCGGCCGGCGTCGGCGGCGGGCAGTCCCCGGGCGTCGGCCTCGGCGGAGGCGGAGGCCAGCAGCAGGGGCCAGGCGTAGCGGTGGTGGCCGAGGGGGAAGCCGTGGGCGACGGCCCCGGCGGTCTCGGCCCGGAGGTCGGTGAGCCGGCCCTCGGCCGCGGCGATGCCGATCGCCAGCCGGTGGAGCGGCAGCCGGTGCTGGGGCTGGGCGTCGTGGGTGCCGAAGTGGGTGTGGGCGGCGGCCAGCTGGTGGGCGGCCTCGGTCAGTTCGCCACGGGCCAGGGCCAGGTAGACCAGACGGGCCGCGGCCATGCCGCGCGGGGGCGCGCCCTGGCCGTCGCGCAGGGTGCGGCGGGCCTCCGTGGCGGCCTCGTCCCAGCGGCCGAGGCTGTACAGGCTCTCGGCCATGTTGCCGCGGAGCCAGGCCTCGGTGTCCAGGAGCCGGGACTTGGCGACGAGCCGGATTCCCTGTTCGGCCAGTTCCACCGCGTCGTGGGACCGGCCCATCGCTTCGAGTTGGGAGCTGAGGTTGATGTGTGCGCGTCCCGCGAGCTGGATGAAACCGAGTTCGGCGGCGCGGTGCATGACGGCCCGCATCTCGGCGAGGCCGCGCTCCGGGTCGCCGGAGTCGACGAGCAGGCTGCCGTGGGTGATCCGGGCGCCGAGTTCGGTCTCCTCGGCGCCGACCATCCGCGCGTACTCGACGGCGCGTTCGGCGGCGGCGAGGTTGTCGGGGCCGGGGTTGTGGAGCATGCCCCAGCCGGCGGCCCGGACCAGGACGTCGGCGTGCACCTGGGACGGGGGCAGCCCCTTGACCAGCTCCTGCGCCCTGGCGATCTCCTCCCAGCCGTCGCCGCGCGCGAGGTTGGCGACCAGCCGGGAGCGTTCGGTCCAGAACCAGGCGGCCCGCAGCGGGTCGGACCCGTCCTCGTCGAGGATCCGCAGGGCCAGTTTGACGAGTTTGAGGGCGCGTTCGCGCTCGCCGCCGAAGCGGGCGGCGACGGTGGCCTCGGCGAGCAGGTCGAGGCGCTGGAGGGGGGTGGTCGCCGGATCGCAGCCGCAGGGCGGGTACACGTCGGTGTAGTCCGCCGGGCGCAGGGCCTCGCGGACCTCGTCGGGGGCGGTGTCCCACAGGTCCATGGCCCGCTCCAGCAGGGTGAGCTGCTCGGAGTAGGCGTGCCGGCGCCGCGCGGTGACCGAGGCGGCGAGGACGGCGGGCAGCGCCTTGGCGGGGCTGTTCGCCGCGTACCAGTAGTTGGCGAGCCGGATGACCCGTTCCTCGGCGCGGACCAGCGTCTCGTCGGCCTCGACGGCTTCGGCGTAGCGCCGGTTGACGCGGGCGCGTTCGCCGGGGAGCAGGTCGTCGCTGACGGCTTCGCGGACCAGGGAGTGACGGAAGCGGTAGCCGTCCCCGTCGGAGGTGGCGAGGAGGATGTTGGCGCCGACGGCGGCCCGCAGGGCCTCGATCAGTTCGTCCTCGCCGAGCTGGGCCACGGCGCGCAGCAGGGCGTACTCGACGGTGGAGCCGCCCTCGGCGACGATGCGCACCACGCGCTGGGCGGCGTCGGGGAGCACCTCGACGCGGACGAGCAGCAGGTCGCGCAGGGATTCGGTGAGGCCGGTGTGGCAGCCGCTCTCGCGGGAGGCGACGAGTTCCTCGACGAAGAAGGCGTTGCCGTCGGAGCGGTCGAAGACCGAGTCGACGAAGGTCTCGTCGGGTTGCGCGGAGAGGATCCCGGTGAGCTGGCGGCGGACCTCGGCGCGGTTGAAGCGGCGCAGTTCGATCCGCTGGACGGTGCGGAGCCGGTCGAGTTCGGCGAGGAGGGGGCGCAGCGGGTGGCGGCGGTGGATGTCGTCGGCCCGGTAGGTGGCGACGAGGACGAGCCGGCCGCTGGCCAGGGTGCGGAAGAGATAGGCGAGCAGGTGCCGGGTGGAGGTGTCCGCCCAGTGCAGGTCTTCGAGGACGAGGACGACCGTGCGGTCGGCGGCGAGGCGCTCCAGCATCCGGGCGGTCAGCTCGAAGAGCCTGGCGGTGCTCTCCTCGTCGTGCGGCCCCCGGGGGGTCTCGCCGAGTTCGGGGAGGATCCGGGCCAGTTCGTCCTCCTGGCCGGCGGCCGCGGCGGCGAGTTCGTCGGGGAGCCGGCGCAGCAGGGTGCGCAGGGCGGTCGAAAACGGGGCGAAGGGAAGGCCCTCCGCCCCGATCTCCACACAGCCTCCGACGGCCACCACGGCTCCGTGGCGCGCGGCTTCGCCGAGGAACTCCTCGGTGAGCCGGGTCTTGCCGACACCGGCCTCTCCTCCGACGAGCAGGGCCTGCGGCTCCTGACCGGCGGCGCGGGTCAGGGCGTCCACGAGTACGGCCAGTTCGTCGGCTCGGCCGACGAACACCGGGCTGACAGATCTGGTCTCCACGTCGCCGAGCATCGCACACGAGTGCGGTTCGACGGGACCCGTTATCGGTGCGCTCCTCATCACGGCCGGATCGCGGTCCGCGGCGCGGCCTACGCGGCGCGGGTGAAGAGACTGCGGTGTGCCCTCACCGGCCTTTCGGATTCCTGGCCGCGCGAGGAGGCGGCACGCGCCTTCTTGGCCTCCATCGCCATCCGGAACAGCTCGGCCTCGCGGATGAGGTCGGCGCGGCGGGCGGTGGCCATCTCGTACTCGAACATCTCGTACTCCCTGGTTGCGTTTCTCGGGCACCTCGTTCGGTGTGATCCAAGATTCGCGTCCCAGAGGGGTCCGCCGCATGGGGCGCATGCCGCATCTGTGGGATGCGGGGTGCCTTAGTCCCCGGCCCCAAGTCCCCGGGGGGACTTAGGGAGGGGCCGTGCGGGGCCGGGGGACGGCTAAGGCGGTGCCTAGGGGTGCGCCTGGGGGAGCCCAGGGGTGCCCGTCGGCGTCCGACGGAGCCCGGCTGTGCCCGGCGGTGCCTACTCGGCGGCCGTGGGGAGGGCGACGAGGAGGTCGAAGTACATGAGGCCGAAGACGAGGACGCCGATGATGCCGAGGGCGACGGCGGCCCAGGCGACGGAGCGGACCCAGACGGGCAGCACCCGGCCGGGGGCGCCGAAGGCGGGGCGGGCCAGGACGAAGACGGCGATCAAGAGGGCCAGGGTGGCCAGGACGCCGTTGACCAGGGCGGTCATGTGCCAGGCGTCGCCGTACAGGGCGGCGATCTTCGCCTTGGCGGTGGTCGCGCCGGCGGACTCGATCTGGCCGATGAGCGTCTGGCGCTCGGCGATCACGCGGGACACCCAGCTGCCGCTGAGGGCGACGAGGGCGAGAGCGGCGGCGACGATGGCGGAGGCGGCGGAGCCGACGCCGGAGCCCTGCGCGGCGGCCCCGGCCGCCGGGTCGGCGTCCTGGTCGAAGTCCTCGTCGGCGTCCTCGTCGGCGTCCACGTGGGCGTCCGCGGCGGGCGTCCCGGCGGGCGTCCCGGCGGCGGCCTCGGGGGTGGTGGCGTCGGCCGGGGTGTTCGGTGCCGCCTTGTCCTCGGCGGTGTCCGCCTCGGCGGCGGTCGGGGCGGCGGTCTTCGTGGTGTCCATGCCGGGCACGGTAGGGGGCGTTTCTGAGAGGTTCCTGAGAAGCTCCGCCCCCCACGGAGCTCCGCCCCGCGCGAGCCCGCCCCGTCCGTCAGCGGGACACCGGGGCCGCCCGCTCCCGGTCCGGGTCCGGCCGCTGCGCCGGAAGCGTCGCCCGGGGGCGGTGTTCGGGCGGCTCGATGCTGATGCGGGGCAGCCGGCGGTCCAGCCAGCGGGGGATCCACCAATTGGCCCCGCCGAGCAGGTGCATGAGGGCGGGGACGAGGAGGGTGCGCAGGACGAAGGCGTCGAGGGCGACGGCGACCGCGAGCGCGATGCCGAACATCGCGATGAGCCGGTCGCCGCTGAGCACGAAGGCGAGGAAGACCGAGATCATGATCACGGCCGCCGAGTTGATCACCCGGCTGGTCTCGGCGAGTCCCACGCGCACGGCCCGCCGGTTGTCGCCCGTCTCCAGCCATTCCTCGTACATCCGGCTGACCAGGAAGACCTGGTAGTCCATGGAGAGTCCGAACAGTACGGACACCATGATCACCGGGAGGAAGGGTTCGATCGGGCCGGCGCTGCCCAGGCCCATGAGCTCGCTCCCCCAGCCCCACTGGAAGACGGCGACGACGACGCCGAAGGAGGAGGCGACGGCCGCGACGTTCATGGCGGCCGCCTTGAGCGGGATGCCGAGCGAGCGGAAGGCCAGCAGCAGGAGTACGCAGCCCAGCGAGATGACCACGCCCACGAACAGCGGCAGCTTCCCGACGATCACCCCGGCGAAGTCGTCGTAGCCGGCCGTCACCCCGCCCACGTGGGCCCGCATCGAGCTGCCCGCCGCGGCGCGCGGGATGACGTCGCGGCGCAGGGTGTCGACCAGTTCGCTGGTCGCCCGGGACTGCGGGGCGGAGCGGGGCACGACCGTCAGGACGGCGGTGTCCCCGCTGCGGTTGAAGACGGCGGGACCGGCCGAGGCGACGCCCCCGGTGGTGCGCACGGCCTCGGCGAGCCGGTCCACGGCGACGTGGTCCGCGGCCCCGCCGAGGCGGGCGACGACGGTGAGCGGGCCGTTCGTACCGGGCCCGAACCCTTCGGCCAGCAGGTCGTACGCCTTGCGCGTGGTGGATCCGGCCGGGTTGTTGCCCTGGTCGGAGGTGCCCAGGTGGAGCGAGAGGGTGGGCAGCGCCAGTACCGCCATGAGGAGGGCGGCGAGCAGGCCGAGCGGTTTGGGGTGGCGTTCGACGAAGGCGGACCAGCGGGCGGCGAACCCGGTGGGCGTCCCGGGCCGGGGGCCCTCGGCGGCGAGCCTGCGGCGTTCGCGGCGCGAGAGGGCCCGCGGGCCGATGGCGGAGAGGAGGGCCGGCAGCAGGGTGACGGAGGCGGCGACGGTCAGGACGACCGTGAGGGACGCGGCCATCGCGACCCCGTCGAGGAAGTTCAGCCGCAGCACCAGCATGCCGAGCAGGGCGACGCAGACGGTGGCCCCGGCGAAGACGACGGCGCGGCCGGTGGTGGCGACGGCGCTCTCGGCGGCCTCGGCGACGCTGAGCCCGCCCGTCAGCCCCTTGCGGTGCCGGGTGACGATGAACAGGGCGTAGTCGATGCCGACGCCGAGGCCGACGAGGGTGCCGAGCATCGGCGCGAAGTCGGCGACGGGCATGGCGTGCCCGAGGAGGGTGATCCCGAAGTAGGCGCTGCCGACGCTCACCAGGGCCGTCGCGATGGGCAGCAGGCTCGCGGCGAGCGAGCCGAAGGCGAGGAAGAGGACCAGGGCGGCGATGGCGACGCCGATGACCTCGGCGAGGTGCGGGCTGGGCGCCTCGGTGAGCCCGACGGCCCGGCCGCCGAGTTCCACCTGGAGGCCGTCGGCGCGGGTGGTGTCGTTGCGGGCCGCCTCCACGACGGCCTTGGCCTGGGACTTGGGTACGGAGTCGGCCTGCCGGTCGAAGGTGACCACGGCGTAGGCGGTGCGCCCGTCGGGGCTGATCTGCGCGGCGGCGGGGTCCGGCCCGTAGGGGCCGGCGACCGATCCGACGCCGGGGAGGGCGGCGATGCTCTCCAGGGCCCGGGTCATGCGCCGTTCGACGTCCGGTGCGCGCACGCTCTGGTGGGCGGGGGTCCGCCACACGACGGTGTCGGTGTCGCCGCCCTGGCCGTGGAAGCCCTCGCGCAGGAGGGCGTGGGCCCGGGCGGATTCGGTGCCGGGCACCTCGTAGTCGTTGGAGAACGCGGTCCCGGCCGCGCCGGCGGCCGCGGCGCTCGCGCCGAGGGTGAGCAGCCAGATCAGGACGGTGACCAGACGGTGCCGCATGCACCACCGTGCGATTGCTGCCAACGGACGTGCTCCCTGGTGGTTCGCGTCCTCACCGGGGTACGGCCCGGGACGAAGGACGCTGGAACAAACGCGTCAACGGACGCGTGAACTCGCGAGCTTCGTTCCGTACGGTCGTGAACTGCCGGACGCGCGAGGGGCGCGGATGGTCTGCGCCCACATCAGACGATCTCAGCGTTTGGTGATCATTGGCCTGTTTCGTGTGCATCGTCACAGGCCGGAGCGGTGGCGCGGGACCTTGGTCAGCCGGCCGGCGGGACCGAAGGCCGGGGATCCGCCCGGTAGCCGGGGACCGAGGGCCACCGCACGGTGAGGACGACCGAGTCCTCCTCCGCGTACCAGGAGTGGTCGACGCCGCGCCCCCAGACCACGTAGTCCCCCTGCTCCGCGAGGACCACGGTCCGGCCGGGGAACTCCAGCCGGAACCGGCCGCTGATGAGGACCTGGAGGGCGGTGCGCCGCTCGCCGGTGACCCACCGGGCGCGCTCGTCGCCCTGGGGGTGGACGCCCCACTTGATCTCGACGTCCTCGCTGTGCCGGGGGTCTCCGGGCTCCTTGAAGTGCCCCAGGAGCCAGCCCCGGTCGGCGGCGGCGTCGGGGGTGGCCCGGCCGGTGTAGATGGCGGATTCGTCGTTCACGGGGCGAGGTTAATGCAGTTGGCAGGCCCGGTCCCAAACTGGTCAGCTGCTCCGATGACGATGGATCCCGATGAACTGCTGAAGGTGCGCGACCACTACGACGCGCGGATGCGGCGCGACGCCCCGCCCGACGCGCCGGGGGCGCGCGTGGAACGGGTGGGGGCGGTCGTCCGGCAGACCGCGCCCGGGGTCGGCTGGAACGGCGTGCTGTGGTCGGACCTCGACGAGGCCACGGCGGACGCGGAGATCGCGGCGCAGGTGGCGCACTTCGCCTCCCGCCCGCCACAGGAGGGGGGCGGCGAGTTCGAGTGGAAGCTGTACTCCCACGACCGCCCCGCCGATCTCGGGGAGCGGCTGCGGGCGGCGGGCTTCGTGCCGGAGCCGCCGGAGACGCTGCTGGTGGCCCGTACGGCCGAGCTCGCCGGGCTGCCCGTCCGGCCGCCGGAGGGGATCACCCTGCGGGTGGTCACCGACGAGGCCGGGGTGGAGCTGATGATGGAGGTCCACCACCGGGCCTTCGGTACGCGCCGGCCCCGGATCCGGGAGCAGATGCTCACCCTGCTGCGGGACGAGCCCCACACGATCGAGGCCGTGCTGGCGATGGCAGGGGAGGTTCCGGTGAGCGCGGCCCGGATGGAGATGCGGCCGGGCAGCCCCTTCGCCGGCCTGTGGGGCGGCGGTACGGACCCCGAGTGGCGCGGCCGGGGCATCTACCGCCTGCTGGTGGCCCACCGCGCCCGGGTGGCCGCGGCCCGCGGCATCCCGTACCTCCAGGTCGACGCCTCGGACGACAGCCGCCCGATCCTGGAACGCCTGGGCTTCGGCGTCCTCGGCGTGACGACCCCTTACATCTGGCCCGCGTCCGCCTGATCCGGCCGCGCGGGGCGGGGGCGGACACACCACCCGCACACACCCCTATAGTTAGGTCAGCCTAACCTAAGACGCTTGGGGAAGAGTGTGAGCAGTGTGAATACCGAGGCCTACGAGGTCTTCCGTGACGGCTGGGGCGTCCCGCACCTCCGCGCGTCCGACCCCCTCCGGCTCTCCTACGCCCAGGGCCGCGTCACCGCCGTGGACCGGGCCTGGCAGCTGGAGGTCGAGCGGCACCGCGCCCAGGGCTCCAGCGCCGCCTTCCTCGGGGCGGAGTGCGTCCCCTGGGACCGGTTCGCCCGCCAGGCCCGCCTGGACGACACCGCCCGGCGCTGCTACGAGGCCCTCGACCCCGGGACGGCGACCTGGGTCCGCGCCTACGTCGACGGCGTCAACGCGGGCCTCGCCGAGGGCGCCGCCCGCGACGGCCGCTTCGCGCGCACCGGCCACACCCCCGCCCCCTGGCAGCCGTGGGTCCCGCTCTCGGTCTGGGTCGCCACGCACATCCTGTTCGCGGGGTTCGCCACGAAGCTCTGGCGCGAGCGCGTCGCCCGCGCCCTCGGCGACGGCGCGGCCACCCTCTTCGCCACCGACGGCCCGGGCACCGCCGGCAGCAACGGCTGGCTGGTCCCGGGCGAGCGGACCGCCTCCGGCGCGGCGATCATCGCGGGCGACCCGCACCGGTTCATCGAGGATCCGGGCGTCTACCAGCAGATACGCCTGGCCTGCCCCGAGTACGACGTCCTCGGCCTGGCCGTGCCGGGCGTGCCGGGCCTCGGCCACTTCGGGCACACCGGCAGCGCCGCCTGGGCGATCACCAACGCCATGTCCGACTACCAGGACCTCTACGCCGAACGGCTGCGGCCCGCGCCGGACGGCGACGGGGTGGAGGCCCTCGGCCCGGACGGCGGCTGGGAGCCGGTGGCCCGGCACACCGAGACGATCACCGTGGCCGGGGGTCCGGACGTCGAGGTCGAGGTCCTGGAGACCGCCCGCGGCCCGGTGATCGTCCGCCCCGAAGCCCCGCAGGCCCCCGAAGCCCCGCAGGCCGCCGAAGCCGACGGCGGTACCCCCGAAGCCGACGCCGAAGCGGACCCCCCGCAGACCCTCTCCCTGCGCTACCCGCCCCGCGTCCGCGCCGACCTCGGCTTCGCCGCCCTCCCCGCCCTGCTGCGCGCCCGCACCGTCGCCGACATCGACCGCGCCCTGGACGGCTGGGCCGAGCCCGTGAACGTCGTCCACGCCGCCGACACCGAAGGCGGCCTGCTGCACCGCGTCGCGGGCGCCGTCCCGGTGCGCGATCCGGCGAACCGGCTCCGCCCGGTCCCCGCCTGGGAGTCCGCCCACGCCTGGCGCGGCTGGGCCCCGACCCCCGCCGAACCCGTCCAGGGCTTCGCCGTGATGGCCAACGCGCGGGGCATCGCCTCCCCGCTCGGCGTGGAGTTCGCGCCGCCGCACCGCGCCGACCGCATCCGCGAACTGCTCAGCGGGTCGGCCGACTGGACCCCGAAGGCGATGGCCGGCATCCACGCCGACACGTTCCTCGCCTCCGCCGGGCCCCTCCTCGCCCTGCTGCCCGGCCTCGACGGCCTCTCCCCCGCCGCCGCCGCGCTGCGCACCCGACTGCTGTCCTGGGACCGCCACATGGCGGCCGGCAGCACGGACGCCACCGTCTTCGCCGCCTTCCGGACGGCGACGGTACACCGCTTCGCCGCCGACCCCGTCTTCGCCGGGCTGGCCGGCGCACCCGAGGGCCCGGAGGTGTTCCACCCCTGGCTCCACCTCCTCCCGAAGGTCGGGTACGCCCTGGAAGGGCTGCTCGGCACCGCCCTGCTGCCCGGCCTCGACCGGGCCGCGCACGTCCGGGCCGCGCTGGAGGAGACGGCGGCCTCCGCGGCCCCCGAGGCCGCCTGGGCCCGCGTACACCGGCTCGCGCCCTGGCAGGCCCTGCCCGGCGCGGACGCCCCGGACGCCCCGGGGGCCCCGGACGACTGGCCGGGCCTGGGCGGCGACCACGACTGCGTCAACGCCACCTCCTCCGTGCCCGGTTTCACCGACCGCTTCGCCCGCGCCTCCGCGGCCCGCTACGTGTGGGACCTCGCCGACCGCGACAGCAGCCTGTGGGTGGTCCCGCTGGGGGCGGACGGCGTCACCGGCTCCCCCCACCACCTCGACCAGCTCCCGCTGTGGGCGCGCTGCGAGCTCGTCCCCGTCGTCACCGACTGGTCCCTCCTCACCAAGGAATCCGCATGACCACCACCCGTCAGCCCGTGCACCACGAAACCGTCGAGGGGTTCGGGACCGTCACCCTCACCCCCGTCGACCCCGCCGCCGACGCCGCCCTGATCCACAGCTGGGTCAGCCAGGAGCGGGCGCGCTTCTGGGGCATGAACGGGGCCGGCATCGACCTGGTGCGGGAGATCTACGAGGACGTCGACCGCCGCACCACCCACCACGCCTTCATCGCCGCGCTCGACGGGGAGCCGGTGGCGCTCTTCCAGACGTACGACTGCGCCGAGGACCGGGTCAGCGAGTGCTACGAGGTCCAGCCCGGGGACGTCGGCGTGCACCTGCTGATCCGCCCGGACGGGGGCGCCCCCCGCGAGGGCTTCACCGGAGGCCTGCTCACGGGCTTCCTCTCCTACCTGTTCCGCGACCCGGCCGTCCGCCGGCTCGTCGCCGAGCCGGACGCGCGCAACGCCAAGGGCATCGAGCGCCTGGTGCGCACCGGCTTCGAGCTCGGCCCGGAGGTGGAGCTCCCGGAGATCGACCTCCCCGAGGTCTATCTCCCGGCCAAGCCCGCCCGGCTGGCCTTCCTCAGCGCGCGGACCGCTCACCGGGGAACTGCGTGATCAGTGCGGCCCGTTCGGCCGGGCGCCCGGCGAAGGGGAGTTGCCCGGTGGGCAGTTCCGCGTACCGCGCACCCGGCACCCCCTCGGCCGGCTCCCGCTGAAGGCTCCCCCCGGTCCCGGGGTGGTCTACGCCGACGACCACGGAAATCGCCCCGCGCCCGGACGCGTCGCGGTCGGACGCCCTACACCCCGAGGTCCGCGCGCATGGCGGCGCGCATCTCCCGGGTCAGCTCCCAGATCGCGTACTGGGCCCGGGACACCGTCTCCCTCGTCTCCCCCGCCTCCGGCGCGTCCCGCTCCAGCCGCTTGACCTGCCCGTACACGGAGTTCAGGGCCCGGTTGACGGCGGACGCGCGCTCCAGCACCGCGTCGGGGGCGACCATCTGCGCCTCCGAGTAGCTGCCCCGGTGCGCGGTCTTCGCCGCTTCGAGCACCTCCCGGTCGGCCTCCTCGACGGCGCGTTCCCGCATCACGTGCAGGTGGCGGTTGAGGGCCGTGGTGAACTGGCGGGAGTCCCGGTTGAGGGCCGCGTAACAGCTGCGCCGCAGCATCAGGTTGTCGCGCGCCTCCGCATGCTCCTGGACGAGCTCCATCTCCCGGCGCTTCGCCCGCTCCGCGCCCCGCTGCGTGAGCAGCGCCCCGCCCAGGGTGCCGGTCACCCCCACGATCGCGATGACCATCGCCCCGATCTCCACCCGCACGCCCCCCATGTCGAATCCGCCCGCCCCGGGCCCAGTCTGCCGGGCCCGGCCGGGGTGCGGAAACGGCTGCGGCCCGTACCGGTCGTGTCGATCGGTACGGGCCGCGGCCGCTGGGTTCCCGGGGGCTACTCGCTGACGCCGAGGCGCTCCAGGATGAGCTCCTTGACGCGCGCGGCGTCGGCCTGGCCGCGGGTGGTCTTCATGACCGCGCCGACCAGGGCGCCGACGGCGGCGATCTTGCCGCCGCGGATCTTGTCGGCGATGGCCGCGTTGCCCGCGATGGCCTCGTCCACGGCCGCGCCCAGCGCGCCCTCGTCCGAGACGACCTTCAGGCCGCGCTTGTCGACGACCTCGTCCGGGGTGCCCTCGCCGGCGAGGACGCCTTCGAGGACCTGGCGGGCCAGCTTGTCGTTGAGCTCACCGGCCGCCACCAGGGCCGCGACGCGCGCGACCTGGACGGGGGTGATGGGCAGCTCGTCGACGGCGACGCCCTGCTCGTTGGCGTTGCGGGCCAGCTCGCCCATCCACCACTTGCGCGCGGCCGTCGGGTCGGCGCCCGCCTCGATGGTGGCGACGATGGAGTCCACCGCGCCCGCGTTGAGGATCGACTGCATGTCGTGCTCGGTGACGCCCCACTCCTGGAGGAGGCGGTTGCGGCGCACGCGCGGCATCTCGGGCAGACCGCCGCGCAGCTCCTCGACCCAGTCGCGGGCCGGGGCCACGGGGACCAGGTCCGGCTCCGGGAAGTAGCGGTAGTCCTCGGCGTTGTCCTTGATGCGGCCGGCCGTGGTGGAGCCGTCCTCCTCGTGGAAGTGCCGGGTCTCCTGCACGATCACACCGCCGGAGGAGAGCACCGCCGCGTGGCGCTGGATCTCGAAGCGGGCCGCGCGCTCGACGGAGCGCAGCGAGTTGACGTTCTTCGTCTCGCTGCGGGTGCCGAACTCGGACTCGGGGGTCGGGCGCAGCGACAGGTTCACGTCGCAGCGCATCTGGCCCTTGTCCATGCGGGCCTCGGAGACGCCGAGCGCCTTGATGACCTCGCGCAGCTCGGCGACGTACGCCTTGGCGACCTCGGGGGCCCGCTCGCCCGCGCCCTCGATCGGCTTGGTGACGATCTCGATGAGCGGGATGCCGGCGCGGTTGTAGTCCAGCAGGGAGTGGGACGCGCCGTGGATGCGGCCGGTGGCGCCGCCGACGTGCAGCGACTTGCCGGTGTCCTCCTCCATGTGGGCGCGCTCGATCTCCACGCGGAAGATCTCGCCGTCCTCCAGCTGTACGTCGAGGAAGCCGTTGAAGGCGATCGGCTCGTCGTACTGGGAGGTCTGGAAGTTCTTCGGCATGTCCGGGTAGAAGTAGTTCTTCCGGGCGAAGCGGCACCACTCGGCGATCTCGCAGTTCAGCGCGAGACCGATCTTGATGGCGGACTCGACGCCGATCGCGTTGACGACCGGGAGGGAGCCGGGCAGACCGAGGCAGGTCGGGCAGGTCTGCGAGTTGGGCTCGGCGCCCAGCTCGGTGGAACAGCCGCAGAACATCTTGGTCTTGGTGCCGAGCTCGACATGGACCTCCAGGCCCATGACGGGGTCGTACGACGCGAGGGCGTCCTCGTACGACATCAGTTCGGTGTAGGTGCTCACGGTGAAACTTCCCTCTCAGCCCAGCAGGACGTCGTCGTCGCCCAGGCGCTTCAGCTCGCGGTACAGGATCGCGAGGCCGGTGGCGATGGCGGCGGCGGACACGACGGCGTCGATCAGCTTCAGCGTGTCGTGCTCGGTGCGGGCCTTGCGGGCCTGCTTGATCACGCTGATGGCGCCGAAGGCGGTGGTGCCGATCGACAGGTAGGTACCGGACTTGGACTTCTTGAAGCCCTTGGCCTTGGACAGTGCACTGGTGCTCACAGCGACGGTGCCTCCTCAAGCAGCGGGTGACCCCAGCGCGCGACGAAGGCGGCCTCGACGGCGGCACCGACCTTGTAGAGCCGGTCGTCCTTCATCGCCGGGGCGATGATCTGGAGCCCGACCGGGAGACCGTCCTCCGGTGCCAGGCCGCAGGGCAGCGACATGGCGGAGTTGCCGGCCAGGTTGGTCGGGATGGTGCACAGGTCCGCGAGGTACATCGCGAGGGGGTCGTCGGTGCGCTCGCCGATCGGGAAGGCGGTGGTCGGGGTCGTCGGGGAGACGATCACGTCGACCTTCTCGAAGGACTTCTCGAAGTCCTGCGTGATGAGCGTGCGGACCTTCTGGGCGGAGCCGTAGTACGCGTCGTAGTAGCCGGAGCTCAGCGCGTACGTACCCAGGATGATGCGGCGCTTGACCTCGTCGCCGAAGCCGGCTTCGCGGGTCAGGGCGGTGACGTCCTCGGCGGAGCGGGTGCCGTCGTCGCCGACGCGCAGGCCGTAGCGCATGGCGTCGAAGCGGGCCAGGTTCGAGGAGCACTCGGACGGCGCGATCAGGTAGTACGCGGCCATCGCGAGGTCGAAGGACGGGCAGTCCAGCTCGACGATCTCGGCGCCGAGCTCCTTGAGGAGCTCCACCGACTCGTTGAAGCGCTGGACGACACCGGCCTGGTAGCCCTCGCCGGCGAACTGCTTGACCACGCCGACGCGCATGCCGGCGACGGAGCCGTTGCGGGCCGCCTCGACGACCGGCGGGACCGGGGCGTCGATGGAGGTGGAGTCGAGCGGGTCGTGACCGGCGATGACCTCGTGCAGGAGCGCCGCGTCCAGGACCGTGCGGGCGCAGGGGCCGCCCTGGTCGAGGGAGGAGGAGAAGGCGACCATGCCGTAGCGGGAGACCCCGCCGTACGTGGGCTTGACGCCGACGGTGCCGGTGACGGCGGCGGGCTGGCGGATGGAGCCGCCGGTGTCCGTGCCGATGGCGAGGGGGGCCTGGAAGGCGGCCAGCGCGGCCGCGGAGCCGCCGCCGGAGCCGCCGGGGATCCGGGTGAGGTCCCAGGGGTTGCCGGTCGGGCCGTAGGCGCTGTTCTCCGTCGACGACCCCATGGCGAACTCGTCCATGTTGGTCTTGCCGAGGATGACGACGTCGGCTTCCTTCAGCTTGCGCGTCAGGGTGGCGTCGTAGGGCGGGATCCAGCCTTCGAGGATCTTCGAACCGACGGTGGTCGGGACCCCGACGGTGGTGAAGATGTCCTTGAGCGCGAGCGGGACGCCGGCCAGCGGGCCGAGCTTCTCGCCGGCGGCCTTCTTGGCGTCGACGGCGCGGGCCTGCGCGAGGGCACCCTCGCGGTCGACGTGCAGGAAGGCGTGGACCTTCTCGTCGGTCGCGTCGATGCGGGCCAGGTGGGCCTCGGTGACCTCGACGGCCGTGAGCTCGCCGGAGGCGATCTTCTCGGCGGTCTGGGCCGCGGTGAGCTTGATGATGTCAGTCATGGCTGTTAGTCCTCCCCCAGGATCTGCGGCACCTTGAAACGCTGCTGCTCCTGGGCGGGAGCGCCGGAAAGCGCCTGCTCGGGGGTGAGCGACGGACGGACCTCGTCCGCGCGCATGACGTTCGTCAGCGGCAGCGGGTGGGAGGTCGGCGGAACGTCTTGGTCGGCGACCTCGGAAACGCGGGCGACCGCGCCGATGATGTCGTCGAGCTGTCCAGCGAAGTGGTCGAGCTCTTCGCTCTTCAGCTCCAGACGTGCCAGCCGAGCGAGGTGGGCGACCTCCTCGCGCGTGATGCCAGGCATGCAGCGATCCTCTGGGGGTGGTGAGTGTGTAGGTTTCGGGCCCAATCCTATGGGGCCCGCCCCCCGACGCACTAAACGGTTGCCCCCGGACGCCCGGCGCGCCCCCGCGCCCGCCGCCCCGGCCGCGCCTCAGGTGGCGCCGGTCGGGGTTTCCGAGGTGGCCGCGGCCGCGGCCGCGAGTTCGGCCGTGATGTCGGCCGGGCGGCGCCAGCCGCGCTCACCGCGGGCCAGCAGCCACGCCGTGGCCTCCTGGGGAGGCATCGCGGCGGCCACCAGCCACCCCTGGACGGCGTCGCAGCCCAGGTCCCGCAGACGCTCCCAGGTCTCGTCGTCCTCGACGCCCTCGGCGACGACCAGCAGGCCGAGGGAGTGGGCCAGGTCGACCGTGCACCGGACGATCTCCGCGTCCTGCGCGTCCACCGCCAGGCGGGCGACGAAGGACCGGTCGATCTTGAGCTCGCTGACCGGCAGCCGCCGCAGGTGCACGAGCGAGGAGTAGCCGGTGCCGAAGTCGTCCAGCGACATCTTCACCCCGTGCCCGGTCAGCCCGGCCATGGTGTCCGCCGCCCGCTGGGGGTCCTCCAGCAGGACGTGTTCCGTTATCTCCAGCTGGAGACCGCTCGCCGGCACCCCGTGCCGGGCCAGCCGCGCGGCGACGGCGCCCGCGAAGCCGGGGGTGTGGACGTCGCGCGGAGACACGTTGACGGCGACCGGCACCTTCAGGCCCTGGGCCCGCCAGCGGGCGACCTGCGCGAGGGCCGTCTCCAGGACGTACTCGGTGAGGTGCGGCATCAGCCCGGAGGTCTCGGCGATGGCGATGAACTCGTCGGGGGGGACCCGCCCGCGCTCCGGGTGCACCCAGCGCACCAGCGCCTCCAGCCCGGCGACGTGCCCGTCGAAGCGGACCTTCGGCTGGTAGTGGAGCTCCACCTCGCCCGCGTCCAGGGCGCGCCGCAGGTCACCGAGGAGGCCGAGCCGGTCGGGGGTGTTGCTGTCGCGCTTGGACTCGTAGACCTCGACGCCGGTGCGGTCCCGCTTCGCCTGGTACATGGCGACGTCGGCCCGCCGCAGCAGGCCCTCCGCGTCCAGGGCGTGGTCGGGGAAGACGGCGAGTCCCGCGCTGGCCTCCAGGACGAGGGTGAGCCCGTCCAGGTCCAGCGGGGAGCTGAGCTCGGCGACCAGGTGGCGGGCGACGCGCTGGGCGCTGGTGGTGGAGTCCGCGATGGGCAGCAGGACGGCGAACTCGTCGCCGCCGAGCCGGGCCACCTCCGCGTCGGGCGGCAGCGCCTCCCGCAGCCGGTCCGCGATCTGGAGCAGCAGCCGGTCCCCCGCCAGGTGGCCGAGGGTGTCGTTGACGGCCCGGAACCGGTCCAGGTCGATCAGCACGAGGGCCGCGCGGGTGCCCGACCGCTCGGCATCGTCCAGCGCGGACCAGGTCCGCTCCAGCAGCCACTGCCGGTTCGGCAGGCCGGTCAGGGTGTCGCGCAGCTGCTCCTCGGCCCGGGCGCGGGCGATCCACAGGGTGGAGTCGAGCGCGATGAGCGGGACGGCGAACAGCGGCAGCAGCACCGGCTTCGCGCAGGCGACCACGCAGATCAGCGGGGCGATGCCGAGCAGGGCCGCGGCGACCAGCGCCTGCCGGAGCAGGGCGGTGCGGGCCACCGTGGGCAGCCCGCTGCCGCGCGGGTTGAGCGCGAACCACAGCAGGACCCGGGTGACGAGCAGGTAGGAGACGGCCACGAGGACCACCTCGGGGACGGCCGCGAAGTCCCAGGTGGTGGGCAGCCAGGGGGACTCGACGGTCGGCGCGTCGCCGAAGGCGGCCAGGACCAGGCCCCCGGCGCCGATGCCGAGGAGGTCGACGGAGCCGTGCAGCAGGCCCTGCCGCCAGCGGTGCCGGCGCGCGGCGCCGACCAGGGAGACCACCGCGAGCGAGACGAGTCCGGCCGGGACCCATCCGTAGAGGAGGAGCACGCCGAGGGTGAGCGCGGCGCCCGATCCGGTGCCGCCCCACCAGCGGTCCCGGCCCAGCGCGACCAGGTGGCCGACGATGATTCCCGTGAGCAGGGCCAGCGCCCAGCCGACCGTGCCTCCGGGGAACAGCGCCTGACGATCGGTCAGTGCCGAGACGACGCCGCCGAGGAGGACCACGGCGGACAGGCCCACGATGACGAGGGGCAGCACGGTGCGCCGCCGCCGTCCCGGGCCGCCCGGCCCGGGGTCGTGGGCGCGGGTCCCCGGCGTCCTGGCGCCCAGGACGCCGAGCCGTCCCGCCCGCATGGACGGGGTGTCCCCGCCGAACTCAGGTGACGGGTCGGCGCTTTCGGTGGGTTTCATGCCCGTCCCTCTCACAGCCGGCGATGCCGATGTCACGCGATGGCCCCGGTGTCATGCCATCACGGCCGGAAGCGCGTCAGGCAGCCGTGCACGACAGGCACACCCCACAACAGTAGGACGCGAGAGGCTCCCAGGGGCAGCGGTCGGCGGCGGTTGCCCGAATGCGACCCAGCCATCCTCATCAGTACGGTATCCGCCGAACGGGTGAGTTTGGACCAGGACCCCCGGGTCACCCGTCCGATGATCCGACAGGTCACCGCCCCCCGGCCAGGCTTGTACCGGCCGTTTACCACCGGGCACCGCGCCGGGCGTGCGCCCGCCCGTACGGCCGCACGCCACGCATCCGTTCGCCCCGGCCGCTCCGCCGCGGTGCCCGCCCGCGGGCCGCCCCCGCGGCGGTCACCCGATTACTACTCGGCCCCGCCGTCGCCGTCCAGGGGGAGGGCCGCCTCGCGGGCCGCGTCCGGGCCCTGTTCGAGCAGGACCGCGAATCCGGCGTCGTCGAGGACGGCCAGTTTCAGCTGCACCGCCTTGTCGTACTTGGAGCCGGGGTTGTCGCCGACGACGACGAAGGAGGTCTTCTTCGACACCGATCCGGTCACCTTGGCCCCGCGGCTCTGCAGGGCCTCCTTGGCGCCGTCCCGGGTGTGGCTCTGCAGGGTGCCGGTGACGACGACGGTCAGCCCCTCCAGCGGCCGCGGCCCCACCTCCTCGCCGGAACCTTCCTCCTCCATCCGCACGCCGGCCTCGCGCCACTTGCGCAGGATCTCCTGGTGCCAGTCGACGGCGAACCACTCCTTGAGGGAGGCGGCGATGATCGCCCCGACGCCCTCGGTGGCGGTCAGCTCCTCCTCGGTGGCCTGCTCGATGCGCTCGATCGAACGGAACTCGCGGGCGAGGGCCTCGGCCGCGACCGGGCCGACGTGCCGGATCGACAGGCCGTTGATGATGCGGGCGAGCGGGCGCTCCTTGGCCGCCGCGATGTTCTCCAGCATGGCCAGGGCGTTCTTCTTCGGCTCGCCCTTCTGGTTGGCGAAGACCGTGACGATCTTCTCCTCGCCGGTCTTCGGGTCCCGCTTGGGCAGCCCGCTGTCGGGGTCGAGGACGTACGCCTTGATCGGGAGCAGCTGCTCGATGGTCAGGCCGAAGAGGTCGCCCTCGTCGAGCAGCGGCGGCTCGGCGGGCTCCAGCGGGCCGGTGAGCGCGGCCGCGGCGACCATGCCGAAGTTCTCGATGTCCAGGCTCTGGCGGCCGCCGAGGTAGAAGAGCCGCTCGCGCAACTGGGCCGGGCAGGTCTGGCCGTTGGGGCACCGGACGTCGATGTCCCCCTCCTTCATGGGCCGCAGCTCCGTACCGCACTCGGGGCACTCGGCGGGCATCACGAACTCCCGCTCGCTGCCGTCGCGCAGGTCGACCACCGGCCCGAGGATCTCGGGGATGACGTCGCCGGCCTTGCGCAGCACGACGGTGTCCCCGATGAGCACGCCCTTGGCCTTGACGACCTCCTGGTTGTGCAGGGTCGCGAACTCCACCTCGGAGCCCGCCACCGTCACCGGCTCCACCTGCGCGTACGGGGTGACGCGCCCGGTGCGGCCGACGCCGACCTTGATGTCGATCAGCTTGGTGTTGACCTCCTCGGGCGCGTACTTCCAGGCGATGGCCCAGCGCGGGGCGCGGGCCGTGGAGCCGAGCCGGCCCTGGAGGCCGATCTCGTCGAGCTTGACGACCACGCCGTCGATCTCGTGCTCCACCGAGTGCCGGTTCTCGCCGAAGTACGCGATGAACTCGCGGACCTCGGCGAGCGAGGAGACCACCTTGTTGTGCTGCGCCGTGGGCAGCCCCCACTCGTGCAGCAGCTCGTAGGCCTGCGACTGGCGCTCGATCGCGAAGCCCTCGCGGGCGCCGATGCCGTGCACCACCATGTGCAGCGGGCGGCTCGCGGTGACCTTCGGGTCCTTCTGCCGCAGCGAACCGGACGAGGCGTTACGCGGGTTGGCGAAGGGCTTGCCCTCGGCCTCGACGAGTCTCGCGTTGAGCTCCTCGAACTTCTCCATCGGGAAGAAGACCTCGCCGCGGATCTCGACGAGGGCCGGGATCCGGTCCCCCTTGAGGCGGTCCGGGATCCCGGCGATGGTGCGGACGTTGGGCGTGACGTCCTCGCCGGTTCGGCCGTCACCACGGGTCGCGGCGCGGGTGAGGCGGCCGTTCTCGTAGGTGAGGTTGACGGCGGTGCCGTCCACCTTGAGCTCGCACAGGTAGTGGTAGTCCGAGGTGTTCGCGTCACGGGCCACCCGCTCGGCCCAGGCGGCGAGTTCCTCGTCGTCGAAGGCGTTGTCGAGGGAGAGCATCCGCTCCCGGTGCTCGACGGAGGCGAAGTCCGTCTCGTACGCCCCCGCCACCTTCTGGGTGGGCGAATCGGGGGTGCGCAGCTGCGGGTACTGCTCCTCCAGCGCCTCCAGCGAGCGCAGCAGCTTGTCGAACTCGGCGTCGCTGACGACCGGCTGGTCGTTCACGTAGTACCGGAAGCGGTGCTCCTCGACCTGCTCGGCGAGCAGCTGGTGCTGCTCGCGCACCGCCGCCGGTACTGCCGTGTCCTGCTGTTCGGCTGCCATGCCGTGTCCTCCCGTGGCCCGTCTCGACCGTCACTCAGGGTTGTCGGCGAGCGACCTCGCCGCTCTGACGCAGTGCGCCTGCACCGCGCGCGCGTAGGCGGGCGAGGCGCCCGCCAGCCCGCACGAGGGGGTGACCACGACGGACTCGGCGAGAGCCCCCGGGGACAGCCCCAGCCTGCGCCAGAGCTTCCTGACACCCATGACGCTACCGCCCGGGTCCGACAACGGGCCGTCGACGCCGGGTACCACTCCGGCGAAGAGTTTCGTGCCGCCTTCGACCGCCTCGCCGATGGCGTCGTCCTCGCGCTCGGTGAGCAAGGAGAAATCGAACGAGACACCCGTCGCGCCGGCCCGGCGCAGCAGCGCGAAGGGGACCTCGGGGGCGCAGGAGTGCACGATGACCTCCCCGTCGTGGACGGCGAAGAGCTCCCGGAGCGCGGATTCGACGACCTGCCGGTCGACGGCCCGGTAGGTGCGGTAGCCGCTGGCGGAGCGGACCCGGCCGAGCAGGACGGCGGTGAGCGAGGGTTCGTCGTACTGGAGGACGATCTCGGCGCCGGGGATGCGCCTGCGGACGTCGGCCAGGTGCTCGCGCACGCCCTCGGCGAGGGATCCGGCGAGGTCGCGGCAGGCTCCCGGGTCCTGGAGCAGGGCTTCGCCGCCGTGCAGTTCCAGGGCGGCGGCCAGGGTCCACGGGCCGACGGCCTGGACCTTGAGCCGGCCGGTGTACCCCTGGGTGAACTCCTCCAGGGCGTCGAGGTCCTCGCCGAGCCAGGAGCGGGCGCGCCGGGTGTCGCGGCCGGGACGGTCGCTGATGCGCCAGCCGCTGGGCTCGACGTGCGCGTACAGGTCGACGAGCAGGCCGAGCGAGCGGCCGATCATGTCGGCGCCGGGTCCGCGCGCGGGCAGTTCGGGCAGGTACGGGAACTCCTCGAAGGAGCCGGTGACGGTCTTGGCGGCCTCGCGGGCGTCCCCGCCGGGCAGCGAGCCGACGCCGGTGGCGCTCGCGCTCATCGGCCCGGCCGCACGGTCAGGTCGTTGACCTCGGCGTCGCGCGGGAGGTCGACGGCCATGACGACGGTGGTCGCCACCGATTCGGGGTCGATCCAGTGGGCGGGGTCGTACTCCTTGCCCTCCTGGGAGTGCACCTTGGCCTGCATGGGGCTGGCGGTGCGGCCCGGGTAGACGGAGGTGACGCGGATGCCGTTCGGCTTCTCCTCGGCGCGCAGGGAGTCGGCGAGGGCCTTGAGGCCGTGCTTGGAGGCGGCGTAGGCGCTCCAGTCGGCGTGCGCGGCGAGGCCGGCTCCGGAGTTCACGAAGACGACGGTGGCCTTGGATGCGCGCAGGGTGGGCAGCAGCAGCCGGGTGACCTCGGCGGGGGCGATGAGGTTGACGTTGAGCTGCTGGTGCCAGGTCTTGGGGCGCAGGTCCGCGACGGGTCCGAGGTCGACGATCCCCGCGATGTGCAGGAGGGAGTCGATCCGCTCGGGGACGGCCTGCTTGGAGAAGGCCCAGGAGAGCCGGTCGGGGTCCGCGAGGTCCCCGACGAGCACTCCGGCGCCGGGGAAGCGTTCGACGAGCTGCTTGCCGCGCGCGGCGTCGCGGGCCAGGAGGACGATGTCGTCGCCGCGCGCGTGCAGGCGGGCCGCGACGGCGGCGCCGATGCCGGATCCGGCACCGGTGATCAGGTGAGTAGCCATACCGCCCATGCTCGCACCCCGGCGCGGTGCCTCAGAGTGCGGCCGCACGCAGGGCCGCGGCGGTCGCCGCCGCGTCGTAGTCGGCCGGGACCCCTTCGACGAGGAGGACCTCGGCGGGGATGTGGTCCGTGCGCAGCGGGAGGATGGCCTGGTAGGCGTCGGAGGCGTACCAGGCGCGGGCCCGGTCCATGTCGGGGAAGCCGATGACGACGACGGTGCCGGGGAAGGGACCCTCCAGGACCTCCACCTCCGCGCCGTGCACGAGGAACCGGCCCTCGAAGGGGTCCAGCGTCGACTGCATGGTCTCGATGTACCGGAGGATGTCCTCGTTCATCGAGACGGGGCGCAGGTGGGCTATGGCGTAGGCGGTCACGGTGTACTCCCCTGTCGTGTCGGCGGGCCCCGTGGTGCGGGCCGTTGCGGCGATCATGTCAGGGGGCGGCCGCGGCGGCGATGACCCCGGAGGTCATGCCCGCGCGGGGGCGGGGCGGAAGGTGCGCCGGTAGGCGATCGGCGAGAGGCCGAGCGAGGCCCTCATGTGCTGGCGCAGGGAGTTGCCCGAGCCGAAGCCGGCCCGGTGCGCGACCAGGTCCACCGGCAGGTCGCTGGACTCCAGCAGGTGGCGGGCCAGTTCCAGGCGCTGGACGGTGAGCCACTGGACCGGGGTCATGCCGACCTCGTCGCGGAAGCGGCGGGTGAAGGTGCGCAGACTCATCCGGGCGTGGTCGGCGAGCTCGGCGAGGGTGACCGGCTCGGCGAGGCGCTCCAGGGCCCAGGCGCGGGTGGCGGTGGTGGTGGCGACGGTGGGTTCGGGGACGGGCCGGTCGATGTACTGGGCCTGGCCGCCGTCGCGCCACGGCGGTACGACGCACAGGCGGGCGGCGCGGTTGGCGACGGCGGTGCCGTGGTCGGCGCGGATCAGGTAGAGGCACAGGTCGATGCCGGCGGCGACGCCCGCCGAGGTGAGGACGTCGCCGTCGTCGACGAAGAGGACGTCCTCGTCGAGCAGGACGCGCGGGAAGGCGCGCTGGAACTCCGGGGCGTGCGCCCAGTGCGTGGTGGCGCGCCGCCCGTCGAGGAGTCCGGCGGCGGCGAGGACCTCGGAGCCGGTGCAGATGGACACGGTCCGGGTGCCGGGCCGGATGTGGGCGAGGGCGTCGACGAGGGCCGGCGGCAGGGGTTCGCCGCGCAGCAGTCCGGGCATGGCGTGGGCGGGCGGGATGATCACGGTGTCGGCCGCGGCGAGCGCCTCGGGGCCGGCCGTGACGCCGATGGTGAAGCCCGCGTCGCTGGCGACGGGGAGGCCGTCCGCGGTGCAGACGGTGACCTCGTAGAGGGCGCCGCCGTCCCCGGCGCGGGCGTTCCCGAAGACCCTGGAGGGCATGCCGAGCTCGAAGGGGGCGACGCCGTCGAGGGCGAGTACGGCGATTCGATGCAAAGCGGGCATGGCCAGATCCTGTCACATGGTGACTGTTCGGCCAACACCACGAGCGGCTCCCGGGCCGGAAGCTGGTCTCACCTTCCGGAACCCGGGGGGTGACACAGCAAACAGTTCCAAGGAGACATCCATGCGCGCCGTCGTCGTCAGCCAGTGGGGCGGACCCGAGGTCCTCGTCGAGACCGAGATCGACCGGCCCGAGCCCGGGCCCACCGAGATCCTGGTCCGGGTGCACGCCGCGGGTGTGAACCCGGTCGACTGGAAGGTCCGGGGGTCCGGCGCGCTCATCGCCTGGGACGCGGTGCCCGTGGTCGGCTGGGACGTGTCCGGCACCGTGGAGGCCGTGGGCGCGGGCGTGACGGTCTTCGAGCCGGGTGACGAGGTCTTCGGCATGCCGCGCTTCCCCAGGCAGGCGAGTGGTTACGCCGAGTACGTCACCGCGCCGGCCCGGCAGTTCGTACGCAAGCCCGGGGCCCTGGACCACGTGGCGGCGGCCGCGCTGCCGCTGGCGGCGCTCACGGCCTGGCAGAGCCTGGTGGACACCGCCGACGTGCGGCCGGGGCAGCGGGTGCTGGTGCACGCGGCGGCCGGCGGGGTGGGCCACCTCGCGGTCCAGATCGCCAAGGCGCGCGGCGCGTACGTGATCGGCACCGCCAGCGCCGCCAAGCACGAGCTGCTGCGCGAGCTGGGCGCGGACGAGCTGATCGACTACCGGAGCACCGACTTCTCCGAGGCGCTGCGGGACGTGGACGTGGTCCTGGACACCATCGGCGGGGACTACGGACGGCGCTCGGTGAAGGTGCTGAAGCCGGGCGGCCACCTGGTCACGATCGCCGGCGTCGAGGGCGTGGACCCGGACGCCGACGGGGTGCGGGTCAGCTCGGTGCTGGTGGAGCCGGACCGGCAGGGCATGGCCGCGATCGCCGCCCTGGTCGAGGACGGCCGGTTGCGGCCGCTGATCGACACGGTGCTGCCGCTGGAGCAGGCGGCCAAGGCCCACGAGATCGGCGAGCGCGGCCGTACCACCGGCAAGATCGTCCTGACGGTGGTCTAGGGCGGATACGCCCTGGCAGGCCTTCCCGGATCAGACCGCGGCGGCGGCCCGCGTGGTCGTGGCGATGGTGGCGGAGCCGAGCACCCGGGTGCCGTCGTAGAGGACGATCGCCTGGCCGGGGGCCACGCCGCGGACGGGCTCCGTGAAGCGCACCCGCAGCTCGCCGTCCACCATCTCGGCGAAGACCTCGCTCTCGCCGCCGTGGGCACGCAGCTGCGCGGTGTAGGTGCCGGGGGCGGCGGGGGTGGAGCCGCACCAGCGGGGGCGGATCGCGGTGAGGGCGCTGACGTCGAGGGCCTCGACGGGGCCCACGGTGACGGTGTTGTTCACCGGGGAGATGTCGAGGACGTAGCGCGGCTTGCCGTCGGGCGCCGGGTGGCCGATGCGCAGGCCCTTGCGCTGGCCGATGGTGAAGCCGAAGGCGCCCTCGTGGGTGCCGACCTTCTCGCCCGTCTCGTCGACGATGTCGCCCTCGGCCTTGCCGAGGCGGTCCGCGAGGAAGCCCTGGGTGTCGCCGTCGGCGATGAAGCAGATGTCGTGGCTGTCGGGCTTCTTCGCGACGGCCAGGCCCCGCGCCTCGGCCTCGGCGCGGATCTCTTCCTTGGTGGTGAGGGTGTCACCGAGCGGGAAGAGGGCGTGGGCGAGCTGCTTCTCGTCGAGGACGCCGAGGACGTAGGACTGGTCCTTGGCCATGTCCGAGGCGCGGTGCAGCTCGCGGGTGCCGTCCTCGTTGAGGACGACGGTGGCGTAGTGGCCGGTGCAGACGGCGTCGAAGCCGAGGGCGAGGGCCTTGTCGAGGAGCGCCGCGAACTTGATCTTCTCGTTGCAGCGCAGGCACGGGTTCGGGGTGCGGCCGGCCTCGTACTCGGAGACGAAGTCCTCGACGACGTCCTCGCGGAAGCGCTCGGCGAGGTCCCAGACGTAGAACGGGATGCCGATGACGTCGGCGGCGCGGCGGGCGTCGCGGGAGTCCTCGATGGTGCAGCAGCCCCGGGCGCCGGTCCGGAAGGACTGCGGGTTCGCGGAGAGCGCCAGGTGGACGCCGGTGACGTCGTGCCCGGCTTCGACCGCGCGGGCGGCGGCGACGGCGGAGTCCACACCGCCGGACATGGCGGCCAGGACGCGAAGGGGGCGGGCGGTGCGCGGCAGGTTCTCAGTCATAGCACCGTCCAGGGTACGGGGAACCGCGCGGGGGTACGGCGCGTTATCGCCTGTGGGGGGTGGATCACGTGGTGGAGCGGGGTCGGCAGGGCAAGGAGGACCCGGGGAATCCGGGCAAGGGGGGCGCGCGCCGGACCCGGCGGGCGGTGCTCTTCGGCGGGCTCGGGGTGCTCGCGGTGGCCGCGCTCGCGGGCCGGGAGGAGATCGGCCGGGCCTGGTGGCTGCTGCCGGGGGTGAGCAAGCCCCGCAAGGAGGGCGAGCTGGACCACGCGGGGGCGAGCTGGACCGCGGCGTCCCCGGCGAACTGGCGGATGGCGGACCGGCCCGATGACTACCGGGTGGACCGGATCGTGGTGCATGTCACCCAGGGCAGCTTCGCGTCCTCGGTGGACGCCTTCAAGAACCCCTTCCACAAGGCGTCGGCGCACTACATAGTCCGCAAGGACGGCCATGTGGAGCAGATGGTGCGCGAGCTGGACGTGGCCTTCCACTCCGGCAATCGCGCCATGAACGAGCGCAGCGTCGGCATCGAGCACGAGGGGTTCGTGGACCGTCCGCAGGACTTCACGGACGCCATGTACGCGGCCTCGGCGCGGCTGGCCGCCGATGTCTGCCGCCGCTACGGCATACCGGCGGACCGGGGGCACTTCCTCGCCCACTCCGAGATACCGGGCACCGACCACACGGATCCGGGCCCCCACTGGGACTGGGACCGCTACCTCGGGCTGGTCCGCGCCGAGCTCGCGGCGCCGGCCCCCGCGCCGAAGCCCACGCAGAGCCCGGCGGGCTGACACCCCCTAGCTGAGGCCCGCCGTGCGGGCGCGGTCCACCGCCGGGCCGATGGCGGCGGCCACCGCGGCGACGTCCTCCTTCGTGGAGGTGTGGCCGAGGGAGAACCGCAGGGTGCCCCGGGCGAGCTGCGGGTCGGTGCCCGTCGCGAGCAGGACGTGGCTGGGCTGGGCGACGCCCGCGGTGCAGGCGGAGCCGGTGGAGCATTCGATGCCCTGCGCGTCCAGGAGCAGCAGCAGGGAGTCGCCCTCGCAGCCGGGGAAGCTGAAGTGGGCGTTGGCGGGGAGCCGGTCGTCCGGGTCACCGCCGAGGACGGCGTCGGGGACGGCCGCCAGGACGGCGCGGACGAGGTCGTCGCGCAGGGCGCCGACCTCCGCGGCGAAGGTCTCGCGCCGTTCGGCGGCGAGCACCGCCGCGACGGCGAAGGCGGCGATGGCCGGGACGTCGAGGGTGCCCGAGCGGACGTGCCGCTCCTGCCCGCCGCCGTGCAGGACGGGGACGGGGCTCTGGTCGCGGCCCAGCAGCAGCGCGCCGATCCCGTACGGCCCGCCGATCTTGTGCCCGCTGACGGTCATGGCGGCGAGGCCGCTGTCGCCGAAGCGGACGTCGAGCTGGCCGAGGGCCTGCACGGCGTCGGAGTGCATCGGGATGGCGAACTCGCGCGCGATGGCGGCCAGTTCGCGGACCGGCAGGACGGTGCCGATCTCGTTGTTGGCCCACATGACGGTGGCCAGGGCCACGTCCTCGGGAGCCCGCTCGACCGCTTCGCGGAAGACCTCGGGGTGGACGCGCCCGTAGCGGTCCACGGGCAGGTACTCCACCCGCGCCCCCTCGTGCTCGGCGAGCCAGTGCACGGCGTCGAGGACGGCGTGGTGCTCGACGGGGCTCGCGAGGATGCGGGTGCGGGCGGGATCGGCGTCGCGGCGGGCCCAGTACAGGCCCTTGACGGCGAGGTTGTCCGCCTCGGTGCCGCCCGCGGTGAAGACCACCTCGCTCGGGCGGGCGCCGAGGGCCTCGGCGAAGGACTCGCGGGCCTCCTCGACGGTGCGGCGGGCCCGGCGGCCGGCGGCGTGCAGGGAGGACGCGTTACCCGTGGCGGCGAACTGCGCGGTCATCGCCGCAGCGGCTTCCGGCAGCATCGGCGTGGTCGCGGCGTGGTCGAGGTAGGCCATGATCCCCCGATTCTACGAGTCCCCGCGGCCCGCGGGTTCCCCGCGGTACGCGGGGCCCGTGCGGGCGGCCGCCCGGGCCGCCCGCGGGGCCGCCGCTCCGGGCCCGCGCCCCGGCTCCGGGACCCGGCCGGGACGGCGTCGCGGACCGGGCGGGGCCGGGTGGGGGCGGGTGGGGGCGGGCCGGGGCGGGCGGCTACGGGCGCGGGGCGCGGGCCAGTTGGCGGGACTGGGCCACCAGGTGGTCCGTGGAGTCCCAGACCTCGGCGTCCTCCTCCAGGAAGCCCCCGGCCAGGTTGCGGGTGACGATGGCCACCCGCAGCGGCCCGGGGGCCGGGCGGCGGCGGACGTGGGTGGTGAGCTCCACGGTCGGGGCCCAGCCCACCAGGCCGAGGTCGAAGGCCGTCGGCGGGAGCGCGTCCACCGCGAGCAGCAGCGACAGCGGATCGGCGTCGCGGCCGTCGGCCAGCCCGAACCAGGCGCGCATCTCCCCCTTGCCCGAGGGCGCGCCGACCGCCCAGCCGGCCGTCGCCGGGTCCAGCCGCAGCCGGAGCCGGTCGACGATGGCGGAGCTGCCGGGGATCGGGGCCGGGCCGGCCTCGGGCCCGAGGCAGTCCTCGTAGGCGGGCATGACGGGCGGCCGCGCCACGGTGTGCACCGAGTCCGGGAGGGCCGCGAGGTCCCCGTACGAGGCGAGGACGCGGATGCGCTCGACCTCGGCGCCGGTCTCGTCGAACTGGAACAGGGAGGCCTGGCCGGTCGAGAGGTTCCGGCCGGCCCGGACGACCTGGGTGCGGATCACGGCGGGGCCGGGCACCGAGGAGGTCAGGTAGTGGGCGGAGACGGTGAAGGGGTCCGGGTGCGGCAGGGCTGCCGACAGGGCCCGGCCGACCAGGGCCAGCAGGTATCCGCCGTTGACGGCGGTGATGATCGTCCAGCCGGCGGAGAGCTCCGCGTCGTACACCCCGGGCTCGCCCGCGCGGGGGGCGATGGTGGTGTCGCGGTCGAACTCGCTGTCGCCGATGGTGGCCTGGGCAGCTGCGTATGACATGGCTCGACGGTACACCGCTAAGCTACTGAGCGGTAGCTTTTACTAGGGCTCTTCGGCCACGGCGGACCGGCGGTTCCAGGCCAGGGGGGCCCGCCAGTGGTAGCGCATCGCGAGCAGGCGCAGCACGAAGGTGGTGACGATGGCGACGCCGGTCGTCACGGCGTTGAGCACGCCGAGCCCGATGAACACGGCCACCATCGAGGCGCCGGCCATCGCCGGGACGGCGTACATCTCGCGGTCGCGCAGCAGCGAGGGCACCTCGTTGACGAGGACGTCGCGCAGCACGCCGCCGCCGACGGCCGTGGCCAGGCCGAGCGCGGCGGACGCGGTCAGGCCCAGGCCGTACTCGTAGGCCTTGGTCGTGCCGGTGACGCAGAACAGGGCGAGGCCGGCGGCGTCGAAGACGTTGATCGCCCGGTTGATCCGCTGCACCTCGGGGTGCAGGAAGAAGACCAGCGCGGCGGCCACCAGGGGCGTGACGAAGAAGCTGAGCTCGCCGAAGGCGGCGGGCGGCACGGCGCCGATCACCAGGTCGCGGAAGAGGCCGCCGCCGAGGGCGGTGACGAGGGCGAGGACGGCGATGCCGAACACGTCGAAGTTCTTGCGTACGGCGAGCAGGGCGCCGGCCGTGGCGAAGACGAAGATGCCCGCGAGGTCCAGGGCGTGCTGGACGTCGGGCGGGAAGAGATCGTGGAGCACCCCGACATTGTCGCCCGCCGCCGGGGGTGGCTCCGCCGGCCGGCTCCGCCGGCCGCACGGTACGGCGGAGCCGGGCCCGGCGCGCGACAGCCCCTCGGGCCGCAGCCCGGCAGGACGGACCGGCGGGGCCGGCCCCCCGGGGACTCCGCCCCGGACCCCCGCGCCTCGAACGCCGGCGAGGCTGGATTGCGCCCCCGGCGGGATCACCCGCCGGCCGGGCTGGATCTTGGCCTCCGGGCCGGGTCGGGGGGTGGTGGGGCGGCCGCTACTCCGGCCCACCACCCCCCGCGTCACTGCGCCCGGCCGGGGCTACGGCGCGACCGCGTCCACCGCGTCCGCCGCGCCCGGCAGCGCCGGGTCGCCCGGCGCCTGGTCGGGGGCGTTCTCCGGGTGGTGGCACGCCACCTGGTGCCCGGTCTTCAGGGCCACCAGCGGCGGGTCCACCTTCGTGCACATCTCCGTCGCCTTCCAGCACCGCGTGTGGAAGCGGCAGCCGGCCGGCGGGGAGATCGGCGAGGGCACGTCGCCCTTCAGCAGGATGCGGCCGCTCTTCGCGCCGCGCCGCCTCGGGTCCGGTACCGGCACCGCCGACATCAGGGCCGTCGTGTACGGATGCATCGGGGCCCCGTACAGCGACGTGCGGTCGGCCAGCTCCACGATCTTGCCGAGGTACATCACCGCGATGCGGTCCGAGACGTGCCGGATGACCGACAGGTCGTGCGCGATGATCACGTACGTCAGGCCGAGCTCCTCCTGGAGGTCGTCCAGCAGGTTCACCACCTGCGCCTGGATCGACACGTCCAGCGCCGACACCGGCTCGTCCGCGACGACCAGCTTCGGCTTGAGGGCGAGCGCCCGCGCGATGCCGATGCGCTGGCGCTGGCCGCCCGAGAACTCGTGCGGGTAGCGGTTGAAGTGCTCGGGGTTCAGCCCGACCAGCGACAGCAGCCGCTGCACCTCCGCCTTCACACCGCCCTCGGGGGTGACCTTCTGGAGCCGGAACGGCGCCCCGACGATCGTGCCGACGGTGTGCCTCGGGTTCAGCGAGCCGTACGGGTCCTGGAAGATCATCTGCACGTCGCGGCGCAGCGGGCGCATGCCGGACACGCCCAGGTGCGTGATGTCCCTGCCCTCGAACTCGATCTTCCCGCCGGTCGGTTCGAGCAGCCGGGTGATGAGCCGGCCCATCGTGGACTTGCCGCAACCGGACTCGCCGACGATGCCGAGGGTCTCGCCCCGCCGGACCTCGAAGTCGATGCCGTCCACGGCCTTGACGGCCCCGGCCTGGCGGCGCAGCAGCCCCTTGCTGAGGGGGAAGTGCTTGACCAGCCCGGTCACCTTCAGCAGCGCGTCCCCGTGGTCCGCCTCAGGTGTCTCGGGCGTCTCGGGCGTCTCGGTCACGGTCTCGCTCACAGCTTCGGCGCAATCTCTTCGGTCCAGATCCGGGTCCGCTCCTCCTGCGACATGTGGCAGGCGGACCAGTGCAGGCTCTCGTCCTGGGTCAGCTCGGGACGCAGGGTCCGGGTGATGCCGCCCTTGGGGATGTCCGCGTAGGGGCACCGCGGGTTGAACGCGCAGCCGCTCGGGATGTTGATGAGGCTGGGCGGCGAGCCCTTGACCGGGATCAGCCGCTCGGTCTGGTCGCGGTCGATGCGCGGCATGGAGCCCAGCAGGCCCCAGGTGTAGGGGTGCCGGGGGCCGTAGAAGACCTTCTCGGCGGTGCCGCGCTCGACGCACCGGCCGCCGTACATCACGAGGATGTCGTCGGCCATCTCGGCGACCACGCCGAGGTCGTGCGTGATCATGATGACCGCGGACCCGAACTCCTTCTGGAGGTCCCGGATCAGGTCGAGGATCTGCGCCTGGACGGTGACGTCCAGAGCCGTGGTCGGCTCGTCCGCGATGAGCAGCTCCGGGTTGTTGACCAGCGCCATCGCGATCATCGCGCGCTGGCGCATGCCGCCGGAGAACTCGTGCGGGTAGGCGTCCACCCGCTGGTGCGGCTCCGGGATGCCGACGCGGTCGAGCATCTCGATCGCGCGGATGCGGGCCTTCTTCTTGTCGACGTCGTGGTGCGTCCGGTACGCCTCGACGATCTGCTTGCCCACCGAGTAGTACGGGTGCATCGCGGACAGCGGGTCCTGGAAGACCATCGCCATCTTGCGTCCGCGCAGGCGCCGTACGCGGTCGGCGTCGGCCGCGACCAGGTCCTCGCCGTCGAGCACCACCTCGCCCGAGATGTGCGGGCGGCTGCGCGCGTTGCCGGTGCGGTGCAGGCCCATGATCGCCAGCGAGGTGACCGACTTGCCGGAGCCCGACTCGCCCACGATGCCGAGGGTCTTGCCGCGCTGCAGGTCGAAGGAGAGGCCGTCGACGGACTTGACCAGGCCGTCGTCGGTCGGGAAGTGGACCCGCAGGTCGCGCACCGAGAGGAAGGCAGCCCCGTCGGCCGGGCCTGCCTGCTCGGGCACGAAGGCGGGCGCGCCGTTGTTCTGGTTCTCGGTCACGTCAGCCTCACGCGCGGGTCGATGACGACGTACAGCAGGTCCACGATCAGGTTGGCCATCACCACGAAGAGCGCGGCGAGCAGGGTGACTCCCATGATCACGGGGAGGTCGCCCTGGCTGATGGCGGCGACGGCCGCCGTCCCCAGGCCCTGGAAGTTGAACGTGGTCTCGGTGAGCACCGCACCTCCGAGGAGGCCGCCGAGGTCCAGGCCGAACATGGTGACGATCGGGGTGAGGGTGGAGCGCAGGGCGTGCTTGCGGATGACCACGCCCTCCTTGAGTCCCTTGGCCCGGGCCGTGCGGATGTAGTCCTCGCCGAGGACCTCCAGCATGGTCGCCCGGGTGATGCGCGCGTAGGTCGCGGCGAAGAGGAAGGCGAGGGTGATCCAGGGCAGCAGCAGGCTGTTGAGCCAGGCCAGTGGATCCTCGGTCAGGGGTTTGTAGTTGGAGACGTTCAGCCAGCCGAGGCTGTAGACGAAGATCGCCGGGGCGACCATGCCGGTGAAGAAGATCGGCAGGGAGACGCCGGCGAGCGCGCCGACCATCACCGTCCGGTCGATGGCGGTCCTGCGTTTGAGCGCGGAGACGACGCCGGTGGCCACGCCCGCGAGCACCCAGATGACCGCCGCGCCGAGGGCGAGCGAGAGGGTGACGGGGATGCGGTCCATCATGGTCTGCCAGACGGGCGCCTCGGTCTTGAAGGAGTAACCGAAGCACGGGGCGGCGCAGTGGGTGACGCCCGTGCCGCCGTCGTAGTCGCGGCCGGCGAAGATTCCCTTGACGAAGAGCAGGTACTGCTCGGAGATCGGCTTGTCGAAGCCCATCTTGACGCGGATGCCCGCCAGGGCGGTCTCGTTGGTCTCGCGTCCGGCGTACATGAGCGCGGGATCGCTGCCGGTCAGCTTCGGGACCGCGAAGAAGATGCCGAAGGTGACCACGGAGACCACCAGCAGCGTGGCGGCGACGTTGAACAGCCGCCGTATGAGGTAGACGAGCACTGCAGTCGGCCGCCCGGCGCGGGTGGCCGCCGCCCCTCGTGGGGACGGCGGCCACCGCCTGCGGCCTTCACCTGCCCTTCGGACTAGCGCATGTGCGGTGAAGGCACTTGCCTGTGGTGTTACGTGGTACGTGGTGCGTGGGGCTCGGGCCGGGAGCCGGCCGGGGCCGCTACTGCTTGATGCCCACGGTGGCGAGGTCGATCTTGCCGAAGGACTCGTTGAAGTAGACGTTCGTCAGGCGCGGGTTGTGGTAGACGAGCGCCTTGTCGAAGTTGATCGGCAGGTAGAGCGCCTTCTCCATGACCTTCTTGTTGATCTGCGTGTAGAAGGGCGCTGCCTCTTCCGGAGACTTGGCGGCGGCCGTCTTGAACAGGCCGTTGATCTCCGTGTCGTTGATCATCGTGTAGTTGTTGTTGCCGTTCGGCAGGATGAACGAGCCGTCGACCAGGGGCTGGAGGAAGCCCGAGCCGGAGTTGTAGTCGGCACCCCAGCCCATGACGATGATGCCGTAGCCCTTCTTCTTCACGTTCTCGGGCGAACCGATCACGGAGGAGTTGAGCTTGCCGTCGTACTGGTCGATGGTCGCCTTGATGCCGACCTTCGCGAGCGAGGCCTGGAGGGACTCGGCCGTCTTCACCTCGGGCGCCTTGTTGTTGCGCACCGCGATGGTGGTCTCGAAGCCGCCCTCCTTGCCGCAGGCCTTGAGGGCCTCCTTGGCCTTGGCCTCCTGCGGCTTGCCCTTCGTCAGACCGAACGGGTCGTAGCCCTTGTCCGAGCCGGGGACGCCGGGCGGCAGCATGTTCGCGCCGAGGTCACCGCTGGTCGGGCCGCCGCGGGCGGTCTGGAGGGACTTCGGGTCGGCCGCGTAGATGACGGCCTTGCGGCACTCGATGTTGTCGAACGGCGCGACCGTGGTCGGGAAGGCGAAGTAGCGGATGTAGCCCGTGAACGGGTTGTCCGCGTTCTTCTTGAGGTTCGTGTCCTTGAGGATCTTGTTCTTGGCGGCCTGCTGCACACCGGTGCCGTCGATGGCGAGGTCGATGTCGCCGGAGAGCAGGCGCTGGTCCATGTCGTCCGGGTTGGTGGTCACCGTGAAGGAGACCTTGTCCGGCAGGCCCTTGCGGATCGGGTCCGTCTTCGGGTCCCAGTTCTCGTTGCGGACGAAGGTCGCGCCCTTGCCGGCGGTGAAGCTCTCCACCTTGTAAGGGCCGGTCGAGATCGGCTTGTTGGTGTAGGTGGCCCCCGTGTCCTTGCCCACCGGGACGGGCGAGGAGGTCGGCATGGCCAGCAGGTAGCTGAAGTCGGCGTTGGGGCTCGCCAGGTTGAAGACGATCGTCTTGTCGTCCGGCGTCTGGACGGACTTCAGGCCCATCTTGTCCGGGTCGGTGTCCTTGTACGGGCCGGGGTACTTCTGGCCCTGGTCGAGGACGTCGATCAGGTAGGTCGGGCCGCCGGACAGCACGTCCTGCGCGAAGACGCGCTCGATGCCGTACTTGACGTCCTTCGAGGTGATCGGCGTGCCGTCCTCGAACTTCACACCGTCCTTGAGCTTCACGGTGTAGGTCTTGCCGTCGTTGGTGACGACCGGCAGGGCCTCGGCGAGGTCCGGGACCGCCTTGGTGCCGTCCTTGCCCGGCTTCGCGTCGTAGGCGAGCAGGCTGCGGACGTACAGGCGCTGGATGTCCCAGACGAAGCCGTAGTAGGCGCGGGCCGGGTCGAGGTAGTCGACGTCCTGCGGGGACCAGAGCTTGAGCTCGCCGCCCTTGGCGTCGGAGGCGTTGATGACGCCATCGGCGGCGCCGCTGTAGCCCTTGGCGCTGTCGGCGTCCTTGTTGCCGTCCTTGGTGCCTCCGTCGCCCCCGCACGCGGCGGTCATCGACAGGGCGGCGATCACGGCGGCGATCGCCAGGGCCTGCTTTCTGCGGATCACGGTTGTCCAACCTCCATAGGTGGTGAAGCGAAGAAGCGGTTCAGCTGCCCTTGGGGTCGAGTGCGTCACGCAGCCCGTCCCCGAAGAGGTTGAACGCCAGGACGGTGATGAAGATCGTCATACCGGGGACCACCATGTACATGGGGTCGTCCTGGTAGATGGGGACGGCGTCGGAGAGCATCTTTCCCCAGGAAGAGGTGGGCGGCTTGACGCCGGCGCCCAGGAAGCTGAGGGCCGCTTCCGTCAGGATGTTGGTCGGGATGATCAGCGTGGCGTAGACCAGGATCGGCGCGACCAGGTTCGGCAGCAGCTCCTTGACGAGGATGTAGCCGCGGCCGGCGCCGAGGCTGCGCGCCGCCTCGACGTACTCGCGTTCCCGCAGGGAGATCGTCTGGCCGCGGACGATGCGTCCGATGTACGGCCAGCCGAAGAAGCCGATGACGAGGATGAGCACGCCCATCCGCACGCCCGAACCCTCGAAGCCCCAGACGGAGTTGGGGACCACGGAGACCAGGGCGATGGTGAACAGCAGCTGCGGGAAGGCCAGCAGCAGGTCCATGAGGCGGCTGATGACGCCGTCGACCCAGCCACCGATGAAGCCGGCGAGGGCGCCCAGGAAGCTGCCGAGGACCACCGAGACGAAGGCGGCCAGGAAGGCGACGATCAGGGAGATGCGGGCGCCGAAGACGATGCGGCTGAACACGTCGCGCCCGTTGGTCGGTTCGACGCCCAGCAGGAAGTCGGAGCTGATGCCGCCGAAGGAGCCGACCGGCGTACCCAGGTCCGGGTCGATCATGTCCTCGTGGAACTCGTTGGGATCGTGTCCCAGCAGGCTCACGATCAGCGGCGCGAAGACCGCCACCAGGATCAGGAGGATCACGACCACACCGCCCGTCAGCGCGATCTTGTCGCGCTTGAGCCGCATCCAGGCGATGCGGCCGGGCGAGCGGCCTTCGATGGCCTTGGCAGGGACGTCGGCTACGGACACGGGTGCGGGCGTTTCCGCGCTCGTGTCGTGCAGTGGTGCCGTCATCGTGGTGGGGACCCCTCTCGGCCGACGGGTGGCCGGCCCATGCCCGCCGCTGTGGCGGCGTTGGTGCGGAGTGGCGCTCGGAGTGCTCGGGACACCCGGAACGCGTGCGAAGTGCGGTGGAGGTGCGGTGCGGAGCGGAATGCGGTGCAGCCGAGGTACGGAAGTGCGGGAGGTGCGGGAGGTGCGGGAAATGCGGTGGTGCCGTGTGGAACAACAAGCGAAGACCACGTGCCGAACCGTGCCCTGGAAGGACTGACCGGCTCTTGGGTGGGGAGTCTTCATCGGGCGCTCGACCAGCCGCCAGACCCGCAGATGAATGGATGCGCAAACGTGATCTGAGCCTTGAGTTCCCGTTATCCGGACTCCGCTCACGGCTCAGCGGAGCAAGACCGTCCGTTCGGTACGCAAACGGACATGACGCCCAACTCGCAAGAGGGGTGCGCCTATTGGACGCCCATCATGGGTGATATCCGGACAAGCGGAAGGCCGCCGGGAACCGTGGTTCCCGACGGCCCGTGGTCCGTCGCGGGGGCCCGTCCCAGGTCGCGGGCACAGCCGGACAACTCCCTGTAGGCGGGTCGGTACTCGGCCCGTGCGGGCCTGCGGGGAGGCGTGCCGGATCCCTAATAGGCCGCGGCCTGGCCTTCCCGGTCGTAGAACGGACGGGTCTGGGCGCGCAGCCACATCGCCACCGGGTCGTGCTCGTCCGCCAGCGCGACCGTGCAGACCGGCACCCCTTCGGGCACCGCGCCGACCGACTGGCGCATCATCTCCCGTACGGACTCCAGTGCGGGCGCGGAGGCGTCGTACAGGTCGAGCCCCACCGCCAGGTACGCCGACCCGAGCGCGGGCTGCACCCAGGCGCGGCGCAGCGAGCGGACGGCCGGCGTGCGGTGCGCGTGCTGGGTGAGCAGTCCGTAGAACTGCGGGAGCTCCAGGGCCGGCTCGGACAGCCGCAGCGGGCCCGCGGGCATCCGGTCCAGGCCGGTGGCGACGCGGCGCAGGTCGGCCCAGGGAACGCCGAGGCCGCCGCCCTGCGCGTGCGGGTTGACCCACAGGCCCCACCGGTCGGGGTAGAGGGCGCGGGCGATGTCCCGGCCGGTGACCACCTCGTAGCCGCGGTTCCAGCCGCTGGCGGCCAGCTCCTGCGGCGAGGTCACGCAGGGCGCGTACCCCAGGCCCTCGACCTCCATGCCGCCGTACTGGGCGTCCGGCGAGCCGGGCTGCCCCTGCCACAGCAGCATCCACAGCCGGCCCTCGGCGAGGGCGTGCAGGAATGACTCGTAGCCCTCATAGCGCCCGGGAGTCACCTGGCGCAGCATGTGCTCGACCTGCCCGGCCGCGGCCGTGCCTGACGCACTCACCCGGTACCCCTCTTCGTCCGCCCGTCGTCCACCCGTACCCACCAGCTTAAGCGGCGCTAGGGAAGGTAGAAGGGGCGTACGCGCTCACGAATCCAGTCCGTGACCGGGTCCTCGGCCGCGTCCAGCAGGATCAACTGCACCGGCCAGGGCGCCGGTACGCGGGCCAGGGCGCGTCCGAGGGCCGCCAGCGGGGCGTCCCGGGTCACGGGATCCCATCCCACCAGCCGGACACCGACGAAGAGCTGGGGCGGCCCGGCCTCGACGCTGGCGAGGCAGCGGTGCGCGGCGGCGACCACGCCGGTGGCGCGGAACTCCTCGGCGGCGGCGGCGAGGAAGTCGACCGGGTCCTCCTGCCAGTCGGGCTCGAAGAGCCGGACGCGGCCGCCGCCGGCGGGACCGTCGAGCGCGGTCCGCCCGGTACGGCACAGCTGCGCGACGGCCGCCGGGGGCAGCGGTACGCCGACGGCGCCCTCGGGGTTCACGGCGATGCCCAGCTGCGGGGGCAGGCCGCGGGCGAACTCGACGGCGGGGGCGACGGCGAAGTCCATGGCGGGCCCGGCGCAGAAGCGGAACTGGGCTTCCGAGCTGTAGACGGGGACGTACGCCTCCCCGCCGATCTGCATCGTGGGGAGGTCCAGGGCGGCGTGCCCGGGGCTGCCGCCGTGGGGCAGCGGGACCCACACCTGGCTGCGGCCGAGCGCCTCCAGGATGCGCGGCCCGGCGTCCGCGGCGCCCAGGGCCGCCCCGAGGACCTGTTCCAACTCGTTCGCCGGCCAGCCGCTGCCCTGCATGTACGCCCTCCGTAAGGCTCCGCCCCGATGTCGCCCCGAGGCTACCGCCCGCCGCGCGGCCGCCGGTCAGCGGTGGAAGGCGATCCGGGTCACGGCGGCGGCCGAGCGGCGGTCGAGCAGGACGGCGGAGGCGCAGCCGGCCGGGAGGCGGCCCGCCTCGGCCTCGCGCAGCAGCCGGCCCACCGCGCCCCGGTGCCGGGCGAAGGCGTACGCCGAGACGCGGCGGCCCCGCGCGGCCTGGCCGGACGCGGCCTCCTCGGCGGTGGTGTCCAGCAGCAGCAGGTGCAGCGAGCGGCCCCGCCGGCGGGCGGTGGCGGCGAGCAGGGCGCGCACCCACACCTGGGTGCCGCAGTCGTGGACCACCAGGGAGGACCCGGAGCGCAGCCGCCGCCAGAGCCCCCAGTAATGGGCGGCGCGCACCAGCGGCCGGTACACCGCGTACGGCAGGGCCCCCGGCATCCGCCGCTCCCAGCGTTCGCGGGCGTCCTGGGAGTCGATGCCGTCCTCGGCCGCGCGCTTGATCAGGGTGCTCTTGCCGCCGCCGGGCAGCCCGGAGACCACCACGATGTCCCCGTCCGCGAAACCGAGCCGCCGCGGGCCGGGGGCGGCGGCGCCGCGCAGGTCGCGCACCGGGCCGGCGGTCCGCCGCCGGGGGCCGCGCTGTGCGCTGTGCTGTGCGCCGTGCTGGGTGCCGTGCTGGGGCGGGACCCCGTCGGCCCACGCCTGGGGCCCCGTCGTCGTCAGCGCTCCGAATCTCCGCACAGTGATCGTCTCCCCCCGATGCCGGGCCGCCGGGACCCGATGCCCACTGAGTGTAAAGAGACGGTAATCCCGGGGTCCCGGTTCCGGTCCGTCCGTTCTGCGGGGCCCCACTGCCCGTTCCCGAGCGGCCCGTGCAATGATGTGCGCCATCTGGACACCAACTGCATACCGGCCGCTTGAATCCGCGCGGGAGAGTCCCGGCACGCCGCGAGGCCGTGCCCGGGCGCCGAAGGAGCAAGTACCTCCCTTGAATCTCTCAGGCCCCGTACCGCGTGGATGAGGCAGATCTGAAAAGCGAGCCGCGCGCGTCCGTCCCCGACGGCCGCCGCGCGCTCCACCCAAGGTGCAAGCCCAGGGCGTCCCGTCCTTCACACGGGGAACTCTCGGCGAACCTCTCAGGTTCCGATGACAGATGGGGAGGATCGTCCTCGTCATGTCATGCCCTGGGACCCGGGAGCCACACCCATGAGCACTGCCCCCCGCCTGACCGCGCTCGACGCGCTGCACCGCCAGCTCGGTGCGACCATGACCGACTTCGCGGGCTGGGACATGCCGCTGCGCTACGCCAGTGAGCGCGACGAGCACAACGCCGTGCGCACCAAGGCCGGCCTCTTCGACCTGTCCCACATGGGCGAGATCACGCTGACCGGCCCCGAGGCCGTCAAGGTGCTGGACTACGCGCTGGTCGGCAACATCTCCACCGTCGGCGTCGGCCGCGCCCGCTACACGCACATCTGTCAGGAGGACGGCGGGATCCTGGACGACCTGATCGTCTACCGCCTGGGCGAGACCGAGTACATGGTCGTCGCCAACGCCTCCAACGCCCAGGTCGTGCTGGACGCGATCACCGAGCGCGCCGCCGGCTTCGACGCCGAGGTGCGCGACGACCGCGACGCCTACGCGCTGATCGCCGTGCAGGGCCCCGAGTCCCCCGGCATCCTGAAGTCGCTGACCGACGCCGACCTGGACGGCCTGAAGTACTACGCGGGCCTCCCGGGCACCGTCGCGGGCGTGCCCGCCCTGATCGCGCGCACCGGTTACACCGGCGAGGACGGCTTCGAGCTGTTCGTCTCCCCGGAGCACGCCGTGGAGCTGTGGCAGGCGCTGACGAAGGCGGGCGAGGGCGCCGGCCTGGTGCCCGCCGGCCTGTCCTGCCGCGACACGCTGCGCCTTGAGGCGGGCATGCCGCTGTACGGGCACGAGCTGACCACCTCGCTCACCCCCTTCGACGCGGGGCTGGGCCGGGTCGTGAAGTTCGAGAAGGAGGGGGACTTCGTCGGCCGCGCCGCGCTGGAGGCCGCCGCCGAGCGCGCCGCGACGAACCCGCCCCGCAAGCTGGTCGGTCTGATCGCCGAGGGCCGCCGCGTCCCGCGCGCCGGGTTCCCGGTGGTCGCCGACGGCCGGGTGATCGGCGAGGTCACCTCCGGCGCCCCGTCCCCGACCCTGGGCAAGCCGATCGCCATGGCGTACGTCGACGCGGCGCACGCCGCGCCCGGCACCTCCGGCGTCGGCGTGGACATTCGCGGTACGCATGAGGCGTACGAGGTCGTGGCGCTGCCGTTCTACAAGCGGCAGAAGTAGTCACCACCGCCGTGGGGCCGGCCGGCCGTACGGCGGTGTCCGGGCCCCGTGCGCCCGTCCCGGTACGCGAGACCACTGTTCACATCCACTCCCCCGCATCCAGGAGAATCAGGTCATGAGCAACCCCCAGCAGCTGCGTTACACCAAGGAGCACGAGTGGCTGTCGGACGCCGTGGACGGCGTCGCGACGGTCGGCATCACGGAGTTCGCGGCCAACGCGCTCGGTGACGTCGTCTACGCCCAGCTCCCCGCGGTCGGCGACACCGTCACCGAGGGCGAGACCTGTGGCGAGCTGGAGTCGACCAAGTCCGTCAGCGACCTGTACTCCCCCGTCTCCGGTGAGGTCGTCGAGGCCAACCAGGACGTCGTGGACGACCCGGCGCTCGTGAACTCGGCTCCGTTCGAGGGTGGCTGGCTGTTCAAGGTGCGCCTGTCGCAGGAGCCGAAGGACGTGCTCTCCGCCGACGAGTACGCCGCGCTCACCCACTCCGACAACTGATACCCCAGGGGATCTTGATGTCCGTACTGAACACCCCTCTCCACGAGCTCGACCCGGACGTCGCCGCCGCCGTCGACGCCGAACTCGTGCGCCAGCAGTCGACCCTGGAAATGATCGCGTCGGAGAACTTCGCTCCGGTCGCCGTCATGGAGGCCCAGGGCTCGGTCCTGACCAACAAGTACGCCGAGGGCTACCCCGGCCGCCGCTACTACGGCGGCTGCGAGCACGTCGACGTGATCGAGCAGATCGCGATCGACCGCATCAAGGCGCTGTTCGGCGCCGAGGCGGCGAACGTCCAGCCGCACTCCGGTGCGCAGGCCAACGCCGCCGCGATGTTCGCGCTGCTGAAGCCGGGCGACACGATCATGGGCCTGAACCTGGCCCACGGCGGTCACCTGACCCACGGCATGAAGATCAACTTCTCCGGCAAGCTCTACAACGTGGTCCCGTACCACGTCGACGAGTCGGGCCAGGTCGACATGGCCGAGGTCGAGCGCCTCGCCAAGGAGTCCAAGCCGCAGCTGATCGTCGCCGGCTGGTCCGCCTACCCGCGCCAGCTGGACTTCGCCGCCTTCCGCCGCATCGCGGACGAGGTCGGCGCGTACCTGATGGTCGACATGGCGCACTTCGCCGGCCTGGTGGCCGCGGGCCTGCACCCGAACCCGGTGCCGCACGCCCACGTCGTCACCACCACCACGCACAAGACCCTCGGCGGTCCGCGCGGCGGTGTCATCCTGTCGACGCAGGAGCTGGCCAAGAAGATCAACTCCGCCGTCTTCCCGGGCCAGCAGGGCGGCCCGCTGGAGCACGTGATCGCCGCCAAGGCCGTGTCCTTCAAGGTCGCCGCCTCGGAGGAGTTCAAGGAGCGCCAGGTCCGCACCCTGGAGGGCGCGAAGCTCATCGCCGAGCGCCTGGTCCAGCCGGACGTCACCGAGGCCGGGGTCTCCGTCCTGTCGGGCGGCACCGACGTGCACCTGGTCCTGGTGGACCTGCGCAACTCCGAGCTGGACGGCCAGCAGGCCGAGGACCGCCTCCACTCGATCGGCATCACGGTCAACCGGAACGCGATCCCGAACGACCCGCGTCCGCCGATGGTCACCTCCGGCCTGCGCATCGGCACGCCGGCGCTCGCCACCCGGGGCTTCGGCGCCGAGGAGTTCGCCGAGGTCGCGGAGATCATCGCCGCCGCCCTGAAGCCCGACTTCGACGCGGCGGACCTCACGGCGCGCGTCTCCGCGCTCGCCGCGCAGTTCCCGCTGTACCCCTCGCTGTAACGGCGAGGGGGAGGGCCCGGCCGTGTTTTCCACAGGGCCGGGCCCTTTTCATGACCCGTTTCGTGACCAATGTCCTCGGTGGATGTCACCTATCGCCCCTGAAACACTCAAAAAACGGCAAATAGGCTGCACATAAAGGAATCCCCTCCAGGACGGACACCCACCCCATGGACATGAGCGCGGCGCACAGGAAGGGCCTCAGTCTCTTCGCGCTGATCATGATCGGCATCGGTTCGATCTTCGGGTCCGGCTGGCTCTTCGGCGCGGGCACGGCCGCGCAGGTCGCGGGTCCCGCGGCGCTCGCCGCCTGGGTCATCGGCGCGGTGTTCATCGGCATGATCGCCATGTCCTACGCGGAGGTGGGCGCGGCCTACCCGATCCCCGGCGGCATGGCCCGCTACGGCGCCCTCTCGCACGGGCCGGTGCTCGGCTTCATCACCGGCTGGGCGGTCTGGATCGCGGTCGCCTCGCTGATCCCGATCGAGTCCATCGCCGCGACGCAGTACATGTCCTCCTGGAGCTTCGGCTGGGCCCGGGACCTGGTCGACGCGCGGTCCCACCAGCTGACCGCCTCCGGCATGGCGGTGGCGCTCGGCCTGACCTTCCTGCTCTGGCTGTCCTGCTACTGGTCGGTCCAGCTGCTCGCGAAGATCAACGCCGCCCTCACCCTCGTCAAGTTCGCCATCCCGGTGCTGGCCGTGGCCGCCCTGATCGCCTCCGGATTCCACACCGAGAACTTCACCGCCCACGGCGGCTTCGCCCCGAACGGCTGGACGGCCGTCCTGACCGCCGTGACCACCTCGGGCGTGGTCTTCGCCTTCAACGGGTTCCAGGCCGTCGTCAACCTCGGCGGCGCCGCCAGGAACCCCGGCCGGGCCATCCCGATCGCCCTGGTAGGCGCGCTCTCCCTGGGCCTGGTGATCTACCTCGCCCTCCAGGCGGCCTTCCTGGGCTCCGTACCGCCGGAGCACCTGGCGCAGGCCGGCGGCTGGTCGGGCGTGAACTTCAACAGCCCCTTCGCCGAGCTCGCCAAGCTGCTGATGATCCACTGGGTCGTGGTGCTGCTCCAGTTCGGCGCCTTCATCTCCCCCGCCGGCTCCAACATCGCCAACGTGGCCTCCGCCGCGTACATGGTGCAGAACCTCTCCGAGACGGGCTTCTTCCCCAAGCGGCTCAAGGAGACCCACCCCGTCTACGGCACCGCCCGCCCGGCGATGTGGACGAACCTCGGCTTCTCCGTCCTGCTCCTGGTCACCGTCGGCCACAGCTGGAAGACCCTGGCCCCGATCATCTCGGCCGCGATGGTGATCTCGTACCTGATCGGCCCGGTCGCGGTCGGCGTCTTCCGCCGCACCAAGCCGGGCCTGCCCCGCCCCTTCCGGCTGCCCGCCGCGAAGCTCCTGTGCCCCCTGACCTTCGTCTTCGCCGCCTGCGCCCTGTACTGGTCGAAGTGGCCCAACACCGGCATCGTCACCGCCCTGACCCTGCTGGCCGCCCCGGTCGCCGCGCTGGTCCTGTTCCGCAAGGGCGTGAAGGACCTGGGCCGCCAGTTCGCCCCCGCCTGGTGGATCGTCTTCTTCCTGGGGGCCCTGTCCCTGCTGTCCCACCTCGGCTCCACCGACTTCGGCGGCCGCGGCGTGCTCCCCGGGGGCGCCGACATCGCCCTGGTGGCCGCCATGGCGCTCGTTACGTACTTCTGGGCCGTACGGGCCGGCGTCCGGGCCCACCACGCGGGCCTGCCCGGCCCGGACCCGGTCCTGGACGGCTCCGAAGGCCCTGACAACGGCTCCACGGCACCGGAGCGCGAGCTGACCCACGTCTGACCGACCCGTCCGGGAGCCGAACCGTTCACCTGTACGCGTTACGCTCGACTGCCGGACAAAATCCGCAGATCAACCCCTGATCACCACCCCTGCCCCCTCCCCACCCACGAGCAGACAAGGGAGTCCGCCAGTGGCCATCTCCGTCTTCGACCTCTTCTCCATCGGTATCGGCCCGTCCTCCTCCCACACGGTCGGCCCGATGCGGGCGGCGCGCATGTTCGTGATGCGGCTGAAGAAGGACGGTGTCCTCGCCCAGACCGCGTCCGTGCGCGCCGAGCTCTTCGGCTCGCTCGGCGCGACCGGCCACGGCCACGGCACCCCCAAGGCCGTCCTGCTCGGCCTGGAGGGGCACTCCCCCCGCACGGTGAACGTGGAGACCGCCGACGCCGAGGTGGAGCGCATCCGCCGGAGCGGCCGCCTGCGCCTGCTGGGCGCGGAGATAGGCGAGGTCCACGAGATCGCCTTCGACGAGCCGAACCAGCTGATCCTGCACCGCCGCCGCTCGCTGCCGTACCACGCGAACGGCATGACGCTCTTCGCCTACGACGAGTCCGGCACCCCGCTGCTGGAGAAGACCTACTACTCGGTCGGCGGCGGCTTCGTCGTGGACGAGGACGCGGTCGGCGAGGACCGGATCAAGCTCGACGACACCGTGCTGAAGTACCCCTTCCGCTCGGGCGACGAGATGCTGCGCCTCGCCAATGAGACCGGCCTGTCGATCTCCTCCCTGATGCTGGAGAACGAGAAGGCCTGGCGCACCGAGGAGGAGATCCGCGAGGGCCTCCTGGAGATCTGGCGGGTCATGCAGGCCTGCGTCTCGCGGGGCATGTCCCGCGAGGGCATCCTCCCCGGCGGGCTGCGGGTCAAGCGCCGGGCCGCGGGGACCGCCCGCCAGCTGCGCGCCGAGGGCGACCCGCAGGCGCACGCCATGGAGTGGGCGACGCTGTACGCGATGGCCGTGAACGAGGAGAACGCGGCGGGCGGCCGGGTCGTCACCGCGCCCACCAACGGCGCCGCGGGCATCATCCCGGCGGTCCTGCACTACTACATGAACTTCGTGCCGGGCGCGGACGAGGACGGTGTGGTCCGCTTCCTCCTCTCGGCGGGCGCGATCGGCATGCTCTTCAAGGAGAACGCCTCGATCTCGGGCGCCGAGGTCGGCTGCCAGGGCGAGGTCGGCTCGGCCTGCTCGATGGCGGCAGGCGCCCTCGCCGAGGTGCTGGGCGGCACCCCCGAGCAGGTGGAGAACGCGGCCGAGATCGGCATGGAGCACAACCTCGGCCTGACCTGCGACCCGGTCGGCGGCCTCGTCCAGATCCCCTGCATCGAGCGCAACGGCATGGCCGCGGTGAAGGCCGTCACGGCCGCCAAGATGGCGATGCGCGGCGACGGCAGCCACAAGGTCTCCCTCGACAAGGTCATCAAGACCATGAAGGAGACCGGCGCCGACATGAAGGTCAAGTACAAGGAGACCGCGCGCGGCGGTCTCGCGGTCAACGTCATCGAGTGCTGACCCCCGCTCCGGCCGCTTTGCTCCCGAGTGGGCGAACTCCTCACCGGTTCGATGTTTGAACCGAGTTGATCACGCTTGCGAGGGAACAAGGCGGTCTGGGCACTCGCCGAGATCCTGGGCAGCGGAGCCGGCGGCAGCAACCTCGGCAACTCCTCCATCGCGCGGCCTGCCGCCGCAGGCCCCCCCGAGCCCGCTCTCCCCCCGAGGGCGGGCTCGTCCGCGTCCCGGCTACGATCGGGCACGCGGACGCACCGCATCCGGCGCCAAGTGCGGCTTTACCGTGGACCGTTGAGGGGTGCGAGCCGCCCGTCGCGGCTGCGGGCCGGGCTCGCCGGGACCGCGCGAGGGTCCCGGAATCGGGCCGAGCGGCCCGCCCGGCTCGGGACCTTCGGCCCCGGGGAGTGCCGGATGCGTCGGCTAGCGTGCCCGAAGGGGGGCACGTGAAGGCCCACCGCGCGAAGAGAGGCAGAGCCACCATGGCCACCACCGAACACCGCGTCCTGCCGTTGCGGCTGGAGGCCGCACCGCTGTCCGTCCCCCTGACCGGCGCCTTCGTCTACCGCACGGACCGGCCGTACGAGCTGGCCGTCGACTTCCGCGGCGCCGGGACGCACCTCGCCCGCTGGGTCTTCTCGCGGGAGCTGCTCCTGGACGGGCAGACCTGCGGCACGGGCGAGGGCGACATACAGGTGTGGCCGCTGCGCCGGGGCACCGAACCGCGCGTGTTCCTCGCCTTCAGCAACGGCGCGCAGAGCTGTGTGGTCTCCGCCCGCGCCAAGGACGTGCGGGAGCTGTGCCGGCGGATGACCGAGCTGGTCCCGCGCGGGCAGGAGCGCCGCCACTACGACCTGGACGCGGAGCTGAGCGCGCTGCTGGCGCACTGAGGGAACCGCCCGGCCCCCCGCGGTGTCCTTCCCGGTGACAGGCCAGTCCCCGTCTCACGAGAATCGGGGGGACGTCATGCGTCACCCGTACCGCACGCGCCGCCGCCGGACCGTGGCCCTGGCCACGGGCGTCCTGCTCACCGCCGGGCTCGCGCTCTGCGCGCCCGCCTCGGCCGCCGCCGCCTCCGGCCCGGCCGCCACCCCATCGGCCCGCTCCCAGACCCCGCTCGTCGTGAACGCCCGCTGGGGCGGTCACTGCACGTACGACCGGATCGTCATCGACCTCCAGGGCGCCGCCCCGCCGGTCACCGTCACTCCCGTCTCCCAGCTGGTCTACGACGGGTCCGGCAAGCCCGTCCCGCTGCCCGGGACGTACTTCCTGGAGATCCGCCTGCACCCCGCCGCCGGGCACGACGACGCGGGCCAGAACGTCTACCAGGGCCCCAAGCTCCAGAAGATCCAGCTCAGCAAGCTCAAGGGCCTCGCCCTGACGGGCGACTACGAGGGGTACGTGACCTTCGGCGCCGCCTTCGACACCCAGCCGGTCTTCACCACCAGCGTCCTGCACTCACCCGAGCGGTACGTGGTGGACGTCGCGCACCCCGCCACCTGCTGAACCGGGACGGCGGCCGCTCCGCGCCCCTGGCGGCCCGGAGCGGCCCGGAGCGGCCCCGCCCTAGCGGTGTTCGGGGTTGGGGAAGTCGAAACGGCAGCCCGCGTCCCACAGGGAGCGCTGGTTGCCGTGCGCGGGGAAGCCGCCGGCGCGCTTGAGGAGCGCGGCCAGGTGCATCAGGTTCCAGGACATGAAGGTCGTGTTGCGGTTGGTGAAGTCGTTCTCCGGACCGCCCGACCCCGGGTCCAGGTACGAGGGACCGGGCCCGGCCTCGCCGATCCAGCCCGCGTCGGCCTGCGGCGGGATCGCGTAGCCGAGGTGCTGGAGGCTGTAGAGGACGTTCATCGCGCAGTGCTTGACGCCGTCCTCGTTGCCGGTGATCAGCGCTCCGCCGACCCGTCCGTAGTAGGCGTACTGGCCCCGGTCGTTCAGCAGCGAGGAGCAGGCGTAGAGCCGCTCGATGACCTGCTTCATCACGGAGCTGTTGTCCCCGAGCCAGATCGGGCCGCAGAGCACGAGGATGTCGGCGTCCATGATCTGGCTGTAGAGGACCGGCCACTGGTCGCTCTCCCAGCCGTGTTCGGTCATGTCGGGCCAGACGCCGGTGGCGATGTCGTGGTCGACGGCCCGGATCAGTGAGGTCCGGGCTCCGGCCGCCTCCATGACGGCGCGGCTCCTGGCGATCAGGCCCTCGGTGTTGCTGGTCTCGGGCGAGCGTTTGAGGGTGCAGTTGACGTAGACGGCGGAGAGGTCCGGGTAGGCGAAGGACCCGGCGGGCGCGGAGGAGTCGGCTGGCACGCCTCCCAGCCTCGCCCGGGGTCGCGGGGGGCGCCAGCGGGGCGCGCCCGTCCGGGCCACGGCCCCGGAGGCAGAGCTCCTCGCGGCCGGGAGCGGAACGGTGTGGCCGGCTGGGACAGCCGGCCGTCGGGGGGCACAGGTGGGCGGAACTCCCTTTTCGGGCGGGATGGTTGGAGCGGATCGTGGCGCCGGAAACACAGCGGGTGACCATCAAGCGGAATGCGGCGGCCCGCCCGGCGGGGCCGGGGCGGGTTGTTACCGGTCCGTGCGGGCGACTAGGGTCAGCGGGCCTTGGTGTTCGGGAAACCGGTGCAAAACCGGTGCGGCCCTCGCCACTGTGATCGGGAAGTCCGGCTCCACTCCTGCGGGAAGCCACTGGGCCCGCGCGGGAGACCGCAGGGGCCCGGGAAGGCGGAGACAGGGCATCAACCCGTGAGCCAGGAGACCGGCCGGGGCGCGTCGTCCATCCACGAGGTGCTGGAGAGGTCTCCCAACCATGCATATAGCCGAGGGGTTCCTGCCCCCCTTGCACGCGGCCGCCTGGGGCGTCGCGTCCGCCCCGTTCGTCGTCCACGGTGTCCGCGCCCTCACCCGCGAGGTGAAGGCCAACCCGGAGAGCACCCTGCTGCTCGGCGCGTCCGGCGCGTTCACCTTCGTGCTGTCCGCGCTCAAGATTCCCTCGGTGACGGGCAGTTGCTCGCACCCGACCGGGACCGGACTCGGGGCCATCCTGTTCCGGCCGCCGATCATGGCGGTGCTGGGCACGATCACCCTGCTCTTCCAGGCCCTGCTGCTCGCGCACGGCGGGCTCACCACGCTCGGCGCGAACGTGTTCTCGATGGCCATCGCCGGCCCCTGGGCCGGCTACGCCGCGTACCGGCTGCTGCGCAAGTGCGGCGCGCCGCTGATGGTGACCGTCTTCGCCGGGGCGTTCGTCGCCGACCTCGTCACCTACTGCGTGACCTCCGTCCAGCTGGCGCTCGCCTTCCCCGACCCGGCCAGTGGGTTCCCGGGCGCGCTGGAGAAGTTCGCGGGCATCTTCGCCCTGACCCAGATCCCGCTCGCGGTGAGCGAGGGGCTGCTGACCGTCCTCGTGATGCGGCTGCTGATGCAGTCCAGCAAGTCCGACCTGGTCCGGCTCGGGGTCGCCAAGCTGACCGGCACCGGCGCGGCGCAGCAGGCCGCGACGCGGCAGGGGGCGGCGCTCTGATGGCGATGACCCGGAACGCGAAGATCAACACCCTGCTGCTGCTCGTGGTGGCGGCGCTGGCCGTGCTCCCGCTCGCGCTGGGGCTCGGCGACGGCAAGAAGGAGCCCTTCGCGGGCGCGGACGCGCAGGCGGAGTCGGCCATCACGGAACTGAAGCCGGACTACGAGCCCTGGTTCTCCCCGCTCTACGAACCCCCCTCGGGGGAGGTCGAGTCGGCGCTGTTCGCCCTCCAGGCGGCGCTCGGCGCGGGCGTGCTCGCGTACTACTTCGGGGTCCGCAAGGGCCGCCGTCAGGGCCTGGCCCAGGCGGCCGCTTCGGCCCCCTCGGCGGATTCGGCCCCCGCGCCGGTCGTGGCCCCCGCGCCGGAGGCCTAGCCGGTGCTGCCGATCGACGTGGCGGCCCACGGCAGCCGCTGGCGGGGCCGGCACCCCCTGGAGAAGGCCCTCCTCGGACTCGGGCTGACGGTCACCGCCGTGTGCCTGCCGCCCTGGCCCGGCGGCCCACTGGTCGCGGCCGCCACCCTCGCCGTGCTGCTGGGCCCGGCCGGGGTGGCGGGCCGGCGGCTGTGGCGGGCCTTCCGGGTGCCGCTGGGCTTCTGCGTGACCGGGGCGCTGCCGCTGCTGGTCTCGCTGGGCGGCCCGGACGGCTTGTTCGCCCTCGCCCCGGACGGGCCCCGGCAGGCGGCGGAACTCCTGCTGCGCACCTCGGCGGCCTCCCTCGGCGTGCTGCTGTTCGCCTTCACCACCCCGGTCTCGGACGTGCTGCCCCGGCTGGTGCGGGCCGGGGTGCCCGCCCCGGTGGTGGACGTGGCCCTGGTCATGTACCGGATCGGCTTCCTGCTGCTGGACTCCATGGCGCAGGTGCGCCGGGCCCAGGCGGCCCGGCTCGGGCAGACGAGCCGGGCGGCGGTGTGGCGTTCGCTGGCCGGGCTCGCGGCGACCACCTTCGTCCGGGCCTTCGACCGCGCCGCCCGGCTCCAGGAGGGGCTGGCCGGGCGCGGCTACGACGGCGCGCTGCGGGTCCTCGTACCGCAGGCGTCGCTGTCCTGGCGGTTCCTCGCCGCCTCCGCCGCCCTGCTGACCGCCCTGGTCGCGGGGACCCTCGTACTGAAGGAGCTGTACCTGTGACCGTGGTGGTGGAACTGTCCGGCGCGGGCTACGCCTACGAGGACGGCCCGGCCGTGCTGTCCGGCGTGGACTTCGGGATCGAGGGGGGCCGGGCGCTGGTCCTGCTCGGCCGCAACGGCAGCGGCAAGACCACGCTGATGCGGCTGCTCAGCGGGGGCCTGCGGCCCGCGCCCGGCACGTTGCGCCTGGACGGCGCCGAGGTGGCGTACGACCGGGCGGGGCTGACCCGGCTGCGGACCTCGGTGCAGCTGGTGGTGCAGGACCCGGACGACCAGCTCTTCGCGGCCTCCGTCGAACAGGACGTGTCCTTCGGGCCGATGAACCTGGGGCTGCCGCTGCCGGAGGTCCGCGAGCGGGTCGGGGCCGCCCTCGCCGCCCTGGACATCACCGCGCTGCGGGACCGGCCCACGCACCTCCTGTCGTACGGGCAGCGCAAGCGGGCGGCCATCGCGGGCGCGGTGGCGATGGCCCCGCGGGTGCTGATCCTGGACGAGCCGACGGCCGGGCTGGACCCGGACGGGCAGGAGCGGCTGCTGGACGTGCTGGCGGGCCTGCGCGCGGCGGGCACCACGGTGGTGATGGCCACCCACGACGTGGACCTCGCGGTGCGCTGGGCCGACGACGCGGCGGTGCTGACCCCGGCGGGCATCCGGACCGGTCCGGCCGGGGAGCTGCTGGCCGACCCGGAGCTGCTGGCCTCGGCGGGCCTGCGTCAGGCCTGGTCCCCGGCGGTGACCGCCCTGCTGCGCGCCCGCGGGCTGCTGGCCGCCGGGGCTCCGGGGCCCCGCGTCCCGGAGGAACTGGCCGCCTGGCGCACGGGCGCGCCCGCGAAGTAGCGCCGGGCGCCCGGCGGCCAGGCGCCCGGCGGAGGAGCGGCGGCTTACGGGCGGCGGCGTACGGCCCGCCGCAAACCTAGGATGGCCGCATGTCGCTGCCGCACGCCATCCTCACCGCCCTGCTGGAGAAGCCCTCGTCGGGGCTGGAACTGACCCGGCGCTTCGACAGGTCGATCGGGTACTTCTGGTCGGCGACGCACCAGCAGATCTACCGGGAGCTCGGGCGGCTGGAGGAGGCCGGGCTGATCCGGGCGCTGCCCAGCGAGGGGCCCGTGCGCGGTCAGAAGAAGGAGTACGAGGTGCTGCCCGAGGGCAGCGCGGAGCTGGCCCGGTGGGTGGACGAGAGCCAGGACCCCAAGCCGATGCGCGACGCCCTGCTGCTGCGGCTGCGCGCGGCGGGCGTGGTGGGGCTCCAGGGGCTGGGGCCGGAGCTGCGGCGCCATCTGGCGCTGCACCGGGAGCAGCTGGCGAAGTACGAGGCCATCGAGGCCCGGGACTTCCCGCCGGACCGGGACGCCGTGGAGGACCGGCTGCGCCGGCTGGTCCTGCGCGGCGGGATCGCCCTGGAGGGCTTCTGGCTGAGCTGGCTCGCGGAGGCCATCGAGGAGGTCGAGGACACGGCGGGCGCCCCCGGGAACTGAACGCGCCCCCGCACCGGAGGCCGGTACGGGGGCGGGGGCGCGGGGCTTCAGCGGTTCAGAGCGGCCCAGAACTCGTCGAAGCTCAGCAGGCCGTCGCCGTTGGCGTCCTTGGAGGCGACCACGGCGTCCGCGACCGAGGCGGTGACGAACGCGTCACCCATCGCCTTCATGGCCGCGCTGTACTCGTCGGCCGTGATGAAGCCGTCACCGTTCACGTCGAACTTGTTGAACGTCGCCCGTGCGCTCTCGATGTCCGCCACTGGGTCCACCCCTTCTTGGTGCTTGTTGACCGGCTCAGGGTAGCGCCACCTGCGGCGGGTCCCGTCCGCGGGTCCCGTTCGGGCGGCAGAAAGAAATTCAATTACCCTTCCGTAACGCGGAAGCGATAATTCCAGCCAACAAATAAGCCTTCCACTTGTCACGCTCCGGCATCACCGCATAACGTACAGACATTGCCGCCACACCAGGAGCGCAGGGCTCCCAGGGACAAGCGGCAACAAGGGCGATCACACACAGGTGACGATCACAGCTGACGCATCATTCGAAGTTCTGCCCTTCACCCGCACCTGCCGTCATATCTGGGAAGATGGCGACCATGTGCTCATCGGAGTGAGTCCCGGCAACAGCTACTTCAGCTCCGAGCGCATATCCAGCCTCACCCGCTGGGCCACGACCCGATTCGCCCAGGTCGACTTCGTCTACGCGGACCTCCACGTGGACCGGATGTTCGCCGCTTTCGGCTACACCCGGGAACACGCGGAGAAGCGTGCGGCGAAGGAGATCAAGGCGGTCCGCAGAAGGATTCTCAAAGGCGTCGAGGAATCAGGGCCTCAGCATGCCGAGATCCGGGTGAGGGCACTTTCCGAGTTCCAGTCGAACCCCGTGTACCAACTTCTGCACCGACGCGTACTCCATTTCCTGGAGACGGACGACGTATTCCGGAAGGGCTGCGAGGAGATGGCCCTCCACTTTGTCGGCTCGAAGTTGCCGGAAGGTGAATCCATCACGGACGCGCAGTTGCAGGTCTGTTTCGATTACATGGCAGCGGAGCTGCCGTTCTTCGTGGACACCCCGAGCATTCTGGACGTGCCGTCCTCGGTGGCGGCCTACCACGTCAAGATGCCGATGACCGATGTCCTCTTCGCCCGGGGCGGCGGCCTGCGCGCGACCCGCAACCAGGCGTACGCCGTCGTACGCCCCGAAGCCGCCGCGCCCGCCGCGCCCGCCGCACATGGCACCGCACCCACCGAAAGGACCGCCGATGAGCGTCGAGCAGCTTGAGGGCACGCGGGACCGGGAGCGCCCGCTCCTCGACTTCCCCCTCTCCCGGCGCGGTGACGTGCTCCCCGAGGAGTGCGCGTGGCTGCGCGAGAAGGCCCCGGTCGCCCGGGTCCGCACGCTGACCGGGGACCAGGCCTGGCTGGTCAGCAGCTACGCGCTGGCCAAGCAGGTGCTGGAGGACGAGCGGTTCAGCCTCAAGGACACCGCGAACGCCGGGGTGCCCCGCCAGTACGCGCTGACGATCCCGCCCGAGGTCGTCAACAACATGGGGAACATCCAGAGCGCCGGGCTGCGCGACGCGGTCATGAAGGCGCTCAACCCGCGCCGGGCGGGCCTGCGGGAAGAGCTGCGCACGATGGCGGGCGAGCTGATCGACGCCCTCGTCGCCGAGGGCGGGCCGGCGGATCTCCGGGCGGGGTTCGCCGACCCCTTCTCGGCGTTCCTGCACTGCCAGGTCCTCGGGGTGCCCTTCGCCGACTGGCGGCGGCTGATGTCGGGGCTGGACGTCGCGTTCATGACCGCCCGCGAGCCCTTCGCCGACTCCGCGCTCAACTGGTACAAGGACGTCGGTCACTTCGCCGACGCGCTGCGGGCCCAGCTCGCGCTGCCCGCCGAGGAGCGTACGGGGCTCCTCGGCCGGTTCGCCGGGCTGCGGGAGGCCGATCCCGAGTCCTCGCACCTGACGGACGAGATGTTCGCGACCGTCGCCGTCTCCCTCTTCGGGGCCGGCGCGGTCTCCACGTCCGCGTTCCTGGTCCTCGCGGTCCTCGCCCTGCTCCAGCGCCCGGAGCTGATCGGGTACCTGCGCGCCCACCCGGAGCGGATGGGCCGGGCGGTGGACGAACTGCTGCGCTGGAACCTGTCCGTGGGCGACGGCCTGCCGCGGATCGCGCTGGCCGACGTCCAGGTGGGGGACGTCCTGGTGAAGCAGGGTGAGCTGGTGCTGGTCCTGCTGGAGGGGGCCAACTTCGATCCAGACGCCTTCGAGCGGCCCGACGAGCTGGACCTGGAGCGCGAGCCCTCCCACCCCCACCTCGCCTTCGGCGCCGGCCGGCACTTCTGCCCGGCCTCCGCGCTGGGCCGGGCGCACGCCGAGATCGCGCTGGAGGTGCTGGTCGAGCGGCTGCCCGAGCTGAGGCTGGCCGTCCCCGCGGAGAACCTCGTCTGGCGGACGGGGTTCATCAAGCGGCTGCCCGAGCGGCTGCCGGTGGCCTGGGTCTAGCCGGCCCACCGGGCCCGGCGCCCCGAACCCGGTGTCCCGGGAGCTGTGCGAGCTCCCGGGGCACCGCCGCCCGGCGCCCGGCGCCCGGCGCCCTAGCGGAAGATGCCGGTGTGGCCGAGGGAGTAGCGGCCCGGCTGCGGGTACACGGCGAGGCCGTGCGGTCCGTCACCGACGGGGATCCGCGCCAGTTCCCTGCCACTGGCGGTGTCGATCGCGTAGACCTCGGAGTTGTAGCGGCCGGACAGCCACAGCACCTTGCCGTCGGCGGAGACCCCGCCCATGTCCGGGCTGCCGCCGTCGGGCAGCTCCCACTTCTTGGTGAGCCGGTTCTCCTTGAAGTCGAAGACCGAGATGGTGCCCTCGCCGCGGTTGGAGACGTACATCTCCCGGGAGTCGCGGCCGACGTACAGGCCGTGGCAGCCCTTGCCCGTGGGCAGCAGCTTGGGGACGTCGAACTTGTCGCCGCTGAGGACCCACATGCCGTGCGCCATCATGTCGGCGACGTAGAAGGTCTTTCCGTCGGGAGAGATCTTGACGTCCTGCGGCATCGCGCCCTCGAAGGGCAGTTTCTGCTGGCCGACGACTTCCATCTTCTCGGTGTCGACCTTGAGCAGTTCGCCGGAGAACTCGCAGCTCACGATGAAGTAGCGGCCGTCCGCGGAGAAGTCGGCGTGATTGACGCCGAAACAGGTCACCGGGACGGTTTTCACGCGCTCCATGGTGTGCGGATCGCGGAAGACGAGTTCGCGGTCCATGGAGGCCATCACGACGGCGTACTTCCCGTTGGGCGTGAAGTACAGGTTGTACGGGTCGTGCACCTCGACGGGCTCCCCGGCCTCGCCGGTGGCCGGGTTGATCGGGGTGAGCGTGTGCCCGCGGTTGTTGTTGACCCAGAGGGTCTTCATGTCCCAGGACGGCACCACGTGCTGGGGCTGCGCGCCGACCGGGATGGTGTCGATGACCTTGTAGGTGGCCGGGTCGATGACGGACACCGTGTTGGAGTTGGTGTTCGGCACGTAGACGCGCGACGGGAAGTCCTTGACCACCGGGGACAGCTGGTTCGGCCGGTCCGCCGCGTACACGTCGGCCGGGTCGAGCACCGGGGGCATCCCGGCGAGGCCCGGAGGGACGGCCGGGACGGCCTTGACGGGACGGGCCGGCCCCTTGGAGCCGAGTGCCTCCGGTTCGCCCTTCCCGCCGGATCCGCAGCCCGCCAGGGCGGCGAGGACCAGTCCGGCGAGGAGTGCGGTGGCCTTCCGGGGAAGGCGGTTCGTCGTCATGAGGTCAGCAGCTCCGTGGTGGTCACCGCGCGCAGTCTGCGACGCGCGAGTTCTTCGAGGAGGGGCGGCAGCGCGTCGACCGTGTCCGCGTAGCCGAAGTGCAGGCTCACCACCGATCCGCCCTGGATCGTCCCGGTGACGGTGCGCAGCACGGCCGCGGCGCCGGGCGAGGTGAAGTCGAGCGAGTCCACGTCGTACGAGAGGACGTGCGGGTAGCCCGCACGCTGGGCCAGCTCGCGGACGAGCGGGGAGGCGTACTGGGTCTGGGAGGGCCGGAACCAGGTGCCGATCGATCCGGTGAGCCGTTTGATTCGCTGCGCGCAGCCGGTGATCTCGGCGTAGGCCTCCGCCTCGGGCAGGTCGTTGATCGCCAGGTGGCGCTGGGTGTGGTTGCCGAGCTCGTGGCCGCCGTCCAGGACGCGGCGGGCCATGTCCGGGTGATCGTCGAGCCAGGTGCCGATGGCCAGTACGGTGACCCGCGCGCCGGCCTTCTCGGCCTCGCCGAGGAGGGAGCGGGCGATGGCCGGGTCGCCGTTGCCGTGGAAGGTGAGGGCGACGGCGGGACGGTCGCGCGGCCCGTGCCCGATCTCCACCGGCTGGCCGGGGAAGCGGTGGGGCGCGGGGGCGGGGCCGGCCGGGGCGGGTTTGGCCCGGCCCGGGCCGGCGGAGGCGGAGGCGGTGGCGGAGGCGGTGGCGGAGGCGGCGGGTCCGGCGGCGGTCCGGTCCGGCGCGCAGGCAGCGGTGAGGCCGGCCAGGGCGGCGGCGCCCGCGCGCAGGGCCGCGCGGCGGCCTGGTGGTGAGAACACCTGCCCATTTAAGAGGTGAATGGGCGAGAACATAACGATTGACCCGATTCGGGACCTACGCCGCCAAAGGGCCGGACGGGTGGCCGCTCGCTGCGTAGTCGATGATTCACGCAGAGCTGCGGATAGTTATTCATGGAATGAGAGGCGAGTGGCCCACCTCACCTAAGATTTAGGTGGAAACTCTTACGATATGCATACTTACGTCCGACTTGGGACTTTTGGCGTTTGGACCCTCGTCTGCCATAGTCGGAATCACGGCTTCCCTTTGACCCGAGCGAAGTCCTCCGCCGAGGATCACACACCCCATCGATCCTCGGCGCACCCATGAAACCCCCGCAGCGCCCCATCACGGCGACAGGGGGTTTCTGGCGTTTCCCGGGCCGGTACGGGCCTCCGGCGGGCTCCGGCAGCCCTAGCGGTCGGCGACGCGCATCTCGAACCAGGTGATCTTGCCGCGCGGCAGCAGGTCCGCGCCCCAGCGGTCGGACAGCTTGTCGACGAGGAACAGCCCGCGGCCCGTGACGTCCAGCTCGTGCACCGGCATCAGACAGGGCAGCCCGCGCGAGGGATCGCGCACCTCCACCCGGATCCAGCCCCGCCGGCGCACCATCCGTAAGCCGAAGGTTCGCGCCCCGGTGTGGCGCACCGCGTTGCCGACGAGCTCCGAGACCAGCAGGACGGCGTGCTCGGCGATCTGCGGCGAGAGGCCCCAGAAGCGGATCACCACGCTCTGGGTGAGCCGGCGGGCGGTGCACGCGGACTCCGGCATGGACGGCAGCGTCACTTCCTCCTCGGCCGGGTTCCCGTACGACTCCAGCGCCTGGAGGCCCCGTTCGTCTTCGACCGCCGCCGTGAGCCGCACGGCCGAAGCGCTGCTGCGCTGCCGCGGCTGTTCCACACCCTCCAGGCCCGCCATGCACCCATCATGGACGGCCGACGCGCCCGTCCGGGCCGTTCCCCGGGAAAACACCCTCCGGGGCCACGGGCCCCGGAGGGGCGGTCCGGCATATGCGAAAGGCAACCGGGAACCGGTACAACGGACCTGACCTGCGGTGACGTTGAGCTCTACGGTGATCACCCTCAGTGGATCTTCCGGTCCGCTTAAGGTTCTCTTAAGGCCTGGCTAATCCACTCGCAGGGGGTGTCCGGCAACGCCCCCGCCGGCGCTGTGGCACCGCTGTGGCACCGGTGTGGCGCGCCTAGAGGAACTTCGCCTTGCCCGGGCCCTCTTCGACGAAGCTGCGCATCCCGCGCTCGCGGTCCTCGGTGGCGAACAGGCCCGCGAACCAGGTGCGTTCGATGGTCAGGCCGGTGTCGATGTCCGCCTCCAGACCCGCGTCCACGCACTCCTTCGCGGCGCGCAGCGCGAGGGCCGGGCCCTGCGCGAGCTTCGCGGCCCAGGCGTGCGCCTGCCCGTAGACCTCGGCGGCGGGCACGATCCGGTCCACCAGCCCCAGCGCGAGGGCCTCTTCGGCCTTGACCATCCGGCCCGTGAAGATGAGGTCCTTGGCCTTGGAGGGGCCGATCAGCCGCGACAGGCGCTGGGTGCCGCCCGCCCCCGGGATCAGGCCGAGCAGGATCTCGGGCTGGCCGAGCTTCGCGTTGTCGGCGGCGATGCGGTAGTCGGCGCACAGGGCGAGTTCGCAACCGCCGCCCAGCGCGTAGCCGGTGACGGCGGCGACCACGGGCTTGGGGATCCGGGCGACGGCGGTGAAGGCGTCCTGGAGACCGCGGGACCGGGCGACCATGGCCGCGTGGTCCATCACCTGCATCTCCTTGATGTCCGCGCCGGCCGCGAACACCTTCTCCCCGCCGTAGAGGACCACCGCGCGCACGTCGGCGCGGTCGGTCGCCTCCAGCGCGAGTTCGCGCAGCCGGTCCTGGGTGGCGACGTCCAGGGCGTTCATGGGCGGGCGGTCCAGCAGGATGGTGCCGACGCCTTCGGAGACTTCGAGAGAGATGGTCATACGGGGAAGGTTAGCGCCGGTTAACGCACGTCGGCCCGGTGCTGTGGGTCACAGCACCGGGCCGGCGGACTACGCGGGGAGGGGGATTACTTGGTCCACTCCGCCCAGTCCATGTTCCAGCCGTTGAGGCCGTTGTCCGGGGCGATCTGCTTGTCCTTGGAGTTCTTCACGACGACCACGTCGCCGATCAGGGACTCGTTGTAGAACCAGGCGGCGGGGGTGCTGTCGTCACCGGCGCCGCGCTCGTCCTCCAGGCCGACGCAGCCGTGGCTGACGTTCTCCGAGCCGAAGGTGCTGGAGGAGGCCCAGTAGTTGCCGTGGACGAAGGTGCCCGAGTTCGACAGCCGCATCGCGTGCGGGACGTCGGAGATGTCGTACTCGCCGCCGAAGCCGACGGTGGCGCCGTTCATCCGGGTCACCTTGTACTTCTCGCTGATGACCATCTGCCCGTTGTAGGTGGTCGTCGCGGGGGCGCCCGCGGTGATCGGGATGTCCTTGAGGACCTTGCTGTCCCGGACGACCTGCATGGTGTGCGCGCTCGCGTCGACGGTGGTGACCTGGGAGCGGCCGACGGTGAAGGTGACCGTACGGGTCTGCTTGCCGTAGACGCCGGGGCGGCCCTCGACGCCGTCGAGGGCGATCTTCACGGTGACCTTGGTGCCCGCGGCCCAGTACTTCTCGGGGCGGAAGTCGAGGCGGTCGTTGCCGAACCAGTGGCCCTCGACGGGCACGGAGGGCTCGGCCGTGACGGTGATGGCCTTCTCGACGGCCTCGGTGTTGGTGATGCCCCGGGTGAAGTTGACGGAGACCGGCATGCCCACGCCGACGGTCGAACCGTCCTCGGGCGTGTAGTGGCCGACGAAGGTGTTCTGCGGGGTGAGGGTGGTGAAGGCGGTGTCCTTCGCGGACTCCCGGCCGGCCTCGTCCTTGGCGACCGCGTGCACCTTGTACTCGGTGGCGGCGGCCAGGTTGCGGGCGGGCTCCCAGCTCAGGCCGTCGGCGGCCAGCTTGCCCTCCACCGCGTTGCCCTTGGTGTCGGCGACCGTCACCGCGCTGAGCTTGCCGCCGGTGCTGGAGACCTTCAGGACGCCGCTCGTCGCTACTTCCTTGGCCCCGTCGTCCGGCTTGACGCTCACGGTGGCCTTGGAGGCCTCGGTGCCGCTCTTGGCCCCCGCCGTCGTCCCCTTGGCGTCGCTCCCGCCGCTGCCCCCGCTGGTGTCTCCGCCGCCACTGCACGCGCTGGTCAGCAGCAGGGCCGCCCCCAGCACAAGGGCCGGCAGGCCGGTGCGGACTCGGCCGCGTATCGGCTGCAGGTTCACTCGTGTTCTCCCCATGTCCCCCGCGCGCGGACAGTCGCGCGCTTGTCGACAGGAAATCACATGGGCGGAGTACGAAAAGGCACGGTCATGTCACTGTTCAGTCCCAAGTGACGCAACCGCGGATGCGTCAGTCGTCGGTACCCGGCTTGGTACCCCAGACGTAGACGGCGTCCCCTTCCGACAGCAGGTTCCACAGGCGTTCGGCGTCCGGCACCGAGAGGTTCACGCAGCCCGCCGAGCCGCCGTTGGCGTAGAGGTTCCCGGGGCGCCCGTGCAGGGCCTGGCCCCCGTCGAAGAACTGGGCATAGGGCATGGGGGCGTTGTCGTAGAGCGAGGAGTAGTGGTCCTCGTGCCGCCAGTAGATCTCGTGCCAGCCGGGGCGGGTCTCCTGCTCGTCGCGGCCGGTCCGGACGGGCACCGGCGCGAAGACGACGCGGCGGCCGCTCTGCACCCACAGGAGCTGGCGCTCCAGGTCGACGCAGGTCACCCGGTCCTCGCGGACGGGGCAGTGGCCCGCGGCGTTGGGGTTCGCGCGGGCGGCGACGGCCGTCATCGTACGGAACGCGGCGAGGCCGGCGTACCCGTCGGCGGGGGTGACTCCGTTCGCGCGCTGGAAGGCGCGGACGGCCGCGCAGTCGGCCGGTGACTGGACCCCGTCGACGGGGCGGTGCAGATGGGCCTCCAGCTCCCGCTGGTAGGGGCCGGTGCCGGCCGTGCAGGCGGTCTCGGGCTCGGGCTCGGGGGCGGCGGCCAGGGCCGGGGCCGGCAGGGCGGCGAGCGCGAGGAGCGCGACCAGGGCGGCCGCCGCGGCCGTACGCGGTGTCGGGCGCAGGGTCATCGGTCCTCCTCGGGCCCGCCGGCGGGGCCGTCGCGCCCCAGCCAACCCGCGGGGGCGGCAGGCCGCGCGCGCGGCTGCGCCGACGGGGTGAGGGGCTCACTCCGCCGGCGCAGCGAGGAGGCCGGGCGCGCGGCCGGCCGTGGGGGGGGTGGTGCGGTCAGGCGTCCGGGCCCTCGTCCCCGCGCCCGTCGTGCCCGTCGTGCCCGTCGTGCCCGCCGTGCCCGCCGTCGTGCTTGCCGTCGTGCTTGCCCTTGCCGTGGTCGTCGCGCTTGTTGCGGACGGTGACCTCGACGTGGTTGCCGGGGGCCCGCTCCGTCACGTGCAGCGGTCCGATCACCCGGTCGCGCGGCAGGACGTAGCCCTCGGGGACGTCCGTCTCCACGAGGTAGTACCAGCCCTCGGAGAGCGCGTCGAAGTCACAGACGCCGACGCGGTCGGTCGCGCAGCCGTCCTTGGCCTTCTGGTCGGCGTTGATGCCGCGGGTCTGCAGGCCCGGGGTGCCGTTGGTCTCCTTCCAGACCTCGAACACCGCCCCGCGCAGCGGCCGGCCGGTCTTGACGTCCTTCTTCAGGACGCGCAGGGAACCCGTCGGGTCCTCGCTCGTCCTGCGGTTCGAGATGGTGATCACGCGGCCCTGGACGACGTCGCCCGGCGTCAGCTCGAAGGCGGTGACGGGGTCCGCGGGGTCCTGGTAGCCGTCGGGGAGGCCGACCTCCCGCCAGTAGTAGGTCTCGCCGACCGGCAGTTCGACGGTGCAGCTGCCCTGGGGGCCGGTCACGCAGAGGCCGTCGAGCCGCTCGTCGGCGTCCGCGCCGAGGGGCTGGAGGCCGGGACGGTCGTTGGTCTCGCGCCACAGCTCGAAGCGGGCCCCGGGCAGCGGGGCGCCGGTGTCCCGGTCGGTCTTGAGCAGGACGACCCTGGCGCCCGGCACGGCGGTCCGTTCGTTGACGGCCCGCGCCGTGACCCCGGCCCGGGCGTTCTCCCGGGTCAGCGTCAGCGGGAAGACCGGGTTCGCGGGCAGGTCGTGGCCGACCGGGGCCGCCGTCTCCCGCCAGTAGTACGTGCCGAGCTCCACGGTGCGCTCGCAGCGGCCGCTCGCCGGGGTCGTGCAGTCGGCCACCTTGGTGTCGGGGGTCGCGGTGCCCGTCTGGAGGCCCGGTACGCCGTTGGTCTCGTGCCACAGCTCGAACGTGGCCCCGCCGAGGGGGTTGCCCTCCCCGTCCACCTTGGTCACGGCCACCGCGCCGGTCGGCTCGGGGGCCGGACCGCAGTCGGGGAGGTCGCCCGTGAAGGGGTAGGCGTGGAACTCCTGGCCCCCGCCGCCGGCCGTGTCGCTGCCGTGGGTGACGGAGCCCGTGGTGAAGAAGCGCCCGTTGATGCCGGGCAGCGTCACGGTGGTCTCGGAGGCCTGGTTGCCCATCAGGAAGCTGCCCTGGAACTGGCCGGTGCCGATCAGGTTCACCGTGGAGGCGTCCGGGAAGTTCCACAGCAGCCGCTCGCGGTAGGCGTTGAGCGGATCGGTGTCCACCAGGCCGCCGCTGTAGGTGTTGATGGTGCGGGTGGTACCGAGGACGTTGACGAGGACCGTCGCGCCGGCCGGGATGCCCGTGAACCGCACGCCCTGCTGGGCGCCCCGGGGTCCGGCCAGGTCGGCGTCCACGTTGAAGACCTGGAGCCGGGAGGTGCCGTCCCCGGTGAACAGCGTCTCCGAGCCGCTGTTGACGACCGTGCCCGTCGCCGGGCGGGGGCGGCCGTCGACCTTGGCGTAGCACTGGCTGGCGGCGCTGAGGCGGTCGCGCAGTCCGGCGTACGGGGCGACGGCGGCCGCGTCCTTGACGAGGGTGCCGGTCACGGTGCCGGTGACGCTGCCCGCGTGGCGGACCACTCCCCGGTCGGCGATCAGGGTCTCGCCCGCCGCGACGGTGACGTCGCCGCCGGTGGTGAGGAAGTCCGCGCCGTCGGGGGGCGGGACGAGGGAGCCGGCGCCGACGATGCCGACGTTGTAGCGGGAGTCCCCGCCGGCCAGCTTGTCCTGGTCGAAGCCGCCGAGGACGACCAGCCGGCCCTCGGCCTCGGAGGCCCGTCCGCGGACCCGGAACTGGCCCCCGGCGAAGATGTTGACGGCGTTGTCGCGGCCCTTGATGCTGCCGTCGCTGCCGATCGGCGGGAAGGGGCTGGGGCACTGGCCCGGAACGCAGGGACCGAGGCCGCCGGGCAGCGGCGCCCGCAGGACTCGGGCGGCCGGGGGGTGGGCGTCGGGGCCCGCCGCCAGGGCCGTGGGGGACCCGGCGGCCAGTACGGCCCCGATCGCGAGCCCCAGGGTCCAGTTCCTTGCTGACATGACGCTCCGTCCGTATCCGCTGATGGCCCTGACAGGCTGCGGTCGGGCCTCGGCGCGGCGGCCGGACGACACTCCCGCACGGCGGGATTCCGGTCCGACAATCACTCGATTGCGGGGGCGGACCGGGACGGACGGCGGGGCGGGCGCCCGGTCAGCCGAGGGCGGATCCGGCGGCCCAGTCCGCCCAGGACATGTTCCAGCCGCCCAGCCCGTTGTCAGCCGCGACGATCCGGTCCTGCGAGTTCACGACCTCCACCACGTCCCCGACCAGGGTCCGGTCGAAGAACCAGCCCGCCGGGGTGTCCGAGCCGCCGCCCTTGTCATCGCGCAGTCCCACGCAGCCGTGGCTGGCGTTGGTGTGGCCGAACGTGTCCGGGCTGGCCCAGTAGTTGCCGTGCAGGAAGGTGCCCGAGTTGGTGAGCCGCATGGCGTGGGGGACGTCGGGGATGTCGTACTCGCCGCCGAAGCCGACGGTCTGCCCGTTCATCCGGGTCACGTCGAACATCTCCATCACCACCATCCTGCCGTTGTAGGTGGTGTTCTTGGGCGCCCCGGCGGTGATGGGGACCGTGGACAGCAGCCGGCCGTCCCGGCGGACCTCCATGGTGTGGGCGGCGGCATCGACGAGGGAGACCTGGGAGCGGCCGACGGTGAAGCGGATGGTCTTGTCCTGGATGCCGTACGAGCCGGGCGCGCCCTCGACGTCCCGCAGGTCCATCGTCACGGTGACCTCGGTGCCGGGCTTCCAGTACTCCTTGGGCCGGAAGTCGAGGCGCTCCTCGCCGAACCAGTGGCCGACGACGGGCACGGCCGGCTCGGAGGTGACCTTGATGGCCCGTTCCACGTCGGCCCGCCGCTTGATGGAGCGGTTGAACTTGAACGAGACGATCATCCCGGTGCCCACCGTGGAGCGGTTCTCGGGCTTGAAGTAGCCGATGAACCGCTCCTCGGGGACGTAGGTGGTGAAGGTGGTGTGCCGGGCCTGGCGGCGGTCGTGCCCGTCGAGGGCGACCGCGTCGACGGTGTACTTGGCGGCGAGCGCGAGCCGTCCGGCCGAGGGGTCCGGGCTCCAGCTGAGCCCGTCGGCGGCGATCGTCCCCGGGACCTGCTCCTGCTGGGCGTCCTCGACCTTGGTGACGACGACGCGCTCCAGCCGGCCCTCGGGCACCTGCACCCGCAGCGGGCCCTCGGCCGGCACCCCCTTCGCGTTGTCCTCGGGGGTGATCCGGATCGCCTCGTCCGGCGACCGGCGTTTGCCGGGCAGGGCGACCTCCACCGGGGAGCCGCCGTCCTTGGTGCAGCCGGCCAGGCCGCCCAGCAGGGCCGCCCATACCGCCACGGCGGCCAAGCCCGCCCCTGCCCGCCTCGTCAGAAGAGTCACGCCCCGTCCAACGACCGGCCCCTCCCGGGGAAACGTGAGGGCCGGGCACGTTCCGGGCAGAACTGTCCGGGCAGAACAGTGGGAAGGACCAGACGGGGGCGGGCCCAGGCCGGGACGCCGGGGCCGCACTCCCCCGCCGGTACCCAGGAGCCGTGGAGGCGGGCAGTGTCGAGCGCAGCCGAGCAAGAGGCGGTGGATGCCGCCGCCAGCAATGCCGTGGGCGGACCGGAGACGACGACGGGCAGGGACGGCATGGACGTCGTGCGCGAGCGGGTCCAGGCGCAGGTGCTGCGGGCGGCCGCGCATCCCTCGCCGCCCGTGTGGCCGGGGTCCTCACATCCCCTGGGGGCGCGCTTCCACCTGGGGCCCGGCGGGGTCGCGGGCACCAACTTCGCGCTGTGGGCCCAGGGCGCGGAGGCGGTGGAGCTGTGCCTGTTCGACGGGCGGGGCGGGGAGACCCGCTGCGCCCTGACCGAGCTGACGCACGAGATCTGGCACGGTTTCGTGCCGGGCGTGCTGCCCGGGCAGCGCTACGGCTTCCGGGTGCACGGCCGCTGGGACCCCTGGACGGGCGCCCGCCACAACCCGGCGAAACTGCTCCTGGACCCGTACGCACGGGCCGTGGACGGGGACTTCACGCTGCCCGCGGAGGTGTACGGGCACGTCCGGGACTGGCCCCAGCAGTACATCGCCGACACCGTGCGCGACGACCGGGACTCGGCCCCGTACGTCCCGAAGGGGGTGGTCGTCCACGACGACGACGACTGGGCGGACGACGTCCGGCCGAAGACGCCCTGGGCCGATTCGGTGATCTACGAGCTGCACGTGCGCGGGTTCACGATGCGCCATCCGGGTGTTCCCGAGGAGCTGCGCGGCACGTACGCGGGGCTGGCGCATCCGGCGGCGGTCGAGCACCTGACGCGGCTCGGCGTGACGGCGGTGGAGCTGCTGCCCGTGCACCAGTTCGCGCACGAGGACCACCTGCTGCGGCGGGGCCTGCGCAACTACTGGGGCTACAACTCGGTCGGCTACTTCGCCCCGCACGCGGGGTACTCCTCCAGCGGGACCGCGGGGCAGCAGGTCGGCGAGTTCAAGCGGATGGTGAAGGCGCTGCACGCGGCGGGCATCGAGGTCATCCTCGACGTGGTCTACAACCACACGGCGGAAGCCGGGGAGCTGGGCCCGACGCTGTCGCTGCGCGGGATCGACAACCGGGCGTACTACCGGCTCCAGTCCGACCAGCGCCGCTACGCCGACTACACGGGCTGCGGCAACACCCTGCACGCCGGGCGGCCGCACGTGCTGCGCCTGATCACCGACTCGCTGCGCTACTGGGTGACGGAGATGGGGGTGGACGGCTTCCGCTTCGACCTGGCGGCGGCGCTGGCCCGCTCGATGCACGACGTGGACATGCTCTCGCCGTTCCTCGCGGTGATCGCCCAGGACCCGGTGCTGCGCCGGGTCAAGCTGATCGCGGAACCGTGGGACGTGGGTTCGGGCGGCTATCAGGTGGGGGCCTTCCCGCCGCTGTGGACGGAGTGGAACGACCGCTACCGCGATGCCGTGCGCGACTTCTGGCGGGGCGCCCTGCCCGACGTACGGGACCTCGGCTACCGGCTGTCGGGCTCCAGCGACCTGTACGCGTGGGGCGGGCGCAGGCCCTACGCCTCGGTGAACTTCGTGACGGCGCACGACGGTTTCACCCTGCGCGACCTGGTCACCTACGAGCGCAAGCACAACGAGGCGAACGGCGAGGCGGGCCGGGACGGGACCAACGACAACCGGTCGTGGAACTGCGGGGCGGAGGGCGAGAGCGACGATCCCCGGATCGGGGCGCTGCGCCGGCGTCAGCTGCGCAACCTGCTGACCACGCTGCTGCTGTCGACCGGGGTGCCGATGCTGGTGGCGGGCGACGAGTTCGGCCGCACCCAGGGCGGCAACAACAACGCGTACTGCCAGGACAACGAGACGGGGTGGGTGGACTGGTCGCTGCTGTCCGATCCGGCGTGGAACGAGCTGTTCGCGCTGACCCGGCGGCTGATCGCGCTGCGCCAGGCACACCCCGTGCTGCGGCGGCGGGCGTTCTTCTCCGGGCGGGCGCAGGGCGCGGACGGGCTGCGGGACCTGGCCTGGTTCACCCCGCGGGGCGAGGAGATGACGGAGCGGGACTGGTACGCGCCGGCCGCGGCGGTGGGCCTGTACCTGTCGGGCCGGGACATCCCGGGCCGTGACGAGCGGGGGGCGCAGGTGACGGACGACAGCTTCCTGGCGCTGCTGCACGCCGGGGACCGGCCGGTGGAGTGGATGCTGCCGGGCGCGCCGTGGGCGGCCTCGTACGAGCTCGTGCTGGACACGGCGCGGGAGGCGCAGGCCGCCGCGCCCGGCACCCGGCACCGGGGCGGCGGGGCGCTGACGGTCCCGGCCCGGTCGGTGCTGCTGCTGCGGGTGGTGTCGTAGGGGCCGCGGCGGCCCCCTGCGATGATGTGCCCTTCGTACGAACGCGCGTGCAGCGGCACGCGTGTGCCATCGAGGGGCTCAGGGGTACGCATGGCGAGTGTCGGGACCGCGCTGCGGGAGCTGCGCGGGGCGCAGAAGTCGGCGAAGGGCGTGTCGCTCTACTCCCGGTTCGTCAACCGGCCCGCCGGCCGGTACCTGGCCGCCGGGTCGTACGCGCTGGGCCTCACGCCCAACCAGGTGACCCTGGTCAGCGCCGTCTTCAGCTTCGCCGCCGTGGCGGCGGTCGCGCTGGCGGCCCCGTCGTGGGGGCTGGGGGCGGCCGTGTGGGCCGCGCTCGCGGTGGGCTTCGCCTTCGACTCCGCCGACGGGCAGCTGGCCCGGCTGCGCGGGGGCGGCAGTGCGGCGGGCGAGTGGCTGGACCACGTCGTGGACTGTGCCAAGCTCACCGCCCTGCACACCTGTGTGCTGATCGCCTTCTACCGCTTCCCCGACGCCTACGGGACGGGCTCGGACGGCTGGCTGCTGGTGCCGCTGGGGTTCCAGTTCGCCTCGGTCGTCACCTTCTTCGGCGGTCTGCTGACCGAGAAGCTCAAGGCCAAGCCCGCCCCGGGCAGTGCCGCCGCCGCGCCGTCGACCCTGCGCGCGGTGGCGTTGCTGCCCGTGGACTACGGGGTGTTCTGCCTGGTGTTCCTGCTGCTCGGCGGCGGGGCGCTGTTCCGCTGGGCGTACGCGGGTCTGGGCGCGGTCGCCGCGGTGTTCCTGCTGGCGTTCCTCGCCAAGTGGTTCCGGGAGCTCAGCGCCGTTCGGCGGTGAGGGGTTCGGCGTGCGGCTGTGCGAGCGCGTCCAGGGCCCGGCGCAGCTGGGTGCTGGACGTGTGCACGGTGTAGGGGAAGTAGACGACCTCGACCCCGTGGGGGGCGAAGTCCCGCTCCAGCCGGTCGCCCTTGGGCGTGCCGCGCCAGTCGTCGCCCTTGAAGATCACGTCGAAGCGGACCTGCTTCCAGGTCTCGACCTTGTCGGGGACCGTCTCGACGAAGGCGGCGTCGACGTACTTGACGCTGCGGACGATCTCCAGCCGCTCGACGAGCGGGATCATCGGGCGGCGCCCCTTGGCCCGTTCGGCCATCTCGTCGGACACCACCCCGGCGACCAGGTAGTCGCACTGGCTCCGGGCGTGCCGGAGGATGTTGAGGTGCCCGATGTGGAACAGGTCGTAGGCCCCGGGCGCGTAGCCGACCCGGTACGGTCCGCGCGCCGCCGCGGCAGGTCCGGACATGCCGTACTCCGTCATCAGTTACCCCCCAGCGGCCACACCCCCCGGTGTGGCGGATGAGCAGACAATAGCGCGCACGTTCCCCACCCTGCGGGTGAACGCATAGGGTGACGTGCGCATCATCCAGGGGAGAAGGGGACGTTCAGTGTCCACATCCGGTCACCGGCGCCTGCTGCTGGTTTCCACCAACTACGCCCCCGAGCACGCGGGCATAGGCCCGTACGCCACCCAGATCGCGGAGCACTGGGCACGGTCCGGCCATGAGACCCATGTGCTGGCGGGCATGCCGCACTATCCGGCCTGGTCCGTGGAGCCGGAGTACAAGGGGGCGCTGCGGCGCACGGAGCGGCGTGCGGGGGTCACCGTGCACCGGCGTGCGCACACGGTGCCTTCGCGTCAGACCGCCGTCAAGCGCGCCCTTTTTGAAGGATCGATTCTGCTGCACGGCGCCGTGGCCCCGCCCCGGATGCCGAAGCCGGACGCGGTCCTGGCCCAGATGCCCAGCCTGGCGGGCGGCGTGCTCGGCGCCCGGCTCGCGGCGAAGTGGAAGGTGCCCTTCGTCCCGGTCGTCCAGGACCTGATGGGGGCCGCCGCCGCGCAGAGCGGGATCAGCGGCGGCGACAAGGCGGCCGCGGTGGCCGGGAGCGCGGAGGCCTACGCGCTGAAGCGCGCCACGCTGGTCGGCGTCATCCACGAGACCTTCGTGGACCGGGTCGTCGGCATGGGCGTGGACCCGGCGCGGATCCGCCTCGTGCCCAACTGGTCGCACGTGCCGCGGCCCACCAAGCCGCGCGGGGAGACCCGCCGCCACCTCGGCTGGGCGCCCGGGCAGACCGTGGTGCTGCACTCCGGGAACATGGGGCTCAAGCAGGGGCTCGAAGTCCTCGTCGGCGCCGCCCGGCTCGATCCGGACGTCCGGTTCGTCCTCATGGGCGACGGCAGCCAGCGCGGCGCCCTCGCCGGGCTGGCCGCCGACGTGCCGAACCTGGACATCATCCCCCCTGCCGCCGACGGCGAGTTCCCCGATATCCTCGCGGCGGCGGACGTCCTCGCGGTCACCCAGCACGCGGCCGTGCTCGACATGAGCGTCCCGTCCAAGCTGACCTCCTACTTCCAGGCCGGCCGGCCCGTCGTCGCGTCCGTCGCGGCCGAGGGCGGGACCGCCCAGGAGGTGGAACGTTCCGGCGCGGGGGTGCTCGTACCCCCGGAGGACCCCGCGGCCCTGCTGAAGGCCGTACGGGCCCTGGCCGAGGACCCCGAGGGGGCGGACGCGCTGGGCGCCGCCGGGCCCGTCCACGTGGCGGCCCACCTGAGCCGTGAGGCGGGCCTGGCCCGCATCGACGCACTGATCGACGAGGCACTTGGGGGTCTCCAGCCGTGATCGAGACGAACCGCCCGGCAGCCGCCCCGGCCGAGGACGAGCCGGATCTCCTGCGGGACCAGTTCAAGCAGCTGCTGCGCTACCGCCGGCTCATCGGCGCGGGCGTGGGCATCGGCCTGCTGGGCGGCGTCTACCTCGGCATCTCCACGGCGGACACCTACGTCGCGACCGCCGACATCGTGCTGCGCGCCCCCACCGACGACCCGTTCAACCCGAGCCTGGCGCCCGACAAGGCCATCAACATCGGCTCCGAGCGCCAGGTCGCGCTCTCCAGCTCCATAGCCGAGCAGGCCGCGAAGAAGCTCGGCATGCCGCCCAAGGACCTGGGCGCGCTCCGCAGCGGGCTCCAGGTGACCAACCCGCCGCAGACGATGGTCCTCCGCTTCACCTACACCTCGTCCTCCCCCCGGGAGGCCGCCAAGCGGGCCAACGCGCTGACCGAGGCCTACCTGCTCAAGCGGCAGGAGGCGCTCGACGCCACCCGCGACAAGATGGTCAAGGGGTACGAGGACCAGCGCGACCCGGTCGCCAAACAGCTCGACGACACCGCCCGCCAGGCCAACAACCTGCCGGCCGGCACGGCCCGCGACTCCGCGCTGTCCGCCAAGACCGACCTGCAGAGCAAGGTCAACACCCTCAACAGCAACATCGCCAAGCTCGCCGCCCTGGACATGACCCCCGGCCGGGTCACCAGCCCCGCGACCGCGCCCGGCGCGCCCGACGGACCGGGCCTGCCCATGTCGCTCGCGCTGGGCGCGGCCGTCGGCCTGGCCCTCGGCCTGCTCGCCGCCTGGGTCCGGCTGGTCTTCGACCCGGCGCCGCGCTCCGAGGGCGACGTGGCCCGGGCCCTGCGCGCCCCCGTCCTCGGCTACCTGCCCCGGGACAAGACCGGCGGCGGACCGCTGCTCGCGGCCGGCGAGGCCGACCCCCGGCTCGCCGAGGAGTACCGCTCGGTGGCCTTCCGCCTCGCCTACGACTCCCGCTTCGCCGACCGGCGCCGGCTGCTGGTGGTCGCCCCGCGCGGCTCCAGCGAGACCGCCGCCGCCGTGGCCGTGAACCTCGCCGCCTCCTTCGCCGAGACCGGCAAGGACGTCCTGCTCATCGAGGCCGACCTGCGCACCCCGGTCCTGGCCAGCCAGCTGCCCACCGACGCGGGCGGCCGGCCCCGCTGGAGCCAGCCCGGCGCCACCGGTTCCGCGCCGGGCGGCGACGCCGACTGGCCCGACGGACGCCAGCTCGTCGTGGACGCCGGCGAGTCCGGCGCCTTCGACCTGATCCCCGGCGAACGCGTGCGCAACGTCGCCCGCGCGCTGACCTCCCCGCGCTCCACCCGGCTGATCTCCGAAGCCGACTCCCCCAACTCCACCGTCGTGGTGCTCGCCCCGCCCGTGCTCTCGTACGCCGACGCCCTCGCCCTCGTCGACCGCGTCGACGGCGTCCTGGTCGTCTGCGACCCCCGCGCGGTGCACCGCAGCGACCTCGCCCGGATCCGCGAGCTCATCAGCGGCGCCGGCGGCACCGTGCTCGGCGCGGTGCTCCACGCCCCGCTGCCCGGCGAGAAGCGCGGCGGCGGCAGGGCCGGGAAGGCCGGCGCCGCCGCGGCCGGGCCGACGGCCCCGCAGCCGCTCACCCGGGAGCCCGCCGGGGCCGCCGGGGCCGCCGGGGCCACCGCGCCCGAGCAGCCCCTCGCGGGCGACGGCAGCGACACCGTGGCCCTGCGCACGGTCCGTACGGGCCGGCGGTGAGCCGGCGGGGCCTCGCCGCCGTCTCCTCCGTCCTGGACCAGGCCGCCTCCAGCGCCACGAACATCCTGGTGCTGGTGCTGGCCGCCCGGCTGTCCTCGGCGTCCGGCTTCGCCGGCTTCTCGATGGTGTACGTGACCTTCACCGTGCTCCTCGGGCTGAACATGGCGTACGTCGGCCAGAGCGTGGTCCTGGAGAAGGGCGAGCGGCTGGCGGTGGTGTGCCGCTCCTCCGTGCTGTTCACCGCCGCCGCCGCCACGGTGGCCGGGCTCGCGCTGGCGGCGGCGGGCCTGGCGCTGCCGGGCGCCACCGGCGGCGGGTTCCTCGCCCTGGGGCTCGTCCTGCCGCTGGTCCTCGTACAGGACGGGCTGCGCTACTGCTTCTCCGCGCTGCGGGCGCCCCAGCGGGCGCTGGCCGCGGACACGCTGCGGCTGGTGTGCGTGGTCGCGGCGCTGGCCGTCCAGCCGGCCGGGGCCTCCCCCGCCCGGCTGGTGCTGGTCTGGGGGCTGTCGGCGGTGCCGGCGCTCGCGCTGGGGCTGTGGCTGCTGCGGCCCTCCGTACGCGGGGTGCGGGCCGAACTGCGTCCGTACCTGCGGCGCGGGCACCTCGGGCAGCGGTTCGTGGTCGAGTTCGCGGTCGGCAACGGCTCCAGCCAGCTCGCGGTGCTCGGACTCGGGGCGTTCGCCACCCCGCTGGCCGTCGGCGCGCTGCGCGGGGCGACCACCCTCTTCGGCCCGCTCAACGTGCTGTTCAACTCGGCGAACGCCTTCGGCCCGCCGGTGGTGGGCCGGGCCCCGGGCAAGCGCGGGGTGGTCCGGCTGACCGTGCTGATGGGCGCGGCCCTCGCCGTGCTCGGCGGCGGCTGGGCGGCCGTCCTGTACGCCCTGCCCGACCGGCTCGGCCGCCACCTGCTCGGCGACACCTGGGCGGCGGCCTCCGCGCTGCTGCCCGCGACGGGCGCGCAGTACGCGGTGATGGGACTGGGCACCTGCGCCCTGCTGACGCTGCGGGTGCTGAACCCGAAGGCCACCCTCTCGCTCCAGGTGGTCTTCTCCCTGCTGTCCGTGGGCCTGCTGCTGGCCGGGTACGCGCTGGGGGGCGTGGCCGGAGCCGCCTGGGGCCTGGCCCTGGGGTCGGCCGCGAAGGCGGCCGCGGGCTGGCTGCGGGTGACCCGGCTGGAGGTCCCCGCCCCCGGACCGGGCGCCGCCCCGGCCGCGCCCGCGCCGGGAGCGCTCAGCGCAGGGTCGTGACCCGGTCGGTGCGGTACGTGGCCACCAGCGCGAGGCACAGGCCCGCGATGGCGACCCGGCCCGAGGCCTGGAGCAGGGGGCCGCGCAGCAGGATGAAGGAGTACCCGGCGACCAGCGGGACCACCGTGGAGATCAGGCTGCCCGGGGGTGAGCGGCGCGTGGCGCGCTTGGCGTAGCGGCGGTCGACGCGGGCGGCCGCGTACCCGATGGCCAGGAGTCCGCCGCCCATGCCCAGCGGCCCGAAGTCGAGCCACAGTTCGGCCCAGACCGGGGAGGAGAGGTTGGTGTTGACCGTGCCCATCCACTGGCCGACCATCACGCCGGTGTCGCGCGGCTTGCCCGGCCACACCGAGCGGGGCACCGCGAAGAAGACGGAACCGGCCAGCTGGCGCCCGTAGAAGTGGCCGGGGCCGGAGTTGGAGAAGGTGATGGTGTTGGCGAACATGCCGATCTGGTCGTAGTCCTTGAGCGCCATCGGCTCCAGGAACGAGGTCGTCTCGACGGGCTTGTAGTTCTTCTCGTCGTAGCGGAAGCGGTCCGCGAAGGGGAAGACGAGGAGGGCGATCACCACGGCCATCGACAGCGCCACCCGGTACATGGCGGCGCTCACCGGGAAGACCGTGAAGAGCAGCGCGAACATGACGGTGAGGAACCAGTAGCGCGGGTTCGAGACCGGGTTGTTGACGATCAGGTTGAGGACGGCGAGCGCCGCCCAGGTGACGATGACCGAGACCTTGCGGCGGGCGAACCGCGAGGTGATCAGCCAGCGCGTGTACAGCAGCAGGGCGAGCAGCGCCGGTACGGTCCCGAAACCGCGCAGCAGCGCCTGCCCGGCCTGGCCGTCGCCGTTGGAGACCCCGGCCTCCTCGATGCCCGCGATGATCTCCTGGCGGCTGGAGAAGAACACCGCCGGTCCGCCCAGCTTCACGATGAAGGCGGCGCTGCCCAGGAAGGCCAGGGCGGTGAGCAGTTGGAGGCGCCTGCGGTGGACCATCAGCGGCCGCGGCTCCTTGGGGGAGCCGCCCGCGCGGCCCGCGGGCCGGTGGCGGGCCAGCAGGACGCCCACGTCGAAGGCCGTGCAGCCCAGCAGGACGAGGCCGATGGCGACGGTGAGGTCGGAGCGCGGTCCGACGACGGGCGTGGGGACGCGGCCGAGGACGGCCTGGGCGAGGGGGGCCACGCCCATGGCCATGTAGACGAAGAGCCAGAAGGAGCCCTGGAGCAGCTTGCGGCGGCTGGTCAGCACCATCGCGGAGAGCCGCGCGCCCGCGTACATGGCCAGCAGCAGCTGGAGCCAGAAGGCGGCGTCGCGCTGGCCGTCGCCGGACTGGACGGCGACGAAGAACGGCAGGAAGACGGTGAACCCGAGGGCGAGGGGGACCGACAGCGCCCGCGAGAGCAGCGTGCGCGGGGTGGTGACCCGGCCCCACCGGGAGTCGTCCGCGGGGAGCGGCGGCGCGGGTGCGACGGCGGGCTCGCGCATGTCCGTAACCACTGTTGCCCCCACCCCTGTGCGTGATCCGCGCGCAGTCTAGTCTGAGCGTTCGACGGCCGGGGAGGCGCGTCGGGGGACGATGAGGGGCGACCGTTGCGCGATCTTCCTGCCTTCACGCTGGCCGGGTACGACAAGGGGCGCGGACTGCTGACGCAGGCCCTGTGGTTCGCGGTGATGAACACGCTCTTCATGGCGTGGTTCTGTCCGGCCCGGGTCCGGGTCGCGCTGCTGCGGGCCTTCGGGGCCGAGATAGGCGAGGGCGTGCTGATCCGGCACAAGGTGCGCGTGCTGTGGCCCTGGAAGCTGACCGTCGGGGACCACACCTGGATCGGCGAGGGCGCCTGGCTGCTGAACCTGGAGCCGGTGACCATCGGGTCCCACGTGTGCCTCTCGCAGGAGTCGTTGCTGTGCACCGGCTCGCACGACCACCGCGCCGCGGACTTCCGCTACGGCAACGCCCCGATCGTGGTCGAGGACGGCGCGTGGGTGGCCGTACGGGCGACGGTGCTGGCGGGCGTGACGGTCGGGCGGTGCGCGGTCGCGGGCGCCGGGTCCGTCGTGCACCGGGACCTGCCGGAGCTGACCCTGCAGACCCAGGACGGGCGTCGCCGCCCGGTGGAGGAGCCCAAGTGAGCAGTACGCCGAAGGTCCTGCACGCGGTCACGCTGCACTCGCCCTCGCACGCCTTCGGCGGACCGGTACGGGTCGCGCTGAACCTGGCCAAGGGGCTGCGGGAGCGCGGTCACCGGGCCCGGCTGCTCGCCCTCGGGGAGGGCTTCGACCCGTGGCCGGACTCCGTGGAGGGGGTGCCCGCCACGCTGTTCCCGGCCCGGCGGATCCTCCCGCTCGGCTTCAGCGGCATGACCTCGCCGGCCCTGCTGGCCTCGGCGGGCCGGCTCGTGCGCGAGGCCGACGTGGTCCACGTCCATCTGGCGCGGGACCTGGTGACCCTGCCGGTGGCGCTGGCGGCGCTGCGGGCGGGCAGGCCGCTCGTCCTGCAGACCCACGGGATGGTGGACCCCAGCGGGAAGGCGCTGGCCAAGGTGCTCGACGCGGTGGCGGTACGCCGCCTGCTGCGCGGCGCCGACGCGCTGCTGTACCTGACCCCGCACGAGCGGGAGGGGCTGGAAGCGGTGGTGGGGGGCGCCCTGCCGCGGGCGGTCCGGCTGGTCAACGGCACCCCGGCGCAGGAGGGGCGGCCGGCCCCGGCCGGGCCGCCGCGCATCCTGTACTCGGCCCGTCTCCAGGCCCGCAAACGGCCCGTGGACTTCGTGGACGCGGCTCCGGCCGTGCTCGCCGCGCACCCGGACGCGCACTTCGTGGTGGCCGGTCCCGACGAGGGCGAACTGGCCCGCGTCCGCTCCCGGATCACCGCCCTGGGCCTGTCGGACCGGTTCACGGTGCCGGGTGCGCTCTCCGGTGCGCAGGTCCTCGCGGAACTGCGCCGGGCGCACGTCTACGTCCTGCCGTCGGTGGACGAGCCCTTCCCGATGTCGGTGCTGGAGGCCCTCGCGGTGGGCGTCCCGCCGGTCGTGACCCACTCCAACGGCCTGGCCCGGGAGATCGCCGCCGCGGGCGCGGGCCGGGCGGTCGAGCCGGGTCCGGCGGGCGTGGCGGAGGCGGTGCTCGCCCTCCTGGACCCGGCCGCCAACGCCGCGGCCTCGCTCGCCGCCCGCGAACTGGCCGCGAAGTCCTTCTCGATGGACGCCGTCCTCGACACCCTGCTGGGCGTCTACGAGGGCATCGGGCGCTGACGGCGGGGGCGCGGGTTACAGGATGTCGCGGCGTTCCTCGACGACGGGGACGGCGCCCACGGCGCGGCGGCGCTTGAGGACGCTCGCGTAGACGCCGAGGCCCACGGCGCCCGCCAGCATCATGATCACGCCGACCAGGTCGACGTTGACGCTCTCCATCTTCCAGTCGCTCGCGAAGGTGAGGATGGCCCCCACCACGATCAGGGCTATGCAACCGCCGATACCGCGCACAGGAATCGCCTCCACAGGGGTCTTCTGGTCACCCGCGAGTACCCGGCGAACGGACGCGGAAACGCCGCTGCCGCCCGGGAGTTCGGGCGGCAGCGGCGCGGGCGGGCGGGGCGGTCCCGGTTACCGCCCCGGTTACGCGGGGACCCAGGCGTAGCAGCCCGTCGAGCGGAAGGCGGAGGTGCCGGCCGGGACGGTGGCGGTGATCTTGTCACCGGCCTTGGGCGGGGCCTCCGGGCCCGACGCGAGGACGCCGCCGTCCTTGCCCTTGGCCTCCCAGGTGCAGGTGGTGCTCTGGGTCAGCGCCCGGTAGGTGCCGGGGGCCGGAGCGGTGGCCGGGGCGTCGCCGAACCCCCGGGCCGCCACGGCCAGGACCGGCTTCTGCTCCGGGCACAGCAGCTCGACGGCGTCCTTCGCCCCGGTGATGTCTCCGGAGATGATGGCGGCGGCCGCCGCGTCCTTGTCCCGCTTCGCGGTGCGTTCGATCCGCTGGCAGGTCTCCTGGCCGTTCTGGAGGACGGCGGCCGGGTCCGTCTTCGCGGGGACGCGGCCGCTCAGGTACTTCTTCTCGTTCTCCTTGAAGGTGCCCGTCTTCGGGGTCAGCTTCGCGTCCGGCAGGACCGGGCCGGTCGGCTTGGCGTCGGGCGCGGCGGGCCCGGCGGGCGGGGGCGTGGCGTCCGCCGGGTCGGGGGCCGAGGACGAGGCCGGCGGCTTCGGCGTGGCCGCGGCGCCGGCGGAGGCCTTGCCGTCGCCGTCGGAACCGCAGGCGGTCAGCGTCAGGGCGGCGGCCAGGAGGGCGGCGGCCGCGGCGGAGCGTCGGTACATCAGGTGGCTCCCGTACGGGTTCGGAAAGGCGTACGGGGCCCGGCACGTGTCGGCCGGGCCCCGTACACCGTCAGGCGGTTACTTCTGGCCGAAGGTGAGGATCAGCTGCGGAGCGGCGTCCGCGGCCGTCGACTCCGAGGACCACAGCCACATGGCGTCGGTGCCCGTGCTCGTCAGGCCGAGGCTGTAGCCGCTGCCCAGCACGGCGGAGACCGCCGTGGTGTCCAGCTCGACGTTCTGGACGGCCGAACCGTCCGGCACGCCCGCGATGGTGCCGAGCGGGGTGGTGCCGAGGGTGGGCTTGGTGTTGAACGTCGTGCCCGTGCCGCTCCAGTTCCCGGTGACCGGGACCACCGAGACGGTGTCGGCGGTGCCGGCCCCGGCCTGGGTGGAGGTCTTGAACTGGAGGGAGGCGCTCTTGAGGACCTGCCCGGCCGGTGCGGCCGGGAGGGTGAAGCGCAGGTAGGACTCGTACGCGGAGCTGCCGCGGACGGCGAGCTGCGTGGACGTGCCGTACGCGGTGCCCGGGGCGCCCTGGTTGATGTAGGTGTCCTCGGACGCGACGACCTTGGAGACCGTGTCGGTGGGCGCCTTGGCCAGGTCGAAGTGGGACTTGACCTGGGCCTGGGTCAGCGCCGACGGGTAGACGGCCGTCTCGTCGATGGATCCGGCGAAGAAGTTGCTGATCGGACGGGACGGCCAGCTGCTGAGGTTGTCGCCGCCCACGTGCCAGAAACCGGTGTAGGACGTGGAGTTGGTCGCGCTGTTGGTGCCCTTGTTCTGGCCGTCGACGTAGAGCGTCATGCCGCCGGGACCCTGCGTACCGACGACGTGGTGCCACTTGTTGTCGTTGTACGTCTCGAACAGGCCGGTGCTGATGGTGCGGGCCGAGCCGTTGTAGACGCCGAAGACCAGCCGGCCGGTGTTGGTCATGTAGATCTGCTTGTCGTAGGACCCGCTCGCGTTGACCGTGTTGTTGCCGAAGCCGATCAGCTTGCCCCCGCGCGTGGTGCCGGTCTTGAACCACGTCTCGATGGAGTACGCGGCGCCGACCGACTGGCGGTGGTCGCTGTAGACCTGCTGCGTGGTGCCGTTGAAGCCCATCGACGTGCTGGCGCCGGTGATCGCGCCGGGGCTCTGGCGCAGCGTCGGGGCGGCCACCTGGACGCCGCCGGTGTTGCCGGAGACCGAGGAGTCGGCCACGTACGGGCTGACGGTGTCGTCGTAGCGCCAGTACAGGTTGGCGCCGTCCGCGCGGACCTTGTCCGGGTAGGCCTGGACGGAGGCCGGGACGGTCACGGAGACGTTCGCCGACAGGGCGCTGGTGTTGCCCGCGCCGTCGGTGGCGGTCACCCGGTAGCTGTAGACCTGGCCGGCCTTGACGGTGGTGTCGGTCCAGGACGCCTGCGGGCGCTCCCACTCCAGGGAGTCCGCGGAGACCGTGGCGATCGGGGTCGCCGAGCCGCTGCGGTAGATCCGGTACGTCAGCTTGCTGTCGTCCTGGTCGTAGCTGGTGCGCCAGCGGACCTGGGCCTCGCCGGGCTTGACGCTGCCCGCGCTGGCGACCGGGGTGGTCGGGGCGCCGACGTCGCCGGTGGAGGCGAAGCGGGTCAGGGCCTGCTGCGGCGCGCCGTTGATGAGGGTGAACTCACCACCGACCCACATGTACTTGACGTCGCCCTTCTCCGCGACGGACATGACGCGCGGGCCGATGCCCTCGCCGATGCCGTCGTTCGCGGTGGGGTGCCAGCCCAGCTTCGGCGGGCTCGGCACGAAGCCGTCCACGGGCGCGGGGGCGGCGCCCTGGTGGTCGGTCTGCTGGGCCAGCAGGAAGTTGCGCTTGCCGTCGGGGAACTGGTTCTCCAGCGAGCAGTCGTGCGCGTGCGAGGAGCTGTAGAGCACCCCGTCGTAGGGCAGCACGTACTGGGTGGCGCCCAGGCAGCGGTCGCGCCACTTCTCGTTGAAGGAGGTGTCGAGGCCGATGCGGCCGTCGAAGACACCGCCGCCCGAGCCCTCGTTGCCGGTGTAGTAGCCCGTCGCGTCGGCCGCGATGTGCTTGACCACCGAGTTGGAGGGGATGGTGGAGTAGGTCTTGGCGACGGCGCCCGTAGTGGCGTTGACGACCGCCAGGGCGTGCGTGTTGGAGCCGTTGACCGAGAAGAAGTCTCCGCCGAGCAGGACGTTCTTGCCGTCGTTGCTGAGCTGGATCGCGCGGCCCGGCTCGTCCGCGTTGGCGGTGAACGGCTTGAGGGCGCCGGAGCCGGCGTCGACCGCGGCGAACCGCTCGCGGGTCTGGCCCTCGACCGCAGCGAAGTCGCCGCCGAGGTACAGCGTGTCGTCCGTGACCGCGAGCGCGCGCACGGTGGCGGGGACGCTCGGGTGGAACGATGCCTTGGGGGTGCAGCTCTCGATGTCGATCGCCGCGAGGCTGGAGACCGGGGTGCCGTTGACGGCGCCGAAGTAACCGCCCGCGTACAGGGTCTTCTTGTCCTTCGAGACGGCGAGCGCCCGGACGGTCGCGGTGCCGTCGCCGACCGTGAAGTCCAGCTTGCAGCTGGTGGGGTTGCCCGTGGCGGCGTCGAGCGCCACGAAGTTCACCGCGTCCTGCTCGGTGCCGCCGGCACCGTCGGGCGGCCGGACCGCCGAGAAGGTGCCGCCGGCGAAGACGGTGCCACCCGCCTGGTCCATGGCGAAGACGACGCCGTTCGGCTGCCAGGTGGGCAGTTCGTCGGCGGTGAATGCCACGGGCGGCGTGATGGCGGACGCCTCGGGCATCAGCACCAGGCCCAGGCCGGTGCCGGCACCGGCCAGTGACAGGGCGAGGGCAGCAGTCAGCCCTCTGGATCTACGCATGAGCCCCCCAGGGCAATTGCCCGGTTTGATGGCTGGAACTATCCGAACAGCCATATGTACTGGCGCAGACTAGGGCTCACGCGAGTGCCCGGTCACCTCCCTTGACCCATTGCATACCAACTTGGAATCAACCGGGTTCAGCACGGAGGGCGCATCTCAGACATATGGCGGGTTTGCCCCGGTCACCACTGCGCGGAAATGCGGAGATGACCGGGACACGGCAAATCGTAGGGGAAATCCAGGGCCTCAGCGGTCGATGCGGACGCTCGCGCCCGCCAGTTGGTCCTCGACCTGGCGCACGTCCGCGTCCACCATGATCCGGGCCAGTTCGGCTACCAGGACCGACGGCTTCCAGCCGAGGAGTTCCTGCGCCTTGGAGGCGTCGCCGATGAGGGCGTCGACCTCGCTCGGGCGCTCGTACTTGGGGTCGTAGCGCACGTGCTCGTTCCAGTCCAGGCCCGCGTGGGTGAAGGAGGACTCGACGAACTCGCGGACGGTCGCGGCGACTCCGGTGGCCACCACGTAGTCGGTCGGCTCGTCCTGCTGGAGCATCCGCCACATCGCGTCCACGTACTCCGGGGCGTAGCCCCAGTCGCGGACCGCGTCGAGGTTGCCGAGGTAGAGGTGGTCCTGGAGACCGGCCTTGATCCGGGCGACCGCGCGGGTGATCTTGCGGGTCACGAAGGTCTCGCCGCGGCGCGGGGACTCGTGGTTGAAGAGGATCCCGTTGACCGCGAACATGCCGTACGCCTCGCGGTAGTTGACCGTGGTCCAGTACGCGAACACCTTGGCGGCGCCGTACGGGCTGCGCGGGTGGAAGGGGGTGTTCTCGTTCTGCGGCGGCGGCGTCGCGCCGAACATCTCGGAGGACGAGGCCTGGTAGATCCGGGTGTCCACGCCGCTGGCCCGGATGGCCTCCAGCAGCCGCAGCGCGCCGAGGCCCGTGACGTCACCGGTGTAGAGGGGGGCGTCGAAGGAGACCCGGACATGGGACTGCGCGCCCAGGTTGTAGACCTCGTCGGGGCGTATGTCGCGGAGCAGGTTCACCAGGGCGACGCCGTCGGACAGGTCGGCGTGGTGCAGGACGAAGGACCGGTTGGCGGTCTGCGGGTCCTGGTAGACGTGGTCGATCCGCTCCGTGTTGAAGCTGGAGGACCGCCGCACGAGCCCGTGCACCGTGTAGCCCTTGGAGAGCAGGAGCTCGGCGAGGTACGAGCCGTCCTGTCCGGTGACGCCGGTGATCAGTGCGGTCTTGCCCATGGGGTCCCCCAGGTTGTCGTTGCTGTACGTCGTGGTGAGGCGGTGCCTCTGGTGTGCGCGGGTCGCGCGGACCGGGCCCCGGCGGGGGGCGCACCGGGCGTGCGGACCGGGGTCCGCGACCGGATCCGTACCGTACTTCCTCGCCGGGGCCCCCGCGTGGCCGGGGCGCCGGGCGCCGGGTCCGGGAGGGCGGGGTGTGCGGTGCCGCCCGGCGGCGGACTGGCATCATCGGCGGTATGACAAGTTCGCCGCTCCTGCCCCCGCACGCCCGCGTCTTCGTCGCCGGACACCGTGGCCTCGTGGGGTCCGCGGTCGTGCGCCGCCTGACCGCCGACGGCCACGAGGTGCTCACCCGCGGCCGCGCCGACCTCGACCTGCGCGACGCCGCCGCGACCGGGGCGTACCTGCGCGACGTGCGCCCGGACGCGGTCGTGCTGGCCGCCGCCAAGGTCGGCGGCATCATGGCCAACAGCACGTACCCGGTGCAGTTCCTGGAGGACAACCTCGCCATCCAGCTGAGCGTCATCGCCGGCGCGCACGCCGCCGGCGTCGGCCGGCTGCTCTTCCTCGGGTCCTCCTGCATCTACCCGAAGCTGGCGCCGCAGCCCATCCGCGAGGACGCCCTGCTGACGGGCCCGCTGGAGCCCACCAACGAGGCGTACGCCCTCGCGAAGATCGCCGGCATCGTCCAGATCCAGTCGTACCGCAAGCAGTACGGGGCCTCGTACATCTCGGCCATGCCGACGAACCTCTACGGGCCGGGCGACAACTTCGACCTGGAGTCCTCGCACGTCCTGCCCGCCCTCATCCGCCGCTTCCACGAGGCCGCCGCGGAGGGGCGCGAGGAGATCACGCTGTGGGGATCGGGCACCCCGCGCCGGGAGTTCCTCCACGTCGACGACCTCGCGGCGGCCTGCGCGGTGCTGCTGGCGGGCTACGACGGCGACGAGCCCGTGAACATCGGCTGCGGCGAGGACCTCACCATCAGGGCCCTGGCCGAAACCGTCGCCGAGGTGACCGGGTTCCGGGGCCGGCTCGCCTGGGACACCTCCAAGCCGGACGGGACCCCGCGCAAGCTGCTCGACGTGTCCCGGCTGAGCTCGCTGGGCTGGAAGCCGGGCATCCCGCTGCGCGACGGCATCGCCTCCACCTACCGCTGGTGGCTCGACCAGAGCCGGCAGGGCTGAGTCCACCCCGGCCCCTCAGTACGCTCCGCGACCGTCGACGACGGCGCGGATCGTACGGCCCATCACGTCGACGTCACTGGTGAACGACCAGTTGTCGACGTACTGGAGATCTAGCTGAATCGTTTCGTCCCAAGACAGGTCCGACCGCCCGCTGATCTGCCACAGGCCGGTCATGCCGGGCCGCACGGTGAGCCGGCGCAGTTCGACCTCGTCGTACCGCGCCACCTCCTCGGGCAGCGGCGGGCGCGGGCCGACCAGCGACATGCTGCCGGTCAGCACGTTGAACAGCTGCGGCAGTTCGTCCATCGAAGTGCGGCGCAGCAGCCGGCCGGCCCGGGTCACCCGCGGGTCGCGGCGCATCTTGAACATGAGGCCGTCGTTCTCGTTGGCCCCCGCCAGCTCGGCCTTCAGCCGGTCGGCGTCCACCACCATGGTGCGGAACTTCCACATGACGAACGGGACGCCGTCGCGCCCGATCCGGCGCTGGCTGTAGAAGGCGGGACCGCGCGAGCCGAGCCGGATCGCCAGGACGACCGCCAGGAACAGCGGGGAGAGCAGCAGCAGTCCGGCCGCCGCCCCGGCCCGGTCCAGCGCCGATTTGAGCAGGGTCTGCATCCCCCGGCGCACGGGCGGCGCGACGCGCAGGACGGCGAGCCCGCCCGCGGAGAGAGTTTCCAGCCGCTTGACGGATATCTCCACCAGTCCGGGGAAGACGGCCAGTTCCAGGCCCTCGTCGTGCAGCGCCCAGGCCACCCGGCGCAGCCGCTCCCCCGCGAACCGGGTGCCCGGCGCCACCAGCACCAGGTCGGCGTGGTGGCTGCGGACGGCGCCGAGGACGGCGGGCCAGTCGCCGGCCGGCGACTCGGGCATCGCGGCCTCCAGCCGCGCGGCGACGGGCACCCCGCTGGCCAGCGCTCCCTCGCCGACCGGCACCACGCCGACGACCACGTACGGGTGGTCGGTGCGGGCGGCGAGGCGGGAGATGAGGTGTTCGGCGGCGTCGGGTTCGCCGATCACCAGCACCCGGCTGACGGCGTGCGCCTCGCGGCGGGCGGCCGAGAGGTGGCGGTAGGTCAGTTTGTGGCAGGCGACGGTGACGAGGAGGGCCGGCAACAGGGCGCCGAGGGCGGCCAGCCGGGGGGTGCTCTCGCCGGTCAGCACACGGGCGACAGCCAGGACACCGACGAGAATGAGCCAGTCGTGTACGACGGGCAGCACGCCGCGGGATTCTCCCAGCGTCCGGAAGGCGTAACGTCGGCGCAGGGCCTGCACTCCGGTCCACGCCACGGCGGCGGTGAGCGCGCAGGCGACCGGCCTGGCCTGCTGGGCGGCGTCGAAGACCAGGCCGACGGGCACGGCGGCACCGACGAAGTCGGCGGTCACGGCGGCCGGGAGGTACCGGCGGGCCTTGTCACCGAGCCGTCGCGCCGGGGCGGTTGTCAGCCCCTCCGCATCAACGGCCGGTCTGGCCACTCTTTGCGCAGGAAAATGAACATGCCTCATGGGCCCCCCTGGCACGTGGTCTATGGCGGCGGCGCGTGCCCGTGGCTTCCCCTGGCGACGGGCATCGGTCGCACCGGGAAACAGTACGACAAACACCCGTACGTTAAATGCCGTTTGGGTTAACGGCGCCTCCCGTTGCCCAAGCGTTAGCAACCGGTATCAACTATTCCGGGCGGCGCACCCCTCCCTTGCACACGAAGGTGAATGGTTCGGATACCGGATACGTATCTTCGGACAACGGACTGTTTCCAGCCAACCTTTTGACGCGCCCCTGACATCACAGCCCGCAGATGGCACTCTTCGACCGTTCATCGCACCAGCCCTGATCTGCCCGGAGGCCCACCCAGCCATCCGGAACCCCCCTTGCAGAAGGAGTCTGCGTTGAGTTCGACCCCCCAGAGGCGTGCCACTGCGGCCGGAGCACTCGTAGCCGCGGCAGCCCTGCTCGCCGTAGGTATACAGGCCGGTACCGCCAACGCCGACGCCACCGCGTCGCAGGCCGCCAAGGTCGCCCAGCCCAACCCGGGCGCGGCCAACCGCGCACTCAGCGCTTCGGAGCGTGCGACGCTCCTGGCAGACGCCAACTCGACCACCGTGCAGGCCGCCAAGGCCCTCGGTCTCGGTGGCGGCGAGAAGCTCGTCGTCCGCGATGTGGTCAAGGACGCGGACGGCACCACGCACACCACCTACGAGCGGACCTACAACGGTCTGCCCGTCCTCGGCGGCGACCTCACGGTCCACGCCAAGGGTGGTGTCACCAAGAGCGTGACCAAGGCCACCAACCACGAGATCAAGGTCGCGGACACCTCCGCCACCGTGACCCCCTCGGCCGCCGAGGGCACCGCCTTCGCCGCGCTGTCGGCCGCCGGCGGCAAGGACGCCAAGGCGGAGCAGGGCGCCCGCAAGGTGATCTGGGCCGCCGAAGGCGCCCCGGTCCTCGCCTACGAGACCGTCGTCGGCGGCTTCCAGAGCGACGGCGTCACCCCGAGCAAGCTGCACGTGATCACCGACGCCAAGACCGGCGCGAAGATCACCGAGTGGCAGGCCATCGAAAAGGGCATCGGCAACACCGAGTACAGCGGCCAGGTCACCCTGGGCACCTCGCAGTCGGGCAGCACCTACACGCTGACCGACGCGGGCCGCGGCGGCCACAAGACGTACGACCTCAACGGTGGCAGCTCCGGCACCGGCACGCTCTTCTCGAGCACGTCGGACACCTGGGGCAACGGCCTGCCCTCCAACCGCCAGACCGCCGGCGCCGACGCCGCCTACGGCGCGCAGCTGACCTGGGACTACTACAAGAACGTGCACGGCCGCAACGGCCTGCGCAACGACGGCGTGGCCCCGTACAGCCGGGTCCACTACGGCAACGCGTACGTCAACGCGTTCTGGGACGACTCCTGCTTCTGCATGACCTACGGCGACGGCACGGGCAACAACCACCCGCTGACCTCCATCGACGTGGCCGCGCACGAGATGACCCACGGCCTCACCTCCGTCACGGGCAACATGACGTACAGCGGTGAGCCCGGCGGTCTGAACGAGGCGACCTCCGACATCATGGCGGCGGCCGTCGAGTTCAACGCCAACAACGCCAACGACGTCGGTGACTACCTCGTCGGCGAGAAGATCGACATCAACGGCGACGGCACCCCGCTGCGCTACATGGACAAGCCGAGCAAGGACGGCGGGTCCAAGGACTCGTGGTACTCCGGCCTCGGCGGCCTCGACGTGCACTACTCGTCGGGCCCGGCCAACCACGTGTTCTACCTGATGTCCGAGGGCTCCGGCGCCAAGGTCATCAACGGGGTCAGCTACAACTCGCCGACCGCGGACAACCTCCCGGTCACCGCGATCGGCCGCGACGCCGCCGCGAAGATCTGGTTCCGCGCGCTGACGGTGGGCTACTTCAAGTCCAACACCAACTACGCGGCCGCCCGTACGGCGACCCTCCAGGCCGCCGCCGACCTGTACGGCTCCGGCTCGGCCACCTACAACAACGTGGCCAACGCCTGGGCGGGCATCGCCGTCGGATCGCGCCCCGCACCCAGCGGCGTCTCGGTCACCGCGATCCCGAACCAGACCACCCAGATCAACACCGCTGTGAGCCTTCAGGTCCAGGCGACCAGCACCAACCCGGGTGCGCTGAGCTACGCGGCGACCGGCCTGCCGGCCGGCCTGTCGATCAACTCCTCCACCGGCCTGATCTCGGGCACGGCCACCACCGCGGGCACGTCCAACGTGACCGTGACGGTGACCGACTCGGCGAGCAAGACCGGCACGACGTCGTTCACCTGGACGGTCGGCACCTCCCAGCAGAACGTCTTCGAGAACACGAACGACTACGCGATCAACGACAACGCCACGGTCGAGTCGCCGATCACCGTGTCGCGCTCCGGCAACGCGCCGAGCACGCTCAAGGTGGACGTCGACATCAAGCACACGTACGTCGGTGACCTGAAGGTCGACCTCGTCGCCCCCGACGGCACCGTCTACAACCTGCGCAACCGCACCGGCGGCAGCGCGGACAACATCATCCAGAGCTTCACCGTGAACGCCTCCTCCGAGGTCGCCAGCGGTGTCTGGAAGCTGCGCGTCGCGGACCTCGCGGCCGCCGACACCGGCAAGATCGACAGCTGGAAGCTCACCTTCTGATCCCTTCGGGGACCGTGGTGAAGCACAGCTGAACCGATGGATCACGGGGCCGCCCGGGAGAAGACCTCCCCGGGCGGCCCTGTTCCATGTGCCCCTCCCCCACGGGACCTTCGGCGGGAGCCGGGGACCTTCGGCGCGGGCCCGCGGGCGGCCGCGGAGAGATAGTGGAACCAGCGAACCTACGCAACCGTAGGTTCGGGTGACCACCGAGTGACGGACGTGCCGCATGCCCCAGCCCCCCACGAACGCACCCGCCGCGCCGCGCCCCTGGCTGATCCAGGGCGGCATGGGCGTCGGCGTCTCCGGCTGGCGCCTGGCCCGGGCCGTGTCCGTCACCGGCCAGCTCGGCGTCGTCTCCGGAACCGCGCTGGACGTCGTACTGGCCCGGGTGCTGCAGAGCGGCGACCCGGGCGGCCACGCCCGCCGGGCCCTGGCCGCCTTCCCGGTCCCCGAGCTCGCCCGGGACGCGCTGGAGCGCTACTTCCGCGCGGACGGCCCGCCCGAAGGCAGCGCCCCGCTGCGCGCCACCCCCCGGCTGCGCGCGAGCGGCGGGGCGCAGGCGGAGGTCCTCACCGTCCTCGGCAACTTCGTCGAGGTATGGCTCGCCAAGGAGGGACACGACGGTGTCATCGGCATCAACTACCTGGAGAAGATCCAGCTGGCCACCGCGCCCGCGATGTTCGGCGCGATCCTGGCAGGCGTCGACCACGTGCTCGTGGGCGCGGGAGTACCCGGTCAGATCCCGGCCCTCGCCACCCGGCTGGCGCGCCGCGAACCCTGCGTCACCCGGATCGCGGTAGCGGGCGACGAGGAGCCCCTGGACCACCTCTTCGACCCGGCGGCGCTGCTGGCGGGGCACCGGCCCGGTCCGCTGCGCCGCCCGCGGGTGCTGGCCATCGTCTCGCTGCCGGTGCTGGCGGCGTACCTGGCCCGGGACGGGGCCACCCGCCCCGACGGGTTCGTCATCGAGACCAGCGGGGCGGGCGGCCACAGCGCCCCGCCGCGCGGCCCGATGAGCCTGGACGCGGCCGGCGAGCCCGTCTACGGCCCCCGGGACCACCCCGACCTGACGAAGATGGCCGCCCTCGGGCTGCCGTTCTGGCTCGCGGGCGGGCAGGCGAGCCCCGAGGCGGTTGCCGCCGCCCGGGCGCGGGGGGCGGCCGGGGTGCAGATCGGCAGCGCCTTCGCGCTGTGCGAGGAGTCGGGGATGGCCCGGCACCTGCGCGAGGAGCTCCTCGGCCGGGCGTACGCCGGGACCCTGACGGTCCGCAACGACCCGGCGGCCTCCCCAACCTCCTTCCCCTTCAAGGTGGCGGAGCTGCCGGGGACGGTCTCCGAGCCGGAGGTGGCCGGGGCCCGGCGCCGGGTCTGCGACCTGGGGTTCCTGCGCACGCCGGTACGGGGTCCGCGCGGGCTGGTCTACCGGTGCGCGGCGGAGCCGGTGGCCGCGTACGTCCGCAAGGGCGGCACGGCGGCGGACGCGGAGGGCAAGCGGTGCCTGTGCAACGGGCTGCTGGCCACGATCGGGCTGGCTCAGCGGCGGCCGGGCGGGCGCACGGAGCCGCCCCTGGTCACGATCGGCAAGGACCTGTCCTTCCTGCCCCGGCTGTCCCCGGACGCCTCCCCCTATACGGCGGCGGACGTGGTGGAGTGGCTGTCGGCGGGGCGGTGCACCCCTGAGCCCCTGAGCCCCTCAGCCCCTGAGCCCCTGAGCCCCTGAGCCCCTGAGGGCGTACGGCGCGGGCGGGCCCGGCGCCCCCACGGGGTGCCGGGCCCGGTCGTACGGGGCGGGGCGGGATCAGCCCATCGAGCCCATGACGCGGTCGAAGAGGCCGCCCGCGCGGTGCTGCGCGGTGCGCGGGGTGGCGCTGCGGTCCTCGTCGTGGCGGTCGTCCCAGTTGTTGTCGTCGTCGTCGTGACGGCCGTGGTGCTCGTGGACCGGCTTGAAGAGGACCGACCGGACGTTCAGGCCGTCCGCCCGCTCGCCCGGGCGCAGGGTCTCCTGGGCGTCCCCGCCGCAGCTGCCGTCCCGGAAGAGGACCGCCAGGGACTCCGTCTCGTTCTTCACGGCGAAGGCCGGATGGCGCTGGGCGTGGGTGAGCTGGTAGCAGGTGTCGTTGTCGCCCGGGTGGATCTGCCCGGTGCGGGTGTCACCGTCCCCGTCGGCGAACCGGTAGTAGAGGACGCCGAGGCCGTCGTGGTGCGGGTCGGCCAGTGACTGTCCGGCGGTCGGCAGGACGAGCGCGAGGGAGGCGAGGACTGCGGCTGCGATGGTGCGTGGGCGCATGAAAGGTCCGTTTCTCGGGTTCCGTCGGTGCCCGTTCCGGTGGGCATCCGCGGGCAGCGTAGGAGCGGACCCGACAGCGGAAACGGTTCGGCATGCGCAGTGCGTTCGAAGGTTCACCCTCCCGGATCGCCCCTGAGCCATCCGCCCGGCCCTGCCGCCGGGGCGGTCGGGAAGGCCGGGGCCGGGCGGCGGGGCCGGGTCAGGCCTGGGTGCGGTCCCCGGTCCCGCCCTGTGCCGGTACGGGGGCCTGGGCGGCCGGCGCGGCGGCGGAAGCAGCGGCGGCGGACGCGGTGACGGCGCCGGCCGCCTGTGCCGGGCGGCGGATCAGGAGGACCACCGCGAGCGCGCCCGCCAGGCCCATCGCCCCCGAGGCCACGAAGGTGTCGCGCAGCCCGCTCGCGAAGGCGGCCTCCACCCACTCCCGCGCGGCCGGGGCCGCCGCGAGCAGCTGCCCGGCCCCGCCGGAGGCCAGGACGTCGGCGCTCTCGCGCGGCTGCCCGCCGAGCTCGGAGACCAGCCCGGCGTGGAACACCACGCCCAGCACCGCGATGCCGAGGGCGTTGCCCAGCTGCCGGGCGGTGTTCAGCGCGCCGCCCGCCATGCCCGCCCGGGCCGGGGCCACGGCGGCCATCGCGGTCGCCGCCAGCGGCGGGGTGGCCATGCCCACCCCGATGCCGGTCAGCACCAGCCCCGGCACCAGCGCCTCCCAGCCGTCCCCGGCGTCCAGCATCCAGGCCTGGAGCAGCGCCCCGACGCCGATCAGCAGCAGCCCGCCGCCGATGCTCAGCCGCGCGGGGGCCCCGTGCAGCAGGCGACCGGCCACCGCCGAGACCGTGAAGGCGGCCAGGCTCAGCGGCACCAGTACCAGGCCCGCCCGGACCGGCCCCATCCCCTCGGCGGACTGCAGCCACAGGGAGACGTACATCAGGTAGGAGAAGGCGGCCCCGGACAGCAGCAGGGCGCCCGCCATGACGGCGACGAAGTTCCGGCTGCGGAACAGCGAGAGGTCCAGCATCGGCCGCGAGCTGCGCAGTTCGACCAGGACGAAGGCGGCGAAGGCGGCCGCGGCCAGCCCCAGCAGGCCCAGGGTGGCGGCGGAGGTCCAGCCGTTCTCGGCGACCCGGATCAGGGCGTACGTCAGGGTCCCGGCGCCCGCCATGAAGGTGGCCATGCCGGGCAGGTCCAGGCCGGTGGCGTGCGGATTGCGGGACTCGGCCACGGCCTTGAGCGTCACCCAGACGGCCACGGCGCAGACGGGCAGGTTGATGAAGAAGATCCAGCGCCAGCCGAAGTGCGCGGTCAGCAGCCCGCCGATGATCGGTCCGGCCGCGGCGGCGGCGCCGCTGACGGCGCCCCAGACGCCGAACGCGACACCGCGGTCGCGGCCCTGGTAGGCGGAGCTGAGCAGGGCCATGGTGGTGGCGAACATCGCGGCGCCGCCGATGCCCTGCACGGCGCGGAAGGCGATCAGCTCGGCGGGGCCGCCGGCCACGCCGCAGGCCAGCGAAGCGGCGGCGAAGACCGCGAGCCCGCCGAGGTAGACGCGGCGGCGCCCGATCCGGTCGGCGAGCGAGCCGGCGCCGAGCAGCAGGGCCGCCAGGGCGAGGGCGTAGACGTCCATCACCCACTGGAGGCCGGTGAAGCCGGTGTTCATGTCCGCGGCCATGTCGGGAAGGGCGACGGTCACGATCGTGACGTCGACCAGGAGCATGAAGGCCCCGAGGCAGACCGCCGTCAGGGGTAGCCATTTACGCATGGGAAGTTCTCCTCGGGAACCGGGCGGGGGATGGTCCCAAAATGACAGCCGGACGGCCCGCACCCCCATCCAGCCCCGGTCCGGTGACGGATTTCCGACACCATCGGCCCTGTCATGATGGAAAGCATGAAAGACGCGGAACTCGACTCCCTCGACCTGGCGCTCATCCAGGCCCTGATGATCGACGGCCGGGCCCCCTTCAGCCGGCTCGCGCAGGTGCTGGAGGTGTCGGACCAGACCGTCGTGCGCCGCTACCGCAGGCTGCGCACCAGCGGGCTGGTGCGGGTGGTGGCGCTGCCGAACGGCCGGCGGGTCGGGCTGTTCGAGTCCTGGCTGCGCGTGCAGTGCGCGCCGGACGCCTCGCTCGCGGTCGCCGAGGCGCTGGCCCGCCGTCCGGACGTGGCCTGGGTGAACCTGAGCTCCGGCGGCACCGACATCCACTGCGCCACCCGCGCCCGCACCCGGGAGGACCGCGACGGGCTGCTCCTGGACAAGCTGCCGCGCACCCGCCGGGTGACCGGGGTCAGCGCGCACACCATCCTGCGCATGTACACGGGCGGCCCGGAATGCTGGTTCGGCCTGGACGTGCTGCGCCCCGACCAGGTGGCCGCGCTGGAGCAGCCCGCGCCGACGGGCGGTACGGAGCGGTACACGATGGACGCCACCGAGCTGGCGCTGCTGGCCCTGCTGCGCCGCGACGGCCGTACGGGCTTCCCGGAGCTGGCCCGGGCCACCGGGCTGTCGGAGTCCACGGCCCGGCGCCGGGTGGAGCGGCTGCGCGCCGAGGGGGCGGTCTACTTCGACGTGGAGATCGTGCCGGGCACGCTGGGCTTCGAGGCCGAGACCGTCCTGATGCTGACCGTGCAGCCCGCCCTGCTGGCCGAGGTGGGGGCGGCGCTGGGCGGGTACCCGGAGGTGCCGTTCGCGGCGGCGGTGACCGGGACGGCGAACCTGCTGGCGGTGGTGATCTGCCGGGACACCGACGCCCTGTACACCTTCCTGACCGAACGGGTCGGCGCGCTGCCCGGGATCCGGCAGGTGGAGGTGGTGCCGACGCTGCGCAACATCAAGCGCGCCGGGATGCTGGTGGAGGACGGGCGGCTGGTGGACCCGCCGCCCGTCCCCTGAGCCGCGCCGTCAGCGCAGCAGTACGCCGCCCACCGGTTCGGCGTCCAGCGGCGCGGCGACCAGGCCCAGTTCGGCCGGGGTCGCCAGCAGCGGGTGCGCCGGCAGCACCCGTACGGTGTAGCCGAAGGGCCCCGTCCGGTCGAGGGCGAGCGGGCCCTCGTACACCCAGCGGCCCTCCAGGTCGGGACCGGCGGCGGGCTTGAGCGGGAAGCTGCGCCCGTCGCGGATCACGTCCTGGGCGTCGACCCGGCCCGCGACGGCCTGCACCTCGACGTCCTCGGGCGTGAGCGAGTCCAGCGCGACCCGCACCCGCAGGGTGAGGGTGGCGCCGAGCTCGGCGGTGCCGCCGACGGGCGCCTCGGCGACCGCCTCGACGTGTTCGACGGCCACCCGGGGCCAGGCCGCCCGGGCGCGGCCCTTCCACCAGGCGAGGTCCCGCGCGGCGGCGGGGTCCAGGGCCCGGTGGGAGAGGGCGGCGGGGGCGTAGAGCCGCTCGACGTACTCCCGCACCATCCGCCCCGCGAGCACCTTCGGGCCCAGGGACACCAGGGTGCGGCGGACCATCTCGATCCAGCGCACGGGCAGTCCGCTGCGCCCCGTCCGGTCGTAGAAACGGGGTGCGACCCGGCTCTCGATCAGCTCGTAGAGGGCGCCCGCCTCCAGGTCGTCGCGCCGGTCCTCGTCCGTGCCGAGGCCGTCGGCGGTGGGGATGGCCCAGCCGAAGTCGGGCTCGAACCACTCGTCCCACCAGCCGTCCAGGACGGAGAGGTTGAGGCAGCCGTTGAGCGCGGCCTTCATCCCGCTGGTGCCGCAGGCCTCCAGGGGGCGCAAGGGGTTGTTGAGCCAGACGTCGCAGCCCGGGTAGAGCTTCTGCGCCATGGCCATGCCGTAATCGGGCAGGAACACGATGCGGTGGCGCACCCGGGGGTCGTCGGAGAAGCGGACCAGCTCCTGGACGAGCCGCTTGCCCCCGTCGTCGGCGGGGTGGGCCTTGCCGGCGACGACGATCTGCACGGGCCGGTCGGGGTCCAGCAGCAGCCGGCGCAGCCGCTCGGGGTCGCGGAGCATCAGCGTGAGCCGCTTGTACGAGGGCACGCGGCGGGCGAAACCGATGGTCAGCACGTCGGGGTCGAGGACGGAGTCCACCCAGCCGAGCTCGGCGTCGGCGGCCCCGCGCTGCTTCCAGGAGGCGCGCAGCCGGTCCCGTACCTCCTGGACGAGCTGCTCGCGCAGGACCCGGCGCACGTCCCACACGTCCTGGTCCGCGATCTGGGCGACCGCGTCCCAGCGGGGCGAGCCGCCGACGGCGAGGGCGTCCTCGGTGCGGCCGGGCCCGATCTGGCGGGCGCCGAGCCGCATCACCTCGGGGGCCACCCAGGTCGGGGCGTGCACGCCGTTGGTGACGGAGACGATGGGGACGTCGGCCGCGTCGAAGCCCGGCCAGAGCCCGGCGAACATGCCCCGGCTGACGGCCCCGTGGAGGGTGGAGACGCCGTTGGCGCGCTGGGCGAGGCGCAGGCCCATGACCGCCATGTTGAACACCCCGGGGTCACCGCCGGGGTAGGTCTCGGCGCCGAGCTCCAGGATCCGGTCGACGGGGACGGAGGGCAGTTCGCCGCCCTCGCCGAAGTGGCGGGCGACCAGGGAGCGCTCGAAGCGGTCGATGCCGGCGGGGACGGGGGTGTGGGTGGTGAACACGGTCCCGGCGCGGACCGCCTCGACGGCGGCGTCGAAGCCGAGCCCCTGCTCCCCTTCGAGTTCCCTTATGCGTTCGAGGCCGAGGAAGCCGGCGTGGCCCTCGTTGGTGTGGAAGACCTCGGGGTCGGGGTGGCCGGTGATCGCGCAGTAGGTGCGGACCGCGCGCACCCCGCCGATGCCGAGCAGCATCTCCTGGAGGAGGCGGTGGTCGCTGCCGCCGCCGTAGAGCCGGTCGGTCACCTCGCGGGCCCCGGCGTCGTTGTCCTCGACGTCGGAGTCGAGGAGCAGCAGCGGGACCCGCCCGACGTGGGCCCGCCAGATGTGCGCGTGCAACGACCGGCCGCCGGGCAGCGTGAGCGACACCCGAGCGGGGGTGCCGTCCTCGTGGCGCAGCAGGGCCAGGGGCAGCTCGTGGGGGTCGAGGACGGGGTAGTGCTCCTGCTGCCAGCCGTCGCGGGACAGGGACTGGCGGAAGTAGCCGTGCCGGTAGAGCAGACCGACGCCGACGATCGGGACGCCGAGGTCGCTGGCGGCCTTGAGGTGGTCGCCGGCCAGGATCCCGAGGCCGCCCGAATACTGGGGCAGGGCTGCGGTGATCCCGAACTCGGGGGAGAAGTAGGCGATGGCGGCGGGCAGCTCGGCACTGTGCTCGTGGCTCTGGTACCAGCGGCCGCCGTGGACGTAGTCGTCGAGGTCGGCGACGGCCACGGCGAGGCGCCGCAGGAACCGCCGGTCTGCGGCGAGCTCCTCCAGGCGGGCGGCGGGCACGGCACCGAGCAGCCGGACGGGGTCGCCGCCGGCGGCCTGCCAGCCCTCGGGGTCGACGGATTCGAAGAGTTCGCGGGTTTCCGTATGCCACGACCAGCGCAGGTTGCGCGCGAGTTCGGCGAGCGGCATGAGGGACTCGGGGAGGACGGGGCGCACGGTGAATCGACGGATAGCCTTCACGTGTTCCACCTTCGCAGGGGATGACGGATCGGAGCGGCCGCACCACGCTGTGCACCCGCGCATCGCCCCCGGAAGGCTAGCGCCACCCCCTCCCCCGGACCATCCCGCCTCGGCCGGTGACGGGCGGGCGCGGCGCGCCCCGCCGGACCCCGTTCGGTACCGGCCGACTTGACGGAGCCTCGGCGGATGTCGATCCGGGGCTTGGAGATCCGCGTGCCACTACGTACGAGTAGTTAACCGAGAGCGCGGATTGGGCGGGGGGTGAGTGGGGCAGGGCTCTGCGGGTACGCGAGGTACACGCACGGCGCACCCGCCACCAACCTTTCCCCGCCACCCGAGTGAACGCGGACAGGAGCGGCCATGCCCGCAGCCCAGCCGTCTTCCGAGCGGCTAGAAACAGAGCGAACAGAGCGTGCACTACCGGCTGCCCTCGCGGCCGGCCTGTTGTCACCGAGCCCTGCGAACTGCCCCCAGGTGATCCCATCATGATCGGTCGCATTCCCGTGCTGGACGTCCGCCCCGCCGTCGACTGCGGCGCCAGACCCGCCAAGGCGGTCGTGGACGAGGTCTTCGAAATCTCCGCAACCGTGTTCCGTGAGGGACACGACGCCGTGGCAGCTCACGTCGTACTGCGCGATCCCAGCGGGCGGCTGCGCCCGCCCGTTCCGCTGAGCGAGCTCGCCCCCGGCACCGACCGGTGGGGAGCCCGGGTGTCCGCCGAGACGGAGGGGAGGTGGACCTACACCGTCGAGGCGTGGAGCGATCCGGTCGCCACCTGGCGCGCGCACGCCGCGATCAAGATCCCGGCGGGCCTCGACACCGGCCTGACCCTGCTGGAGGGCGCGGAGCTCTACACGCGGGCCGCGGCCAAGATTCCCAAGCGGGACGGCCGCGAGGCCGTCCTGGCGGCGGCCGACGCGATGCGCGACGAGGACCGGCCGGTCCCCGCGCGGTACGCGGCGGCGCTGGCCCCCGCGGTGGACGCGGCGCTGGCCAGGCGCCCGTACCGGGAGCTGGTCACCGCGGCCAAGGCCCTCCCCCTGCTGGTGGAACGCAAGCGGGCGCTCTTCGGTTCCTGGTACGAGATGTTCCCGCGCTCCGAGGGCGCGGTCCTGGAGCCGGGCGCGGCGCCGGTCAGCGGAACCTTCCGTACGGCCGCCGAGCGGCTGCCGGCCATCGCCGCCATGGGCTTCGACGTCGTGTACCTGCCGCCCGTCCACCCCATCGGCTCCACTTACCGCAAGGGCCCCAACAACACGCTCTCCGCCGGGAGTTGGGACCCGGGCGTACCGTGGGCCATCGGCTCCACGGAGGGCGGCCACGACGCCGTCCACCCCGAGCTCGGCACCATCGAGGACTTCGACGCCTTCGTCGCGCGCGCCCGCGAGCTGCGCATGGAGATCGCGCTCGACTTCGCCCTCCAGTGCTCCCCGGACCACCCGTGGGTGGAGAAGCACCCGGAGTGGTTCCGCCACCGCGCGGACGGGACGATCGCCTACGCCGAGAACCCGCCGAAGAAGTACCAGGACATCTACCCGGTCCACTTCGACACCGACATGGCCGGCATCGTCGCGGAAACGGTCCGGATCCTGCGGTACTGGATGGAGCACGGCGTACGGATCTTCCGCGTCGACAATCCGCACACCAAGCCCGTCGTCTTCTGGCAGAAGGTGATCGCGGACGTCAACAAGACCGACCCCGACGTGATCTTCCTGGCGGAGGCCTTCACCCGGCCCGCCATGATGCGCGCGCTGGCCGCCGTCGGCTTCCAGCAGTCGTACACGTACTTCACCTGGCGCAACACCAAGGCCGAGCTGACCGAGTACGTGACCGAGCTGGCCGGGACCCGTTCGGCCTCCGTGATGCGGCCGAACTTCTTCGTCAACACGCCCGACATCCTGCACGAGTACCTCCAGCACGGCGGCCGTCCGGCCTTCGAGGTGCGGGCCGTGCTCGCCGCCACCCTCTCCCCCACCTGGGGCGTCTACGCCGGCTACGAGCTCTGCGAGAACGAGCCGGTGCGCCCGGGCAGCGAGGAGTACGCGGACTCCGAGAAGTACGAGCTGCGGCCGCGCGACTGGGCCGCAGCCGAACGCGAGGGCCGCTCCATCGCCCCGCTGATCACCACCCTGAACCGGCTGCGGCGGCGCAACCCCGCCCTCCAGCAGCTGCGGGACATCCACTTCCACACGACCGACAACGAACAGGTGATCGCCTATTCGAAGCACGCCGGAGCCAATTCCGTACTGGTGGTCGTCAACCTCGATCCGCACCACACCCAGGAGGCGACGGTCTCGTTGGACATGCCGGTACTCGGCCTCGACTGGCACGGGTCCCTCGCGGTGCGCGACGAGCTCACCGGCGAGACCTATCACTGGGGCAGGGCGAACTACGTGCGCCTAGAGCCGGGCCGAACGCCCGCGCACGTGCTGGCCGCTCTGCGACCGTCCCCGCCCACCGGAGGGTCACCCACCACATGATGATCAACGATCCCGTCCACGACACCTTCGAGGACACCCCCGCCAAGGACCGCGATCCCGACTGGTTCAAGCGGGCCGTCTTCTACGAGGTCCTCGTCCGCTCCTTCCACGACAGCAACGGCGACGGCGTCGGCGACCTCAAGGGGCTCACCGCCAAGCTGGACTACCTCCAGTGGCTCGGCGTCGACTGCCTGTGGCTGCCGCCGTTCTTCGCCTCGCCCCTGCGCGACGGGGGCTACGACGTCTCCGACTACACCTCCGTCCTGCCCGAGTTCGGCGACCTGGCGGACTTCGTCGAGTTCGTGGACGCCGCGCACACCCGCGGCATGCGGGTGATCATCGACTTCGTCATGAACCACACCAGCGATCAGCACGAGTGGTTCCAGCAGTCGCGCAAGGACCCGGACGGACCGTACGGCGACTACTACATGTGGGCCGACAACGACAAGCAGTACCAGGACGCCCGCATCATCTTCGTCGACACCGAAACCTCGAACTGGACGTACGACCCCGTACGCAAGCAGTACTACTGGCACCGCTTCTTCTCGCACCAGCCGGACCTCAACTACGAGAACCCGGCCGTCGTGGAGGAGATCGTGTCCGCCCTGCGCTTCTGGCTGGACCTCGGCATCGACGGCTTCCGCCTCGACGCGGTGCCCTACCTGTACGCCGAGGAGGGCACCAACTGCGAGAACCTCCCGCGCACCCACCAGCTCCTCAAGCGGGTCCGCGCCGAGATCGACGCGCACTACCCGGACACCGTGCTGCTCGCCGAGGCCAACCAGTGGCCCGAGGACGTCGTCGACTACTTCGGCGACTTCGCCACCGGCGGGGACGAATGCCACATGGCCTTCCACTTCCCCGTCATGCCGCGCATCTTCATGGCCGTCCGAAGAGAGAGCCGCTACCCCGTCTCCGAGATCCTGGCCAAGACCCCGGCGATCCCGGACCGCTGCCAGTGGGGCATCTTCCTGCGCAACCACGACGAGCTCACCCTCGAAATGGTCACCGACGAAGAGCGCGACTACATGTACGCCGAGTACGCCAAGGACCCGCGGATGCGGGCCAACATCGGCATCCGGCGCCGGCTCGCCCCGCTCCTCGACAACGACCGCAACCAGATGGAGCTGTTCACCGCCCTGCTGCTGTCGCTGCCCGGTTCGCCGGTGCTCTACTACGGCGACGAGATCGGCATGGGCGACAACATCTGGCTCGGCGACCGCGACGGGGTGCGCACCCCGATGCAGTGGACCCCGGACCGCAACGCCGGTTTCTCCTCCTGCGATCCGGGCAGGCTGAACCTGCCGGTCATCATGGACCCGGTCCACGGGTACCAGGTCACCAACGTCGAGGCGGCCATGGCGTCGCCCTCCTCGCTGCTGCACTGGACCCGCCGGCTGATCGAGATCCGCAAGGCGAACCCCGCCTTCGGCCTCGGTTCGTACACCGAACTGCCCTCGTCCAACCCGGCCGTCCTCGCCTTCCTCCGCGAGTTCGGGGACGACCTGGTGCTGTGCGTGCACAACTTCTCGCGCTTCGCGCAGCCCACCGAGCTGGACCTGCGGTCGTTCAACGGACGCGTCCCCGTGGAGCTCACGGGCGACGTGCGCTTCCCGCCGATCGGCCAGTGGCCGTACCTGCTGACCCTGGCGGGCCACGGCTTCTACTGGTTCCGTCTGCGGACGGACCAGCGCGCCGACTGACGGGGCCGATGTACGGGGCGGGCACTCATTCGGGTCAACCGCCCGCCCCTGTACGGATCATCCTGACCCGACACTCGCACCTACCGGAGAAGCAACTGCCGCGCATCCGGGACACTCTGCGCATTCTGTGACGGCCCGGGGAAAGGACTCGACGCCATGTCGGAGGCTTCATCCGCCCGGAGCCGGCTGACGGCCGACCGGGCGACCGGGATCGGCCCGCTGGAACCGATGCTGCGGGCCTGGCTGCCCGCCCAGCGCTGGTTCGCGGGCAAGGGCCGCGCCATCAGCAGGATCAGGGCCGTTTCCGCGGCCGAGCTGCTCCCACCGGGTTCCACCCCGGGGCTGCTGCACCTGCTCCTCGACGTGGACGGGGACTGCTACCAACTCCTGCTCGGCATCCGCCCGGCCCCCCTGCCGCCCACCCTCGCGCCCGCCCTGATCGGGCACGCGCAGAGCGGACCCCACGCGGGCCGGGCCGTGTACGAGGCCCTGGGCGACCCCCGGCTCGCCTCGATGCTGCTGGAGCGCCTGCGCTCCCCCGGCACCCTGGGGCCGCTGCGCTTCGACCGGGACCCGCACACCCCCGTCCCGGCCGGACTGGCCCCCCGCCCGCTGTCCGGCGAGCAGACCAACTCCTCTCTGATCTACGGGGATTCGTACATCCTGAAGGTGTTCCGCCGGGTCGGTCCCGGGGTCAACCCCGACCTGGAGCTGCCCAGGGCGCTGGCCGCCGCGGGCTGCGCCCGGGTGCCCGCGCCCGTCGCCTGGTACGAGGCGGAACTGCCCGGTGGAGAACCGTTGACCCTGGGCGTGCTCCAGCCCTACCTGCGCGGCTCCGACGACGGCTGGCAGCTGGCCCTGCGCCGGCTCGCCGCCGGCGCCGACTTCACCGCGGAGGCGCACGCGCTGGGCCGGGCCACCGCCGAGGTGCACAGCGCCCTGGCCGCCGCCCTGCCCACGGTGGCGCTGGGCCCCGAGCAGACCGCCCGGCTCGCCGCCGGGATGACCGCCCGGCTGGCCGCCACCGTCCGCGAGGTGCCCGCGCTCCAGCCGTACGAGGCCGGGCTGCGCGGCGCCTTCGACGCCCTGGCCGCCTCCCGGGGCGCGGGGGTCCCCGCCCAGCGCATCCACGGCGACCTGCACCTGGGGCAGACCCTGCGCACCGCCGACGGCAGCTGGGCACTGATCGACTTCGAGGGCGAGCCCGCGCGGCCGCTGGCCGACCGGCGCCGTCCCGAACCGGCCGTGCGGGACATCGCCGGAATACTGCGCTCCTTCGACTACGCCGCCCGCTCGCACCGGCCGTTCGCCCCCGCCTGGGCGGACGCCTGCCGCGCGGCGTTCTGCGAGGGCTACGCCCGCACCACCGGCCGCGACCCGCGTGAGGACGCCGTCCTGCTGCGCGCCTACGAGACCGACAAGGCGGTGTACGAGGCCCGCTACGAGTCCCGGCACCGTCCCGACTGGCTGCACGTCCCGATGGCGGCGATCCGCCGGCTGTCGGAACCCCAGCGGCCGGCCCACCGCATGCCCCCGCCGGCGAACCCCGCCGCCACCCCCCACCCGAAGCCCCCGAGGAGGCCGCTCGCGTGAGCGCCGCACGACAGCCGTCACCGACCGTCCGCGACAAGGCCGCAGCCGCACCCGCATCCGCACCGGCACCGGAGTCCGACGCGCCTGCCGCGCCCGCCACGCCCGCCACCCCGAAGGGGACCCGCGCCCCCCGGGCCCGCCGGGGCGCCCCTCCGCACGGGGTGCGTCCGGCCCCCGCGCTCGGCGCGGAGGAACGGGCCCGGCTCCTGGAGGGCCGCCACCACGATCCGCACGGGGTGCTCGGCGCCCGTGCGCAGCGCGGCGGCGTCGCCTTCCGGGTGCTGCGCCCGTACGCGAAGGCCGTCACGATCGTCGCGAAGGGGCTGCGGGCGGAACTCTTCGACGACGGGGACGGCCTCTTCTCCGGGCTGCTGCCCCTGACCGGGGTGCCGGACTACCGGCTCCTCGTGACGTACGACGGGGACGAGATCGAGGTCCACGACCCGTACCGGTTCCTGCCCGCGCTCGGGGAGCTGGACCTGCACCTGATCGGTGAGGGCCGGCACGAGGAGCTGTGGACGGCGCTGGGCTCGCAGCCGATGGAGCACCAGGGGGTGCGGGGCACCCGGTTCACGGTGTGGGCGCCCAATGCCCTGGGCGTGCGGGTGAGCGGGGACTTCTCGTACTGGGACTCGGTCGCGTACCCGATGCGCTCGCTCGGTGCGAGCGGGGTGTGGGAGCTGTTCCTGCCGGGGGTCGCCGAGGGGGCCCTGTACAAGTACGACGTCACGCGCCCGGACGGCGGCCACACCCTGCGGGCCGACCCGATGGCGCGCTACGCGGAGGTCCCGCCGGCGACCGCCTCGATCGTCACGGCCTCGCGGTACGAGTGGCAGGACGCCGACTGGATGGCGCGGCGCGGGCAGCGGGCGCCGCACCAGGCGCCGCTGTCGGTGTACGAGCTGCACCTGGCGTCGTGGCGGCCCGGGCTCTCCTACCGCCAGCTCGCCGAGCAGCTGCCGGCGTACGTGAAGGAACTGGGCTTCACGCACGTGGAGCTGATGCCGGTCGCGGAGCACCCCTTCGGCGGCTCGTGGGGCTACCAGGTCACCGGTTTCTACGCGCCGACCTCCCGCATGGGCTCCCCGGACGATTTCCGCCTCCTCGTGGACGCGCTGCACCGGGCCGGGATCGGGGTGATCGTCGACTGGGTGCCCGCGCACTTCCCGCGCGACGCCTGGGCGCTCGCCGAGTTCGACGGCCGGCCGCTGTACGAGCACCAGGACCCGCGCCGGGCCGCGCACCCGGACTGGGGGACGCTGGAGTTCGACTACGGGCGCAAGGAGGTCCGCAACTTCCTGGTGGCCAACGCCGTGTACTGGTGCCAGGAGTTCCATGTGGACGGGCTGCGCGTGGACGCGGTGGCCTCGATGCTCTACCTGGACTACTCCCGCGAGGAGGGCGACTGGTCACCGAACGCGCACGGCGGCCGGGAGGACCTGGACGCGGTCGCGCTGCTCCAGGAGATGAACGCCACCGTCTACCGGCGCTGCCCGGGCGTGGTGACGATCGCGGAGGAGTCCACCGCCTGGGACGGGGTGACCCGGCCCACGGATTCGGGCGGCCTGGGCTTCGGGCTGAAGTGGAACATGGGCTGGATGCACGACACCCTCGCGTACGTGTCGAAGGAGCCGGTGCACCGCAAGTACCACCACAACGACATGACCTTCGGGATGGTGTACGCCTTCAGCGAGAACTACGTGCTGCCGATCTCGCACGACGAGGTGGTGCACGGCAAGCGTTCGCTGGTGTCGAAGATGCCGGGCGACTGGTGGCAGCAACGGGCCACGCACCGCGCCTACCTGGGCTTCATGTGGGCCCACCCGGGCAAGCAGCTGCTGTTCATGGGGCAGGAGTTCGCCCAGGGCTCGGAGTGGTCGGAGGCGCACGGCCCCGACTGGTGGCTGCTGGACTCCTCCTACCCGGCGGCCGGTGACCACCGCGGCGTACGGGACCTCGTGCGCGACCTGAACCGCACGTACACGGCCTCGCCGGCGCTGTGGGAGCGCGACTCCGTGCCGGAGGGCTTCGCGTGGGTGGAGGCGGACGCCACCGAGGACAACGTGTTCGCCTTCCTGCGGTACGCGCACGACGGCTCGCAGCTGCTGTGCGTGTCGAACTTCTCGCCCGTGGTGCGGCACGGCTACCGCGTCGGGGTGCCGGAAGAGGTGCCGCAGTGGCGCGAGGTCCTCAACACGGACCTGGAGGCGTACGGCGGGAGCGGCGTCCACCACGCCCGGCCGCTGCGCCCCGAGCCGGTACCGGCCCAGGGGCGCGCGGCGAGCCTGCGGATGACGCTGCCGCCGATGGCGACGGTGTGGCTCAGGCCGTCGTAACGGCGGGCCGCTGCTCCAGGTGCTCTTCGAGTTCCTGGAGCAGCTTGCGCTTGGGGCGGGCCCCGACCATCTGGCGCACGGGTTCGCCGTCCCGGAAGACGATCAGGGTCGGCGCGGCGAGCACGCCGTAGCGGGCGGCGGTGGCCGGGTTGCGGTCGACGTCGATCTGGACGACCTTGAGCCGGCCGGCCTCCTCGGCGGCGATGGCGGACAGGACGGGGGCGAGCTGGCGGCAGGGGCCGCACCAGTCCGCCGTGAACTCCACCAGTACGGGCAGCCGCCCCTCCTCCAGTACCTCCGCGGTGAAGTCGGCGTCGGTCACTTCGGACACGCCCCGGGCGTGGATCATGTCGTTCCCCTCTCGTGTGGGTGGTGCGGTCAGCCGGTCATCTCGCAGCGCGGCGCGGGGGGTTCCCCGCCGGCGACGGTCGCCGCGGCGATGCTCTCGGCGGCGATGGCCTCGGCGGCGGCCAGCTGCCGGGCGACCTGCTCGCGTACGCCGGCGAGCTGGCCGATGAGCTCGTCGAGCTCTTCGAGCTTGCTGCGGTAGACGGCCAGGGAGGCCGGGCAGGAGTCGCCGGCCGGGTGGCCGGCGCGCAGGCAGTCGACGAAGGGCCGGGTCTCCTCCAGGTCGAAGCCGAAGTCCCGGAGCGTGCGGATCTGCCGTAGCAGGCGCAGGTCGTCCTCGTCGTAGTCGCGGTAGCCGTTGCCGGTCCGCCGTGCGGCCAGCAGTCCGCGCGATTCGTAGTACCTGAGGGTCCGTGTGCTGGTCCCGGCCCGCTTCGCCAGTTCGCCGATGCGCATGGGCCGACCGTATTCCTTGACGCCGACGTCAAGGCAAGGGCCCTCGCCGCCCCCGTGGGCGAGGGCCCTCGTCATGGGTCACGTACGGGAGGGGGCACGGGTTCGCGGTGTGTGACGGGGATCACATGCCGAGTGTCGGGAGGCGCCTGAATTGGAGTGGCCGGATCCGTACGCTGTGGAAGGATCATCGACCAATCCGATTACCGGACAGTCGCAGGGAAACCCGGCCAAACCGTCGAACTTCCTCGTACTTTCCTATGAGTTATGAGCTTGTTTGTTTGGTTGGTAGTCGTCATGGCTCAGCCACTCCTACGGTGTGCCGTGTGCACTCCAGCCCCCCTTTCAATGCCCCCGCCGCGCGTCGTCTGCGCGCGGCCCTGGGCATGGCTCCCGGTCATGTCGCCTATGGCCTGCGGGCCCAGTACGGACTGCTCGTCGCGCCCGAAACCGTGATGGCCTGGGAACGGGGCGAGCTGTCCCCCACCTCCGCCGAACTCACGGCACTCGCCGGCGTGCTCTGGTGCTCCCCCGGGGAACTGCTCGCCGAGCCCGTCACCCTGCGCGAACACCGCCTGGCCCGGGGCATGGACCCCGAGGACCTGGCCCGCCGGATCGGGCTGGACGCGGGCTCGTACCAGAAGATGGAGGACACCGGACGCTGGAAGGGCAACGAACGCCAGTCCGCCGCCCTCGCCTCGACGCTCGGCCTGAACCTCGCGCAGTTCGTGACGGCGACGGGCAAGGAGGAAGAGCTCGCCGGACTGCTGCGCAGTGCGGTCACCACCCGCTGGCAGGCGTACGTGAAACCGGTGGCCAAGCTGCTGCCGGTGCCCAAGGCCCATCTGGAGCGGGTGCTGGAGCGGCTCCACAACGACTACCAGTCGCGGATGGTGGCCACCCTGAGCTGGGGCGGCGGCCAGGGCGCGGACGGGGCCGGGGACTCGGGCCGGGAGTTCCTCGCGGAGATCGTGGACCGCTTCTGGTCGATGGCCGGCGGTGCGGGATAGGTCACACGCGCGGCGCCCCGGGGTGCCCGCCCGGGACGACGAAGCGGCCCCGGGCGCTCCGAGGAGGAGGCGCACCGGGGCCGTTCGGCTGAGAAGAGGGGCCGGAGGTCCCGGCCGCACCGGCCGGGCGGGCCGGTCAGAAGACGGACTCGGCCTCGTACATCCGGTGGTCCGGCACGGTCTTCAGCTCGGTGACGGCGTGCGCGAGGGGGGCCATCACGATGTCGGTGCCGCGCAGGGCGGTCATGTTGCCGAACTCGCCGCGGTGGACGGCCTCGACCGCGTGCCAGCCGAAGCGGGTCGCGAGGACGCGGTCGTAGGCGGTGGGGGTGCCGCCGCGCTGGACGTGGCCGAGGATGACCGGACGGGCCTCCTTGCCCAGGCGCCGCTCCAGCTCGACGGCGAGGCGGTTGCCGATGCCGGCGAAGCGCTCGTGACCGTACTGGTCGATCTCGCCCTTCTCGTACGGCATGGAGCCCTCGGCCGGGTGCGCGCCCTCGGCGACGCAGACGACGGCGAACTTCTTGCCGCGGGCGAAGCGTTCCTCCACCATCTTCACCAGGGCGTCCACCTCGAAGGGGCGCTCGGGCAGGCAGATGCCGTGGGCGCCGCCGGCCATGCCCGACTCCAGGGCGATCCAGCCCGCGTGCCGGCCCATGACCTCGACGACCATCACGCGCTGGTGCGATTCGGCGGTGGTCTTGAGGCGGTCGATGGCTTCGGTCGCGACCATGACGGCGGTGTCGAAGCCGAAGGTGCGGTCGGTGGAGGAGATGTCGTTGTCGATCGTCTTCGGTACGCCCACCACCGGCATCCCGGCGTCGGAGAGCATCCGGGCGGCCGTCAGGGTGCCCTCGCCGCCGATCGGGATGAGGGCGTCGATGCCGTAGCGCTTGGCGAGCTCCTGGGCGTTCTCGGCGGCCTCGTGGAGGCGGGCGCGCTCCATGCGGGCCGAGCCGAGGATCGTGCCGCCCCGGGCGAGAATGCCACTGACGGCATTGATGTCGAGCGGACGGTAGTGGCCGTCGAGGAGGCCCTTGAAACCGTCCTCGAAACCGATGACCTCGTCCCCGTGCCCGACCAGGGCGCGGTGTACGACCGACCGGATGACAGCGTTGAGACCCGGGCAGTCGCCGCCTGCGGTGAGAACTCCGATACGCATCGTGCTGTGTCTCCTGCTCCTGGTCGTACCTGGCCGTACGCGTGCGGACGGACGGCTGTACATATGAAGGGCGTATTGGTGAAGCCTGTCCGATTGTTCCACGGGCCAGGGGGGAGGCGCGCTCCGTACCGATCCGCCCCCAGGGCCTTTCGGCCCCCTCGGACAGGCCCTTTTTCCGGCGGGCGCCCTACCGATCCACAGAGGTATTGTCAAGAGGTCAAGCCCACCCCAACTGGGTCAATCGACTCCCAGGCACACATGGACGGAGAGCACGCGTGACGCGCAGCGTGTATGTGACCGGTATCGAGCGGGGGGACGGCCGCCAGGTCGTCGAACTGGGCATCATGGAGCTCCTGGCCCGGCAGACCGGCCGGGTCGGCGTCTACCGTCCACTGCTCCACGATGGGCCCGACCGTCTGTTCGACCTGCTCAAGGCCCGCTACCGCATCGAGCAGGACGCGACGACGGCCTACGGCATGGAGTACCAGGAGGCCTCGGCGATCCTGGCCGAGAAGGGCACCGACGAGCTGGTGTCCCGGCTGGTCGACCGCTACCACCGGGTGGCCCGCGACTACGAGGTCATGCTCGTCCTCGGCACCGACTACGCCGATACGAACCTCCCCGACGAGCTGGCGCTGAACGCCCGCCTCGCCAACGAGCTGGGCGCGGTCGTCGTCCCCGTGGTCGGCGGCACCAAACGCCCCGCCGAGTCCGTGCGCGCCGAGGCCCGCAACGCCTACCGCGCCTACCAGGGCCTGGGCTGCCACGTGGTGGCGATGGTCGTCAACCGGGTGGCCGCCGAGGACCGCGACCTCATAGCCGAGCGGCTCGCGGCCCGGCTGCCCGTGCCCTGTTACGTCCTGCCCGACGACAAGTCCCTCTCCGCCCCCACCGTCGCCCAGATCACCGCGGCCCTCGACGGCGAGGTGCTCCTCGGCGACGAGGCCGGGCTGGCGCGCGACGCCGTGGACTTCGTCTTCGGCGGCGCGATGCTCCCGAACTTCCTGAACGCCCTGACCCCCGGCTGCCTGGTCGTCACCCCCGGCGACCGCTCCGACCTGGTCATCGGGGCACTGGCCGCGCACACCTCGGGGACCCCGCCGATCGCCGGCGTGCTGCTGACCCTGAACGAGCGGCCGGCCCCGCACATCCTGGAGATGGCCTCCCGGCTCGCGCCCGGCACCCCGGTGGTGTCGGTGGCCGGCAACAGCTTCCCGACGGCGGCCGAACTCTTCGCGCTGCAGAGCCGGTTGAACTCCGCCACCCCGCGCAAGCTGGAGACCGCACTCGGCCTGTTCGAGCGGCACGTGGACACCTCCGAGCTGCGCGACCTGCTCTCGGTCGCCCGCTCCGAGCGGGTCACCCCGATGATGTTCGAGCACGAGCTGCTGGAGCGGGCCCGGTCCGAGCGCCGCCGCGTGGTGCTGCCCGAGGGCACCGAGGAACGGGTGCTGCGCGCCGCCGACGTGGTGCTGCGCCGCGGGGTCTGCGACCTGACCCTGCTGGGCGAGGAGCCCGCCATCCTGAAGAAGGCCGCGGACCTGGGCATCGACATCTCGGGGGCGCAGCTGATCGACCCCGCCACCTCCCCCCTGCGGGAACGGTTCGCCGCGTACTACGCCAAGGCGCGCGCCCACAAGGGCATGACCATCGAGCTGGCCGGCGACGTGGTCACCGACGCGAACTACTTCGGCACCCTGATGGTCCAGGAGGGCTTGGCCGACGGCATGGTCTCCGGCTCGGTGCACTCCACCGCCGCCACCATCCGCCCCGCCTTCGAGATCATCAAGACCAAGCCGGAGGCCTCCATCGTCTCCTCCGTCTTCTTCATGTGCCTGGCCGACAAGGTCCTCGTCTACGGCGACTGCGCGGTCAACCCGGACCCGAACGCCGAGCAGCTCGCCGACATCGCCGTCCAGTCCGCAGCCACGGCCGCCGCCTTCGGGGTCGAGCCGCGGATCGCGATGCTCTCGTACTCGACCGGGACCTCCGGCTCCGGCGCCGACGTGGACAAGGTCCGCAAGGCCACCGAGCTCGTCCGCGCGCAGCGGCCCGACCTGCTGATCGAGGGGCCGATCCAGTACGACGCCGCCGTGGAGCCCTCGGTTGCGGCCACCAAGCTGCCGGAGTCCGAGGTGGCCGGCCGGGCGAGCGTGCTGATCTTCCCCGACCTCAACACGGGCAACAACACGTACAAGGCCGTGCAGCGTTCGGCGGGCGCCGTGGCGGTCGGACCGGTGCTCCAGGGTCTGCGCAAGCCGGTCAACGACCTCTCCCGCGGGGCGCTGGTCCAGGACATCGTCACCACCGTGGCGATCACCGCGATCCAGGCGCAGACCGAGCGGGCGTCGGGGGCGATCCCCGACGCCTGAGCCCGCCCGCCGCCCGCGCCCCCACCATGGCGCGCACCTCCCGCCCGTAGCACCGTCCCCTCCCGAGAAGGCTCCGCACCCGTGACCGCAACGCGCGTACTCGTCCTCAACTCCGGCTCCTCGTCCGTCAAGTACCAGCTCCTCGACATGGCGGACCACTCCCGCCTGGCCGTGGGCCTGGTGGAGCGGATCGGCGAGGAGACCTCCCGGCTGTCGCACGAGCCCCTGACGGGGCCGGGCGCCGCGGGCGGCAAGCGCGAGCGCACCGGACCGATCGCCGACCACCGCGCCGCCCTGGAGGCGGTGGCCAAGGAGATGCGCGCCGACGGAATGGGCCTGGACTCCCCCGAGCTGGCGGCCGTGGGCCACCGGGTGGTGCACGGCGGCACGAAGTTCACCCGGCCCACGGTGATCGACGACGCGGTGCTCGCGGAGATCCGCGACCTCATCCCGCTGGCCCCGCTGCACAACCCGGCCAACGTGATGGGCATCGAGGTGGCCCGCTCGCTGCGCCCCGACCTCCCGCAGGTGGCCGTCTTCGACACGGCCTTCCACTCGACGATGCCGGAGCACGTGGCCCGGTACGCGATCGACGTGGCGACGGCCGACAAGTACGCCATCCGGCGCTACGGCTTCCACGGCACCTCGCACGCCTACGTCTCCCGGGCGACGGCCGCGCTGCTGGGCAAGCCGGCCGAGGACGTCAACGTGATCGTGCTCCACCTGGGCAACGGGGCCTCCGCCTCGGCCGTCCGGGGCGGGGTGTGCGAGGAGACCTCCATGGGCCTGACCCCGCTGGAGGGCCTGGTCATGGGCACCCGTTCGGGCGACCTGGACCCGGCGGTGGTCTTCCACCTGGCCCGGGTCGGCGGGCTGTCCGTCGAGGAGATCGACTCGCTGCTGAACAAGAAGAGCGGTCTGCTGGGTCTGTGCGGCGACAACGACATGCGCGAGGTGCAGCGGCGCGCGGACGAGGGCGACCCGGCGGCGCGCCTCGCGCTGGCGGCGTACGTCCACCGTCTGAAGAAGTACATCGGCGCCTATACGGCGGTACTCGGGCGGGTGGACGCGGTGGTGTTCACGGCGGGCGTCGGCGAGAACGCGGCCGCCGTCCGGGAAGCTGCGGTGGCCGGTCTGGAGGAGCTGGGTCTGGCGCTGGACCTCCAGGCCAACGCGGAGCGCTCCGGCGAGCCGCGTCTCATCTCGGCGGAGTACGCGCGGGTGGCCGTGGCGGTGGTGCCGACGGATGAGGAACTGGAGATCGCGGACCAGGCGTACGCGTTGGTTACCCAGTAGTCACTTGGACTTTCCACCAGACGGAATATTCCGCTACGAAACAAACCGATAGGATCCGCTCCATGCGCCGTTCCAAAATCGTCTGCACGCTGGGCCCCGCCGTCGACTCGTATGAGCAGCTGAAAGCGCTCATCGAGGCAGGTATGAACGTGGCCCGATTCAACTTCAGCCACGGATCCCAGGCAGAACACCAGGAGCGGTACGACCGCGTCCGGAAGGTCTCCGAGGACACCGGGCGAGCGGTCGGCGTCCTCGCCGACCTCCAGGGCCCCAAGATCCGCCTGGAGACCTTCGCCGAGGGTCCCGTCGAGCTGGTGCGCGGTGACGAGTTCACCATCACCACCGAGGACGTCCCGGGCGACAAGTCCATCTGCGGCACCACCTACAAGGGTCTCCCGGGCGACGTCGCCAAGGGTGACCAGATCCTGATCAACGACGGCAACGTCGAGCTCCGGGTGACCGGGGTCGAGGGCCCCCGGGTCAAGACCATCGTCATCGAGGGCGGTGTCATCTCGGACCACAAGGGCATCAACCTGCCGGGTGCCGCCGTGAACGTCCCCGCCCTGTCGGAGAAGGACGTCGACGACCTCCGGTTCGCCCTGCGGATGGGCTGCGACATGGTCGCCCTGTCCTTCGTCCGCGACGCCGGCGACGTCAAGGACGTCCACAAGGTGATGGACGAGGAGGGCCGCCGGGTCCCCGTCATCGCCAAGGTGGAGAAGCCGCAGGCCGTCGAGAACATGGAGGCCGTGGTCGCGGCCTTCGACGCGGTCATGGTGGCCCGCGGCGACCTCGCCGTCGAGTACCCGCTCGAAAAGGTCCCGATCGTCCAGAAGCGGCTCATCGAGATGTGCCGCCGCAACGCCAAGCCGGTGATCGTCGCGACCCAGATGATGGAGTCGATGATCACCAACTCCCGCCCGACCCGCGCCGAGGCCTCCGACGTGGCCAACGCGATCCTGGACGGGGCGGACGCGGTCATGCTGTCGGCCGAGTCCTCGGTGGGTGCCTACCCGATCGAGACCGTCAAGACGATGTCGAAGATCGTCGCGGCGGCCGAGGAGGAGCTCCTGTCCAAGGGCCTCCAGCCGCTGGTCCCGGGCAAGAAGCCCCGTACCCAGGGCGGCTCCGTCGCCCGCGCGGCCTGCGAGATCGCGGACTTCCTCGACGGCAAGGCGCTCATCGCCTTCACCCAGTCCGGGGACACGGCCCGCCGGCTCTCGCGCTACCGCGCGACCCAGCCGATCCTGGCCTTCACCACGGACGTCAACACCCGCAACCAGCTCACGCTGAGCTGGGGCGTCGAGTCCTACGTCGTCCCGCACGTGGACAACACCGACGCGATGGTCGACCTCGTGGACGGCGAGCTGCACAAGCTGGCCCGCTACAACGAGGGCGACACCATGGTCATCACGGCCGGCTCGCCCCCCGGCGTCCCCGGCACGACCAACATGGTCCGCGTCCACCACGTGGGCGGCAGCCCCCGCGGCTGACCGCCGCCACCCCACCTCTGCCGCACAGAGACCGAGGGCGGCACTCCGGATCCCGATGGGATCCCGGGGTGCCGCCCTCGGTGCGTCCGACGCGGCCCGCGATCCCGCGCCTGACCTGTGGGCTGCCTGTGCGATCCCTGTGCGTTTTCTACCTGCCGGTAGGGATGGCCGAAAATCGCTACCGGAGGTAACCAAGATCGTGACAGTGTCAGGCCACGCCTTGGGGGAAGGCAGAACACTCATCACACGCGCCTGACCAGCGCATACACACGTACGTGCCTTCCTTCGGGCTGCCCGAGCACTCCAAGGAAAAAGGCAGACACGTGCACAGATCGACCCTTCTGAGGGGCAGGAGCCCAGCCATCCGGGCCGCCGTACGCCGCGGCCTCGCCGGCACCGCCCTCGCCACCAGCGCCGCCCTGCTGGCCGGCCTGATCAGCGCCGCCCCGGCGTCGGCGGTGGAGATACCGCCGGACGACGAACCGGCGTACCGGCCGATCAGCCTGGGCACCGATGCCCGCATGGACCGCTGCGCGGGCGGTTTCGCCCTGCACGTCGGCGGCCCGGAATTGAAGAAGGCGGCGGCCAAGGCCCTGACCGGCACCCCGGCCGAGCTCGCCGCTGCCACCGACCTGAGCATGGGCATGGACCCGCTGCGCCAGGCGATGCTCAAGGACCGGGACGCCTACGCGGGCTCCTTCGGCGAGGCGAGCGACCGGCGGGACCGGTGGCAGGCGTCGAACAAGGTCTACTGGGAAACCGGGGACCGGGGTGGGGTCGCGCGGTACGCCCCCGAGTTCGACAAGGACATCGTCGCCTTCACCTACGACCTGCGGAACCTGTACTACCGGCTGGGCGAAGACGGCCACGCTCCGGCCACCAAGGCCGCCACCGACAAGGCGCGGGAACTGGCCGCCCAGCTCAAGGGCCAGGACCTCAACCTGGACTTCGTCACCGACTCCCTGCTGGGCGACGCGGAGAAGGCCGAGTACAACTACGGCTCCGCCACCGCCAGCGACATCGCCCGCTACCTGCGGCTCGGCGGCTACATGAAGCAGGCGCCGGCCGAGAACTCGGTCGAGTTCCGTCTTGAGGTCGAGGCCCTCAAGGCCGCCTGGGGCGCCTGTGACAGCCGCAACCCGATCGACTTCTACCGGGTCATGTCCCCGATCGTCGTGACGGCGCACCTGGAGTGGGAGCAGGAGTACGCCGCCCAGACCACCGCGCGCAACGAGATCGTCAACGCCGAGGTCAGCGCCGCCACGGAGGCCCGCAAGGCCACCGAGGCCATGATCGAGTCCCTCGGCCAGGCATGGCTCGCCGACCAGATCCTGACCTGGCAGAAGTACTGGGCGGGCCAGCCCGCCAACGCTTCCAACCGGCCCGCCGCCGCCGTGTTCACCCAGGCGACGAAGGACCTGGCGACGGCCCGGACCCGGGCGGCCGACCAGGTGAAGCTCGCCGCGGCCGCGTCGACGGCCGCCAAGACCGCCTCGGACAAGGCCGGCACCGCCCAGAACACGGCCTGGGCCATCGCGGACGCGGCCAAGACCCCGCGCGGGCGCGGCCTGCTGTTCGCCCAGCAGTCCGTCCAGGTGGCCAAGGCCTCGGCCGCGGCCGCCGAGGCGGCGTCGAAGGCCGCCCTGACCGCGTCGAACGCCGCGAAGGCGACCGTCGCGGACAGCAAGACCCTCTACGCCCTGGCCCAGACCCAGTCGCACGCGGTGAACACCGAGTTCCGCCGCATCGCCGCGCAGGAAGCCGCCGCCCAGGCCAAGGCCGCCGCGACCTCGGCAGCGGCCCAGGCGAAGGAAGCCGCGGACAACGCCACCAAGGCGAAGGCCGCCCAGGCGAAGGCCGAGACCGCCCAGGCCACCGCCAAGGCCGCCGCAGAGAACGCCAAGGCACAGCGCCTCAAGGCGGAGCAGGAACGCGACGTCGCCAAGGCGGAGCACGCCAAGGCGACGGCGGCACGGAACAAGGCCCTGGCGGCCGAGGGCCGGGCCACCACCGAACGAGAGGCGGCCGCCAAGGCCAAGGCCGCAGCCGAGAACGCGGGTGATACCGCCGCGGACAAGCGGGACGCCGCCGAGGCCTCCGAAGCCAAGGCCGCACTGGCCCGAGACAACGCGGCCGAGGCCGAACGCACGATGCGGGCGAAGGACGCCCGCGCCGCCGCCCTGGAGTCGGCGGCCGCCGCCGCCGAGGGCACGGCGGCGGCTGGTGACAGCCGCAAGGCCGCCACGGAGGCACGTACCGCCGCCAACGACGCGAAGGGGGCGGCGGGCCGGGCACGTACCGCCGCCGACGAGGCGGGTACCGCGGCGGTCGACGCCCGCGCCGCCGCCACCCGCGCCGACGGCGCCGCCGCGCGGGCGCAGGCCGCGTACGACAACGCGAACTCGCAGTGGTGGAACAGCTACGCGGCCGCCCAGACCGCGCACGCCGCGGCTGCCGAGGCGATCGACGCCTCGGCAGCCGCGTCCGCGAACGTCGTCAAGGCCGAGCAGGAGGCGAAGAAGGCTCAAGCCGCCACGGTCCAGGCCAAGAAGGACGCCACCGCCGCCAAGGCCGAGGCCGAGCAGACCTCGGCCTGGTCCGTGGCCACTGCCGGGCACGCCTTCGCCACCTCGCAGGCGGCCCTGGCGGCCCGCGACTCCGCCGCCGAGGCAGCCAAGCCGGCCAACGCCGCCATCGCGATCGGCACCCCGTACCGCCAGTCGGACTCTGCCGCGGCCTTCGCGGTCTTGATCGGCCAGACGGCCAAGCCCCTCGCCGACCAGCAGGCGGCCGCGGCTACCGCCAGTTCCGCCGAGGCCACGAAGGCGGCTGCCGCCGCTCAGGCACTCGCCGACAAGGCGAGCGGCGACGCCAAACTCGCCGCGCAAGCCGCTGCTGCCGCCGCCGCGGACACGGCCGCGGCCCTGAAGTCGGTGGCCGCGGCGCGCGCCTCCGCCACCACCGCCGCTGCCGCCGCCAACGCCGCGAAGACGGCGGACACCAAAACGACGGAGTACAACGCCCAGGCCGGAGCCGAGGTCGTCCTCGCCGGGAGCGCGTCGAGGGATGCCGCGAGCGAGGCGGCGGCCGCGAACAGCGAGGCCACCGAGGCCGAGAAGAGCGCCGCCAACGCCCGTACAGCGGCGAACGCGGCGACCGCGGACGCGAACGCGGCGAGCAGCACGGCCACCAAGGCCGAGTCCGACGCGAAGGCCGCCGAAGGCGCCGCCGCCAATGCCCAGCAGTCCGCGAAGGACGCGGACGCCTCGGCGGACCGGGCCGAAGAGGCCTACCGCAAGTGGGAGGAAGAACTCCGCGCCGCGCAGCTGGCCTCCGCCAAGTCCAACGGCGGCCCCGGATACGGCGGAGCCGACCTGAACGTCAGCGAGGAGGACGCGCTGCGCAAGGCCTGTGGACAGGCCTGCGTGGACGAGTACCGCGCCGCCCTCGCCGCAGCCAACAAGGACGTGATCGACTGGGCGATCGAGAACGGCGGCCAGATCCTCCTCGACGTCCTGGGCGTCACCGACGCGAGGAAGTGCTTCTCCACCCTGGACGTGGAGAGCTGCCTGTGGACGGCACTGAACGTCATCCTCGTCGGCGCCGCGGTGCTGAAGATCCCCCAGCTCGCCGTGGCCGTGGCGAAGATCGCCAGCGGGCTCGGCAAGTACTTCGCCGTGACGGCGTCCGCCGCCCAGACGCTGGCGCGTCTGAAGCCGCTCGCGATCGTCAGCGCACACGTGCCGTTCAGCGCCATCCGCGTCACCAGCGCGGCGGGCATCAGTCCCACGCTCCTCAAGCGCGCCGTCGAAGCGGGCGGCTACAAGTGGACGATCAGCACGGGCCACGCCTTCCACCGGGCCCACGACGCCCGGAAGGGCGAGGTGGCCTTCCCCGCGCTGGACACGACACACCTGAACCCCGACGACATCGAAAAGGCGCTCATCCTCAAGACCCTTGAGCACATGGGCAAGGGCGGGAGCATGGAGGGACTGCAGAAACTGGACGTCGTCGTCGACGGCATCAGGATCATGGGGCACATCTTCAAGGTCGGAGCGGACAAGATCTCCCTGTCGACGTACTACCAAATCGCAATGTGACCGGACAGGGAACCACCGTGACAGATCTGATGAAGCTGGGGCGCGGAGTCGTCCCCGAGGACAACCCGGACGTTACCCCCGTGCAGTTCGGCATCGCCGAGTTCGAGTACGTCGAGAAGATCATCTACGCCGACCCGGACGAGATCCTCTCGATGGTGCGCGCGCTGAAGGCCGAGAACTTCATCGGGCTCCCCCCCTGGGCGCGCAACCTGGCCTACCGGATCGTCTGCCTGCAGCGACCGGATGACGCCGCGCTGCTGCGCGAGGCCGCGGACGATCTCCTCGCCTTCGGTCCCGACTGGGACGACATCGCCGAGGACCTCCAGGCCAAGGCAGACCGCATGGAGCAGGAGGGCGGCACCGGCTCCGCTTCCTGACCCCGCACCGCAACGGGTCGTGGCCCGCACCCCCGAGGGGGTGCGGGCCACTTCCGCGCAGGGGGTACCGGACTACTTCTCCGCCGGGCCGATGTACGTCTTCAGGCCCGGGACGGTGAGGTTGCCGCCGAACTGGCCGGCCTGGACGACCTTGACGTTCGTGAAGAACGCGAAGGGGACGTTCAGGGGCGGCGGGCTGTTCGGGGTGAACTCGATCGGGATGAGACCGAAGAGGTTGCCCTTCAGGCTCTCGGTGTACATCGTCACCTTGGCGTCCCGGATCGTGGACGTCGAGCCCGGGCGGGACTTCAGGTGGGCGACGGTGCTGCCGGTGCCGACCGTCTGGTACAGGTCCTTGATGTCCAGCGAGTCCGCGGTGAACTTCAGGACCTTCTTGATCTTGCCGCCCGCCGTCTTCACCTCGACGATGCCCGCGTAGTCCAGGCCGTAGAGGGTCAGCATCGAGCTGTCCAGGTACCAGGGCTCGTCCGGCAGGAGCGGGACGCCCGGCTCCAGCTTCGCGTCGGCCAGGGCCTTGGCGTCGAGGGTCGGGCAGGGGAAGGGCTGCTTGCCGTCCGGGTCCGTGGACGCCGAGGTGGAGGGTGACGGCGAGGGGGAGGCGTCGGGGCCGGTCGCGTCGTCGGCCTTCTTGCCGTCGGCGGTCTTGCCCGTCTCGTCCTTCGGGGTCTTGGCGGTGTCCTTGACGTCCTGGGACAGCTCCTTGACGCCGGCGCCCGCCTTCTGCGCCGCCTCGCGGATCGCGTCCGCCGCCGGGTCCTTGGCCTTCGCCGTGGCGCTCGGGGTGGGCGCCGGCGTCGGGGTGGCCGGCTTCTGCGCGTCCTTGAGCGGCCTGCCGAGCGCGTCGACGAGCCCCTTGAGGGCGTCGCCCACTCCCAGCGGGTCGAGCGGGTTCGTGCTCTTGGCCGAAGGGGACGGGGAGGACGGGGAGGGCGCGGAGGAGGGGGTGCTCGCGGACGGCTTGGGCGCCGGGGGCACCTTCGTGTCCGCTGCCTTCTCCTTCGTACCGGAGCCGGCGGCCGAGCCCGAGGGGGTGGTGACCGGCTTCGGGGTCCCGCTCGCGCCCGGCGAGGGCGTCGCGGTGGGCGACGTGCTCGGCGAAGGGGTCTTCGAGGGAGACGGCGAGGCCGACTCGGAGGGCTCGTCGGAGCGCGTCACGCAGGGGCCCGGCGCGAAGGGGATGTCCTTCTCGTCGGCCAGGGCCAGCTTCGGCGTGATGCTCATCCCGACGAGCACGGCGGTCGGCATCGCGGCCAGCGCCATCGTCTTCCCGACGGGTATCTGGAGCTTGGTCAGCAGCGACTTCCTGGGCGCCGCGTGCCGCGGGCCCCTTCTTTCACGGGACTCTGCGCCAGGGGTCGCCCCCCGCTGCGTCTCGTCACCCCGCACTGTTCCTCCCGCCATCGGCGTGGGCAGTCTTCTCGGTCACGTAGGCCGTATCCATGTCACGGGGCCCGGGGAACGGCAGGGAGCCGCCGGCGAATCCCTCCGCCTCGGCCGTCTCCATGTCCTGCGGCTCCGGCTCCGCCGGCCTTCCCGGTGCCCAGGACAGCGCGAGCGCGCCGCCGAGCAGGGAGAAGAGGAACCCGAAGAAGAAGCCGCCCAGGTTCGACACCGGCAGGGAGACCAGCGCGAGGAGGATCGCCGCGACACCGGCGAACACCCGCATGGCCTGCTGGAACCAGAGGGCGATGCCGAGGGTGATCAGCAGGATGCCGATGATCAGCGAGCCCGCTCCGGCGGTCGTCGCCATGGCGATGGTGACGTTGCCCAGCCGGAGGTCCGCGTACGGGAAGTAGGCGATCGGCACGCCGCCGATGGCGGTGAAGAGCCCCGCCCAGAAGGGCCGTTCCCCCCTCCAGGCACGGAAGCGGTAGTACACCACGGTGAACCAAGCGTCGTCTGCGGCGCGAACCGGGGCCTGGGGGTTCATGGACAACAGCTCCCTGGAAACGGTGGTACGGAAACTCTGTGGAGCCCGCGGGGACGGACGGCGGCGTGCGCCGCCCGCCCTCGCGGTCACTCGGCCAGGACCGGCTACTTCTCGTCCTTGTAGCACGGCTCGTCGCCGCTGAGCAGACGGAGCTTGAGGTTGGGCAGCGTGAAGGTGCCCGCCGTCGTCGCCCACGCCTTCTGACGGACGTTCGTCAGCACGGCCTTCTTGGCGCGCTGCGAGAACAGACCACCGCTGGCTACCGTGTTGGCCTGCGGCGCGGTCGGGTGGTCCTTGTCCGCCGCGTCCGCGACCGCGACACCGATGTCCAGGTCGGTGAACTTGGCGTCGGTGTCCAGCTCGGCGACATCCAGGTAGATGTTCTCCGCGACCGCCGGCGTGCCCTTGTTGCCCGTCCGCAGCTGCATCGTGATCGCGCCGATGCCCGGGATCGGGGTCACCAGCGACTGGCACATGTTGGTGATTTCCGCGTGGCGGAACCCGGAGATGGTGACCGGGTGCTGGGCCTCGCCCTTGCCGTCCGCGGTCTTGCCCTTGGCGACGCTGCCGTACTGGAGCAGGTCGTCACCGTCGAGCTTGTCGGCCGAGACCTTGAAGTCCTGGCCGGAGACGCTGAAGGACGCCGCGAGGGCACCCTGCGCCAGACCCACACCGACCGCGGCCGTGGCCGCGATGCTCGGCACCATGACGAGCGCGAAGCGCTTCCATCTGGTCCCACCACGAACCTGAGAACTCATACTTCGTTCCTCCTTCTCGGACGTACATCTCCGGTCCGGGCCGTGCCCGTCCTGGGATGGGAGAAGTGCTACGTCCTCGGGAAGGAGCGCAGGAGGCCGGGGTGTGGCTGTGCCACGTCCCGTACACCGGCGATCACCCCCGAGCGACAACCACTGGGCCACGCGTTCGCGCAACCTGGAGGACAGGCACCGCCGGGTGTGGCGGAGACCCCCCTGTCCCACGGCCGGTGCCACTGCCACCGGCCGGCTCGGTGGGGACCCTCCACCGCGGCTCCGGATGAGCGGCACTGCGGGAAGGACCGAGCGTCGCCGATCGTGGTCCATTCCCGGCCGGGGCACAAGGGGGTTCGTTACTGGCGGGTAACGGCTGGATAACCGGAGTGCGACCCGGCGGCGTCGGGCGGCCACACAGGGTGTCACCCTGGGCCACGACAGATCGGTGGAAGAGCGAACCAACCGGACAGTTCACGGGGTTCGACTTACTACGAGTAACAGCGGCCGCGATTGCCAAGTTTTGGCAAAGCGCGGCCGCTGTTTATCTACGTGTCAACAAATCGCCGGGGCCCGCGATCACCCCGGAAGGCTCGGACGTGCCTAGAAGAGCACCCGCGCCAGTGCCGTACGGGCGGCCGCGACCCGGGGGTCGTCCGCCCCGATGACCTCGAACAGCTCCAGGAGCCGGACGCGTACGGCGTCCCGCTCGTCACCGAAGGTGACCCGGACGGTGTCCACCAACCGCCCGAAGGCATCGGCCACGTGTCCGCCCGCCAGGTCCAGGTCGGCCGCGGCCATCTGCGCGGCCGGGTCCTTCGGATTGGCGGCCGCCTCGGCGCGCACCGTCTGCGGGTTCAGGTGCTGCACCCGCGCCAGCAGCTCGGCCTGGGCCAGGCCCAGCTTCGCCTCGGTGTTGGCCGGGTCCTCGGCCAGGACGCTCTTGTACGCACGGACGGCGCCGTCCATGTCGCCCTCGTCCAGCGCCGCGACCGCCGCCTCCAGCAGCGCGTCGTACGGACCGGCCGCCGGCTCCGGGGCCCGCTCGGCCGGGGCGCCCTCGGCGCCGGGGTCGACCTGGAGGCCGATGAGGCCGAAGCGCTCCTCGGCGACCTGGACCAGCTGGGCCAGGGTCTCGCGGATCTGCTGCTCGGGAGCCACGCCCTGGAACAGGGGCAGGACCTGGCCGGCGACGACGGCGAAGACGGCCGGGATGCCCTGGATGCCGAACTGCTGCATCAGCATCTGGTTGGCGTCGACGTCGATCTTCGCCAGGACGAAGCGGCCGTTCGCCTCGATGGTCATCCGCTCCAGGAGCGGGCTGAGCTGCTTGCACGGCTCGCACCACTCGGCCCAGAAGTCGAGGACGACCGGGACCTCGTTGGAGAGCTGGAGGACGTCGCTTTCGAAGCCGGCCTCGTCTACGTCGATCACGAGCGCGGACGGCGGTACGGCGCCGCCGGGCGCACCGCCCGCGCCGGCACCGCCCTGGCGGGCGGCCTCCGCGCGCGCCTGCTCGGCCTTCGCCTTGGCTTCGCCGGCCGCCTTCACCGCGGCGAGGTCGACGACGCCGCTCATGGACATGTTTCTGGGCTGCATGCGTACATCCTCCCCCGTGTGCGCGCGCCGACGAAAAGGATCCCGAAAGATCGTCCCGCGAATCGTGCGAATCGCGGTGGAACGTGGTGCGGCGCCGGGTCCCCACCTGGCGCCAGTAGCCTTCGCGTGGTTGTCGCTCTTTCGCTACGAGCCGTAGCGTAACTCCCCCGGGCCGCCCGCGCCCCGTGATCTGAACCACAGCGACGGGCCCCCCGACGGTTCCGCTACTGGCGGGTATGGTCTCGGCCATGCGCAACCCCAGCCCCGGCACCAGCCCCCCGCCCGGCCGCACCGGCCGCCCCCGCAGTGCGGCGGCGGACGCGGCGATCCTGGCGGCGACCCGGGACGCGCTGGTGGAGCTGGGCTGGTCGAAGCTGACGATGGGGGACGTATCGGCCCGCGCGGGCGTCGCGAAAACCACCCTGTACCGGCGCTGGGCGGGCAAGAGCGAGCTCGTCGTGGACGCCGTCGCGGAGCTGTTCGACGCGCTGGAGCTCCCGGACCGGGGCTCGCTCGAAGCGGACATCGAGGACGTGGTGCTGCAGTTCGCGCAGCTGCTGCGGCGCCCGGAGGCGCGTACCGCCCTGATGGCGGTGGTCTCCGAGTCCACCCGGGACGAGGCCCTGCGGTGCCGGATCCGGTCGGCGATCGTGGACCGGCAGAAACGTCTCGTCGTACTGGGTCGCGAACGGGCCCAGGCCCGCGGGGAACTGCCGTACGAGGAGGACGAAGCCCTCGCCGGACTTGCCACGGACCTGATCTTCGACGTGATCGCGGGCACGGTGGTGCACCGCGCCCTGGTCAGCTGCGAGCCGGTGGACGAGGTCTGGGTGTCGGCCTTCACCGCGCTGCTGATGCACGGCCTGCGCGGCGCCGACCGCCCCTGAGGATCCCGGAACGGCGAAGGCCGGTCACGCCCGCGCCGTGCGGCGGGGGGCGTGACCGGCCTCGCGGACCGTCCGTCAGAAGCCGGGCGGCTCCGTGTAGGTGCCCCACTCCTCGCGCAGGACGTTGCAGATCTCGCCGAGCGTGGCCTCGGCCCGTACGGCGTCCAGCATGGCCGGGATCATGTTCGAGCCGTCACGGGCGGCGGCCAGCATCTGCGCGAGGGCGGCGCTCACCTTCGCGTCGTCGCGGCGGCCCTTGCGCGCCGCGAGCTCCTGGACCTGTACCCGCTCCACCTCGTGGCTGACCCGGAGGATCTCCAGGTCACCGGTGACGGAGCCGTGGTGGACGTTGACGCCGACGACCCGCTTGTCGCCCTTCTCCAGGGCTCGCTGGTACTGGAAGGCGGACTCGGCGATCTCGCCGGTGAACCAGCCGTCCTCGATGCCGCGCAGGATGCCGGAGGTGATCGGCCCGATGGGGTGCCGGCCGTCCGGGTGGGCGCGCAGGCCGCGCTCCCTGATCTGCTCGAAGATCTTCTCGGCGTCGGCCTCGATGCGGTCGGTGAGCTGCTCGACGTACCAGGAACCGCCCAGCGGGTCGGCCACGTTGGCGACGCCGGTCTCCTCCATCAGCACCTGCTGCGTGCGCAGCGCGATCTCGGCGGCCTGTTCGCTGGGCAGGGCCAGGGTCTCGTCGAGGGCGTTGGTGTGCAGGGAGTTGGTGCCGCCGAGGACGGCCGCGAGGGCTTCGACGGCGGTGCGCACCACGTTGTTGTACGGCTGCTGGGCGGTGAGGGAGACGCCGGCCGTCTGGGTGTGGAAGCGCAGCCACATGGTCTTGTCGGACTTCGCCCCGTAGACCTCCTTCATCCAGCGCGCCCAGATGCGGCGGGCGGCGCGGAACTTGGCGATCTCCTCGAAGAAGTCGAGGTGCGCGTCGAAGAAGAAGGAGAGGCCGGAGGCGAAGTGGTCGACGTCCAGGCCCCGGGAGAGGCCGAGCTCGACGTAGCCGAATCCGTCGGCGAGCGTGTAGGCGAGCTCCTGCGCGGCCGTCGCCCCGGCTTCGCGGATGTGGTAGCCGGAGACGGAGAGCGGCTTGTAGGCGGGGATGCCGTTCGCGCAGTACTCCATGAGGTCGCCGATGAGGCGCAGGTGCGGCTCGGGTTCGAAGAGCCACTCCTTCTGGGCGATGTACTCCTTGAAGATGTCGGTCTGGAGCGTCCCGTTGAGGACGGCCGGATCGACGCCCTGCCGCTCGGCGGCGACCAGGTACATGCAGAAGGCGGGCACGGCGGGCCCGGAGATGGTCATGGAGGTGGTGACGTCGCCGAGCGGGATGTCCTTGAAGAGGACCTCCATGTCGGCGGCGGAGTCGATGGCGACCCCGCAGTGGCCGACCTCGCCGAGCGCGCGGGGGTCGTCGGAGTCCCGGCCCATGAGGGTGGGCATGTCGAAGGCCACGGAGAGACCGCCGCCGCCGGCGGCCAGGATCATCTTGTAGCGCTCGTTCGTCTGCTCGGCGTTGCCGAAGCCGGCGAACTGGCGGATGGTCCACGTCCGGCCCCGGTAGCCGGTGGCGTGCAGACCACGGGTGTAGGGGTACTCCCCCGGCCAGCCGATGCGCTCGAATCCCTCGTACGAGTCGCCGGGGCGGGGCCCGTAGACGGGATCGACGTCATCTCCGGAGAGCGTCGTGAAATCGGCCTCGCGCTTGCGGGCCTTGTCGTAGCGGGCCTGCCAGCGACGGCGGCCTTCCTCGATGGCGTCAGCATCCATACCCATGAATTTACTAGGACGTCCTAGTAAATGTCGATGGGAAACCCCGGGGAGTCGTCCCCGGGGTGTTCCGGTCGAGCTGTGCTCTAGGCCTTCGCGGTCGCGAGACCGTCCGCGACCAGCGGCTCGACCTCGGCGCGGACCTTGCGCTCGACGAAGAAGGCGGCGAGCGGGATCGTGCCCGACACCAGGACCCACAGCAGCTTGCCGAAGGGCCACTTCGCCTTGGAGCCGAGGTCGAAGGCGAAGACGAGGTAGATCATGAACAGCACGCCGTGGACCTGCGAGACCGCGAGGGTCAGGCCGGCACCGGTGTCGAAGCCGTACTTGGCCACCATGCAGGCGCAGAGGATCAGGAGCATGACCGCGGTCACGTAGGCCATGACGCGGTAGCGGGTCAGCACGCTTCGTTTCATGGCGTCGAGCCTAACCGTCCGTTTTGCGCGATCTTGACGCGGCCCCACCCCGCCCGCTCCCCGCCCGCTGCCCGCCCGCTGCCCGCCCTCGTCTGCTCGTCCTACTTGTCCTCGAAGTCGGCGGCGGCCACGCGCAGGGGGCGCAGCAGCGCGAAGATCTCCGCGCACTCCTCCGCGTCGTACGCGCCCAGCCCGAAGTCGATGTCCATCAGGGCCTTCGTCGCGGCCTCGACGACGGCGCGCCCTTCGGGCGTGATGGAGGCGAGCGTGCCGCGGCCGTCCTGCGGGTTGGGGCGCTTGGCCACCAGGCCGGCCCGCATCAGCCGGTCGATGGTGTTCGTCACCGAGGTCGGGTGGACCATCAGGCGCTCGCCGATCTTCGACATCGTCAGCTCCCCCGCCTGGGAGAAGGTGAGCAGCACCAGCGCCTCGTACCGCGCGAACGTGAGTCCGTACGGCTTGACCACCGCGTCGACCTCGGCCAGGAGGATCTGGTGGGCGCGCATGATCGAGGTGATCGCGGCCATGGAGGGGACCGGTCCCCAGCGGCGCTGCCAGAGCTCGTCGGCGCGGGCGATGGGGTCGAAGGGAAGGCTGAGCGGCTTGGGCACCCACCAGACCCTACCGGGCCGCTATTTGGCGGTCAGCCCCGTCTCACGACTCGGCCCGGGGCGCGAGGAGCGCGCGGGGCGGCCCGGAGTGCGCGGGGGCTCCGTGGCGCGCAGCTCGGCGAGGAGCAGCAGGACGACGGCGGTGCCGAGGACCGCGGCGCCGGTGACCACGGCGTGTGCCGGAAAGAACTCGGCGGCGGCTCCGGCCAGGGCCATGCCGACGCCCTGGAGGGTCATCAGGCCGGTGCTGAGCAGGGTCATCGCCCGGCCGCGCAGCTCGTCGGGGACGGCGTCCACGTACATCCGGTCGAGGTCGAGCGCGTACGCGTGCGCGAGCCCGGACAGCAGGAGCGCCGCGAGGACGACGGGCACGCCGGGCCGGACGGCGTAGGCCAGCAGCGACAGCGGGGCGAGGGCGGCCAGCGGGGCGGTGAGCCGTGCGCGGGTGCGGGCCGAGAGGAGGGAGCCGGCCGCCAGTTCCCCGGCGATGGTGCCCACGGGGAGCGCGCACATCAGCAGCCCGAGCGCGCCGGTGCCCGCGCCGATGCCGGCGGCGTACGGGGTGAGGAGCGCCTCCGGGACGACGGCGAAGGCGGGCGGCAGCCAGCACAGCAGGGTGAGCGCCCGCAGCCGGCGGTCGCCGAGGAGGACGCCGAGCCCGCCGCGGAGCGGGCTCCGGGCGGTGGTGGCGGCGGCTCGGGCGGGGCGGTCGCGGGTGCCGAGGCGCAGCAGCAGGGCGGAGGTGAGGAACCCGGCGGCGGTGAGGGCGACCGCCCCGCGCGGGGCGAGGAAGGTCAGCAGCAGTCCGCCGAGGCCGAAACCGGCGAGCTGGGCGCTCTGGGAGACCATGCGCAGCAGCGAGCGGCCGAGGACGAAGTCCTCGCCGGGGCCGAGGATGTCGGCGAGGGAGGCGCTGCGGGCCCCCTGGAACAGCGGGGCGACGAAGGCCATGGCGCAGCGCAGGACGAGGATCCCGGCGACCGGGGTGCCCGGCCAGACCATGGCCGCCGCGCAGGCGGCGCAGAGCAGGTCGCAGGCGACGAGGAGCCGGCGGGCGGGGTACCGGTCGGCGAGCCCGGCGAGGAGGGTGCCGCCGAGGGCGTAGGGGAGGAAGCCGAGGGCGAAGGTGAGCGCGCTCATCAGGGCGGAGCCGGTGGCGCGGTAGACGAGGACGGTGAGGGAGATCTCGGCGACGACGACGCCGAGCAGCGACAGCAGGTGCGCGGCGAACACGGCCCGGAACTCCCCCACCCGGAACAGCCCCCGATACCCCCCACCGGCCCCCACCCCGGCAGCTGAGCCGGGCGCCAGGGCGGGCGCCGGGGCGGAGGCCGAGGGCGGGGCCGAACCGGAACCGGACACCGGACCGGACGCCGCGCCGGGGGCCGAGGGGGAGGTCGGGCCGGAGCCGGCCGCCGGGCCGCCCGCTGAGCCGGGGGCCGGGGACGGGGCGGAACCGAAACCGGACACCGGACCGGACCCCGGGGCGGGCGCTGAGCCGGGGGCCGGGGGCCGGATCGGACCGGAGCCGGCCACGAGACCGGGGGCCGCACCGGTGTCCGACACGGGGGCCGGGCCGGAGGCCGGGGGCGGAGTCCGGCCGGAGCCGGCCGCCGGACCGTGGTCCGGGGCGGGCGCCGGGCCGGGGGCCGAGGGGGAGGTCGGGCCGGAGCCGACCGCCGGACCGGACCCCGGGGCGGACGCCGGGGCGGGGGCCGGGCCGGAGGCCGGGGCGGGGGCCGGGCCGGAGGCCGGGGGCGGGGCGGAACCGGAGCCGGACGCCGGGCTGGACCCCGGGGCGGACGCCGGGGCGGGCGCCGGGCCGAAGGCCGGGGGCGGGCCCGAACCGGAACCGGACACCGGACCGGACGCCGGGCCGGGGGCCGGGCCGGAGCCCGGCGCCGGGGACGGGTCGGGGGTGGGGGGAAAGGGCATGGGGGTAGCTTCGGGTGGGGTGGGGGTGCGGGCCAGGGATTCGGTCCAGGGCGAATCCGGACCGCGCGACGGAAGCACGGAAGCACGGAAGGACGGACGGCACGGCATGGGCAACCACTTCCGCTTCGGCCCGGCCGACCTGCTGCGCTGCCGCTTCGGGATCTCCCCGCGCTGGGAGACGCAGGAGGCCGTGCGCGTACTGCTGCGCCCGCACCGGCAGGCGTACCACCTGCCCTGGCTACGCCGGATCCGCGCCGCCGCGGCCGGGCTGGACCTGCGGCCGCTGTGGCTGCTGATGCCGCGCAAGGGGCATCACCCGGACCTGCTCAGCCCGCCCCCGCTCGGCCCCTCGGTGACCTTCGAGGAGGAACTGGCCCGGGTCCGCGCGGCCGCCGACGATCCCGGGGCGGCGTACGAGGATCTCCGCAGGTCCCTGGCCTGCACCCCGGGCGCCCTGGAGAGCCCCCTCGGCCGGCGGCTGCTGGCGGATCCCGCGCGGGCGGTGACGGAGCTGGCCGATCTGACGGAGGCCGCCTGGCGGGCCCTCGTCGCCCCGCACTGGCCGCGGCTGCGGGCCCTGCTGGAGGCGGACATCCTCTTCCACTCCCGGCGGCTGGCGGCGGGCGGTCTCGAAGCCCTCTTCGACGGGCTCCACCCCGATCTGCGCTGGCACGGCGCGACCGGCACGCTCAGCGTCGAGCGCCCCTCCCACCACGACCGCGAACTCGGCGGCCAGGGGCTCCTGCTGATGCCGAGCGCCTTCGTCTGGCCGGAGGTGGCCGGCGGCTACGACCCCCCGTGGCAGCCCACCCTGGTGTACCCGGCGCGGGGCATCGGCGCGCTGTGGACGGCCTCGCCCGGACCGGCCCCGCGCGCGCTGGCCGGCTTGCTGGGGCGGGCCCGGGCGGAGGTGCTGTGCGCGCTGGCCGAACCGGCCTCGACCACCACCCTGGCCGCGCGCCTGGGCCTGGCGCCCTCGACGGTCTCGGCCCACCTGTCGGCCCTGCGCGCGGCGGGCCTGCTGATCCCTTCCCGCCACGGCCGCCAGGTCCTCTACGAACGCACCCCCCTGGCCATCGCCCTGACCACGGGCGGCTCCCCGTAGCCCGGCCACGCGGCACGCCGGCGGAAAAGGAGGCGGAGGAGGAGGCGGAGGAGGAGGTCAGCCCTCCGCGAGGTGGCGCTCCACCGTTTCGATCTTCGAGGTCATGCCGTCCGAGACGCCGGGCCGGATGTCGGCCTTGAGGATGAAGGAGACCCGGGGCGCCCGCGCCTCCACGGCGGCCACCGCGCGCCTGACCACGTCCATCACCTCGTCCCACTCGCCCTCGACGGTGGTGAACATGGCGTCGGTGCGGTTCGGCAGCCCGGACTCGCGCACGACGCGCACCGCGTCGGCGACGTACTCGCCGACCTCTTCACCGACCCCCAGCGGGGTCACCGAGAACGCGATGATCACGCTTCGGCCGCCTGACGCGCGCGGGCGGCGATGACGCTGTCGGCCTCGTCGCGCTTGAGCAGCTTGTCTCCGTACAGCCCGCCGAAGGGCAGCAGGGCGAGCAGGAAGAAGAGGGCCACCTTCTTGAGCGGCCACTTCGCCTTGTTCCACACGTCGAGCAGGAAGAGCGCGTAGATGACGAACAGGATCCCGTGCAGGATCCCGAGCGGCATCATCAGGTAGTCGATGTCCGTCGTCCGCTTCAGCAGCGAGCCGAAGATCAGCAGGGCCGGGAACGACAGCGCCTCCGGAACGGAGATGAGGCGCAGCCGGTGCAGGGCGGAGGCGGTCTTGATGTCCACGTGGAACCTTCGGGAGTGGCGGCCGGGGTCCTCCCCAGTGTCTCAGCCGCCCCCGCCGATCTTGTTCCGGGTCCCCGGCCCGCACGAGTGTGGCGCATATCGGCCACCGGGCCCTGTTCGGGTCCGCCCGCTGCCGATACCTTCATCCCCGTGGCTCAGTTCCGACTCCAAGGCAGCAAGGTGCTCGCCGTCGACCTGACCGGTGACGCCGTGAAAGCGAAGAACGGCGCCATGGTCGCGTACGACGGCCAGATGGCCTTCAAGAAGATGACAGGCGGCGGCGAAGGCCTCCGCGGGATGGTGACCCGCCGGCTGACCGGCGAACAGATGACGGTGATGGAAGTACAGGGACACGGCACCTGCTTCTTCGCAGACCGCGCGAGTGAGATCAATCTGGTCAATCTGCGCGGCGAGAAGCTCTACGTCGAGTCCAGCAACCTGCTGTGCACGGACGCCGGGCTGCGCACCGGCACGACCTTCACCGGCCTGCGCGGCGCGACCACGGGCAACGGGCTCTTCACGACGACCGTCGAGGGCTCCGGCCAGGCGGCGATCATGTCGGACGGCCCGGCCGTGGTGCTGCGGGTCAGCGCCCAGTACCCGCTGTCGGTGGACCCGGGGGCGTACATCGCGCACACCGGGAACCTCCAGCAGTCCTTCCAGTCCGGGGTGACCTTCCGCACCCTGATCGGCGAGGGCTCCGGCGAGGCCTTCCAGATCCGCTTCGAGGGCGAGGGCCTGGTCTACGTGCAGCCCAGCGAGCGCAACACCATCGGGGGCGACGTCTGATGCCGTTCCGCGAGATCAACTCGAAGATGGTCGAGGCCCAGGTGGTCCCCGGGCAGAAGATGTACAGCCAGCGCGGGGCGATGCTCGCCTACCGCGGCGAGGTCTCCTTCACACCGAGCCTGACCGGGGGTCAGGGCGGGGTGATGGGCATGATCGGGCGCCGGGTGGCCAACGAGCAGACGCCGCTGATGAGCGTCGAGGGCAACGGCACCGTGATGTTCGGCCACGGCGGCCACCACATCCAGGTGATCGGCCTGACCGGCGAGACCCTCTACGTCGAGGCCGACCGGCTGCTCGCCTTCGACGGCACCCTCCAGCAGGGCACCATGTTCATGGGCTCGCAGGGCGGTGTCATGGGCATGGTGCGCGGCCAGGTGACCGGCCAGGGCCTGTTCACCACCACCCTCAAGGGCCACGGCTCCGTCGCCGTGATGGCACACGGCGGGGTCATCGAGCTCCCCATCACCCCGAACCGGCCGGTCCACGTCGACCCGCAGGCGTACGTGGCCCACCACGGGGACGTCAGGAACAAGCTGTCGGCCGCACTGGGCTGGCGGGACATGGTCGGACGCGGTTCGGGCGAGGCGTTCCAGCTGGAGCTGTCCGGCCAGGGCGCCGTCTTCGTACAGGCCTCGGAGGAGAAGCTGTGAACTTCGGTCCCGTGATGGGCGGACCCGGCGGCCCGACGGTCTTCGACCCGCACAGCCTGCCCTCCGACGACAACGTGAACGCGTACACCTTCTGCGTGGAGCTCAAGGGGAACCAGTGGTTCCTGCAGAAGGGCAAGATGGTCGCCTACTACGGGCGCATCGAGTTCAACGGCATCGGCAACGGCCGCTTCGACCGGCTGCTGCGCACCAGCTTCCACTCACCGCTGCACGCCGCCGACTGGGTGGTGGCCGAGGGCCAGGGCAAGATGCTGCTGGCCGACCGGGCCTTCGACGTGAACTCGTACGACCTGGAGAACGGCAACCTGACCATCCGGTCGGGGAACCTGCTGGCGTACCAGCCCACGCTCGCCCTCAAGCAGTCGATCGTCCCGGGCTTCCTGACCCTGATCGGAACCGGGAAGTTCGTGGCGGCGTCCAACGGCCCGGTGGTGTTCATGGAACCGCCGATGCGCGTGGACCCGCAGGCGCTGGTCGGCTGGGCGGACTGCCCCTCGCCGTGCCACCACTACGACCACGGCTACATGACGGGCGTGATGGGCGGACTGCGCTCGCTCACCGGCCTCGGCGGCACCTCGGGCGAGGAGCACCAGTTCGAGTTCGTCGGAGCGGGGACGGTCCTGCTCCAGTCGTCGGAGATGCTGATGGCCGAGCAGTCGGTCGGAGCGGTGGGCGCCGGAGCCGCCACGGGCGACGCCCAGGGCGTCCCGGGGGCGGGTCAGGGTCCGCTGGGGCAGCTGGGCGTGCCGCGGATGCCCGGACAGCTGGGTGACCTCCAGCGAAGGCTCGGACTGTGAGGCCCGGTGGTGCCGGGTGAGACACCGGGCGAGACCGGGGAGACCCGGCAGCACCTGCCATTTTTGTACGTAATTCAACTTCTTAGGTAGAGTTCATTCATGGAGACCATGGAGACCGAGACTGCCACCCGCTGGCTGACCGATGCCGAACAGTGTGCCTGGCGCACCCACCTGGACGTCAGCAGACTGCTGATGCACCAGCTGGAAAAGGATCTCCAGCCCTTCGGACTCACCAACAACGATTACGAGATCCTCGTGAACCTCTCGGAATCGGACGGCCACCGGATGCGCATGAGCGATCTGGCCACCGCCACGCTGCAGTCCAAGAGCCGGCTGTCCCACCAGATCACCCGCATGGAGACGGCGGGCCTGGTCCGACGCGTGAACTGCGAGTCCGACCGCCGCGGCCTGTACGCCGTGCTCACGGACGAGGGCATGGAGACCATGCGCAAGGTGGCCCCGCAGCACGTGGCGTCGGTGCGCCGGCACTTCATCGACCTGCTGCCCCCCGAGGCCCTCGCGGCCCTGCGGGAGTCGCTGCGGCCCGTCGCGGAGCACCTGCGCGACAACCGCGGCAAGATCTGAGCGCAGCACGCCCCCCGCCAGGGGGTACGGACGCCCTCCACGGGGCGGGGGCGGTGCCACCCGTGGCACCGCCCCCGCCCGCGCTCAGCCCTCCGTCAGGCCGTCCAGCAGCGCGTCGGCGGCCGTGTACGGGTCCAGCTCGCCCGCGGCGACCCGTACGGCCAGCGCGTCGAGCCGGGCGTCCCCGCGCAGGTCGGCGAGCCGGCCGCGCAGGGTGGTGATCGCGATGGTCTCGACCTCCCGGGCGGCCCGGGTCGCCCGGCGCCCGTCCAGCACGCCGTGCTCCTCCATCCACGCCCGGTGCTTCTCCAGCGACTCGACGAGCTCGTCGATGCCCTGCCCGCGGGCCGCGACCGTCTTCACGATCGGCGGCCGCCAGTCGCCCGGGCCGCGGGACTCGCCGAGCCCCAGCATGTGGTTCAGCTCCCGGGCGGTCGCGTCCGCGCCGTCCCGGTCGGCCTTGTTCACCACGTACACGTCGCCGATCTCCAGGATCCCGGCCTTCGCGGCCTGGATCCCGTCGCCCATGCCGGGGGCCAGCAGCACCACCGAGGTGTCCGCCTGCGAGGCGATCTCCACCTCGGACTGCCCGACGCCCACCGTCTCGACCAGGATCACGTCGCAGCCGGCCGCGTCCAGCACCCGGATCGCCTGCGGCGCCGCCCAGGCCAGACCGCCCAGGTGCCCCCGGGTGGCCATGGAGCGGATGTAGACCCCCGGGTCGGAGGCGTGGTCCGACATCCGGACCCGGTCGCCGAGCAGCGCCCCGCCCGAGAAGGGCGAGGACGGGTCCACGGCGAGCACGCCGACCCGCTTGCCGGCCTTGCGGTAGGCCGAGACGAGGGCCGAGGTCGAGGTCGACTTGCCGACCCCGGGCGAACCGGTCAGGCCGACCACGTACGCGCCGCCGGTCAGCGGGGCCAGGGCGGCCATCACCTCGCGCAGGTGCGGGGACGCCCCCTCGACCAGTGAGATCAGCCGGGCCACGGCCCGCGGCCGGCCCTCGCGGGCCTGCGCCACCAGCGTGGGGACGTCCACCGTCGTCATACGGGCCGCCTACGCCTTCGGAACGCGGATCACGAGGGCGTCGCCCTGACCGCCGCCGCCGCACAGCGCGGCCGCGCCGACCCCGCCGCCGCGGCGCTTGAGCTCCAGCGCCAGGTGCAGCACCACGCGGGCGCCGGACATGCCGATCGGGTGCCCCAGGGCAATGGCGCCACCGTTGACGTTCACCTTTTCCGGGGTCACGCCGAGGTCCTTCATTGACTGCACGGCGACCGCCGCGAAGGCCTCGTTGATCTCGATGAGGTCCAGGTCGGAGACCTCAAGGCCGTCCTTCTTCAGGGCGTGCAGGATCGCGTTGGAGGGCTGCGACTGGAGCGAGTTGTCCGGGCCGGCCACATTGCCGTGGGCGCCGATCTCGGCGATCCACTCCAGGCCCAGCTCCTCGGCCTTGGCCTTGCTCATCACGACCACGGCGGCGGCGCCGTCGGAGATCTGCGAGGAGGTGCCGGCGGTGATCGTGCCGTCCTTGGCGAAGGCCGGGCGCAGCTTGCCGAGGGACTCCACCGTGGTCTCGGCGCGGATGCCCTCGTCGGCGGAGAAGAGCACCGGGTCGCCCTTGCGCTGCGGGATCTCCACCGGGGTGATCTCGGCCTCGAAGACGCCGTTCTTCTGCGCGGCGGCGGCGCGCTGGTGGGAGGCCGCCGCGAACTCGTCCTGCGGGGCCCGCTCGATGCCCAGCCGGGTGTTGTGCTTCTCCGTGGACTCGCCCATCGCGATGTTCTCGAAGGCGTCGGTGAGGCCGTCGTAGGCCATCGCGTCGAGCATCTCGATGGCGCCGTACTTGAAGCCCTCGCGCGACTTCGGCAGCAGGTGCGGGGCGTTGGTCATCGACTCCTGGCCGCCCGCGACCACGATGTCGAACTCCCCGGCGCGGATGAGCTGGTCGGCGAGCGCGATGGCGTCCAGGCCCGAGAGGCACACCTTGTTGATGGTGAGCGCGGGCACGTTCATGGGGATGCCGGCCTTCACGGCGGCCTGGCGGGCGGGGATCTGGCCCGCGCCGGCCTGGAGCACCTGGCCCATGATCACGTACTGGACCTGGTCGCCGGCGATGCCGGCCCGTTCCAGCGCGGACTTGATGGCGAATCCGCCGAGGTCGGCGCCCGAGAAGGACTTCAGCGAGCCGAGCAGGCGCCCCATGGGCGTGCGGGCCCCGGCGACGATCACTGAAGTGGTGTTGTTCGTTCCGGACATGAGGCACAGCCCCTTGGATGAGGAGTGAACGAGGGTTTACCTGAATGTACTGAGCGGTACCCGCGCAGTCACCCGGCAGTCGGTGTGATCGCTGGCACGTTGCGTAACCACCCTCCGCGGCGGTGCACTGGTCCCATGCTGACAAGAATCGACCACATCGGGATCGCCTGCTTCGACCTCGACAAGACCGTCGAGTTCTACCGTGCCACGTACGGGTTCGAGGTGTTCCACACCGAGATCAACGAGGAGCAGGGCGTGCGCGAGGCCATGCTCAAGATCAATGAGACCTCGGACGGCGGGGCCTCCTACCTCCAGCTCCTGGAGCCCACCCGCGAGGACTCCGCGGTGGGCAAGTGGCTGGCCAAGAACGGCGAGGGCGTGCACCACATCGCCTTCGGCACCGCGGACGTCGACGGGGACTCCGAAGCCATCCGCGGCAAGGGCGTACGGGTCCTCTACGACGAGCCGCGCACCGGATCCATGGGCTCCCGGATCACCTTCCTGCACCCCAAGGACTGCCACGGAGTCCTGACCGAACTGGTCACCAGCAACCCTGATCACTGATGCCCCCATTCCCCGGCCGGTAGAGTGGCACTGGCTCGGCCGGGGTTCGGTGCGGAGACGGGGTCGGGGCCCGAACCCCTGCCCCGGTATCTGACACCATTCCCCGGGGGCGTCGTTCAGCGGGCGAGCGATGCTCATTTGGGAGTGAGCTTGCGACCAGGGGACGGATGGGACCGCGCTGTGCGGGGCTACGAAAGCCAGGAGAGCCAACAGGCTGAAGCCGACCATCTCTCGCGCTTCGAAGCCGAGATGGAGCGGCTGAAGAAGGAGCGCGGGAAGGCCGTCCAGCACGCCGAAGACCTGGGGTACCAGGTCGAAGTGCTGCGCGCCAAGCTCCACGAGGTACGCCGCAATCTCGCGTCCCGGCCCGCTTACGACGGCGCGGACATGGGATACCAGGCGGAGCAGCTGCTCCGCAATGCCCAGATCCAGGCGGACCAGATGCGCTCGGACGCCGAGCGCGAGCTGCGCGACGCCCGGGCCCAGACCCAGCGCATCCTCCAGGAGCACGCCGAGCACCAGGCGCGTCTCCAGGCCGAGCTGCACTCCGAGGCCGTCAACCGGCGTCAGCGCCTGGACCAGGAGCTCAACGAGCGCCGCCAGACGGTCGAGGCGCACGTCAACGAGAACGTCGCCTGGGCCGAACAGCTGCGCGCGCGGACCGAGGCCCAGGCGCGCCGGCTCATGGAGGAGTCCCGCGCCGAGGCCGAGCAGGCGCTGAACGCCGCCCGCGCCGAGGCCGCGCGGTCCGTCGAGGAGGCCCGCCGGCGGCTCGCCGCCGATGCGGAGGCCGCCCGTACGGAGGCCGAATCCACGCTGCTGCGCGCCCGCAAGGAGGCCGAGCGGCTGCTCGCCGCCGCCTCCGCCCAGGCCCAGGAGGCCACCGAGCACGCCGAGCGGCTGCGCAGCACCACCACCGCCGAGGCCGAGCAGACCCGGCAGCAGACGATGGACCTCGGCCGGGTGGCCGAGGCGCGGGTCCAGGAGGCCGACGGGGCGCTGCGCAGCGCCCGCGCGGAGGCCGAGGCCCTGCTCGCGGAGGCCAAGGAGAGCGCGGCACGCCAGCTCGCCTCGGCGGAGTCCGTCAACGAGCAGCGCACCCGCACCGCGAAGGAGCAGGTCGCCCGGCTGGTCGGCGAGGCCACCAAGGAGACCGAGGTCCTCAAGGCCGAGGCCGAGCAGGCGCTGGCCGATGCCCGCGCGGAGGCCGAGCGGCTGCGCACGGAGGCCGGCGAGCAGGCCCGTGCGGCCGCCGCCGAGGACACTGCGGCGCAGCTGGCGAAGGCGGCCCGGACGGCCGAGGACGTACTGAACAAGGCCTCGGAGGACGCCCGGGCCACCACCCGCGCCGCCTCCGAGGAGGCCGAGCGGATCCGCCGCGAGGCGGAGTCCGAGGCCGAACGGCTGCGCGCGCAGGCCGCGGCCAGGGCCGATGAGCTCAAGGGCGCCGCGAAGGACGACACCGAGGAGTACCGGGCCCGTACGGTCGAACTCCAGGAAGAGGCCCGGCGGCTGCGCGGCGAGGCCGAGCAGCTGCGCGCGGAGGCCGTCGCCGAGGGCGAGCGGATCCGCGGGGAGGCCCGTCGCGAGGCGGTCCAGCAGATCGAGGAGGCGGCCCGTACCGCCGAGGAGCTGCTCGGCAAGGCCAAGGCGGACGCGGACGAGCTGCGCGCCGGAGCCGGCGCCGAGAGCGAGCGGGTCCGCGCCGAGGCCGTGGAGCGGGCGACGACCCTGCGCCGGCAGGCCGAGGAGACCCTGGAGCGCACCCGGGCGGAGGCCGAGCGGCTGCGCGCGGAGGCCGCCGAGCAGGCCGAGGCCGTGGCCGCCGAGGCGGACGCGGCGGCCCGGGCCCGGCGCGAGGAGACCGAGCAGGCCCTGGCCGCGAAGCGGGCGGAGGCCGAGCAGGAACTCCTGCGCCTGCACACGGACGCCGAGGGCCGGCTGACGACGGCCGAGCAGACGCTGCGCGACGCCCGCGCGGCGGCGGAGGCCATCCGCAAGGAGACCGCCGAGGAGAACGAGCGGCTGCGCGCGGAGTCGGCGGAACGCATCCGCGGCCTCCAGGCCCAGTCGGAGGCGGAGGCCGACCAGCTGCGCACGGAGGCCGCGGACGACGCGGGCCGGGTGCGCGCGGAGGCCGAGCAGGCGTCCGTACGGCTGCGCGCCGAGGCGGAGGCGGAGTCGGAGCGGCTGCGCACCGAGGCCCAGGAGACCGCCGACCGGCTGCGCGCGGAGGCCAAGGCCGCCGCGGAGCGGGTCGCGGCGGAGGCCGCGGAGGCGCTGGCCGCCGCCCAGGAGGAGGCCGCGCGGCGCCGCCGGGAGGCCGAGGAAACCCTGTCGGCGGCCCGTACCGACGCCGGCAACGAGCGGGCGCAGGCCCGCGAGGAGAGCGAGGAGCTGCTGGCGCAGGCCCGCAAGCGCTCCGAGGAGGCCACCGCCGAGGCGGTCTGGCTGACCGAGGAGGCGGAGCGGCGCGCGTCGGAGCTGGTCGCGGCGGCCGAGGCCACCGCGCAGCAGGTGCGCGACTCCGTGGCCGGGCTGCACGAGCAGGCCGAGGAGGAGGTCGCCGGGCTGCGCAGCGCGGCCGAGCACGCGGCGGAGCGCACGCGCTCCGAGGCGGTGGAGGAGGCGGACCGGGTCCGCGCCGACGCCCACGCGGAGCGGGAGCGGGCGGCCGAGGACGCGGCCCGGGTGCGCAGCGAGGCCCGCGTCGAGACGGACGCGGCGAAGGCCCTGGCGGAGCGCACGGTCGGCGACGCGATCACCGAGGCCGAGCAGCTGCGGGCCGACACGGCGGAGTACGCCCAGCGCGTGCGCACGGAGGCGACGGACGCCCTGGCGGCGTCCGAGCGCGACGCGTCGCGGACCCGGGCGGACGCCCGGGAGGACGCGAACCGGATCCGCGGCGAGGCGGCGGAGTCCCTGGAGGCCGCGCGCACCGAGGGCGGCCGGATCGTCGACGAGGCGACCGCGGAGGCGCGGCGCCTCACCGAGGAGACCCTCGCGGCCAACGCCGCCACGGTCGACGAGGCCCGGGCGGAGGCCGAGCGGCTCACCAGCGAGGCGGAGCGGGCGGCGGAGGCCGCCCGCGCCGAGGCGGCCACGACCCTGGACGAGGCCCGCGCCGAAGCGGGCCGGCTGCGCAGCGAGGCCGCCGAGCAGGCGGACCGGCTCATCACGGAGGCCACCGCCGAGGCGGAGCGGCTCACCGAGGAGATCCGCGCCGCCAACGAACTCACGGTCGGCGAGGCGCAGGAGGCCGCCGACGCGCTGCGCGCGGAGGCCGCGGAGACCGTGGACGGGGCCCGCGCCGAGGCGAACCGGCTGCGCGGCGAGGCCGCCGAGCAGGCGGACCGGCTCATCACGGAGGCCACCGCCGAGGCGGAGAAGCTCACGGCGCAGGCGGCGCAGACGCTGGCCGCGGCGGAGCGGGACTCCACGCGGATCCTGGTCGAGTCGCGCGCCGAGGGCGACCGGCTGGTCGAGGAGACCCGCGCGGCGAACGAGCTCACGGTCGGCGAGGCCGCGGCGGAGGCCGAGCGGCTGCGCACCGACGCGGCCCGCGCCCTGGACGAGGCCCGGGCGGAGGGCGGCCGGATCATCGGCGAGGCCACCGCGGAGGCGGAGCGCGTCACGGTCGCCGCGAACGAGACCCTGGCGAGCGCCGAACGGGAGGCCGAGCAGCAGCTCGACGAGGCGCGTGCCGAGGCCGGCCGGCTGCGTACGGAGGCCGCCGAGCAGGCGGACCGGCTCATCACCGGGGCGACGGCGGAGGCGGAGAAGCTCACCGAGCGGACCCGCAAGGACAACGAGCGCACGGTCGGCGAGGCGCGCGACGAGGCCGAGCGGCTGCGCGCCGACGCGGCGGAGGCGCTGGCCTCGGCCCAGGAGCACGCGACGCGCACCCGTTCCGAGGCGGAGCGGGTCAAGGCGGAGGCGGCGACCGAGGCGGAGCGCGTGCGCACCGAGGCCCGTACGGAGTCGGAGCGGCTGCTGGACGAGGCGCGCGAGGCGGCCAACAAGCGCCGCAGCGAGGCGGCGGAGCAGGTCGACCGGCTCATCACGGAGGCGGCGGCGGAGGCCGAGAAGCTGACCTCGGACGCGGGCCGGCAGGCCCTGGCGGCGACCACGGCCGCCGAGGAGCAGGCCGACGCGATGGTCGACGCGGCGCGCAAGGAGGCCGCGCGGATCACCTCGGAGGCGACCGTCGAGGGCAACTCCATGGTGGAGAAGGCCCGTACGGACGCCGACGAGCTGCTGGTCGGGGCGCGGACGGACGCGGCCGCCATAAGGGAGCGGGCGGAGGAGCTGCGCGCGCGGGTCGAGTCCGAGGTCGAGGAGCTGCACGAGCGGGCCCGCCGGGAGTCGGCGGAGCAGATGAAGTCGGCCGGCGAGCGCGTGGACAAGCTGGTGCGCGCGGCGACCGAGCAGAGCGTCGCGGCCGAGGCGAAGGCCAAGGAGCTGGTGTCGGACGCGAGCAGCGAGGCGAGCAAGGTCCGCATCGCCGCGGTGCGCAAGGCGGAGGCGCTGCTCAAGGAGGCCGAGCAGAAGAAGGCGGAGCTGTCGCGGCAGGCCGAGAAGGCGCTCGCCGAGGCGCAGGCCGAGGCGGAGCGGCTGGTCGACGAGGGCCGTCGTGAGCTGGAGGTCCTGGTGCGCAGGCGCGAGGACATTCAGGCGGAGATTTCCCGTGTCCAGGACGTTCTTGAGGCGTTGGAATCATTCGAGGCGCCTTCGGGTGGCGCGAAGCCCGTGGTGGGCGGCCAGGGCGCGGGGGGCGTGAAGGCCGGCGCAACAGCGGGTTCCACACGATCGGGTGGTAAGACGTCAGAGGGCTAGTCAGAACGCTGAGATGTGTGCTTCTGAAGGAGGTTCAGGCGAACGAGTGACAAGCATTCTGTCGCCTTGCCACTCAAAAGGGGTGTCATTGTCCAGGGCAAACCCGGATTGACTCGATGACACGCCGCCCGGGCGCCTAGGATTCCCCTTAACACCTCACGTAGCACCTCATCGGTCTCATTCGACAGGAACCCCATGAGCGACACTTCCTCCCCCTTCGGCTTCGAGCTCGTGCGGCGTGGTTACGACCGCGGTCAGGTGGACGACCGCATTACCAAGCTGGTCTCCGACCGCGACAGCGCCCTTGGACGTATCAACTCTCTGGAAAAGCGGATCGAGGAGCTGCACCTCGAAACGCAGAACGCCCAGGCCCAGGTGAGCGACGCCGAGCCGTCGTACGCCGGCCTCGGTGCCCGGGTCGAGAAGATCCTCCGGCTGGCCGAGGAGGAGGCGAAGGACCTCCGTGAGGAGGCCCGTCGCGCGGCCGAGCAGCACCGCGAGCTGGCGGAGTCGGCCGCCCAGCAGGTGCGCAACGACGCCGAGTCGTTCGCGGCGGACCGCAAGTCGAAGTCGGAGGACGAGGGCGTCCGCATCGTCGAGAAGGCCAAGGGCGACGCCGCCACCCTGCGTTCGGAGGCCCAGAAGGACGCGGCCTCCAAGCGCGAGGAGGCCGACGCGCTGTTCGAGGAGACCCGCGCGAAGGCCGCCCAGGCCGCCGCGGACTTCGAGACCAACCTGGCCAAGCGGCGCGAGCAGTCGGAGCGCGACCTGGCCTCGCGTCAGCAGAAGGCGGAGAAGCGCCTCGCGGAGATCGAGCACCGTGCCGAGCAGCTGCGCCTGGAGGCGGAGAAGCTCCGTACGGACGCCGAGCGCCGGGCCCGCCAGACGGTGGAGACCGCGCAGCGCCAGGCCGAGGACATCGTCGCCGACGCCAACGCCAAGGCCGACCGCATCCGCAGCGAGTCCGAGCGCGAGCTGGCGGCGCTCACCAACCGCCGCGACTCGATCAACGCGCAGCTGACCAACGTCCGCGAGATGCTGGCGACGCTGACCGGCGCGGCCGTGGCGGCCGCGAACCCGATCGTCGACGACGAGCCGGTGACCCGGGGCGTGCCGGCCCAGCAGAGCCGCTGACACCGGGCGGCAGCGCAACTGCCGACGTTGGGCCGTGCGTCACCCTTTTGAGGTGGCGTACGGCCCTTCGGCGTTCTAGCGTGGCCGCATGATCGAGCTTGAGGGACTTACCAAACGATTCGGCGCCAAGACCGCCGTGGACAACCTCAGCTTCCAGGTCAGACCGGGGGTGGTCACCGGCTTCCTCGGCCCCAACGGGGCGGGAAAGTCCACGACCATGCGCATGATGCTCGACCTCGACAACCCGACCAGCGGTACGGTCCGGATCGACGGGAAGCACTACCGGGACCTGCCGGAACCGCTGAAGTACATCGGGGCGCTGCTGGACGCGAAGGCGATGCACGGCGGCCGCAGCGCGTACAACAACCTCTTGTGCCTGGCGCAGTCGAACCGGATCCCGGAGCGGCGCGTCAGCGAGGTGCTGGACATGGTCGGCCTGACGGCCGTCGCGCGCAAGAAGTCGAAAGGATTTTCGCTCGGTATGGGACAGCGGCTGGGAATCGCCGCCGCCCTGCTCGGTGATCCGGAAATCCTGATGTTCGACGAACCGGTCAATGGTCTGGACCCGGAGGGAATTCTCTGGATCCGCAATCTGATGAAGGGCCTGGCCTCGGAAGGAAGGACGATCTTCGTCTCCTCCCACCTGATGAGCGAAATGGCCCTGACCGCAGACCATTTGATCGTCATCGGGCAGGGAAGGCTGCTGGCGGACCTCTCGATGGCCGATTTCATCCACCAGAACTCCCGCAGCTACGTACGGCTGCGCTCGCCGCAGCAGGAGCGGCTCAAGGACGTCCTGCACGAGGCCGGGATCAACGCCATCAGCGTCCCGGCCACCGGCACGCTGGAGATCGACGGCGTGGAGACGGCGCGGCTCGGCGAGCTGGCCGCCCAGCACCAGATCGTGCTGCACGAACTCAGCCCGCAACGGGCTTCACTGGAGGAAGCGTTCATGCGCATGACGGCCGACTCCGTCGAGTACCACGCCCACGCGCTGGGTGCGCCCGGCGCGGCCGCCGGCGGGCCGGCCGGGCCGGCCGCCGCCCCCGCCTGGGGTGCCGGCTTCGAGGCGACGCGCAAGGGCGGCGAGTGACCATGTCCACCTTCCCCGCCGTCCTGCGCTCCGAGTGGACCAAGATCCGCACGGTCGCCTCCACCAGCTGGACCCTGGCCACCGCGCTGCTGATCACCGCCGCCGCCGGCACCGGGATCTGCGCCGCGGTCAACGCGACCTTCGATGACCTCCCCAAGGACCAGCAGGTCACCTTCGACGCGACCCAGATGAGCTTCTCCGGGATGCTCCTCGGGCAGCTCGCGATCCTCGTCTTCGGCGCGCTGGTCGTCGGCAGCGAGTACAGCACCGGCATGATCCGCACCTCCCTCGCGGCCGTGCCCCGCCGCGGCCGGCTGCTGCTGGGGAAGATCACCGCGGCGACCGCGCTGGCCCTGGTGGCCGGCGTGGCCACCGGCTTCGTGTCCTTCTTCCTCGGGCAGGCCGTCCTCGGCGAGCACAGCACCGGTCTGGGCGGGGAGAACGTGCTGCGGGCGGTGATCGGCGTCGGCCTCTACATGGCGCTGCTCGCCCTGTTCTCCATCGGCGTCTCGATGGTGCTGCGCAACACGGCCGCCTCGATCGCGGTCCTGGTGACCTTCATCCTGATCCTGCCCATCGTGCTCAGCGTGGTCGACAGCACGCGCAAGATCGCCGAGTACCTGCCCAGCCAGACCGGTTCCGCGATCATGCAGACCGTCTCGGCGTCCTCGAGCGGCTCCGACGCCCCCTACGGGCCGTGGGGCGGCCTCGGGCTCATGGCGCTGTGGGCGCTCGCCGCGGTGGCCGGCGGGTACCTGACGCTGGCGAAGCGGGACGCGTGAGGGCCTTGGTCCCGTGACGGCCTCGGTCCCGTGAGGGCCCGAGGCTCCCGGCGTCCGTCGCGCGACGGACGCCGGGAGTACTACGGGTGATCCCCGAGCCGGATCTCAGGGGTCGATCAGGGATCCGGTCCGGGAGGGAACCGCAAGGGACTCGATATCCTCTTAAGGCTTACGCGGACGAGAGCCGTCCGGGCCTGGCAAGGGGCAGCACGATGATCGAGGCAGTCGGCCTGACCAAGCGCTTCGGCGCCAAGACCGCCGTCGACGGGCTGTCCTTCCAGGTCAAGCCGGGTCGTGTCACCGGTTTCCTGGGGCCCAACGGCTCCGGCAAGTCCACGACCATGCGCATGATCCTCGGGCTGGACCGGCCCACCTCCGGCGAGGTCACCATCAACGGCCTCCCCTTCCGGGAGCTGCCGAACGCCCAGCGGCACGTAGGGGCCCTGCTCGACGCCAAGGCCGTGCACGGCGGCCGCCGGGCCCGCACGCACCTGCTGTCCATCGCCCAGCTCTCCGGGATCCCCGAGAAGCGGGTCGACGAGGTGCTGGGCGTGGTCGGCCTCCAGGACGCCGCCCGGCAGCGCACGAAGGGCTTCTCGCTCGGCATGGGCCAGCGGCTCGGCATCGCCACCGCCCTGCTCGGCGACCCGCAGGTCCTGCTCTTCGACGAGCCGGTCAACGGCCTCGACCCCGAGGGCATCCGCTGGGTCCGCAACCTGATGCGCCAGCTCGCCTCCGAGGGGCGCACCGTGTTCGTCTCCTCCCACCTGATGAGCGAGATGGCGCTGACCGCCGACCACCTGATCGTGATCGGCCGGGGCCGGCTGCTGGCCGACATGAGCACCCAGGACTTCATCACCCACAACTCGGCCGGATTCGCCCGGGTCCGCGCGGCCGGCAACGGCCCCGACGGCCGGGTCACGCTCGGCTCGGCGCTCACCAGGGCGGGCGGCCGGGTGCTCCAGGAACCCGACGGGGCACTGCGGGTGACCGGACTGGAGCTGCCCCGCATCAGCGACATCGCGCACGAGACCGGCGTGCGGCTGTGGGAGCTGGCCCCGCACCGGGCCTCGCTGGAGGAGGCCTACATGCGGATGACCCAGTCCTCCGTCGAGTACAGCTCCTCCGACGACCCCCGCGCGGAACTGTGGGAGCCCGAGCCGCTGAGCCTGCCCGTGTGGGAGGACGAGGCCGAGGCCCCCGTCGTCCCCGAGGACACCGCGGCGAGCTTCTTCGCTCCCCCGCCGCCCGGATCCGGGCGCCCCTTCCTGATGCCCGGCAGCGCCGCCGATCTCACCGGCTCCGCCAAGAACAGCACCGAGGACCCCAGATGACCACCACCCCCGGCGCGAACCCGGCGGCCGCCCCGGCGGCGAACCCCGCCGCGGGCGCGCGGCAGCCGGGCGGCTACAGCTCGCCGCTCCCCACGCCCCGGCCCCACCTGGGGCACGCCCTGGCCTCGGAGTGGACCAAGCTGACCTCGGTGCGCTCCACCCTGTGGACCCTCGGCTCCCTCGTGGCCCTGGTGGTCGGCATCGGCCTGATCGCCGTGTCCCAGACCACCTCGCGGGACTACGAGCAGCTCCCCTTCACCGCTCCCGCCGTGTTCGGGCTGATGATCGGCCAGATCGCGGTGATGGTGCTCGGGGTGCTGACGGTCTCCTCCGAGTACGGGACCGGGCTGATACGGAGCACCTTCACGGCCTCCCCCGGGCGGCTGCGGGTGCTCACCGCGAAGTACCTCGTCCTCGGGACGGCCGCCTTCTGCGTCACGCTGGGTGCGGTGGCGGTCGTCGGCATCGCGGCCGCGCTCGTGCACAACGGCCCCGCGGCCGGGCACCACGGCTGGAGCGAGTGGGCGAGCGCCCTGGCCGGCTGCTTCTACGTCACCTTGCTGGGGGTCCTCGCCCTGGCCGTCGGGGCCCTCGTACGGCACTCGGCCGGCGGGATCGCGGTCATGCTCGGCGTGGTCACCATGCCGCCCGTCCTCGGGGCGATCATGACGGCCTGGCCCGCCAGCGAGGCCGTCGGCATGGTGGTCGTCCGCTACAACGCCCCGATGGGGCTGGTCCAGCTCTTCGGGGTGCCCAACAGCGGGATGGACGGCAGCCGGACCCCGAGCGACCTGGCCCAGCTGGGGCTGCTGGTCCTGGTGACGGCGGCCGCCGTCGCCGCCTCGTACGCGGTGGTGCGACGGCGCGACGTCTGAGCCGCCGCCACGGCGGTGTGCGTCAGTGCCTCGGCGCGTTGCGGGACCGCTGCACCTTCGTGGTGCGGCGGTCCTTCGCGTTCCAGCAGGCCTTGTGCCAGTGCCGCCGGTCGTCCACGCCGCCGTACTCGGGCCAGGCCACCAGGTGCGGGGTGCCCGAGGGGATCTCCTGGTCGCAGCCGGGGCAGCGGTAGCGCTTGCCCGCCGCGCTGGCGCCCGCGACGTGCCGGATCCGCCACTCCTCGCCCTGGTACTCCTCGGTCCGCTCCAGCCCGTACCGGTCGAGGCCGGTGCGGGGTCGTTCCTCCGGAGTCTCGCCGCCCTTGGGGCGGTTGTGGCGCGGTGACACGTATACCTCACGAAGGGGCGGCCGACAGTGACTTTCTCCCAGACTACGCGCAGCGAGCCCGGGTACCCGCAGGGTGGCTGAGGAAGGCCCGCGGTCAGAAGAGAACCGGCCCGACAATCTCAATAACTTTCCTGTCAGGCCGTGCCTTTGGCACGTGTCAGACGTTGTTGCCATCAGACGTTGATCCCATCAACGAGTCGGTCCACCTGGGGGAGGCCGCGTCAGCCGCGAGGAGGCTAAGGGCGATGCGCGTTGGAGCGTTTGTACTGGCGGCCCAGTTCCCGGGCCAGGGCCAGGGCGAGGCACTGCACCGGGCGGTGCGGACCGCCGAGGTGGCGGAGGAGGCCGGGCTGGACTCGGCCTGGCTCGCCGAGCACCATTTCGTGCCGTACGGGGTCTGCCCGTCGGCGGTGACCCTGGCGGCGCTGCTGCTGGGCCGGACCCGGCGGCTGCGGGTGGGCACGGCGGTGAGCGTGCTGCCGAGCACCCACCCGGTGGCCCTCGGGGAGCAGGCGGCCCTGCTCCACGTCACCTCGGGAGGGCGGTTCACCCTGGGGGTGGGGCGCGGCGGGCCGTGGGTGGACCTGGAGGTCTTCGGCGGCGGCCTGGAGGCGTACGAGTCGCACTTCCCGGAGGATCTCGACCTCCTGCGACGCTGGCTGAGCGAGCCCCGGGTGGGCGACGCCGGCGGCCGGTACGGGTTCCGGGAGGTGGCCGTCGTACCGCGGCCGGCGGAGGCGCTGGACGGCGACGGGACGGGGCCGGAAGTGATCGTCGCGTGCACCTCCCCGGCGTCGGTGCGGCTCGCCGCCGAGCGGGGGCTGCCGATGCTGCTGGGCATGCACTGCGGGGACGGGGAGAAGGCGGAGATGGTCGCGCTGTGGCGGCGCATCGCGCTGGAGGCGGGGCACTCCCCCGAGGCCGTACGGGAGGCCGGGCACGTCTCGGCCGGGGTCTGCCAGCTGGCGGACCGCACCGTGGACGCGCGGGAAGCCCTGTTGAAGGCGATGCCGGGCTGGTTCCGGCAGGGCCTGGACGCCCATGTGACGGTGGACGGCAGGCAGCGCGCGATGCGCGACCCCGTCGCCTACACGGAGCTGCTGTGCGACCTGCATCCCGTCGGCAGCCCCGCACTGGCGGCGGACCGGCTCGCGGCGACCTCGGAGCGCACCGGCATCACACGTTTCGCCCTGCTGACGGAGGGCTCGGGCGACCTCGCCGCGACGGAGGAGAACGTACGGCGCCTCGGCGCGGAGGTCCTGCCGCTGCTGGGCTAAGCCGTGGGGCAGGGCACGGCGGTCGGGACCAGGGCTGCCGCTCCGGTGTCAGTCGCACCTCCCGCGACACGGAGCGGCAGCGAAGTACGGGTCCGGCTAGCAGTCGCGGAGCTCCGGCGACTGGTTGAGCAGCTGGCCGCGGATCGAGGTGAACTTGGCCAGCCGGTCGTCCACCGAGGAATCCAGCGGGAACACCGCCAACCGGTGACAGTTCTGGAATGCCAGGCGCACCCCGAAGTGCCGCTGGAGCGCACCGCGTATCGCGTCACTCGCGAGCGCGCGCAGCAGCTGCCCACGGGCCTGCTCGTCCGGCGGCGGCGTCTGGTTGTCGGCGAACTGTCCGCCCTCAACCTCCAGCTGGGCCACCAACGAGCTGATCATCTCCCATGCGTAAGGCAGGGAGGTCCGGACGCAGTCGACGAAGGCTGCTTCGTCGACCTCGCCTCGCTCGGCCTGTTCGAGTAGGGCCGGTGAGACGTCGAGCGACATGGGTTCTCCTCTCGTGACCCCGGACGTTTGGGTTGCCGGAGTCTTACGGGCAGGGAAGGAGGACGGCGACGCAGCGTGCACGCTCGACAACCTCCCGCTCACCACGGTAGGCGCCCACCGGGTGCCGCACCAGGAGAATGCGCATACAACGCGCCATCGGCGAACGGGGCTTTCAGGGGCGAATCGCGTGGAGGCCTTCCCGTCGAGTAGCGTTGCCGACCATGCGTCTCGTCATTGCCCGCTGCTCCGTCGACTACGCGGGCCGCCTCACCGCCCATCTGCCCTCGGCACCCCGTCTGATCCTCGTGAAGGCCGACGGCAGTGTCTCGATCCACGCGGACGACCGAGCGTACAAACCGCTCAACTGGATGTCGCCCCCGTGCACCCTCAAGGAGGGGAGCGGGGACGAGGCGGGCGTCTGGACCGTCGTCAACAAGGCGGGCGAGAAGCTCATCATCACCATGGAAGAGGTCCTCCACGACTCCTCCCACGAGCTGGGCACCGACCCCGGGCTGATCAAGGACGGTGTCGAGGCGCACCTCCAGGAGCTGCTGGCCGACCGGATCGACACGCTCGGCGAGGGCTACACGCTGATCCGGCGCGAGTACATGACGGCGATCGGGCCCGTGGACATCCTGTGCCGGGACGCGTCGGGCGCGACGGTGGCGGTGGAGATCAAGCGGCGCGGCGAGATCGACGGCGTCGAGCAGCTCACCCGGTACCTGGAGCTCCTCAACCGCGACCCGCATCTGGCGCCGGTGCGGGGCGTGTTCGCGGCGCAGGAGATCAAGCCGCAGGCGCGGGTCCTGGCCCTTGACCGGGGCATGGACTGCGTGGTCCTCGACTACAACGGCCTCCGGGGCATCGAGGACGACAAACTCCGCCTGTTCTGATCCTTTCCACGGCGTGGAAGGCCCCCCGAGCCACCGGCTCGGGGGGCCTTCGTCGTACTTGCCGGGCGGCCTCGGGGGCGGTCAGGCGGCCGCCGAGGCCGACGGGGGCTGGGCCGCCGTCGGGGACTGCGCGGCGGCCGAGGTGGCCGGGGAGGCCGGCGGCCCCGTCGCCGGCGGTGGGCCGGTCGCCGGCGGTGGGCCGGTCGTGGGCGGGGGCTCGGTCGGCGGATGGACCGGCGTCGTGGCCGGCGGCTGCGGGGTCACCGGCGCGGTCGGCGGCTTCGGGGTGGGCTTCGGGCCGGGGTCGGTCGCCGGGGGCCGTGACGGGCCGTCGGTGCGGGCCGGCGGGGTCGGCCGGCCGGGCTGCTCCTTGCCCGTCGGCGGGGCGGTCGGCGCGGAGGCGGCCGGCTGCGGGGCGGAACCGTCCCCCCCGCCGTTCCCCGGCACCCGCGGCGGAACCACCGCCGGGGCGTCCGGGGTCGAGGACACGGCGGGGGCCGTCGGCTGCCGCTCGTCGTCCGAGGACATCGCCAGGCCGACCACCGTGCCGAGCGCCACCACCGTGAGGGCCCCGGCGGCGGCCAGCAGCACCGTCTTGCGGCGCCCGGCCGGGTCGGGTCCGGGGCGGCCGGGAAGCGGGGTGCGGGGGGTCCGCGGGTTCTGCGGGGTCTGCGGGGTCTGCGGGAAGGCGTCGTCGAACGCCTGGGACAGCGTCGTCGGCGTCGCCGACGCGGGCCCGGTGCCGCCGATCACGGGGGTCACCCGGGTGACGGCCTCCGAAGCCGCGGGCAGCGCGGGAAGGCCAGCGGCCGGCTTCGGCTTCACGACCGACACCGGCGGGGCCTGAGGGACCGGCGTGATCGGCGTGATCGGCGACAGCGGCGCGGTCACGGCTGCGGGCAGCTCCGGCGCACCCCCCGGGGCCGACGCACGTCCCACGGCCGGCCAACCACCCGAGGCCGACGGACCCCCCGGGGACGGCGTCCCCTCTGCGGCCGACGCACGTCCTGGGGCCGACGCACGTCCTGCGGTCGGCCAACCTCCCGAGGCCGACGGACCTCCCGGGGTCGACAGACCGCCCGGGGTCGGTGTCACCCCTGGGGCCGGCGTACCTCCTGCGGCCGGCCAACCCCCCGAGGCCGACGTACCTCCCGGGGTCGGCTTGCCGCCCGGGGTCGGCGTAGCCGGCGGGCCCGGTACGGCCGGCGGGGCCAGCCGCAGGGGTGGCGAGGCCTCTGCGCCCAGCGCCTCCCGGTCGGTGACGAGCGCCAGCGCCCGCCGTCCCGCGACCGTTCCCCGCTTGTCGGCGAGCGCGCCGCGCAGGCCTATGGAGGCCTCCAGTTCGGCCCGGGCCCGCTCCAGCCGCCCCTCGCACAGTGCGAGGACGCCCAGCTCGTGGTGGAAGTAGGCCTGTTCCGCGACCTCCCCCGCCTTGCGCGCGGCCTCCGCGCCCGCGCGCAGCACCCGCTCCCACGCCTCCCAGTGCAGGGAGGCCGCGAAGGCCGGTGCCGCCGTGCGGGCCAGGAGTACGGCGGCCACCACATCGGCCCCGGCCAGCGCGGCCAGCACCGCGTCGGCCTCGGCCGCGACCCGCTCCGGGGTCACCGAGGCGTGCCCGGTCCACCAGGCGTAGTGCCGGGCGGCGGTCCGCGCCTCCTCGGCGGCGGTGTCCCCGTACCCGGCCTCCTCCAGCTGCCGCGCGACCCCCTCCGCGAGCCGGTACCGCGGTCCGACGGGGGTGATCAGCCCGCAGCCCAGCAGTTCCGCGACGGCGGTGTCCGCGTGCGTGTCGCCGACCAGCGCGGGCAGGTGCGCGTGGTGCGGGAGTTCCCCGCCCAGCGCGCAGGCGATCCGCAGGGCGGCGCGGGCCGACTCGCTGGCCCGGGAGGCCAGCAGTTCCGCGGGGGCCGCGCCCTCGGCGAGGGTGGGCAGCGGCACGGGTGCGGCGTCGCGGGGGCGTTCCTCGAAGACGCCGGGCTCCTCGTCCTCGTCCTCGGCGGTGCTCCGGTTGAGCTCGTCGCGCTGCCGCAGCAGGGCTCCGGCCTGGACGAAGCGCAGCGGCAGCCCCTCCGAGGCGAACCGCAGGTCGCCCGCCCAGGCGGTCTCCTCCTCGGTGAGCGGCCTGCCCGCGGCGGCTTCCAGCAGGAGCAGGCAGTCGGCCTTGCCGAGCCCGTCGAGGAAGACCTCCTCCAGGTGGGAGTCGTCGGAGGGGGACTTGGCGTGGGGCGCGGCGGCGAGCAGGTAGGCGCACTCGGGGGTGGCGCGCAGCAGCTCGTCGAGGGCGGCGCCGCCCAGCTCCAGGTCGTCGAGGAGGACGATCGCGCCGATCTCGGCGGCCCCCGCGAGGAGTTCCGTACGGTCGGGCCGCCGGCCGGGAGCCTCGTACACGGCGGCGTACAGGGAGTGCAGCAGCTCGGCCGGCTGCTGGACGCCGTGGCCGCCGAGCCGGACGACGCCGTCGGGGGCGAGTCCGGAGCAGGCTTCGGCGACCGCGTCGAGCAGCGTGGTACGGCCGGATCCGGCCGGTCCGGTCAGGCGTACGGAGCGGCCGCGCCCCAGCAGGCGGACGATCCTGTCCCGCTCCTCGGTACGTTCCGTCGAGGGCCGCACGGGCGGGGGCGGTCCGGGCAGCACGGGGGGCCGGGCGGCGGCGTCCCGGTCCGCGCGGGCGGCGGCGTCGCGCCTGGCGGGACGGCCGCCCGCGGCGGGAGCGGCGCCGGGGCGCAGGTTCTCGATCTCGCTGCCGTCGACGGGGTTGACGGTCAGGGTGAAGTCGCCGCTGGTCAGGGTCACGATCCGGGCGGGCGCGGGCGAGGCCTGGGCCCCGGCGGGGGACGGCGCGGCGGGCTTCCCCGACGTCAGGGGGGGCCAGGACGGGCCGGCGGGCCCGGAACGCCCGGACGGGCCGGACGGACCGCCCGTGGGCCGGTCCACCGGCTGTCCGCCCGGTTCGGGCTGCCCCTGCGTACCGTCCGTACGGTCCATGACCAAGTCCCCCGATCGCGTCGCGCGCGCCGTCGCCGCCGTCATTACGCCCGGCCTTCGCTCACGCCGCTGTCGCTACTGGTCCGGTTTCCGCCCGAACCCTAGACCGTGGCCGGTCCCGCGGGAACCGCAGGGGTGCCTTCAGCACCGGACCGTTACGTTTCCTCCGGATACGCCCGGGACGTTCCGGCGGCCCCCGGTCAGTCCTTGCGGCCGGTGACGGCGACGGTGACGCCGAGGCCGATCATCGCGAGGCCGCCGGTGCCGCCCACCATGGACAGCCGTCGCGGCGATCCGGCGAACCAGCCGCGGGTGGTGGCCGCGACCAGACCCCAGGCGCTGTCGGAGACGATCGCGATGACGTTGAAGACGAGGCCGAGCTCCAGCATCTGGAGCGTGACGTGGCCGGCGCCGCGGTCCACGAACTGGGGCAGCACGGCCGCGAAGAAGACAATGGTCTTGGGGTTGGCCACGCCCACCGCGAAGCCCTCCGCGACGGTCCGCAGGCTGCCGTGCGCGGCCGGGGCGTCCCCGGCGAAGGCCTCGCGCAGGGAGCCGCGCTGCCGGAACGCCCGGGCGCCCAGGTACACGAGGTAGGCGGCGCCGATCAGCTTCAGGGTGGTGAAGACGAGGACGGAGCGCTCGACGACGGCCCCGACGCCGAGCGCCACGGCCACGACGAGCACGTACGCCCCGAGCGTGTTGCCGACGACCGTGGTCAGCGCGGCGCGGCGGCCCTGCGCCAGGGCGCGGCCGATCACGAACAGCACGCTGGGGCCGGGGATGACGATCAGCAGGGAGGACATGGCCGCGAAGGCCAGCAGCCGGTCGGTGGACACCATGGGCCCATGAAAGCCGACGCCCGGCCCCGCCCGCAGCCCCTTTTCGCCCGGCCCGCCAGCGCCCGGTCAACCGCCCCCGGCCACCGCCCGCGCCCCCGCCCGGTCCCCGCTCCGGCTCACACCCGGGGCAGGGACTCCGCTTCCAGGCCGCCCTCGATCGCGAGGATCCGGTGCAGCCGGGTCGCCACGAGCAGCCGCTGCATCCGGTCCGGCACCCCGCGCAGGACCAGCCGGCGGCCGGTGCGGCCGGCCCGCCGGTGGGCGCCCATGATCACGCCGAGGCCGGTCGCGTCCCAGGAGTCCAGGCCGGTCAGGTCGAGCACGAGGTCGCCGTGACCGTCGTCGAGGGCGGTGTGCAGGACCGTACGGGCGTCCGCCGCGCTGCGCACGTCGAGGCGACCTCCGACCGCGAGTTCGGCGTGGTCGCCCCTGATGTGCATGTGTGCTCCCCGGCTGTACTGCGTGCGTGCGGTCCGACTGATCCGTGATCGGCAACTCTCACTGCAACTGACTGCCCCGCGGGTGGGGAAGTTGCCGACCGTGAGCGAACCGATACCTAATTCACCCCGAAGGGGTGCGGAGATTCGAACGGTCGTGCTCAGTGCTTGTAGAAGCCCTGACCGCTCTTGCGGCCGATGTCGCCCGCGTCGACCATGCGGCGCATCAGCTCCGGCGGCGCGAACTTCTCGTCCTGGGACTCGGTGTAGATGTTGCTGGTGGCGTGCAGCAGGATGTCGACGCCGGTGAGGTCGGCGGTGGCCAGCGGCCCCATCGCGTGCCCGAAGCCCAGCTTGCAGGCGATGTCGATGTCCTCGGCGGAGGCCACGCCCGATTCGTAGAGCTTCGCGGCCTCGACGACCAGCGCGGAGATCAGACGGGTCGTCACGAAACCGGCGACGTCGCGGTTGACGACGATGCAGGTCTTGCCGACGGACTCGGCGAACGCGCGGGTGGTGGCCAGGGTCTCGTCGCTGGTCTTGTAGCCGCGCACCAGCTCGCAGAGCTGCATCATCGGGACGGGCGAGAAGAAGTGCGCGCCGACGACCCGCTCCGGACGCTTCGTCACGGCCGCGATCTTGGTGATCGGGATGGCGGAGGTGTTGGAGGCGAGCACCGCGTCCTCGCGCACCAGGTCGTCCAGGGTGCGGAAGATCTCGTGCTTGACTTCAAGCTTCTCGAAGACGGCCTCGACGACGATGTCCACGTCGGCGACCGCGTCGAGGTCGGTGGTCGTGGTGATCCGGGCGAGGGCCGCCTCGGCGTCCTCGGCCGTGAGCTTGCCCTTGGCGACGAAACGGTCGTACGAGGCCTTGATCCCGTCCGTGCCCCGGGTCAGCGCGGCGTCGGTGACGTCCCGCAGGACGACGTCCCAGCCGGCCTGTGCGGAGACCTGAGCGATCCCGGAACCCATCAGTCCAGCACCGATGACGGCGAGCTTCCCAGCCACTGCACACCCCTCGTTTCGCGTACGGCCCCAGTCTCACGGCCCCTCCGGCGGAGACTAGCGCGCACGGGGGACGGTGTGACCGCGAAGTAACACGCGTCACGTCTCAGATGACGGACATCACACCGGGACGGGTCAGCAGTGCGCGGGCCGCCCGCAGTTGGCCCGCACTACCCTGGCGCCATGGTGAACCTGACGCGTATCTACACCCGTACCGGCGACAAGGGCACGACCGCCCTGGGCGATATGAGCCGTACCCAGAAGACGGACCTGCGCATCTCCGCGTACGCGGACGCCAACGAGGCCAATGCCGCGATCGGGGCGGCCGTCGCGCTGGGCTCGCTGCCGCCGGAGGTCGTGAAGGTGCTGGTCCGCGTGCAGAACGACCTCTTCGACGTGGGCGCCGACCTGTGCACGCCGGTCGTGGCCGACCCGCAGTACCCGCCGCTGCGCGTCGAGCAGTTCTACATCGACAAGCTGGAGGCGGACTGCGACGCCTTCAACGAGGACCTGGAGAAGCTGCGCAGCTTCATCCTCCCGGGCGGCACCCCCGGCGCCGCCCTGCTGCACCAGGCCTGCACCGTGGTGCGGCGCGCCGAGCGCTCGACGTGGGCGGCGCTGGAGGTGCACGGCGAGGTCATGAACCCGCTGACGGCCACCTACCTCAACCGCCTCTCCGACCTCCTCTTCATCCTGGCGCGCACGGCCAACAAGGAGGCCGGGGACGTCCTGTGGGTCCCCGGCGGCGAGCGCTAGAGCGCTAGGGGGTGTCCGGGGTGGTGGCCGGGGCCTTGCGGGGCCAGATCACGTAGGTCGCGGCGATCACCCCCTGGATGACGAGGATCCGCAGGGCGACGGCCTGCCACGACCGCAGGCCGGAGGTGTCGGCGGCGTCGCCGACGTACCAGATGCCGGCCTGGAGCAGGGCGAGCGCGACGGCCGCCCCGGCCAGGGTCCGCGCCCACAGCTTCCACTCGTGGACCGCGCGGGCCGTGCCGTAGAGCGCGCCGGGCGGCTTCGGGCCGTCGCCGAAGCGGTGGGCGGCGTGCCGGTCGAGCCACTTCACGGTGTAGTGGCCGTAGGCGACGGTGTAGCCGATGTAGAGGGCGGCGAGGCCGTGCGTCCAGCTGGGTTCGCCGCCGTTCTTCAGGTCGATGACGGCGGCGGCCAGCAGGGTCAGCTCCAGCAGCGGTTCGCACAGCAGGACGGCGGCTCCCAGCCGGGGCCTGCGGGCGAGGTAGCGCAGGCCGAGCCCGAGGGCCAGCAACACCCAGAAGCCGGCCTCACAGACGATGACGAGGGTGACGAGCACGGCACGCTCCGTTCGGCGACGGGAGGAGGCGGGTTGGGGTTCCCTTCCAGGCTGGCGGCCGCCGGTCGCCGCCGCGTCGTCGCCGGTGACGAAAGCCGGCTGCATCCTTCGATGTAGCGGGGCGGCGGGGCCTCCGCCCCCGCGGCGAGGTCCGGGGCCCCGCGGACCGTGTTGGATGGGAGCGTGCTCCCGAAGATCCCTCTCCCGCACCGCGACGACGTCCTGCTCGCGGTGGCCAGCGTGTCCGCCGGCCTGCTCCTGTGGTCGCTCGGGGTCCACGCGAACAACCGGCAGCTGCTGCCCGCCTGGGCCGCGCTGGTCCCGCTGGCGGTGCTCGGCTCGCTGGAGCTGGTGCGCCGTACGATGCCCCGCCTCACGCTGGCCGTCGGCACCGCCGGGCTGATCGCGGACCAGTTCACGGTGGGCAGCATCGCCACCGTCCTGATCTTCACCGACCTGATGTACGCGGCCGTGGTCTACGGCAAGCCCGCCATGGCCCGCCGGCTGCCGGTCAGCACCGGTCTGATCACCCTCGTCACCACCATCGCCGCCCTGGCCTGGCTGCGCACTCCGCAGGCCCTGCTGATCGGTGTGATCACCGGCATCGTCAGCTTCGCCCCCGCGCTGACGGGCGCCACCCTGCGCAACCACCGCGAGGCCGCGGAGGCCGCCCGGCTGCGCGCCGAGCAGACGGCGCTGCTGGCCGAGATGGACCGTACGCAGGCGGTGGCGGCCGAGCGCGCACGGATGGCCCGCGAGCTGCACGACATGGTGGCCAACCACCTCTCGGCCATCGCCATCCATTCCACCGCCGCGCTGTCCATCGACTCCCCCGCCGTCAGCCGGGAGGCCCTCGGGGTGATCCGGGAGAACAGCGTCCAGGGGCTGGCCGAAATGCGCCGGCTGATCGGTCTGCTGCGCGAGGCCGGGGCCGGGCAGGAGGCGGTGGCCGTGCCCTGCCTGGACGGGCTGGAGGCCCTGGTCGCCCGGGCCCGGACGAACGGGGCGGCCAGCGGGCTGGACTTCGCCCTGCTCGACGCGCGGGAGGACGGGCCGGCGCTGCCCGCGCCGGTGGAGCTGGCCGCGTACCGGATCGTGCAGGAGTCGCTGACCAACGCGCTCAAGCACGCGGCCCCCGGCACGGTCACGGTACGGCTGGCCCGCGAGCCCGGCGGCGGCCCGCTCACGGTGGGGGTGGATTCCCCGTACGGGGACCGGCCCGGCCCCCGCGCACCCGGCTCCGGGGCGGGGCTGATCGGCATGAGCGAGCGGACGGAACTGCTCGGAGGTACGTTCACGGCGGGCCCCGCCGGGACCGTCTGGCAGGTGCGGGCGTCCCTGCCCGCCGAGGATAAGGCGGTACGGGAATGACCATCAGGGTCGTGGTGGCCGAGGACCAGAGCGCCGTCCGGGCCGGACTCGTGCTGATCCTGCGCAGCGCGGGGGACGTCGAGGTGGTGGGCGAGGCGGCGGACGGCGAGGAGGCGGTGCGCCTGGCGCGCGAGCTGCGGCCGGATCTGGTCCTCATGGACGTGCAGATGCCGCTCCTGGACGGGGTTTCGGCCACCCGCCAGGTGGTCGGCGAGGGGCTGGCCGACGTCCTCGTGCTGACCACCTTCGACCTGGACGAGTACGTCTTCGGGGCGCTGCGGGCGGGTGCCTCGGGCTTCCTCCTCAAGGACGCGGACGCGGCGGAGCTGATCGCCGGGGTGCGGACGGTGGCGCGCGGCGAGGGGCTGATCGCCCCGGCGGTGACCCGGCGGCTGATCGCCGAGTTCGCCGCCCCCCGGGTGGTGCGCGCTCCCGTGCCCCCGGCGAAGGCGGCGGCGGTGGAGTCGCTGACGCGGCGCGAGCGGGAGGTGCTCGGGGCGCTGGGTGAGGGGTTGTCGAACGCGGAGATCGCGGGGCGGCTGGAGATGGCGGAGGCGACGGTGAAGACCCACGTCAGCCGGTTGCTGGGGAAGCTGGGGCTGCGCAGTCGGCTCCAAGCAGCCGTGCTGGCACAGGAGTTGGGGATGCGGCCGGGCGCTTGAGATGAGGTCTGGACCTCTTGACGCTTGGTCCAGACCTTTCTAACCTCACCGCAACACTGTGGTGAGCGTGCCATGCCAAAGCCCCCGAGAGGGGCTCCGGCACCGCGTGCTCACGGGCGGCGCAGGTCCCACCCCCATGGAGCAGCCGGCCCCACGGCCGCTCCGGACCTACGGAGGAGCACCCTTGAGCACAGCACCCCCACGACGTACCCGACTGTTGCGGAGGCTGGCCGCCACGGTGGCCGCCCTCGCCCTGCCCGTCGCCGGCCTCGTCGGCCTGGCGGGGCCCGCGCAGGCCGCCGCGTCCGCGACCGCCACCTTCACCAAGGTCTCCGACTGGGGCTCCGGCTTCGAGGGCAAGTGGACGGTGAAGAACACCGGCACCACCACCCTCAGCAGCTGGACCGTGGAGTGGGACTACCCCTCCGGCACCTCGGTCACCTCCGCCTGGGACGCCACCGTCACCAGCGCCGGCACCCACTGGACGGCCAAGAACGTCGGCTGGAACGGCACCCTCGCCCCCGGCGCCACCGCCAGCTTCGGCTTCAACGGCGCGGGCCCCGGCGCCCCCGCCGGCTGCAAGGTCAACGGCGGCTCCTGCGAGGGCGGCACCACCCCCACCGACAACCCGCCCTCGGCCCCCGGCACCCCCACCGCGACCGGCGTCACCGAGACCGCGCTCACCCTGTCCTGGTCGGCGGCCACCGACGACAAGGGCGTCAAGAACTACGACGTCTACCGCGGCGGCAGCAAGATCGCCACGGTCACCGGCACCACCTTCGCCGACTCCGGCCTGACCAAGGGCACCACGTACTCCTACACGGTCACCGCCCGCGACACCGCGGACCAGACCGGCCCCTCCTCCGGCTCCGTCTCGGTGACCACACCGGGCGGCGGCGGCACCGACCCGGGCAACCCCGGCGACCCGGGCGCCAAGGTGAAGCTCGGCTACTTCACCGACTGGGGCGTCTACCAGCGCAACTACCACGTGAAGAACCTGGTGACCTCCGGCTCGGCGGCCAAGATCACCCACATCAACTACGCCTTCGGCAACGTCCAGAACGGCAAGTGCACCATCGGTGACTCCTACGCCGACTACGACAAGGCCTACACCGCCGACCAGAGCGTCGACGGCGTCGCCGACACCTGGGACCAGCCCCTGCGCGGCAACTTCAACCAGCTGCGCAAGCTGAAGGCCAAGTACCCGAACATCAAGGTCATCTACTCGTTCGGCGGCTGGACCTGGTCCGGCGGCTTCGGCCAGGCCGCCCAGAACCCGGCCGCCTTCGCCCAGTCCTGCTACGACCTGGTCGAGGACCCCCGCTGGGCGGACGTCTTCGACGGGATCGACATCGACTGGGAGTACCCGAACGCCTGCGGGCTCTCCTGCGACACCAGCGGCGCCGCCTCCTTCAAGAACCTGATGTCGGCCCTGCGCGCCAAGTTCGGCGGCTCCAACCTGGTCACCGCCGCGATCTCCGCGGACGGCTCCAACGGCGGCAAGCTCGACCTCGCCGACTACGGCGGCGCCGCCCAGTACGTCGACTTCTACAACGTCATGACGTACGACTTCTTCGGAGCCTGGGACGCCAAGGGCCCGACCGCCCCGCACTCCCCGCTGACCTCCTACGCCGGCATCCCGATCGCCGGCTTCAACTCCGAGGCCGCCATCACCAAGCTCAAGGGCAAGGGCATCGCCGGCTCCAAGCTCAACCTCGGCATCGGGTTCTACGGCCGCGGCTGGACCGGAGTCACCCAGGACGCCCCCGGCGGCGCCGCCACCGGCCCCGCGCCGGGCACCTACGAGCAGGGCATCGAGGACTACAAGGTCCTCAAGACCAGCTGCCCGACCACCGGCACCGTCGCCGGCACGGCCTACGCCAAGTGCGGCAGCAACTGGTGGAGCTACGACACCCCCGCCACCATCGCCGGGAAGATGACCTGGGCCAAGCAGCAGAACCTGCGGGGCGCCTTCTTCTGGGAGTTCAGCGGCGACACCGCGAGCGGCGAACTCGCGAACGCGATCCACACCGGACTGCAGTGATCCCCACGCACCGCCCGGTGGAATGACGAAGCCGGGGAGACGGGTCCGCCCCCGTCTCCCCGGCTTCTGCGTACGTCCGCCGTTCCTACGCCACGTTCACCCGCTGGCCGGGAGGCGCCGCCTCCAGCCAGGCCAGGAAGCCGGTCAGCGCGTCCTCGCTCATCGCCAGCTCCAGGCGCGTCCCACGGTGGGAACAGCCGAGCACGATGGCGTCGGACAGCAGGGCCAGCTCCTCCTCGCCCTCGGGCGCACGGCGGGAGAGCACCTCGATCGAGGAGCGCTCCAGCAGCCGGCGCGGGCGCGGGGAGTACGAGAACACCCGGAACCACTCGATCCGGTCACCGCTGTAGCGGGCGACCCCGTAGACCCAGCCCTTGCCGGAGACGTCCGGCTCATCGGACACGGCCCAGCGCAGGCTGCAATCGAAGGTCCCGCCGGAGCGCTGGATGAGTCTGCGGCGCAGCCCGAAGACAAACAGCCCGATCACCACCAGGGCTACGACCAGGCCGCTCACAAGCAGAGCGAGGAGCATCTTCACCGACCTCCTCGCTCATCGAAATCACGCAGAACAAAAAACGGATCCGCATCGCCTCAGCCGCGACCCGGTCTGGAAAATTCCAGAACGGACCGCGGCTGAGGTGTCACACTCTTCGGTGCGGAGCTCAGTGCCCCGTCACCGCGCGCAGCCGGACATCGGCGCGACGTTCGGCGGCCGCGTCGGCCTCCGACTTCGCGCGCTCCAGTGCCCGCTCCGCCCGCAGGACATCGATCTCGTCCGCGAGCTCGGCGATCTCGGCCAGCAGGGACAGCTTGTTGTCCGCGAACGAGATGAATCCGCCGTGCACCGCGGCGACGACGGTGTTGCCGTCGCCCGTGCGGATGGTCACCGGGCCCGATTCCAGCACACCGAGAAGCGGCTGGTGACCGGGCATGACGCCGATGTCGCCGGACGTGGTGCGGGCGACAACAAGGGTGGCCTCGCCGGACCAGACATTGCGGTCCGCCGCGACCAGCTCGACGTGCAGCTCAGCAGCCAAGGTGGCTCCTCGGGTCACCACCCGGCGGTTCGGCCGGGTGTTGGGTCAAATTCTAATGGGCGTGGGGAGAGGGACGGGACACACCCCGCCCCTCTCCGTCAATCTGCGAACCGGAAGCGCTCCACGGGGGAGCGCGCCCGATCAGGAGACGCCCAGCTCCTTGGCGTTGGCCTTCAGGTCCTCGATGCCACCGCACAGGAAGAACGCCTGCTCGGGGAAGTGGTCGTAGTCACCGTCGCAGATGGCGTTGAACGCGGTGATCGACTCCTCCAGCGGCACGTCCGAACCGTCCACGCCGGTGAACTGCTTCGCCACGTGGGTGTTCTGCGACAGGAAGCGCTCGACGCGACGGGCACGGTGGACAACGAGCTTGTCCTCCTCGCCCAGCTCGTCGATACCGAGGATCGCGATGATGTCCTGGAGGTCCTTGTACTTCTGCAGGATCCCCTTGACGCGCATCGCCGTGGCGTAGTGGTCCGCCGCGATGTACCGCGGGTCGAGGATGCGGGACGTCGAGTCCAGCGGGTCCACGGCCGGGTAGATGCCCTTCTCGGAGATCGGACGGGAGAGAACCGTCGTCGCGTCGAGGTGGGCGAAGGTGGTGGCCGGCGCCGGGTCGGTCAGGTCGTCCGCGGGGACGTAGATCGCCTGCATCGAGGTGATCGAGTGACCGCGGGTCGAGGTGATGCGCTCCTGCAGCAGACCCATCTCGTCAGCCAGGTTCGGCTGGTAACCCACGGCGGACGGCATGCGACCGAGAAGGGTCGACACCTCCGAACCGGCCTGGGTGTAACGGAAGATGTTGTCGATGAAGAAGAGCACGTCCTGCTTCTGCACATCGCGGAAGTACTCCGCCATGGTCAGACCGGCCAGCGCGACGCGCAGACGGGTGCCCGGGGGCTCGTCCATCTGGCCGAAGACGAGCGCCGTCTTGTCGATGACGCCCGAGTCGGCCATTTCCTCGATGAGGTCGTTGCCCTCACGGGTACGCTCACCGACGCCCGCGAAGACCGACACACCGTCGTGGTTGTTGGCGACGCGGTAGATCATTTCCTGGATCAGAACGGTCTTGCCGACACCGGCACCACCGAACAGACCGATCTTTCCACCCTTGACGTACGGGGTGAGAAGGTCGATGACCTTGACGCCGGTCTCGAACATCTCGGTCTTCGACTCGAGCTCGTCGAAGCGGGGCGCCTTGCGGTGGATGGGCCAGCGCTCGGTGACGTTGGCGTTCTCCTCCGGGTAGTTCAGCACCTCACCCAGGGTGTTGAAGACCTTGCCCTTGGTGAAGTCACCGACGGGGACGGTGATGCCCTCGCCCGTGTCGGTCACCGGGGCCTGGCGGACCAGGCCGTCGGTCGGCTGCATCGAGATGGTGCGGACGAGGCCGTCACCCAGGTGCTGCGCGACCTCGAGGGTCAGGGTCTTCAGCGCGCCGTCCTCGGCCGGGTCGGCGACCTGGACCTTGAGGGCGTTGTAGATCTCGGGCATGGCGTCGACGGGGAACTCCACGTCGACGACCGGGCCGATGACCCGGGCGACGCGGCCCGTGGCGGCGGCCGTCTCAACAGTGGTCGTCATTACTTGTCACTCCCCGCGGTCGCGTCAGCCATGGCGCTCGCGCCACCGACGATCTCGCTGATTTCCTGGGTGATTTCGGCCTGGCGGGCCGCGTTGGCAAGCCGGGAGAGGCTCTTGATGAGATCCCCGGCGTTGTCGGTGGCCGACTTCATCGCACGGCGGCGGGCGGCGTGCTCGGAAGCGGCCGACTGCAGCAGTGCGTTGTAGATGCGGCTCTCGACGTAGCGCGGCAGCAGGGCGTCGAGGACGTCCTCCGCCGACGGCTCGAAGTCGAACAGCGGACGGATCTCGCCCTTCGTACCGGTCTCCCCCTCAGCCTCTTCGAGGCTGAGCGGCAGCATCCGGCCGTCGACGGCGTTCTGCGTCATCATCGACACGAATTCCGTGTAGATGATGTGCAGCTCGTCGACGCCGCCCTCGGCCGTGTCCAGCTCGATGGCCTCGATCAGAGGTCCCGCGACGCGCTTGGCGTCGGCGTAAGCCGGGCTGTCGGTGAAGCCGGTCCACGAATCCGCGATCTTGCGCTCGCGGAAGCCGTAGTAGGCCACACCCTTACGGCCGACGATGTAGGTGTCGACGTCCTTGCCCTCGCCGCGCAGCCGCTCGGTGAGCCGCTCCGCCTGCTTGATGGCGTTCGAGGAGTAGCCGCCCGCCAGACCGCGGTCGCTCGTGATGAGCAGGACCGCGGCCCGGGTGGGCTGCTCGACCTCGGTCGTCAGGGCGTGCTTGGTGTTCGAGCCGGTCGCCACCGCGGTCACCGCACGGGTGAGCTCGGTCGCGTACGGCATCGATGCCGCCACCTTGCGCTGCGCCTTGACGATGCGCGAGGCGGCGATCATCTCCATCGCCTTGGTGATCTTCTTGGTCGCCGTGACGGCACGGATGCGACGCTTGTAGACCCGGAGCTGCGCTCCCATGAGTCAGGTCCCTTCCGTCGTCACTTGGAGACGTTGACGGCCGGCGCGTCCTCGCCCAGGAGCTTGCCGTCCGAGGTCTCGAACTGCTGCTTGAAGGCGGCGATGGCGTCGGCGATCGACGTCAGGGTGTCGTCCGACATCTTGCCGCCGTCGGCGATGGAGGTGAGGAGGTCCTTGCGCTCGCGGCGCAGGTGCTCCAGCAGCTCCGACTCGAAGCGACGGATGTCGGCGACCGGGACGTCGTCCATCTTGCCGGTGGTGCCGGCCCAGACGGAGACGACCTGCTCCTCGACGGGCATCGGCTGGTACTGGCCCTGCTTCAGCAGCTCGACCAGGCGCTTGCCGCGCTCCAGCGAGGCCTTCGAGGCGGCGTCCAGGTCGGAACCGAAGGCGGCGAACGCCTCCAGCTCGCGGTACTGGGCGAGGTCCAGGCGCAGACGGCCGGACACCTGCTTCATGGCCTTGTGCTGGGCGGAGCCACCGACGCGGGAGACCGAGATACCGACGTTCAGCGCCGGGCGCTGGCCCGCGTTGAACAGGTCGGACTCCAGGAAGCACTGGCCGTCGGTGATGGAGATGACGTTGGTCGGGATGAACGCCGACACGTCGTTCGCCTTGGTCTCGACGATCGGCAGACCGGTCATCGAACCGGCACCCATGTCGTCGGAGAGCTTCGCGCAGCGCTCCAGCAGACGGGAGTGCAGGTAGAAGACGTCACCCGGGTAGGCCTCGCGGCCCGGCGGGCGGCGCAGCAGCAGCGACACGGCGCGGTAGGCGTCGGCCTGCTTCGACAGGTCGTCGAAGATGATCAGGACGTGCTTGCCGGCGTACATCCAGTGCTGGCCGATGGCGGAACCGGTGTACGGCGCCAGGTACTTGAAGCCGGCCGGGTCGGACGCCGGGGCGGCGACGATCGTCGTGTACTCCAGCGCGCCGGCGTCTTCCAGGGCGCCGCGAACGGACGCGATGGTCGAGCCCTTCTGGCCGATGGCGACGTAGATGCAGCGGACCTGCTTGTTCACGTCGCCCGAGCGCCAGTTGTCGCGCTGGTTGATGATCGTGTCGACGGCCAGCGCGGTCTTGCCGGTCTGACGGTCACCGATGATCAGCTGACGCTGGCCACGGCCGACGGGAACCATCGCGTCGATGGCCTTGTAACCGGTCTGCATCGGCTCGTGCACCGACTTGCGGACCATGACGCCCGGAGCCTGCAGCTCCAGGGCGCGACGGCCTTCGGTCGCGATCTCGCCGAGACCGTCGATCGGGTTGCCGAGCGGGTCGACGACGCGGCCGAGGTAACCCTCGCCCACGCCGACGGAGAGCACCTCACCGGTGCGGTGCACCGGCTGGCCCTCTTCGATACCGCTGAACTCGCCGAGGACGACCGCACCGATCTCGCGCTCCTCGAGGTTGAGGGCGAGACCGAGGGTGCCGTCTTCGAACTTCAGCAGCTCGTTCGCCATGGCGGAGGGCAGGCCCTCCACCTTCGCGATGCCGTCGCCGGCAACGCTGACCGTTCCGACCTCCTCGCGCGAGGCCGCGTCCGGCTGGTACGACTGGACAAAGTTCTCCAGTGCGTCCCGGATCTCCTCCGGCCGGATCGTGAGCTCCGCCATCTGGGTTCCCTGCTCTCCTTGTTGGGCCTGAAGCTTCTTAGGGGTCTGGGGGCGACCCCCAGGAATCTTCTGCAAGTTCTGCACGGCCCAACCGGGCCGCTAGGAATGCTTTGTTCTGTTGGTGCTGGTCAGCGGGTCATGCGGCGCGACGCCTCGGCGACGCGGTCCGCGATGGTGCCGTCGATGACCTCGTCGCCGACTCGCACCGAAATCCCGCCGAGGACCTCGGGGTCCACGTCGAGGTTCAGGTGCATCTGGCGGCCGTACAGCTTGGCCAGCACTGCGCCGAGGCGCTGCTTCTGGATGTCGCTGAGCGGAACCGCGCTCGTCACGGTCGCGACCATGCGGTCACGACGCTCGGCGGCGAGCTTGGAAAGGGATTCGAGTCCCGCTTCCAGGCTACGTCCACGCGGGTGCGTGACGAGACGGGTCACCAGGCGCTCGGTGACGGCGTTCGCCTTGCCGCCGAGCAGGCTGCGCAGCAGCCGGCCCTTGGCGGAGGCGGTCGCCGCGCGGTCGGTCAGCGCGGACCGCAGCTCGGTGCTCGACGCGACGATCCGGCCGAAGCGGAAGATCTCGTCCTCGACGTCGTCCAGACCGCCGGCCTGCTGGGCCGCCGTGAGGTCGGCGGTGGCCGCCAGCTCCTCCAGCGCGTCCACCAGGTCGCGGGACTGCGACCAGCGGGACCGGGCCATGCCGGACACCAGGTCGAGGGTTTCCCCGCTCACCTGTCCGGACAGCAGCCGGCCGACGAGCTCGGCCTTGGCCTCGCCGGACTGCGCCGGGTCCGTGATGACCCGACGCAGCGAGACCTCACGGTCGAGCAGCGCGGTGACGGCTGCCAGCTCATCGGCGAGCTTCGCCGCGTCGACGGACGTGTTGTCCATCAGCGCGTCGAGACGCTCGCGCGAGGAGGCCAGCGCCTCGCGGCTCGCTCCGTTCATCGGGCCGCCTCGGCCTTCTCCTCGAGCTCGCCGAGGAAGCGGTCGATCGTGCGGCTCTGCCGGGCGTGGTCCTCAAGGGACTCGCCGACGAGCTTTCCGGCCAGGTCGGTGGCGAGCTTGCCCACGTCCTGACGCAGCGCCTGAGCGGCTGCCTTGCGGTCGGCCGCGATCTGGGCGTGGCCGGCAGCAATGATCTCCTCACGCTGCCGCTGGCCCTCTGCGCGCAGTTCTTCCTTGAGCGCAGTGCCCTGCTCAAGCGCGTCCTGGCGCAGACGCGCGGCCTCGTGCCGGGCTTCGGCGAGCTGGGCCCTGTACTGCTCCAGCACGCTCTGGGCCTCGGTCCGGGCCTCTTCTGCCTTCTCCATGCCGCCTTCGATGGCCTCGCGGCGCTCTTCCAGAACCTTGTTGATGTTCGGGAGGAGCTTCTTCGCGAGGACGCCGAAGACGATGACGAAGGCGAGCAGACCGATGACGAGCTCGGGGATCGGCGGGATGAGGGGATTCTGAATCTCCTCAGCTGCCAGCGGTACCAGGGCGATCACATCAGTGCCTTCCGTCGTAAATGTTTCTCAGTCGAGAGCGATCAGGAAGGGACCGGGTAGACGAAGCCCATGACGAGACCGATCAGGGCGAGCGCCTCACAGAGGACGAAGCCGAGGATCTGGTTCTGGCGGATCAGACCGGCAGCCTCGGGCTGGCGGGCCAGGGCCTGGGTACCGTTACCGAAGATGATGCCGACGCCGACGCCGGGGCCGATCGCGGCGAGGCCGTAGCCGATCGCTCCGAGGTTGCCCTGGAGGTTGACCGCAGCGAGGGTCTCGAGAGCAGACATGCCGTTTCTTCCTTCTGTTTCACGGGCCGGTGGGGGTTGGCCACCGGATGTATAGGGGGTCCGACCGTCAGTGGTGCTCGGCGAGAGCACCCTGGATGTAGCTGCACGCAAGCAGGACGAACACATACGCCTGCAGTGCCTGGATGAACAACTCGAAGATGGTCATCACGAGAACCATCAGGAACGAGACGCCGGCGTAGGCGATACCGATGCCGTTGAGCAGGTACCAGCTCGCGATGGTGAAGATCAGCAGCAGCACGTGACCCGCGAACATGTTCGCGAAGAGACGGACCGCGTGGGTGAACGGCCGGATCAGCATGTTCGAGAGGAACTCGAACAGCATGACCACCGGGAACACCGGGCCGAGCGACTTGTCGTAGGCCGTGATGTTCTTGATTCCGCCGACGAAACCGTGGCGCTTGAAGGTGAGGCTCACCCACAGCACGTACACGATGGCGGCGAGACCGGCCGGGAAGGCGATGACCGACGTGACCGGGAACTGGGCCAGCGGAATAATGGACCAGATGTTCATGATCCAGATGAAGAAGAACAGCGAGACCATGAGGGGGACGTACTTCTCGCCCTCACGCTTGCCGAGCGTCTCGTAGACCACTCCGCGGCGGACGAAGTCGTAACCCGCCTCACCGACCATCTGCAGCTTGCCGGGGATCAACTTCGGCTTGTTGAATGCCGCCCAGAAGAACCCCACGACGACGACCGTGCTCAGCAAAGCCAGCAGTATCGGCTTGTTGAACTCAATACCGCCGACCGTGAACATCGGCTTGAACAGGAAGGAGTGCAGGCCGGGGGTCGGGAAGCCGCACCCTTCGAAGATGTGACAATCGATCTCGAAGGCGAGCGTCGTGGCGTCACTCACCGCGAGCTCCTTCTACTTGGCGCATGGGTACGGCAACCTCATTGTGTCGGCGCGGCCTGCGACCGCGGAACGGCACTGGACTGGACTGGCGGATACTTATGTGCGGCGGTTGGGCTTCAAGCGCTGACAACACCCATCAGCCGCTGTCTACCGCCGCCCGCGCAAACCCTGCCGCAGCTGTGGCGAGACGATAGCAAACGAGCGGAAGCCTCTTTACACCCGGCCTACACGTTACGAGGACGTCCGGGCCCCTTCTGGCTCCACATAAAGGATTTTCGACTTCATGTGCGCCCGGACCTGAGCCGCCATCCAGACCAGAGTGGCTGCGAGCAACGTGAAGGCGGTGCACTTGGTGTCGAAGACCGCGACGCGCTTGACGATGCTCAGCACGATCATCAGTACAAGGATCTGCGTCGTGTAGAGCAGGAGACCCATCATCTGGAAGAGATGGGGCAGAGAGCGCGCGGTCCGCTGGAGGGCGACCAGCCCTCCTCCCATGAACACGAGGACGAGCGCCGCGCCGAAGGCGGCACCCAGCGCGCCCTTGCCACCCGCGAGGGCGGCACTGACCGCGATCCCGACACCGCCGACGACGGTGGTGGGAACGACGCAGTGCAGGAGAGTTCGGGCGTCGTTGGACTGCATGGGGGCAGCTCCTCCGGCGAGGTGTGGGTGGGTTCTGGTTACCGTCAGTGGACGGCGGTGACCCGGGAGTGAACTGGCCTGCTGGAAGACGGTCGCACAACGGTCTTCACGCTCTCACCCGGGCGCTTGCGAACGGTATCACAAAGTATTTGATGCAGACTTTACTCAATTATTATGCCGCTCGTCACACGGATGGGTCAATCCTCGCTCACCTGAGCATGAGTGGGCGGGTCCGCGGACGCGGCAAGGACCTGTCCTGGGACCAGTATCTACGCTCCCGGGCGGGTCCCGCCCCACGCCGGGGGCTCAACTGGCCGGGCGGGCCTCCCCGCAGACGCGCGGCGGCCTCGCCGATGCCGGCCGGCGAAGGGGCCGCGGACAGCGCGGGCAGGGTGCGGCCCGTGGCGAAGTGCCGGTCGGACTCCCCCTGTTCCCGGAGGCGCGCGGCGCGGCCGCCGGTGAGACCCCGAGGTTCGTGCGAATGATTCGACCCAGCCTCTTGCGCACCTCGATCACCCCTGCGGGGCCGTCGGCGACGCTGTCGTCGAACCGGTCTCCCCGCGCAGCCTGCGCCGCATTGCCGCTCCGCCGGAGTTTCGGTTTCGGAATCGGAATTGACCTCTCCCGAAACGCGAATTCGCCGCATGCCGGCCGGTGCGGGCTCCCCGGCGGCAACCCCTGGCCCGCCAGGGCGTACGCCCGCGCGAGAGGCGCTCACAAGCGGCTTTCCGCGGTGTCCGAGGGTCCGCCGCCGGCGTCGGACCGTCCGTGACTTCCCCCCGAAGAGCTCAATTCGCGCCCCCCTCGGGCGGGTTCACCGATGACCGACGAAGCGCATCCGGTTGATTGCCCCAAGAAGACAGCGGCCGGTCTCCGGCAATCCCCTCATTTCCGTAACAGAGCGTGGTCCAGTGCTCCTAGGGGCCGAACTAGGGGTTTCCCCGGGCAGGGGGATGGATCACCCTGGGACGGTGAGGTGCCGACGCCGGGTCGAACCGACACGCCGGGGAGGGGCAGCGGAATGAATGGGAACCACCGCCTCGCGCTCCCCGGAGCCGGCCTTCCTGCCGCCCACGGCGGCAGGCTGATGGCCATCAGTGACCTTCACGTGCGGCACGAACGCAACCGGGACGTCCTGCACGGCCTGCGGGCCGGCTCCCCGGCGGACTGGCTCATCGTGGCCGGGGACGTCGGGGAGACCGTGTCCGACATCGAGAGTTCCCTCGCCCTGTTGCGGGACCGGTTCGCCCAGGTGGTCTGGACACCCGGCAACCACGAGCTGTGGACCGATCCCGCCGACCCGGTACGGCTGCGCGGCGAGGAGAAGTACCAGCACCTCGTCGACATCTGCCGCCGGCTGGACGTCATCACACCGGAGGACCCCTGCCCGGTGTGGAACGGGGTGGGCGGACCCGCCGTCATCGCCCCGCTGTTCGTCCTCTACGACTACAGCTTCCGCCCGCCCGGCGCCCGTTCGAAGGAACACGCGCTCCGCCTCGCGGACGAAGCCGGAGTGGTCTGCACCGACGAGTTCCTCCTGCACCCCGATCCGTACCCGTCCCGGGAAGCGTGGTGCCGCGCGCGGCTGGCCGTCACCCGCGACCGTCTCGACGCACTGCCACCGGACCTGCCCACCGTCCTGGTCAACCACTTCCCCCTGGTCCGCGACCCCACGAGGGTCCTGCGGTACCCCGAGTTCGCCCTGTGGTGCGGAACGACCGGCACCGCCGACTGGCACCGCAGGTACCGGGCGGCCGCGGTGGTCTACGGACACCTGCACATCCCCCGCACCATCCACTGCGACGGCGTCCCGCACCACGAGGTGTCCCTCGGCTACCCGAGGGAGTGGGAACGGCGCGCGACCCCTCCGGGGCGGCCGGTCCAGATCCTGGGGAACGCCTCCGTGGTGGCCGCCGCCCGCAGCTGACGGCGCACGGCCGGAGCCCGGGGCGGGGCGGGGACGAGAGAAGAGGGAATCATGATCGAGGAAGTCCTGCCCTCCCACGTCCACGCCCACGAGGCGTTCGAGCACGTGCCGTTCTCCTCCCTGTACCCACAGGAGGCGGCCCTCGTGGCCCGGTCGGTCGAGCGCCGCCGCCGCGAGTTCGCCACCGCCCGGTACTGCGCCCACCGGGCGCTCGCCGCCCTGGGCGTTCCGGCGGCCCCCCTGCTCGCCACCCCCCGCGGGCTCCCCGTCTGGCCCGGCTCGGTGCGCGGCGCGATCACCCACACGGCCGGGTACCACGCGGCGGCCGTGGCCGACGGTTCCCGGGTCGCGGCCCTCGGCATCGACGCGGAACCCGACAGCCCGCTCCCCGGGGGCGTGCTCGCGAGCATCGCGCTGCCGCAGGAAATCGCCCAGATCAGGGAACTCGCCGCCCGTCATCCCGCCATCCATTGGGACAAGCTGCTCTTCAGTGCCAAGGAGAGCGTCTACAAGGCGTGGTTCCCGCAGACATCGCTCGCGCTGTCGTTCGAGGACGCCCTGATCCGGATCGACCCGGTCCGCCGCACCTTCTCCGCCCGCGTGCTCCCGTCCGTCCTGGTCCGCGCCCACCCCGGCCTCAGCTCCTTCGCCGGCCGCTGGACCACCCGTGCGGGCACCGTCCTCACCGCGATCACGGTGGACGCCGCCCCCGCCGGCGGCCGGGACACCGCGGGCCGCCACCCCGACCCCGTGGCGCTCCGGCGCCCCCCATCACACCCGTGAGGAGCACATGACGCCCGGCATCTCCCCCGCCACGGAACGGACCCCCCGGTTCAGCACCTCGGTGTCCGCCAACGCCCGTCTGCGGGAGCTGGTCGAGCGCGGCGGGCGCATCCTGCCGCTGCTCGTCGACCGTCCCACCGCGTCGGGGCTCGACTCGGACGCCCCGCCCGCCCTCGGCCACGTGGGCCGCGCCGGGGTGGCCGTCGACTCCATCGACGACATGCGGGTGCTGCTCAGCGGCATCCCCCTGGACCGGGTCTCCCTGTCCCTGGACGTGGACGCCGCGGCCGCGCCCCTGATCCTGCTCTACCAGCTCGTCGCCGAGGAACACGGCGTTCCCGCGGCACGGCTGCGCGGATCGGTCCGGGGCGACGTGCTCAAGGAGTTCATCGCCCCCGGCGGCACCTGCCTCTTCCCGCCCGCCCCGGCCATGCGCCTGACCCGGGACGTCCTGCGGTACTGCCGGATCTCCCTGCCCCACTGGGACGTCCTGTCCGTATGCGGTCACGACCTGGCCGAAGCCGGCGCCGACCCGGCCCAGGAGGTCGCGTTCGCCCTCACCAACGGCATCGCCTACGTCCGTACGGCGGTGTCCGCGGGCGTGAACGCGGACACCTTCGTCCCGGGGCTCACCTTCTGCCTCTCCGACGGCGGCAGCCGGACCGAGGTCCTGGCCAAGTTCCGGGCGGCCCGGCGCATCTGGACCCGGGCCGTGAACGAGCAGTTCGGCCCGGACCGGGCCGGCCGCACGGGGCCGCGCCCGGGCGGCCCGTCCCCGGGGACCGCTCCGCCGCCGCGCGGCGGCCGGCCGTGGCGGCGCGCCGACGCCTCCCGGGAGATCGAGGCGGCGGCGGTCGCGCTGATGGACAGCATCGAACGGCTGGGCGGCGCCGTCCGGGCCGTCGAGCGCCGGTTCCAGAGCACCATCCTGCCCGGGAACGGACACCCGCCCGGCCCGTCCGGCGTGGAGGCGCGCGGCGACGAGGCCCGTGCGGCACACCGGGGCCAGAGCGAACGGCTGGCGAAGCTGCGGGCCTGGCGGGTCCAGTCCGCGGTGGACGACGCGCTGGCCCGGCTGGCGGAGGCCGCGCGCGGCGACGGCAACGTCATGTTCCCGATGCGGTCGGCCCTGGCGGCCAGTGCCACGGTCGGCGAGATCTGCGGCACCCTCCGCGGGGTGTGGGGCAGCCATCCCACCCGGGCCGCCCGGCCCTGACGCCCCGCCCCGCGCCCGGGGCCGGGCGGTGTCCCGGACCCGGGCTCAGGTGCGCTCGCGCTCCTTCGTGCCGGTCCCGCCGCCCCCGCGGCGGGACAGCTCGGACAGCGCGGTGGAGCCGTTCAGCCCGTACGAGGCCGGAGTGCGCACGGCCTCGCCCCCGTCCGCCGTCCCGGCGGACACCCGGGCGGCCCGGGCGGGCACCTCGCGGCGCACCGGCGCCGCGCGCCGGTAGCGCGGCGGGACCAGCGCCTCGGCCCAGCGCGGGGTCCGCGGGGTGAACCGCGGCAGCAGGAGCAGGACGAGGCCCAGCCCGCTCAGCGCGGCGATGGCGAGGACGATCCACATCGAGGTGGAGTGCACCGAATAGGCCACCGCGCCAAAGGCGATCAGCCCGGACCAGAAGTACATGATCAGCACGGCGCGGCTGTGGGAGTGCCCGAGTTCCAGCAGCCGGTGGTGCAGGTGCCCGCGGTCGGCGGCGAAGGGCGACTGGCCCTTCCAGGTGCGCCGCACGATGGCGAGGACGAGGTCCGCGACCGGGATCGCGACGATGCTCAGCGGCAGCACCAGCGGGATGAAGGCGGGCAGCATCGCGTGCGTCGCGTTGCGCTCACCACCCGCGAAGAGCGCCATCGTGTCGGGGTCGACCTGACCGGTGATGGAGATGGTCGAGGCGGCCAGGACCAGGCCGATCAGCATCGACCCGGAATCGCCCATGAAGATGCGCGCGGGATGCATGTTGTGCGGCAGGAAGCCCAGGCACATGCCCATCAGGATGGCGGCGAACAGCGTCGCCGGGGCGGCCGCCTCGATGCCGTAGCCGAACCAGATGCGGTAGCCGTAGAGGAAGAACGCGGTCGACGCGATGCAGACCATGCCGGCCGCCAGACCGTCCAGCCCGTCCACGAAGTTCACCGCGTTGATGGTGATCACGACGAGGGCGACGGTGAGCAGGTTGCCCTGCCACTGGGTGAGCGCGACCGTCCCGATGCCGGGGACCGGGATCCACAGGATGGTCAGGCCCTGCATCACCATCACGCCGGCCGCGATCATCTGCGCGCCCAGCTTGATCAGGGCGTCGATCTCGAACTTGTCGTCCAGGACGCCGACCAGCCAGATCAGCGCCGCGCCCGAGAGCAGGGCCCGTGGTTCGTTCGACAGCTCGAAGACGCCGTTGAGGTTGCGCAGGTGGTCGGCGACCAGCAGGCCCGCGCACAGACCGCCGAACATCGCGATGCCGCCGAGCCGTGGAGTCGGTTCCCGGTGCACGTCGCGGGCACGGATCTCCGGCATGGCGCCGGCCGCGATCGCGAACTTCCGCACGGGCCCGGTCAGCAGGTAGGTCACCGCGACCGTGACGCAAAGCGTCAGCAGATATTCACGCACGGGCTGCCCCAGATGTATCGCCGGCCATCTCAGCCCCACACATTAGCCGTGATGTCATCGCTCAAAAGGACGCACGGGTACCCCGTGCCGGTTGCGGTACGCCCGCTGTGCCCCCTTTACTCCCCGTACGGGGGAAATTCCGTGGTCAGCTCGCCGACCTCCTTACGGGTGCCCGCCGCCGCGCCGCCGAGCGCGGCCGTGAACAGCTCCGCGATCCGGGCCATCTCCCGCTCCCCCATGCCCTGCGTGGTCACCGCCGCCGTGCCGAGACGGATCCCGCGCTGGTCCCCGTACGGCAGGGCACAGGTGTCCAGGACGATCCCGGCGGCCGCGAGCCGGCCGCGGGCCGTGGGCCCGTCGAGACCGAGCCGGCCCGGGTCGGCGCTGATGAGGTGGGTGTCGGTGCCGCCCGTGGTGACCGCGAAGCCCCGCTCCCGCAGGGCCGCGGCCAGTGCCCGCGCGTTGGCGACGACCTTGTGCGCGTACGTGGTGAAGGCCGGGCCGGCCGCCTCCCCGAAGGCCACCGCCTTCGCGGCGATGGTGTGCATCTGGGCGCCGCCCTGGGTGAAGGGGAACACCGCCCGGTCGACGCGTTCCGCGAACTCGGCCCCGCACAGGACCATCCCGCCGCGCGGACCGCGCAGCACCTTGTGCGTGGTCGCGCAGACCAGGTCCGCGTACGGCACCGGGCTGGGCGCGGCGCCGCCCGCCACCAGGCCGATCGGATGCGCCGCGTCGACGATGAGGTAGGCCCCGACCTCGTCGGCGATCTCCCGGAACGCCGAGTACTCGGGGTGGCGCGGATAGGAGATCGAGCCGCACACGATGGCCTTGGGCCGGTGCGCCCGGGCCAGCTCCTGCACCTGCGCGTAGTCGATGAGCCCGGTGTCGGCGTCGACCCCGTAGCCGATGAAGTCGAACCAGCGGCCGGAGAAGTTCGCGGGCGAACCGTGCGTGAGGTGCCCCCCGTACGGGAGCCCCATGGCGAGGACCGTGTCCCCGGGGCGCAGCAGGGCGGCGTAGGCGGCCAGTACGGCGGAGGATCCGGAGTGCGGCTGCACGTTGGCGTGCTCGACCCCGAACAACGCCCTGGCCCGCTCCACGGCGATCCGTTCGGCCAGGTCGGCGTACTCGCAGCCACCGTGGTGACGGGCGCCGGGATAGCCCTCGGCGTACTTGTTGGCGAGCGGGGAGCCGAGGGCGGCGAGCACGGCGGCGGAGGTGAAGTTCTCGGCGGCGCTCAGCTGGAGCGTCCGCGCCTGCCGCTCGCGCTCCCCCTCGAACACGTCGGCCATCTGCGGATCCTGCTGCCGCAGCAGGTCCGTGGGCTGGGTGATGACGCTCATGGCGCGACTCCAGGGGCTACCCGTCAGGTACCAGCCACGATAGCCCCGCCCCCCTGAACCCGCCCCACGGCGGGCCCGGCGGCCCGAACCCGGATCCGGCCGCGCCGTCAGCGGCGGGCGTTGACGCCCGTCAGGGCCGTGACCACGGGGTCCAGCGCCTGGTTGATCTCGTCGCCGATCGAGCGGAAGAAGGTGATCGGCGCCCCGTACGGGTCGTACACCTCGTCGGCGTCGGCCGACGGCGCCAGCAGCCAGCCGCGCAGCGCGGCGGCGGCCCGCACCAGGGCCCGGGCGCGCTCGGCCATGCCGTCGTCCAGCGGCGGCAGCGTCGCCGGGTCTATCGCCCGCACGAGCCGGGTGAACTCCTTCAGCGTGAAGGTGCGCAGTCCCGCCGAGTGGCCCATCGAGATGACCTGCGCCCGGTGGTCCCGCGTCGCGGTCAGCACCAGGTCGGCTCGTATGACGTGCTCGTCCAGCAGCTCGCGGCCGGTGAAACCGGAGGCGTCGGCGCCGAAGTCCGCGAGGACGGCGGCCGCGTTGGCCTCCATCGGCGCCCCCTCGTGCCCCCAGGTGCCCGCGCTCTCCACGATGAGGTCACCGGAGACGAGACCGAGGCCGCCGAGCCGGTGCGACAGGGCGTGCCGCGTCAGCCGCTCGGTGATCGGCGAGCGGCACACGTTGCCGGTGCTGACGTGGAGTATGCGGAAGGGGTCTCCCCCGGCGCTCACCGGGACCTGGCCCCTTGCTATGCCACGCCCCTCAGGGCTCACGGGGCCACCTCGAGGTCGGGTACGACCTCGCGCAGCTGCTCGGCGGTCAGGGCCCCCGCACGCAGCAGCACGGGCACCTTCCCGGTGACGTCGACGATCGACGACGGCAGGGTGCTGGGGGTCGGGCCGCCGTCCAGGTACACGGACACGGAGTCGCCCAGCATCGCGCGCGCCGCGTCACAGTCCTCCGGCGCGGGGTGCCCGGAGAGGTTGGCGGAGGACACGGCCATCGGGCCGACCTCGGTCAGCAGCTCGATCGCGACGGGGTGCAGCGGCATGCGCACGGCGACGGTCCCCCGGGTCTCCCCCAGGTCCCAGGCCAGCGACGGCTGGTGCCGGGCGACGAGCGTGAGCCCGCCCGGCCAGAAGGCGTCGACGAGCTCCCACGCCTGCTCGGAGAAGTCCGTGACCAGGCCGTGCAGCGTGTTCGGGGAGCCGATGAGCACGGGGGTGGGCATGTTGCGGCCCCGCCCCTTGGCGGCGAGCAGGTCACCGACGGCCTCGGGGCTGAAGGCGTCCGCACCGATCCCGTACAGGGTGTCGGTGGGCAGCACGACGAGCTCGCCGCGGCGCACTGCGGATGCGGCTTCGCGCAGACCCGTCTTGCGGTCCGTCGCGTCGTTGCAGTCGTATCGCCGGGCCATCAGCGGGCCTCCTCGTACAGCGGGGTGGTGGCGGGAAGGGTGGTCGCGCAGGTCACGGCATCGCCTTGCGGGCGGTCGCGAAGCGCGGCCGGTTGTTCAGGTCGGGGTGGTCGGCGGAGTCGGCCCAGCCGCGCTCGTCGGCGAAGATCCACGGCACCTGGCCGCCCTGGGTGTCGGCGTGCTCGATGACGACGATGCCGCCGGGCCGCAGCAGCCGGTGCGCGGTGCGCTCGATGCCGCGGATGGTGTCGAGGCCGTCCTCGCCGGAGAACAGCGCCATCTCGGGATCGTGGTCCCGGGCCTCGGGGGCCACGTACTCCCACTCGGTGAGCGGGATGTACGGCGGGTTGGAGATGACCAGGTCGACCTGGCCGTCCAGCTCGGGCAGCGCGCTGAGCGCATCGCCCTGGTGGACGCTGACCCGGGAGCCCTCGGCGTTCTTGCGGGTCCAGCGCAGCGCGTCCTCGGACAGCTCCACGGCGTGCACGCGCGAGCGCGGCACCTCCTGGGCCATGGCGAGCGCGATGGCGCCGGAGCCGGTGCACAGGTCCACGATCAGCGGCTCGACCACGTCCATCGCCCGGACGGCCTGTATGGCCCAGTCCACGACGGACTCCGTCTCGGGCCGCGGCACGAAGACCCCGGGCCCGACCTGGAGCTCCAGGTAGCGGAAGAAGGCGCGGCCGGTGATGTGCTGGAGCGGCTCGCGCGCCTCGCGGCGGGCGACGGCCTCCCAGTAGCGGGCGTCGAAGTCCGCGTCCTTGACGTGGTGCAGTTCCCCCCGCTTGACGCCGTGCACGAAGGCCGCGAGCTCCTCCGCGTCGAAGCGCGGTGAGGGCACGCCGGCGGCGGCCAGCCGCTGGGTGGCCTGGGCCACCTCGGCAAGCAGCAAGTTCACGCTGGTCCTCCGGGCTGCTGTCGTACGGGGGGTGGTGCGGGGATCGGGCGGGATCAGTGCGCGGCGGCGAGCTTGGCCGCGGAGTCCGTGTCCACGCAGGCCTGGATGACCGAGTCGAGGTCGCCGTCGAGCACCTGGTCCAAGTTGTACGCCTTGAAACCGGTCCGGTGGTCCGAGATCCGGTTTTCCGGGTAGTTGTACGTACGGATCTTCTCCGAGCGGTCCACACTGCGCACCTGGCTGCGGCGCACGTCGGAGGCCTCCTGCTCGGCGGCTTCCTGCGCGGCGGCCAGCAGGCGCGAGCGCAGGATGCGCATGGCCTGCTCCTTGTTCTGGAGCTGGCTCTTCTCGTTCTGGCAGGAGGCGACCACACCGGTCGGGAGGTGCGTGATGCGCACGGCCGAGTCGGTGGTGTTGACGGACTGGCCGCCGGGGCCGGAGGAGCGGTACACGTCGATGCGGAGGTCGTTCATGTTGATCTCGACCTCGACCTCCTCGGCCTCCGGGGTGACGAGCACGCCGGCGGCGGAGGTGTGGATGCGGCCCTGGGACTCGGTGGCCGGCACGCGCTGGACGCGGTGCACGCCGCCCTCGTACTTCAGCCGGGCCCACACGCCCTGGCCGGGCTCGGTCGCGCCGTTGCCGCCCTTGGTGCGGACGGAGACCTGGACGTCCTTGTAGCCGCCGAGCTCGGACTCGGTGGCGTCGATGATCTCGGTCTTCCAGCCCACGCGCTCGGCGTAGCGCAGGTACATGCGCAGCAGGTCACCGGCGAAGAGGGCGGACTCGTCGCCGCCGGCTCCGGCCTTGACCTCCAGGAGCACGTCCTTGTCGTCGCTGGGGTCGCGCGGGACGAGCAGCAGGCGGAGCTTCTCGGTGAGCTCGTCGCGCTGGGCGCTCAGTTCCTTGGCCTCGGCGGCGAAGTCCGGGTCGACGGCCGCGAACTCCTTGGCCGTCTCGATGTCCTCGGCCGACTGCTTCCAGGCGCGGAAGGTCGCCACGATCGGGGTCAGCTCCGCGTAGCGCTTGTTCAGCTTGCGCGCGTTGGCCTGATCGGAGTGGACCGAAGGGTCGGCGAGCTTCTTCTCAAGATCGGCGTGCTCGCCGATCAGTTCCTCGACCGCCTCGAACATCGGGTGCTCCTGTGGTGAAAGTCAAAAAATGGGCTGGCTTGCCGGTACGACGACAAAGGCGCCGGTCCGGCCACCCCCGTCTCATCAGGGGGCGGCCGGATACCGGCGCCTGGGTCGCGCTACTTCTGGGCCGCACCCTTGCCGAAGCGGGCCTCGAAGCGGGCCACGCGGCCACCGGTGTCGAGGATCTTCTGCTTGCCCGTGTAGAACGGGTGGCACTCGGAGCAGACCTCGGCACGGATGGTGCCCTCGGTCAGGGTGCTACGGGTGGTGAACGACGCGCCACAGGTGCAGCTGACCTGGGTCTCGACGTACTCGGGGTGAACATCGCGCTTCAAGGTGTCTCCTAGATTCGGGAGGGCGCCGGGTCGCAGGAGCCGAATTGCGCACTGCGTGAACCGGGGCCGACAGACCAGTCTGCCAGGACCGGGCCGCCTGTCAAAATTCTGAGGACGCTCCCCTCAACGGGGAGGGGGGTGCGGGTATTCCCGCCGGTCGCGGCGGGGCCGTCACTGGACGATGGACCCGGCCTCGCTCTTGTCCCCGGTGGAGTTCTCGGTGGCCGCGGCGGGGATCGGCTGGTCGGCCAGGAGGGCTTCCCAGACCATCTTGGACTCCTTGGCCAGCGGGGCCACGCGGTCCTTGTCCAGCGGGTCCCGCGTCACCGGCAGGGTGATCATGTGCATGTTCTCGGCGCCGATGCCCTGGAGGCCCTGGGCGAATCCCGCGAGGGACTTCACGTCGCCGAGCGCCTTGTCGGTGGTGATCGCCTTGGTCGCGGAGTCGGCGAGGTCGTAGAGCTTCTTGGGGTTGTCGAACACCCCGACGCCCTTGACCTGCTTGATCAGCGCCTTGATGAAGGCCTGCTGGAGCTGTATTCGGCCCAGGTCACTGCCGTCGCCGACGCTCTTGCGGGTCCGCACCAGGCCGAGGGACTGTTCGCCGTTCAGCTTGTGGGGGCCGGGCTGGAGGTCGAGGTGGCTGCCCCCGTCCTTGATCGGCTTGGTGGTGGTGAGCTGCACGCCGCCCAGATTGTCGATGATCTTCTTGAAGCCGGTGAAGTCCACCTCGATGTAGTGGTCCATGCGGATCCCCGACATCGCCTCGACGGTCTTGACCGCGCAGGCGGCCCCGCCGATGGTGAAGGCCTCGTTGAACTGCGCGCGCTGCCGGGGGGCGCTGCTCTTGCCCTTGCCGGTGGGGCAGGCGGGCCGCGGGAGCATCGTGTCGCGCGGGATCGACACGACGCTGGCCTGCTTGTGGCCCTCGTAGAGGTGGATGATCATCGCCGTGTCGGAGCGGGCCGAACCGCCGTCGTCCGCGCCGTACTCGCTGTTCGCCCCTTCGCGGGAGTCCGAACCGAGGACGAGGATGTCCATCGAGCCGTTGTCGACGTTGGCGGGGCGGTCCTTGCCCAGCGCCTGGTCGATGTCCACGGTCTTCAGGTTGCCGTTGAGCTTGAAGTAGAACCAGCCGAGGCCGCCACCGCCCAGCAGGACGACGCCCGCGGCCGTCCACGCGGCGATGGTGAGGGCACGCCGGCGCTGCGGCGGTTTACGTCGGCGCCGGGTGGCGGCGCGTCGGCCGCGACCCTTGCTTTCCTCGCTCATGCTCTCCTCAGTCCTGCGTGCGTTGCCCGCCGCGTCTCTCATTCAGACGGACTAGTGCGTTCCAGGGTTCCACGGTGTAGAGAGCGGGGGAACCATCGGGGCGGTCATCGGGAGCCGGCATCAGCAGCCCGTGACGGACTGCCCACCCACCGTGGCCCCTCGGCGCGGCGGGGGGCGGTGGAGGGGGCCCGGGCGGGGTGCGCGTGTGGCGAAGGTCGCACGGGCCGGGCGGGCGCCGGACACGACGAAGCCGCCCCCGCCGCGGAGGCGGCGGGGGCGGCTTCGGTGATGCGCGGACCCGGTCAGTCGTCGTTCTTGCCGGCCGGGGTCGTCTTGGCGATCTGCATCAGGAACTCGGCGTTCGACTTCGTCTGCTTCATCTTGTCCAGCAGCAGCTCGATCGCCTGCTGCGAGTCGAGCGCGTGCAGCACCCGGCGCAGCTTCCAGACGATGGCGAGCTCCTCCGCGTTGAGGAGGATCTCCTCCTTGCGGGTGCCCGACGGGTCGACGTCGACGGCCGGGAAGATGCGCTTGTCGGCGAGCTTGCGGTCGAGCTTGAGCTCCATGTTGCCGGTGCCCTTGAACTCCTCGAAGATCACCTCGTCCATGCGCGAGCCGGTGTCGACCAGCGCGGTGGCCAGGATGGTCAGCGAGCCGCCGTCCTCGATGTTGCGCGCGGCACCGAAGAAGCGCTTCGGCGGGTACAGCGCGGTCGAGTCGACACCACCGGACAGGATGCGGCCGGAGGCCGGGGCGGCGAGGTTGTACGCGCGGCCCAGACGGGTGATCGAGTCCAGCAGGACGACCACGTCGTGGCCGAGCTCGACGAGACGCTTGGCGCGCTCGATGGCCAGCTCGGCGACGGTGGTGTGGTCCTCGGCCGGGCGGTCGAAGGTCGAGGAGATGACCTCGCCCTTGACCGACCGCTGCATGTCGGTGACCTCTTCCGGACGCTCGTCGACCAGGACGACCATCAGGTGGCACTCGGGGTTGTTGACCGTGATCGCGTTGGCGATCGCCTGCATGATCATGGTCTTGCCGGTCTTCGGCGGAGCCACGATCAGACCGCGCTGGCCCTTGCCGATCGGCGACACGAGGTCGATGATGCGCGTGGTCAGCACGCCCGGGTCGGTCTCCAGACGGAGCCGGTCCTGCGGGTAGAGCGGAGTCAGCTTCTGGAACTCCGGGCGGCCGCGGCCGGATTCGGGCGCCATGCCGTTCACCGAGTCCAGACGCACGAGGGCGTTGAACTTCTCGCGGCGCTCGCCGTCCTTGGGCTGACGGACCGCACCGGTGGTGTGGTCGCCCTTGCGCAGCCCGGCCTTGCGGACCTGGGCCAGCGAGACGTACACGTCGTTCGGGCCCGGCAGGTAGCCCGAGGTCCGGATGAACGCGTAGTTGTCGAGGATGTCGAGGATGCCCGCGACGGGGATCAGCACGTCGTCGTCGGCGACCTGCGGCTCGCTCGGCGCGAACTCGTCGCGGCCACGACGGCCACGGCGGTCGCGGTAGCGGCCGCGACGGCCACGGCGGCCGTCCTCGTCGAAGTCGTCCTGCGGGCCGTTGTCCTGACGGTCCTGCCGGTCCTGACGGCCCTGCTGACCCTGCTGGCCCTGGCCGCGGCCGCCCTGCTGCTGGCGGTCGGCGCGGTCCTGACGGCCCCCGCCCTGACCCTGGCCGCCCTGGCCCTGACCGCCCTGACCCTGGCCGCCCTGGCCCTGGCCCTGGTCGTCGGCCTTGGCCCCGCGCTCGCGGCGGCCCTGCTGACGCTCGGCGCGGTCGCCGCGCTCACCGCGCTCGCCCCGCTCGGCGCGGTCACGGCGGTCACGCCGGGTACGGCCCTCGCCGGCCTCCTGCGTCTGGCCCTGGCCCTGGGCGGCGACGGCGGTCACTGCCTCGGCCTTGGGCTCGGCCGAGACGGCCGCGGCGGCCTCGGTCTTCTGCTCGACCTGCACGACGGCGGGGGCCGAGGTCTCCGGGCTGCCGGAGGGGGCGGTCGCCCGACGGCGGCGGCGCTCGCCCGCCGGGGCCTCGTCCCCGCGCTCGGTCTCGCTCGCGCGGGAGGGGCCGCCGGCCGGCTGGCCGGGAATGTCGATCTGCGCCGCGACGGCGGGCTTCTCGGCGGGCGCCGCAGCGGCGGCCTCGCCCGTACGGGCCTTGCTGGTGGCACGGCGCTTCGGCTTGGTCTCGGCGGCCTCGGCGGCGGCGGCCGGAGCCGCGGCCTTGGGGGCGCTGCCGCCCTGCGCCTCCTTGATGACCTCGATCAGCTGGCTCTTGCGCATCCGCGCGGTGCCCCTGATTCCAAGGCCCGACGCGACCTGCTGCAGCTCGGCCAGGACCATGCCCTCAAGGCCGGTGCCGGAGCGGCGACGCTTGGGCGCGGCGCCCGCGGCGGGGGCACTGGTGTCGACGTTGGTGTCGGCAGCGCCCATCAGATCGGTGGTGTCGCTCACGAAGGGTCCTTCCCTGGAGCGGACGTCGGCCTGTCTGGCTCGGCGACCGGTTGTGCTGTCCGACGACGGGCCATGACCTGATGGGGCATGAACCGCAGCCGGGGCGGTGGTCCGCCGGAAGATGTACGGCGGAGGGGAATGTGCATGGGTGGTTCCGGCGAGAAGCCCCCGAGCTGGAAGCGTGGGAATGTCACGCCGATTCCGGAGCGTGCTCGAAACTGCTGGCAGCGATCAAAGCAGTCGGGGAGGCTCCCGGAAGAAAGGTGGTCCCGGATGGGGACACTGAGCACCGAGCCATGGCGGCTTCGGATGCGCACTTGAGACTAACACTACCGGATCCAACAGACATTCCCCCTCTCAATCACCGGCTATAGCCCCCTCCGCAGGTGGGCGGCCTGCCCGGCCGCCCGCCCCCGGCGGGCCGTGTCGTCACGACACGGACTGGCCGCCCTGGGCACCCAGCGGAAGGACGCTCGCGCCCGCGGCGTCGAGGGCGAGCCGGTTGGCCGCCCACCCCTCGCCCGCGAGCCGCGCGACCTTGTCGGCCGCGTCGTTGTCGACCAGCGCGAGGACCGTGGGGCCCGCGCCGGAGATGACCGCGGGGATCCCGTCCGCCCGCAGCCGGCCCACGAGCGCGACGCTCTCGGGCATCGCCGGGGACCGGTACTCCTGGTGCAGCCGGTCCTCGGTGGCGGGCAGCAGCAGCTCGGGACGCCTGGTCAGGGCCTCCACGAGCAGGCCCGCGCGGCCCGCGTTGACGGCCGCGTCCACATGCGGCACGGTGCGCGGCAGCAGACCGCGCGCGGTCTCCGTCAGCACCGGGTTGGAGGGCACGAAGACCACCGGAACGATGGAACCGGCCGGGTCCATACGGATCGCCCGGGCACTGCCCCCGTCCATCCAGGCGAGCGTGAAGCCGCCGAGCAGACAGGCGGCGACGTTGTCGGGGTGGCCCTCGATCTCGGTGGCGAGCTCCAGCAGCGCCGCGTCGTCGAGCTTCGCCTCGCCGCCTATCGTCACGGCGCGGGCGGCGACGATGCCGGCGCAGATGGCGGCCGAGGAGGAGCCGAGGCCCCGCCCGTGCGGGATGCGGTTGGCGCAGACGACCTCCAGGCCGCGCGGCTGGCCGCCCAGCAGGTCGAAGGCGGTGCGCATGGACCGTACGAGGAGGTGGCTCTCGTCCCTCGGGAGGGTGTCGGCACCCTCGCCCGCGATGTCGATGTTCAGGCCGGAGTCGGCGACGCGGACGACCACGTCGTCGTAGAGCCCCAGAGCCAGACCGAAGGCGTCGAAGCCCGGGCCGAGGTTGGCACTGCTGGCGGGGACGCGCACGCGTACGGCGGCGGCGCGGAACGCTGGACCTGCCATCGGTCGATGACACTCCTTGTGACTGTGCGAGATCTGGTGGCGGTGCGGGATCTTCGCTGCGAAATGTACTGGACTGCGTACGACACCCGAAGGCCCCCGGGGCAGCACCACGGTCCGGGGCGCGGTGGCGGATGTAAGTACAGCGTATCGAAGGAAGGTTCTCCCGCGACATAGGGCGCACAGGAGGCGCACGATGCGTGTCGCGGCCCTCCCGGCGGGCCGCCGCGGATTCCGGTGCCGTACGGGGCCCCGTTGCCGGGTTCCGGAAGTTTCCGGAACCCGGCAACGGGGCTGACGGGGCGCGGTGGCCCCGGGGGTCTGGCGGGCCCGGGTCAGATCAGGCCGAGACGGGCGGCCGCGGCTTCGGCGTCCACCGGAATGGTGACCGGCGCGGGAGCGCCGGCGACCGCCCAGTCGGGGTCCTTCAGGCCGTTGCCGGTGACGGTGCACACGATCCGCTGGCCCGGGTCGACCAGGCCGGCCTCGGCGGCCTTGAGCAGACCGGCCACCGAAGCGGCCGAGGCGGGCTCGACGAAGACGCCCTCCTGAGCGGCCAACAGGCGGTAGGCGGCCAGGATCTGGCGGTCCGTCACCTCGTCGATGAAGCCGCCCGACTCGTCCCGTGCGGCCAGCGCGTAGTCCCAGGAGGCCGGGTTGCCGATGCGGATCGCGGTCGCGATGGTGTGCGGCTCCTTGACGATCTCCCCGCGCACGATCGGCGCGGAGCCGGAAGCCTGGAAACCCCACACGCGGGGCGTACGGGAGGCGAGGCCGTCGGCCTTGTACTCCTTGAAGCCCTTCCAGTACGCGGTGATGTTGCCGGCGTTGCCGACGGGCAGCACGTGGATGTCGGGGGCGTCGCCGAGCGCGTCCACGATCTCGAACGCGGCCGTCTTCTGGCCCTCGATGCGCACCGGGTTGACGGAATTGACCAGCGCCACCGGGTAGTTGTCGGACAGCGCGCGGGCCAGGTCCAGGCAGTCGTCGAAGTTGCCGTCAACCTGCAGGATCTTGGCGCCGTGCACCAGCGCCTGGCCCATCTTGCCGAGCGCGATCTTGCCGCGGGGCACGAGCACCGCGCAGACCATGCCGGCGCGCACCGCGTAGGCGGCGGCGGAGGCCGAGGTGTTGCCCGTGGAGGCGCAGATGACGGCCTTGGCGCCGTCCTCCTTGGCCTTGGTGATGGCCATGGTCATGCCGCGGTCCTTGAAGGACCCGGTGGGGTTCGCGCCCTCTACCTTGAGGTGCACCTCACAGCCGGTGCGCTCGGAGAGCACCTGGGCGGGGACGAGGGGAGTGCCACCCTCGCGGAGCGTGATCACCGGAGTCGTGTCCGTCACCGGCAGGCGGTGGCGGTACTCCTCGATGATGCCGCGCCACTGGTGGGTGCGATTGCTGCTCATGGGTCCTTACTCCCCTTCAACACGCATGATGCTGGCGACACCGCGCACGGTGTCCAGCTTCCGCAGCGCCTCGACGGTCCCGGAAAGGGCGGCGTCGGGCGCGCGATGGGTGACGACGACGAGGGAGGCCTCGCCGTCCTTACCCTGCTGACGGACGGTGTCGATGGAGACACCGTGCTCCGCGAAGGTCGTCGCCACCTGGGCGAGCACGCCCGGCTTGTCCGCCACATCGAGGCTGATGTGGTAGCGGGTGACGACGTCCCCCATGGTGCTGACCGGCAGCTGGGTGTACGCCGACTCGCCGGGCCCCTTTGCCCGGGCGAGCTTGTTGCGGCAGACCGCGACCAGGTCGCCGAGTACCGCGGACGCGGTCGGGGCGCCGCCCGCGCCGGGCCCGTAGAACATGAGCCGCCCGGCGGCCTCGGCCTCGACGAAGACCGCGTTGTACGCCTCGCGGACGGAGGCGAGCGGGTGGCTGAGCGGGATCATCGCCGGGTGCACGCGGGCCGTCACGGACCGGCCGTCGGCGGCGCGCTCCAGGATCGCCAGCAGCTTGATGGTGCAGCCCATGCGCTTGGCGGAGGCGAAGTCCGCCGCGCTGACCTCGGTCATGCCCTCGCGGTAGACGTCGTCGAGGCGCACGCGGGTGTGGAAGGCGATGCCGGCCAGGATGGCGGCCTTGGCGGCGGCGTCGTAGCCCTCGACGTCGGCGGTCGGGTCGGCTTCGGCGTACCCGAGGGCGGTGGCCTCGTCGAGGGCCTCCTGGTAGCCGGCGCCGGTCGAGTCCATCTTGTCGAGGATGAAGTTCGTCGTGCCGTTGACGATGCCCATCACGCGGTTGATCTTGTCGCCGGCCAGGGACTCGCGCATCGGTCGGACCAGCGGGATGGCGCCCGCGACGGCGGCCTCGTAGTAGAGGTCCAGACCGTGCGTCTCGGCCGCGGCGTGCAGCGCGGCGCCGTCCTGGGCGAGCAGCGCCTTGTTCGCCGAGACGACGGAGATGCCGTTCTCGAAGGCGGTGGTGATCAGGGTGCGGGCGGGCTCGATGCCGCCGATGACCTCGATGGCCACGTCGATGTCGCCGCGTTTGAGCAGGGCGGTCGCATCGGTGGTGATCAGCGCCGGGTCGATGCCCTCGCGCACCTTGGAGGGACGGCGCACCGCCACGCCGGCGAGTTCGACGGGCGCGCCGATCCTGGCCGTCAGATCGTCGGCGTGCGTCGTCATGATGCGCGCCACCTCTGAGCCGACCACTCCACAGCCCAGCAGCGCCACCTTCAGCGGACGCGTACGCATCATTCGACCTACGCCTTTCGATCTTCCATCCGTAACCCGCGCGCGGATGCGTGCGGGTCCTGAACCAGTCTCACTCAATGGACAGCACTTTCCATCCTCGGTCCATTGAGTGAGACACCGTTGGGATACCTATTTTGGGGGTCCGGGGGCTTTCCCCAGAAATATGGGAATCACCCGAGGTCGAGACGCAGGAGATCTTCCTCCGTCTCGCGCCGGACGATCACCCGGGCCTGCCCGTCGCGCACGGCGACGACGGGCGGGCGGAGCGCGTGGTTGTAGTTGCTGGCCATGGAGCGGCAGTACGCCCCGGTGGCCGGGACCGCGAGGAGGTCGCCCGGCGCCAGGTCGGCGGGGAGGAAGGCGTCCTTCACGACGATGTCGCCGCTCTCGCAGTGCTTGCCGACGACGCGGACCAGCATGGGCTCGGCGTCCGAGACGCGGGAGACCAGGGTGACCGCGTACTCGGCGTCGTACAGCGCGGTGCGGATGTTGTCGGACATGCCGCCGTCGACGGAGACGTAGGTACGGAGCCCTTCGAGGGGCTTGATCGTCCCCACCTCGTACAGGGTGAACGCCGTGGGGCCGACGATCGCGCGGCCGGGCTCCACGGAGATCCGGGGGGCCCGCAGCCCGGCGCTCTCGCACTCCCGGGCCACGATCTCGGTGAGGGACTTGGCGATCTCGTGGGGCTCGCGCGGGTCGTCGGCGGAGGTGTAGGCGATGCCGAGGCCGCCGCCGAGGTCGATCTCGGGAAGCTCGACGCCGTGCTCGTCGCGGACGGCGGCCAGCAGCTGGATCACCCGCTTGGCGGAGACCTCGAAGCCGGCCATGTCGAAGATCTGGGAGCCGATGTGCGAGTGGACGCCGAGCAGTTCGAGGCTCTCGTGGCCCAGCGCCCGGCGGACGGCTTCGGCGGCGGAGCCGTCGGCGACGGCGATGCCGAACTTCTGGTCCTCGTGGGCGGTCGCGATGAACTCGTGCGTGTGCGCCTCGACGCCCACCGTCACGCGGATCTGCACGGGCTGGCGCACACCGAGCTCGCGGGCGACGTGCGCGACGCGGGCGATCTCCTGGAAGGAATCGAGGACGACGCGGCCGACGCCGGCCTCGACGGCCCGGCGGATCTCGGCCTCGGACTTGTTGTTCCCGTGGAAGGCGATCCGGTCGGCGGGCATTCCGGCGGCGAGCGCGGTCGCCAGCTCCCCGCCGGAACACACGTCCAGATTCAGTCCCTCTTCCTTCAGCCACTTCACGACGGCCTTGGAGAGGAATGCCTTGCCGGCGTAGAAGACGTCCGCTTCCTTGCCGAAGGCGTGGGCCCAGGCGCGGCAGCGGGCGCGGAAGTCCTCTTCGTCGAGGAAGTAGGCGGGGGTGCCGAACTCCTCGGCGAGCCGGGTCACTTCCATGCCGCCGACGGTCACGACGCCGTCGTCGTTGCGCCCGACGGTGCGCGCCCAGACCTTCTCGTCCAGCGCGTTCAGGTCGGCGGGCGGCGGTGCGTAGTGGCCCTCGGGCAGGACGTCGGCGTGGCGGGGCCCGGCGGGGTGCGCGGAACGGCTCATCGGAATCTCTCTTCGCGGGTCACAGGAAGTCGGGGGCGTCCATGCCGAGCAGGGCCAGGCCACCGGCCAGCACCGTCCCGGCGGCTTCGGCGAGGGCCAGCCGGGCACGGTGGGCGGCCGAGGGTTTCTCGTCCCCTCGGGGCAGGACGTGGTGCTGGTGGTCGAGGAGCACGTCGGCGACGGTGACGAGGTGCCGGCAGAGCCGCTCGGGCGCCCGGTGGTGCGCGGCGGCCTCGAGGACGAGGGGGTGGTCGGCGAGCAGGCCGGCGAGGGCGCGGCAGTCGGCGGCGTCGGCTTCTGCCGTGTCGGAGGCTTCTGCCGTGTCGGGGGCTTCTGCCGTGTCGGGGGCTTCTGCCGTGTCGGGGGCTTCGGCGGCTTCGGCGGGGAACCCGAGGCCGGCGGCGCCCCGTACGAGGGCCCGGGCGCGGGAGTGGGCGTACCGGACGAGGAAGGGCTCGTTCGACTCGTCCTGGGCGAGGAGCCCGGAAGGGAAGGAGGGGGTCTCGCGGGGCGGGACGGCGAGCATGGCCCAACGGGCGGCGTCGGCCCCGAAGCGGGCGACCACGTCCCCGTCGCGCCGGGCGACGGGGGCGACGGCGAGGTCCTCCCCCTCTTCCCGGCACCCCTGGGCGGCCCGGATCCGGGCGACGGCCTCGCGCACGGCCCGCTCGCGGGGCCCGACGGCTTCGGCCCAGCGGAAGGGCCCGGCCTCGAAGGCCCCCTCGGCGTACCCGTACCGGGGACCGCGGCGCAGGACCTCCCGTACGAGGGCGGCGTCGGAGCGGGGGGCGAGGGTGAAGTTGAGGAACCCGGCGCCGGTGACGTCGACGCGGGCGATCCCGGGCTCCGCGCGCAGCAGCGCGGCCAGGGTGTTCGCCACATCGAGGGGGGCCCGCCGGGCGCGGTCGGCGCCCTTGGCCAGCTGGAAGGCGACGGGGCTGGCGTACTCCCCCGCACCGCCGGGCCGCGTCCGCTCGACGACCACCCGCTCGGGCACGGTCCCGCCCAGCTCACCGCCCTCGACGGCACGGCGTACGGCGCGTACGACGGCACGAGAGAGGTCGGCGGGAATCACGGCACCCAGCCTAGGCGAGAAGGCCCGCGCGCCCGCATCTGGTTTCGCCATGTGAACAGGAACGCGAAACGCCGGGTCCCCTCACACGCCGCGGCCGGCGGGCGCGCCGCCCTTGCGCTCGCGCCGGTCCTTGCGCTCGACGAGCCTGCGCACGACGCGCACCAGCTCGGCGGGCTCGAAGGGCTTGGCGACGAACGCGTCGACCCCGGCGGCGATCCCGGCCTCGACCTCGTACTGCGCACAGGCACTGACGATGGCGACGGGCAGGTGCCGGGTCCGCGGATCGGCCCGCAACTGCGCGGCCGCCCCGAACCCGTCCAGCCGGGGCATGACCACATCAAGGGTGATCGCATCGGGCCGCACGCGGTGGACGATGTCCAGACACTCGGCACCATCGTTCGCGGTCACGACCTCGAAGCCCTCCAGCTCGAGATTGACCTTGATCAGCTGCCGGATGACCTTGTTGTCGTCGACAACAAGCACCCGGCCCGAGGCGCCTGGCACAACTCGAGAGTAGGTCGCCCTAAGCTCCCGCGTCCGGGTTTTCGCCACTTCCACCCCCTCCGGGCGACCGGCCCGCCCCTCCCGCCCAAAACGGTTCCTGATCACCCCGGGGAAGCTGGTAGTGTTCAACCCGTCGCCGCAACGCGGACGACGCGCCCCCGTAGCTCAGGGGATAGAGCAACGGCCTCCGGAGCCGTGTGCGCAGGTTCGAATCCTGCCGGGGGCACTCCAGCTGCTAGTGTGTAAGTGTCGCTGACCAGCTGAAGTGCCAAGCATGAAGGCCCGAACTCAGTCCCACTGAGTCCGGGCCTTTGTCGTTGTCACGCACTGGTCGCGACAGACCTGCGATGGACACCGCGAGCCGGACAGACGGCTATACATAGGGTCTGCGGCCCCCACTCGCGCAGTGGCACCACGGCCGCTGTCCGGACCCCCCCCTGCGGCCTCGCCCCAGAGAGCGCGAACCACGTAGCACGATCCGGAGCAGGCCACCGCCGGGCTCATGATGCGGCACCCATGCCCCTGGGCAAGAGCCTTGTGATGGCCGAGTCAGGGCACGACGCCGGCGATCGAGGCCCTCAGAGCCACACGTCAGTCACCTCCGCTTGGCGCACCTCGCTGTCACCCCCAACCGTCCGAATGCGGGCAGCGATTCAGGATCGGTAGTTGCCAAGCTCATCGTCAGTGCCTGTTCGTATGATCCCTCCATGGATGCGGTGGAGGTCGCGACAGCGATCGCACGTGGCAACGCTTGGTCGTTCTTGGTCGTGGGAGAGGAACGGCAGTTCCAGGGGAACGCCGGCTACGAAGACGTCGTGGAGGAGTCCTACAGCTACGACTCGACTGTCGGAAACCATCGCCGGGTGTCAGTGGGTGATCTTGTCGTCGTCCGTACCGGCCGCGAGGCCCTTGGCATCGGGTACGTGGAAGAGGTGGAGGTGATACCTGACCAGGAGAAGCCTCGTAGTCGGTGCCCGCAGTGTGGGAGCACCGGGTTCAAAGAACGGACGTCCCAACAACCCCGCTACCGGTGCAGCCCGTGCGCCACCGTCTTCGACCACCCGAGGGTCGAGACGATTCGGGTGACCAACTACAGGGCTCACTACGGCGGGACCTGGCAACCCCTCGAAGGCAGCTTGGACAAGGCGCGGCTGGCCGAACTCAGCCTCAGCCAGTCCGACCAGCAGTCGATCAAGGCCATGGACAGGGCGAAAACGCTTGCTGCGGTGGCATCACGAGGGATTCGCCTCCCCCGTCAGAGCCGGTCGGCCGTCGCACAAGGGCACCGCCCCTTCGAGTTGCCAGGCGGGCGCAGGCGAACGACGGCAGCAGCTCGACGCGGTCAGGATGCATTCCGCAGAGCCCTGGTCCGCCAGTACGGGCTGGTCTGTGCCGTAACCGGCGCGGCGCCGGCAGAGGTGCTGGAGGCCGCACACCTTCGGCCGTTTTCGACGACGGAGCGGCATCTCATCGGGGAGGGGCTGCTCCTGCGCTCGGACATCCACCGACTCTTCGACAGCGGCCTACTGGCCATCAGTCATGACCTGACCGTGCGGGTCGCACCGAGCATTGCGGGCCACGCCGCATACAGCCACTTGGACGGTTCATGCCTGCACATTCCGGAGGCAGCCCCACTGGATCGCGCAGTGATTGCGGAGCACCACGCCGCGACCATCGCCACGTGGTGACGCGGATGTCCGCGGCCTGCTGCATCGTTTGGTCTACCGGGGTTTCGGCCCTGGGGAGGACGACCGGGGGCCGAAGGCGGGAGAGGGTTGGTCCGTGCGGACAACCATCGGATACACCCTCGAAAGCATCGGCTACGTCATAGGAGCCCAGGGGCTCATCAGCTTCGTCTCGATGACCTTCTTCGGCGCGGAGTGGGGCTGGATGCACAAGGTCGTCGACCTTTCGTCCACCGCCTGCCTCGGTGTCGTCGTCGTGGCGCTCGCGCTCGTCGTCGGCGGGGTGAAGACGCGGAAGGCGCCCGGGCGGCGGGGGGCCGCCTGACGGGCGGGCGCGTCCGGCGTGCCCTGCGCTCGTGACGCGGCCGACTCGCGCCTCAGGGGCCCGGGTTGGGGTCCGGTCGGCGGGTGAGGGACGGGAGGGTCGTCAGGGCGAGGGTGGCGGCGGAGAGGGAGACGAGGCCGCCCGCGGAGAGGGCCCAGCGCGGGCCCCAATGCTGGGCGAGGAAGCCCGTGACGAGGGCTCCCAGCGGGGTCGTGCCCTGGAAGATCACCGTGTAGAGGGCCATCACCCGGCCCCGGTAGGCGGGGTCGGAGCCGAGCTGGACGCGGTGGTTCGAGGCCTGGGCGAAGTACATCATCGTGAAGCCGGTCAGGATCAGCAGCAGGCAGGCCACCGGCAGGGTCGGTGCCAGGCCCGTGACGGCCTCGGTGGCGCCGAACGCCAGGGCCGAACCCGTCACCACGAGGGCCGTCGGCCGGCCGCGGCGGGCCGTGGTGGCGAAGGCGGCCAGCAGGGAGCCCGCCGCCAGGGAGCTGCTGAGCAGGCCGAAGGCCGTGGAGTCGGTGTGGAACTCGGTCTTGGCCAGCAGGGGCAGCGTCAGCTGGAAGTTGAACCCGGCCAGGCCCAGTACGCCGACCAGCGCCAGCGGCAGCATCAGGTCCGGACGCCGGCCGATGTAGCGCAGCCCGTCCACCACCCGGGGCTTGGCCGGGCGGGCCGCGGCGACGTGGAGCTCGGCCGGGCGCATCAGGGCGACGCTGATGACCGTACCCAGGTAGCTCACCGCGTTGATCAGGACGACGGCCGCGACGTCGAGGCGGGCGATGAGGAAACCCGCGAGCGCCGGGCCCGCCACCCGCGCGGCGTTGAAGTACGCCGCGCTCATCGCGGAGGCGTTCGGCAGGAGTTCGCCCCCGACCATCTCGCCGACGAACGAGATCCGGGTCGGCGCCTCGACCGAGTTGACGGTGCCCAGGGCCAGGGCGAAGAGCCAGATGTGCCAGAGCCGGACCTCGCCGAGCAGGATCCACAGCCCGAGCGCCAGCGCGAGCACCCCGGACGCGCCGTTGGCGAGCATCAGCAGGCGCCGCTTGCTGTGGCGGTCGGCGAGCCGGCCCCCGTACAGGGTCAGCAGCAGCACGGGCGTGAACTGCAGGGCCGTGACCACGCCCAGCGCGCTGCCCGAGTCCCCGGACAGCTCCAGCACCAGCCAGTCCTGCGCGACGACCATCATCCAGGTGCAGGTCACGGAGAGCAGCTGCCCCAGGACGAACAGCCGGAAGTTGCGCACCGACAGGGACTGGAAGGTGCGCCTCAGGGTCTCCACGGTTCGGTCGGTTCCCTTTCCACAGCCCCGCGCCGCCACCGCGGCCGCCTGGGGAACACGGTCGTCCCGCTCCCTCGATTCTGCGTGGTGCCGGTCCGCGGGCCACTTCCGGTGGTCTGTACGAGGGGGGTGGGGCCGGTCTGTGGGTTTTGGGGGGTGGGTGGAGGGCGGGGGCGTGCGTAGGGTGGTTGACGAGGCCGCGTTGTGCCGTTGACCTGGCACTTTGCGGGAAGACAGGCGGACGGGATGGGGCTACGAGGATGCGTGAGCTGGCGGAGACCGCACGGCGGTGGGTGGCCGAGGGGCGGGTCGCGTTCCTGGCGCGGCCGGTGACCGAGCAGGGGTTCGGACCGCGGGATCCCGCCGGGGCCGTGCTCGTGGACCCGCGGGGCGAGTGCGTGGGGGCCCTGTACCGGGGGGTGTTCGACGCCGAGCTCGTCGCGGAGGCGGGTGCGCTGGACGGGGACGGGGACGGGGCCGGGGACCGGGCCCGGGTGTGCGAGCTGTCCGTGGGCGCCGGTGAGGCCGTCGAGGCGCGGCTGACCTGCGGCGGCCAGGCCGAGGTGCTGTTGCAGCCGCTGGCGGCGGTGCCGGAGCAGTGGTGGGAGCTGCTCGGCACGGGGGCCGGGGTGGCGCTGGTGACGCGGCTCAACGAGGCCGCCGACCGGGCGGAGAGCCGGGTCGTACGGGTCGGCGGGACGCCCGCGGACGACGCCGAGCGGCGGGCCGGGGAGCTCCTCGGGACGCGCCGACCCGGGCGGGACGCCCTGTACGGGGGGTCCGGGCTGGTGCTGGTGGAGGCGTACCCCTCGGCGCCGCACGTGGTGATCGGCGGGGCCGGGGAGCTGGCCGAGGTCATCGGGGCGCAGGCGGCGCTGCTGGGGTGGGAGGCCGTCGCCGTGGAGAGCGCGGCCGAGGCGGAGAAGGTGCTGACCGCCCATCGCGACGCGGCCTGCCTGGTGCTGCTGAGCCACGAGCCGGACTTCGACGTGCCGGCCCTGCGTACGGCGCTCGCGCTCGGGATCCCGTACGTCGGGGCGCTCGGCTCCCGCCGGACCACCGCGCGGCGCCGGGAGGGTCTGGTCGCGGCCGGGGTACGGGAGGCCGAGCTGGCGCGGGTGCACGGGCCGATCGGGCTGGACCTCGGCGCCAAGACCCCGGCGGAGACGGCGCTGGCGATCTGCGCCGAGATCCTCGGGGTGCTGGGCGGCCGGGAGGCACAGGGGCTGCGGGACTCCGACGGCCCGCTGAGGTGATTCTTTTCGGTCGACCGCGTGAATCCTGACTAAAAGCGGGAAAATAGGACGTATGAACACGACCCTGATCTCCCTCGCGTTGGACAGGACACTGACCAACATCGCGTGGTTCCTGGTCGTCGGGCTCGCCGTCGTCGGAGTCCTGCTCGGCGGATTCGTGCTGGGCAGGCGGGTGCGCGACCACGAGCCCGCACCCCCCACCCCCGAGACGCAGCCCCACCTCCCGCAGGGCGGTGCGGTGTACGAGGTCCGCGAGGAGCGGGATTACGTCGAGATCCCCGAGGGCGGTCTGCGCCCGCACGAGATGCAGGGGTACGGGAACTTCGGGTCCCGGACCCACGATCACCCGGTCGAGGCCCGCGCGGAGCGGGAATCCGGCTACGCACCGCAAGAGGGGCCGGGCCCGCACCCGCAGCCCGGCGCCCCGCCGGACGCGGGCCGCGGCGCCCACGCCTGACCCGGGACCCCCGGCCCCGGGCCCGCGCCCGGCCCGGCACTCCGATCCCGCCCCCGGGCCCACGCCCGACCCCGGACAGCCGGACACCCGTCCCCGACCCCTGCCCCCCCTGACGACCGAGACCTCTGGCCCGCGTCCGCCGCGGGTCAGAGGTCCGTCTCCGTCCGGGTCACAGGAGGTCGGTCCGCAGCCGGAGCACCTCCGGCGGCGGATGCCGGGCCGAGCTGCGCCGGACCTCGGCGGCCAGCGGCGGGTCCAGCGGGCGGAACGGCACTTCTCCGAGGCCGATCGCGGTGACGGTGGCCCCGGCCGGGGCCGTCCGCGTACGGGCCGCGACGGCCGCCGCCACCTCCGTGCGCAGCGCGGCCGACAGCGGGCTGGAGACCAGCGGCTCCTCGTCGTCCTCCCCCGGCAGCACCAGGACGAGCGCCTTCGGGTGCCGCGGGGTGCCGGTGAAGCCGACCACGGCCGCGTCCGCGACGTCGGTGTGGCGCAGCTTGCGCCAGCTGCGCCGGCCGGCCGGATAGGCCTCGTCGAGCCGCTTGACGACCAGGCCCTCGATGCCACTGGCGGGCAGGGTCTCGTACCAGGTCTCGGCGAGCTCCGGATCGGTGGTCATCGGTACCGGTTGCAGCGGCGGGCCCAGCGGCAGGAGCAGGTCGACGAGGAGCGCCCGGCGGCGTTCGTAGGGCCGGCCGCGCACGTCGAGCCCGGCCAGCTCCAGCACGTCGAATGCGGCGTACGAGGCGGGCAGGGACTGCGCGAGCACCGCGGCCCGGACCCCCGTGGCGGCCGCGGCGCGCCGCTGGACCAGCGCGAAGTCGGTGCGCCCGGCGTGCCAGACCACCACCTCCCCGTCCAGGACGGTTCCGGCGGGCAGTTGCCGGGCGGCCGCCACCAGCTCGGGGAAGGCGGCGGTGACCACGCGGCCGGAGCGGGCCTGGAGCACCACGTCGGCCGTCGTGCGCCGGACGAGCAGGCGGTGGCCGTCGAACTTGGGCTCGTACGCCAGTCCCGCCCCGCGCGGCAGGGTCCGTACGGACGCGGCCAGCGCCACCCGGATCACGGCAGTCTCCCGGCCCGGTCCGGGTCGGTCAGCGGGGCGAACAGGTCGCCGTCGCGGGCCAGCCGCGGCGCGATGTCGTCGGCGAGGAACACCAGGTCGGAGGGGTCCCGGCTGTCCCGGCAGGCCTCGGTCTCCGCCCACGAGACGGGTGCGGAGACGGTGGGCAGGGGGCGGGCGCGCAGCGTGTAGGGGGCGGCGGTGGTCTTGGCGGCGGCATTCTGGCTGTGGTCCACGAAGACCTTTCCCGGGCGCAGCGCCCGGGCCATCCGGTGCACGACGAGGCCCGGGAGGGCGGCCTCGGCCTCCTGCGCGAGGGCCTTCGCGTACGCGGACACGCGCGCGGACGGGGTCGGCTCCAGGGCGACGGCCAGGTGCAGGCCCTTGGAGCCGGAGGTCTTGACGTGGGCCTCCAGGCCGTCGGCGGCGAGGCGCTCGCGCAGCCAGAGGGCGGCGGCGCAGCATTCGACGACGGTGGCGGGCGGGCCGGGGTCGAGGTCGAGGACGATCCGGTCGGCGACGGCCGGGCTGCCGGCGGTCCACTGGGGGGTGTGGAGCTCCACGACGAGGTTGGCGGCCCACATGAGGGTCGGCAGGTCGCTGACGACCACCTGCTCGGCGCGCTCGTCCTCGGAGTGCGGAACGGGGGCCGTCCTCACCCATGCGGGGGTACCGGGCGGCGGGTTCTTGGTGAAGAAGAGCTGCCCGTCCGGGCCGTCGGGGTAGCGCAGGAAGGAGACCGGGCGGTCGTGGACGTGCGGGAGCAGGGCGGGCGCGACGGTGGCGTAGTAGTGCAGCACCTCGCCCTTGGTGAAACCGGTCCGCGGGTACAGGACCTTGTCCAGGTTGCTGAGCGCGATGCGACGCCCCTCCACCATGGTGATCGGCGTCATACGATGAGATTGCCACGAATCAGGAGGAACCGTGCGATCCATTTGGAACGGGGCGATTTCCTTCGGCTTGGTCAGCATCCCGATCAAGCTCGTCAACGCCACCGAGAGCCACTCGATCTCCTTCCGTCAAATCCATGTGACGGACGGGGGCCGCGTCCGGTACCGCAAGGTGTGCGAGCTCGACGGCGAGGAGGTGCCGGCCGCCGAGATCGGCAAGGGGTACGAGGAGGCGGACGGGTCGATCATCCCGATCACGGACGAGGACCTGGCACGGCTGCCGATCCCCACCGCGAAGACGATCGAGATCGTCTCGTTCGTACCCGCCGAGGAGATCGACCCGCTCCAGATGGACGCCGCCTACTACCTCGCCGCGAACGGCGCGACGGCCGCCAAGCCGTACACGCTGCTGCGGGAGGCGCTCAAGCGGAGCCGGAAGGTCGCGATCGCCAAGTACGCGCTGCGGGGGCGGGAGCGGCTCGGCATGCTGCGGGTCGTCGACGACGTGATCGCGATGCACGGCCTGCTGTGGCCGGACGAGATCCGCGCCCCGGAGGGCGTGGCCCCGGAGGGGTCGGTGAGCGTGCGCGAGGCCGAACTGGACCTGGCCGACGCGCTGATGGCCACCCTGGGGGAGGTGGAGATCGCCTCGCTGCACGACGACTACCGGGAGGCCGTGGAGGCCATGCTCGCGGCGAAGGCGGGCGCCGGGTTCGAACCGGCGGAGCCGGCGGCGGAGCCGGCCGGTGGCCAGGTCATCGACCTGATGGCGGCGCTGGAGAGCAGCGTCCGGGCGGCGAAGGCCTCGCGCGCCGGGGGCGATGGCGGTGGCGGTGGCGGTGACGCCGCCGACGCCGGGGGCGGGGCCGAGGTGACGCCGATCCGGCGGAAGGCGGCGCCGGCCCGGTCGGCGGCGGCCGCGCCGAAGGCGGTGGGCGGGAAGAAGTCGACGGCCTCGGCGGGGGCCGGGGCGGCCGGGAAGGCGGCCGCCGGGCGGAAGACCGCGTCGGTGGCCAAGACGACGGCCAGGACGGCCAAGTCGGGGGCTTCGGGGGCCTCGGCCAAGTCGGGCGGATCGGCGGCGGCCGCCACGAAGTCGGCTTCGGCCACCGCCAAGTCCACGGCGGCGCGCGGCAAGCCCGCGGCCGCGAAGTCCGGCGCGGGAGCCACGAAGAAGGCCACGGCCGCGGCGGCCAAGAAGGCGGCCCCCCGCAAGCGGAGTTCGGCCTGACCCGGGTGCCGCGCCTCAGCCGCCCCACCAGGTGGGGTGGGTGCGGGCCAGGGTGAAGAGGGCTTCGATGTCGGGGGGTTTGAGGGTCACCGGGGCTGCCGTGAGGGTGGCGGCGGCGGTCGGCGGCTGGAGGACGAGGACGTCCCGGACCGTCGGCGCCACCTCGACGCGCGAGGCGTCGGCCAGCGCGAGCACCGGGGTCACCGGCGCGGTCAGCACCCGGGCCGCGTAGGCGGCCGCCCGGCGGATCCAGCGGGGGTCCGGGGTGGGTTCGCCGCGGCCCACCGTCAGCAGCAGGTCGCCGACCCGGGCGCGTTGGCGGCGGCCCGGGACCGTACGGACGACGAGGATGCCCGGCGGGCCGATGAGCAGGTGGTCCAGCAGCCCGAGGCCGGGCAGCGGAATGTCGTGCAGGGCCCGCCAGTGCGCCTCCGACTCCTCCAGGAGGTCCAGCTCGGCCCCCATCCGTTCCCGGGCCTGGAGTTCCTGCCGCATCCGGTGCCGGGTCCGGCTGCCGGGCGATCCGTACGCGAGCTCGCCGAGCAGCCGTTCGCCGGGGCGGTTCGGCGCCAGGTCCTGGTCGGGCCGCAGGGCGAGCCGGCGCAGGTCGGCGGCGGTGGGGACGGGGGGCGGCCCGATGGTCCACCCGCCGCTCAGGTACGGGCGCAGGGCCGCCAGTACCGCCTCGCGCCGGTCGTCCGCGAGGACGCTGATCCGGTTGGTCCGCCGGTCGTACCAGGCCACCGCCCGGCCGTCCGGCCGGTTGACGTAGAGCCTGCCCCGGCCGGGCCGGCCGCTGGGCACCACCTTGAGTCCGCGCATCGGCCTCACCCCCGCCGTCCATGGGAGCAGCCGGGACCGTCCACGGCAATCCCTCGGTTGTGTAACAGCTCCGTCGGCTCCTTGCCGCCTTGCTGTTACACGTCCACCGCCGTACTGCAACGGCCGGGCCCTACGTTGGTGCCGCCCGGGACCGCCGGGACCCCTCCCGTACCGAAGGATTCCCGTGAGTACCGTCAGCCGCCGCTCAGCCGTTCGCGCCGCCGCCGTGACCGCCTGTGCGGCCGGCGTGCTGGCGCTGCCCGCGGGCGCGGCGTTCGCCGACGGGGTGCCGGCCGCCTCCGGCACGCAGCGGACGCTGCTCAAGAGCCTCTCCCTGGCGGACGGCCTCTCGACGGCGAAGGTGTACCGGGTCGCGAAGGACGCGTACCAGGCCGAGATCCAGCGTGCGGGCGCCACCGTGGCGACGCTGAACAGCCGGGACGGCTTCACCGGCTTCGGCACCACCGGCGAGCTGCACACCGCGCTGCGGCCCGACGGGCGGCTGTCCTCCTGGGTCGGGGAGACCCTTCCGGAGGGCGGCTCGCACGCGGTGGCGGGCGACGGGTACAAGACCGGGACCCGGCACGGGGGCGGAGCGCCCGGTGCCGGTGACTCCGGCGCGGGCGGTGGGCGGGTGCTGCCCGCCACCGTGGAGGGCGGCGGGCACGAAGGGGCCAAGGGCACCGGGACCGTACGGGCCCTGCGGCTGCACGCCCTCGCCGAGGGGCCGGGCGAGGGCGTGCTGCTGCTCGCCGCGGGCGGCGGAATCGCGGCCGTCGGAGCGGCCGGGCTGGGCTTCGCGATGCTGCGGCGCGGGCGCACCGAGGGCTGACCGGGCCGGGGCGGTGGCGGGCCTGGCCGCCTGGTCGTTCGGGCGACCCGGCTGGTCGTGGGGCTGACCCGACCGGCCGCGGGGCTTGGGCCCTGGGTGCGGGTGCGGGTGCGGGTGTGGGTGTGGGTGCCGCCGGTGGGTGCCGGGTGTCCGGTGAACGGACGCGGCGGCAAAAAGGGCGTTTCTCTGCATAAAGTTGACGGATTCGACCGTATGTCATGCAGAGGAGGCCTTCACCGTGCGAAACCGACCGTTCCGCTCGGGTGCCGCCCTGCTCCTGGCGCTGCTGCCGCTGCCCCTGCTGGCGGGGTGCGGGGACCCCGGGGGGCTGTCCGCCGCCGGGCCGACCCCGACCGCGAACGGCCCCGTACACCTGTGGCCGGAGCGCAAGGGTGCCGACGTACCGCCCGCCGATCCGGGGGGCGCGCCACCCGTCTACGTACAGGGTCTGCCGAAGGTTCCCGATCAGAACGTGCACGATGTCGACCCGGTGGCCCTGCTCCAGGCGGAACTGCGGGCCCATCCCGGGGCCGTGACCGGACCGGACGGGATGCCCGCGGAGACGGCCGACGCGATCAGGGACTGCGGAACGGCGCGGGAGGAACCGGGGAAGTGCCCGGTGCGCAAGCCGTACTACCGGGACCTCACCGGGAACGGCAAGGACGAGGTCGTGGTGGGCGTCGACTTCCCCGACAAGATGATGTCCGTACGGGTCTACACGGCGGACGCCGACGGACGGCTCAACCGGATCATGGCGACCACCCAGACCGTCATCTCGGTGGAGCTGGCCGGGCAGGACGTGATCCTGCGGGTACCGAGCGGGAACCCGGGCTACGAGCTGATCACCGCCTGGTCCTGGGACCCGAAGCAGAAGACGATGCTGCCGGAGAGGGAGCAGGTCGTACGGGTACCGGCGCGGCCGCGGGCCTCGGCGGGGGCCGGGGCCGGCGCCGACGCCGGGGAGGAGAGCGGGGCCGGGGCCGGTGCGGCGGCCGGTGCGGGGGGCGCGCCGTGAGGCGGGTGCTGCCCGCGTGGACGGCGTCGCTGACCTGGAAGTCGGCGTGCTTCATCGTGGTGATGTGCTGCTCGCTGGCGGCGGTGGTGGGCGCGCTCGTCCACGTCGAGGTGACCCGGCAGACCGTCGCGACCGCCCGCGACAAGGCACTGAACAGACTGAACGACGCCGCCCTCGCGTACGAGGACGGCGAGGACCTGCCGCGCGGCGCCGGCCTCGATCCGGCGGGGCTGCCGCCGCAGCTGCGGGCGCTCGCGGTGAGCGGACAGCGCGGGACGCTCGTCGGGGAGTTCCGCGGGCGGCCCCTGATGTGGGCGGCGGCTCCGGCGGACGGCCGGGCGCTGGCCACCGCCGTCGACTACGGGCAGAGCGCCCGCACGATCCGGGGCCTGGACAACGCGATCATCGGCTCCTCGCTGCTGGCGCTCGGCGGGACCCTGCTGGTGGGGGCCTTCGCCGTGAGCCGGGTGACGCGGCGGCTCCAGCAGACGGCGGCGGTCGCCCGGCGGATCACCGGCGGTGACCTCGACGCGCGGGTCGGCGATCCGCGCACGAAGGACCCCTCGCGGCACCAGGACGAGGTCTCGACGGTCGCGGGGGCGCTGGACACGATGGCGACGACCCTCCAGGCGAAGCTGCTGAGCGAGCAGCGGTTCACCGCCGATGTCGCGCACGAGCTGCGCACCCCGTTGACCGGGCTGCAGGCGGCCTCGGAGCTGCTGCCGGAGGGGCGGCCGACGGAGCTGGTGCGGGAGCGGGTGGGCACGATGCGGCAGCTGACGGAGGACCTGCTGGAGATCTCCCGGCTGGACTCCGGGAGCGAGCGGGTGGACACCGACCTGCACCAGCTGGCGCGGCTGGCGCACCGGGTGGTGCGGGCGTCGGGGACGGACACGGAGGTGCGCGTCCTGCGGGACGCGCACGTGGAGACGGACCGGCGGCGGCTGGAGAGGGTGCTGGGGAACCTGGTCGCGAACGCCCACAAGCACGGGCGGGGGCCGGTGGTGGTGACGGTGGACGGGCCGGTGGTGACGGTACGGGACCACGGCGACGGGTTCCCGGACTACCTCCTGGCCCATGGGCCGCAGCGGTTCCGCAGCGGCGGCAAGGGGCACGGGCTGGGGCTGACCATCGCGGTGGGGCAGGCGGCGGCGATCGGGGCGGAGCTGGAGTTCCGGGGGGCGGAGGGGGGCGGGGCGCTGGCGGTGCTGACCCTGCCCGTGCCCTAGCCGGGCGGGGGGCGGGGGCGTGGGGCGGGGCCGGGCGGGGCCGGCGCCGGGCGGGGCCGGGGTGGGCCGGGCTGCGGGGGCGGCCGGGGCGGGGGTGGGGTGTCGTCCGGGGCGGGCTTCGATGTTCGGCGCCCTGGGGTGGTCGGGACGGCGGGCGGGACATCGCGCCGAAGTCATCTCGTTTTAGCCCCGGACGACACCCCACCCCGGCCCCGGCCTTGGGTGACCGCCTGGTGTGCCGGCCCCGGTTTTGGGTGACTGCCGGGTGGGGTGACTGCCGGGTGGGCCGGGCCCGGTCTGGGGTGGGTGCCGGGTGGGGCTATGGCTTGGGTTTGGTCCAGGGCCAGCGGGGCCTTGGCTTTTCGCCCGTCGGGGAGAAGGTGTACTTCCAGCCCTTCTGGAGGCCCAGCCGCTTCGAGTAGCCCGCCGGGACCCGCTCGTACAGCAGGACCGTCGGGGGCCCGCCGTCCGGGGCGGGGACGGGGATCTCGTACCACTTCGGCGGGTGGCCGGTCGGGCCGAGGAGGATCGGGAGGATCCTGCCGTCCATCGGGCCGCCCTCGAAGGGGGTCGCTTCGCTTCTCACCCCACCAGTGTCACAGCAGGTGCGCGGCCTCGGAGACCACGGGGATCACGCGCCGGGCGAGTACGCCGACGGGGCCGTCCGCCGACTCCAGGGCCAGCGCGGCCCGGGCGGCCGCCGCCGTTTCGGGGTCGGTGGCGGCGGTGGCGGTGAGCAGGGCGACGAACTGGTCCAGCAGCCAGTCGCGCAGCTCGCCGGCCTCGGGCTGCCTGCCCTCGTCGATCCAGATCAGCGAGGCGGCCTCGACCGCCGTGATCCAGGTGCGGACCATCATCCGCAGCCGGGGGCCGGGGCTCGGGGTGCCGAGGTGGAAGAGGATCTGTTCGGCCGCCGCGCGGCGGATCCCGTCGACCGTCGCCGTGGTGCGGGAGGTCTCGACGACGCTGCCGCCCTGGAGGAGGGCGGAGAAGCCGGTGTGGTGCTCGTCGACGAAGGCCAGGTAGCGGTCCAGGGCCCGGGAGAGCCGCCGGGTGAGGGGGCCGTGCTGGGGCTCGGCGAAGCAGAGTTCGAGGACGTCGGCGGCGGAGCGCAGGGCGGCCTCGTAGAGCTGCTGCTTGCCGCCGGGGAAGTAGCGGTAGACGAGCGGGCGCGAGACACCGGCGGCCTCCGCGACGTCGTCGAGGGAGACCTCCTCCGGGGCCCGGTGCGCGAACAGCGACAGGGCCGCGTCGAGGAGTTGGGCCCGCCGCTCCTCGACGCTCAGCCTGCGGTACGCGCGTACGGTCATGCACGCAGGGTAGACGACGCCCCCTCAGGCCAGCAGGCCCGAGCTCTTCCACAGCCGGCGGCCCACCCCGCGCAGGACGCCGATGTCGTCCAGGAAGTCGGTGAGCCGCTTGGCGCCCGTCTGCATCACCTCGCGGCGGTGGCCGCTGGCGCGGACCTGGGCTACGGCCTCGTGGCGGTCCAGCCCGATGTTGTCGTAGACCTGCGGGTTGACGAAGGCGAGCGAGAAGACGCGGGCGGCCTCCCCGCAGCTGATCCGGGTGAGTTCCTGCTCCCAGCGCGGGGCCGTCAGCATCTGGCGGCGCAGTTCCTCGCGGGCGTAGCGGACGTGCCGGGCCTCTTCGATGACGTGGATGCGGGTGACGCCGCGCACCAGCGGCTGGATCCGCTCGTCCGGGAAGGTGAGGCGCTGCATCCAGTCGAGGATCTCCTCGCCGAGGAGGGTGCAGGCGAAGGAGCCGGGGGTGGTGGAGACCGTCTTGAGGATGCGGGCGAGGTTGTGGTTGACCCGGGAGACGGGGTAGGCGGGGGTGCCGCTCTCGCGGATCATGCGGGCGAACATCATCGAGTGACGGCACTCGTCGGCGATCTCGGTGAGCGCGTAGCGGACGTGATTGCTGGTCAGCGACTTGTCGTAGATGTGCCGGACCAGCAGCTGCATGAGGATGATCTCGAACCAGATGCCGAGCGAGCCGAGGGCCGCGGCCTCGTGGCGGGAGAGGTCGATGCGCTGCTCCTCCCCCATCTTCTTCCACAGCGGGGTGTCGTAGAGGGAGAGCAGCTCGGGCGGCCAGTAGTACTTGCCGTCGATCGGCGGGGCGTCCCAGTCGAGTTCGGTGTCGGGGTCGAAGGAGTGCTTCGCGGAGGATTCCAGCAGTCGTTCGGCGATCTGCTCGCGGTCCTTGAGCGGGCCGAGGGCGTCCCTCAGCGCGGCTCGCTGCGTCACGGTCGTCATGGCTTCGGGCACCTCTTGGTCGGGTTACCTGCGGTCACCTCTTATGAGACTGCTTGTCAGCAAGGTCGTCAATCCCTCGCGCACGACTTGTTGACCCCGCGTCTACCACCGTGTGACGCTGCCAACCACCGAGTCCCGTAAGGCAGTCGAGGAGGCGTCAGTGTCGACGCACGAGCTCTACACCACATCCCCGGGCGAGGGCGTATGGCAGGTCCCCGCCTCCGGCGCGGCCCGCTTCAGCTGGGAGTACGACGGAGGCCGCGAACGGCTCCTCGCGCTCTACCAGAAGGGCAAGGACAAGCAGTGGGACGGTGCCAAGCGCATCGACTGGGGCATCGAAGTGGACCCGTACGACCCGCTCGGCACGCCCGACGACGTCCTCACGCTGTACGGGACCCGGTACTGGGCCAAGATGACCGACCGGGACAAGGGCGAACTGCGCCGCCACTACAGCGCCTGGAACTTCAGCCAGTTCCTGCACGGCGAGCAGGGCGCGATGGTGTGCGCGGCACGCATCGTGGAGTCGGTGCCGGACCTGGACGCGAAGTTCTACTCCGCCACCCAGACCATGGACGAGGCCCGGCACGCCGAGGTCTTCGGGCGCTTCCTGCACGAGAAGGTCGGGATGCTCTACCCGGTCAACGACAGCCTCCGGGGCCTGCTCGGCGACACCCTGCGCGACTCCCGCTGGGACATGCCGTACCTGGGCATGCAGGTGCTCATCGAGGGGCTGGCGCTGGCCGCGTTCGGGATGATCCGCGATACGACGGACAAGCCGCTGCCCAAGCAGATCCTGGCGTACGTCATGCAGGACGAGGCCCGGCACGTGGCCTTCGGGCGGATGGCGCTGCGGGACTACTACAAGCAGCTCACGGACGCCGAACTGCGTGAACGCGAGGAGTTCGTGATCGAGGGCTGCTACCTGATGCGCGACCGGCTGCGCGGGGTGGAGGTGCTGGAGAACTTCGGGATCCCGAGGCGGGAGGCGGAGGAGTTCAGCGAGCGCTCGGAGTTCCTGCACCTGTTCCGCAGACTGCTGTTCAGCCGGATCGTGCCGTGCGTCAAGGACATCGGGCTGTGGGGTGCGCGGCTCCAGAAGGCCTATCTGGACATGGGGGTCTTCGAGATGGGCGACTCCAGTCTCGATCTGCTGATGAGCCAGGACGAGGAGATCGCCGAGGCCCTCGACCGCGAACGCTTCGCCGCGGAGGAGCGGGAGCGGGCGGCGGAGGTGGCGGACGTGATCCGGGAGGGGGCCGGTGGCGGGGAGGGACCGGTTTAGGGCGGGTCCGGGGCTGGGACGCCGGCCGGCGGGAGCGGGTACCGGCTTGGGGGGGGCGGCTCGCGGGGGCGGATCCGTCAGCGCGGCTGTCGCGGCGGGCCCGCCAGGGCGGCCTGCATCACCGCGCGGGCGATCGGGGCCGCCGCGCCGTTGCCGCTGATGTCGCCGCGGACCGCCGAGGCGTCCTCGACCACCACCGCCACCGCCACCGCCGCCTGCGGGGCCTGCCGGGCGCGGGCCCAGGAGATGAACCAGGCGTACGGGGTGCCCGCGTTGCCGACGCCGTGCTGGGCCGTGCCGGTCTTGCCGCCGACGACCGCGCCGGGGATCGCCGCGTTGCGGCCGGTGCCGTTCTCCACGACCCTGACCATCAGCTCCTGCATCAGCAACGCCGTGGGCGGGCTCATGGCGCGGCTGAAGGTGTGCTCGGCGGTACGGCGGACCCGGGAGCCGTCCTCCTGGGTGGTGCCCTCGACCAGGTACGGGGTCTTGAGCTCGCCGCCGTTGGCGACCGCCGCGGCCACCATCGCCATCTGGAGCGGGGTCGCCCTGGTGTTGAACTGCCCGATCGAGGAGAGCGCCAGCTGGTCGGGGCTCATGTCGGTGTCGAAGTTCGACCGCGACACCCAGGAGGGCACGCGCAGCCCCGCGTCGTTGAAGCCGAAGCGGTCCGCCGCCGCGACCATCCGGCGCAGGCCGACCTGTACCCCGATCTTCGCCATCACCGTGTTGCAGGAGAACTGCACCGCCTCCGCCATGGAGGCGTCCTGGCAGCCCGTGCCCGCGTTCGGCAGCAGGGTGCTGGTGCCGGGGAGCGGGTAGGGGTCGGGGGTCTGGGTGGGGGCGTCGGCGTCGGTGACCACGCCCGCGTCGAGGGCGGCGGCGGCCGTCACGATCTTGAAGGTGGAGCCGGGCGGGTACGTCTCGCGCAGCGCCCGGTTGAGCATCGGCTTGGCGGGGTCCGCGTTCAGCCGCTGCCAGGCCGCCTTGACCTTCGCACCGGTCCCGGAGAGCAGGCCCGGGTCGTAGGAGGGGCTGCTGACCAGGGCCAGGATCCGGCCCGTCGCCGGTTCCACGGCGGCGACGGCCCCGCGCTTGCCGCCGAGCCCCCGGTAGGCGGCCCGCTGCACGGCGGCGCGCAGGGTGGTCACGGCGTCGCCGCCGCCGGGGCGGCCGCGGGAGAGCTCGTACCAGAGGGGAAAGGCGGAGAGCCCCGGGTCGGTGCCGGACAGTACGGCGTCCTCGGCGCGCTCGACGAAGCTGGTCCCGTACGTCTGGGAGGAGAAGCCGGTGACGGGCGCGTAGAGGGGGCCGTCGGCGTACGTCCGCTCGTAGCGCAGGAGCTGGCCGCTGTCCCGGGAGCCGGTGACCGGTCTGCCGTCGACGAGGATGTCCCCGCGCGGTTCGGCGTAGCGCGCGACGGCGGGCCGCTTGTTGGCGGGGTTGGCCCCGTAGGCGGCGGCCTCCCAGACCTGCACCCGGCCCACGTTGACCAGCAGGGCCACGAGCAGCAGCGCGCAGAAGTACGCGCACCAGCGGATGTAGCGGATCACGCGGCGGCCTCCTCGGCGGGGCGGGGGCGGCGGGCGTTGTCGCTGAGCCGGACCAGCAGCGCGACGATGATCCAGTTGGTGACGACGGAGGAGCCGCCCTGGGCGAGGAAGGGCATGGCCATGCCGGTCAGCGGGATCAGGCCGGTCACCCCGCCCGCGATGACGAAGACCTGGAGGGCGACGATCGAGGCCAGCCCGGTGGCGAGCAGCCGCCCGAAGGGATCGCGCAGCGCGAGCGCGGCGCCGAAGCCCCGGGACACGAGGAGCCCGTAGAGGATCAGGATCGCGGCGAGGCCGGCGAGGCCGAGCTCCTCGCCGGCGGTGGCGAGGACGAAGTCGGATTTCGCGGCGAAGCCGATGAGGAAGGACTGGCCGTGGCCGAGGCCGGAGCCGAGGAGGCCGCCGGCGGCGAAGGCGAAGAGGGACTGGGCGAGTTGGCCGGGTCCGTCGCCGCGCTCGATGGAGGCGAAAGGATTCAGCCAGTCGTCCACGCGGCCGTGCACGTGCGGTTCGAAGGTCCCGACGGCGTACGCGCCGAGCGCGGCCAGGAGCAGCCCGATGGCGATCCAGCCGATCCGGCCGGTGGCCGTGAACAGCATGATCACGAACAGGCCGAAGAAGAGGAGCGAGGTCCCGAGGTCCCGCTCCAGGACCAGCACCCCCACGCTGAGCAGCCAGATCGCCAGGATCGGACCGAGGACGCGGCCGGGCAGCAGGCGCAGCTTCCAGAAGAGCCGGCGGCCGGTGAGGGCGAGGGCGGTGCGGTTCGCGGCGAGGTAGGCGGCGAAGAACACCGCGAAGAGGATCTTGGCGAACTCCCCCGGCTGGAAGGAGAGACCGGCGAACCGGATCCAGATGTGGGCGCCGTTGACGGCCGGGAAGAAGACCGGGACCAGCATCAGGGCGAGCGCGACCGTGACGGAGAGGTACGCGTACTTCTGGAGCGCCCGGTGGTCGCGCAGCCCGGCCACGACCAGGACGAAGAGGGCCACCCCGAGCGCCGACCAGCGCAGCTGGTCGCCCGCGCCGCTCTCGCCGGGGGTGGCGAGGTCGAGGCGCTGGATCAGGACCAGGCCGAGGCCGTTGAGCAGTACGGCGATCGGCAGCAGGAGGGGGTCGGCGTAGGGGGCCCGGAACCGGACGGCGAGGTGCGCGAGCAGCGCCGCGCCGCCGAGGCCCGCGGCGTACCGGGCGGCGGGGCGGGGGGTGTGGCCGCTGTCCGCTAGGCCGACGTAGAGGTGGCCGAGCACGGAGATCAGGACCGCGCCGGCGAGCAGTGTCAGCTCGATGCCACGGCGCTTGGCGGCGCGGACATCGGGGGGCGGGGGCGGAGCGGGCTCCGTCACCTTCGCCGTCAGAGCGGTCATATGGGGAAACGTAGCAAGGCTGGGGCAGGTATGTCCGGTTATGTCATAGTGTGCCGAAGAGTCGTCAGAAACGGTCAGGAGTAGGGAGCCCCGGCTCATGGGACCAGTGGAATTCATCGTCCTCGCCTTCCCGGAGGAGCAGCTACGGGTCCCGGCGGTCGAGGCCGTGATGGGCCTGCGCAAGACCGGGGTGGTCCGGCTGATCGACGGCCTCGTCACGACGAAGACGGCCTCGGGCGAGGTGAGCGCGGCGGAGTTCGACGAGTACGTGGAGCTGCGCGGCCTGCTGGCGGGCCGCGACGTGGCCCGGCTGATCGGGCCCGAGGACGTGCGGGAGGCCGCCGAACTGCTGGAACGGGGCAGCTGCGCGCTGCTCCTGGTGGTCGAGCACGTCTGGGCGCAGGACGCGGCGGTCGCCGTACGGGCGGCGGGCGGCCGGATCGTAGGCTCGGTCCGGATCCCGGCGGAACGGGTGGAGGTGGCGTGATGTTCATCCGGCCGGTGGGCGTGACGGTGTCGGCGGCCACCCGCCCGGCGGGCCACCCGCTGCTGCGCGGCCTGCTGCGGCGGGCGGCCGGTGCGGCGGAGTGGGCGACGCCGGAGGGTGCGGCGGAGGAACTGGAAGCGGCGCTGGACGCCGCGGCCCCGGAGGAGGAACCCTTCGGCCGGCCGGTGGCGCCCCCGGCGGCACCGGAACCGCCCGCGGCACCGGAGCCCGAGCCCCCGACCCCGGCGAAGCCCCCCTCACCCCCACCCGCGCCCCCGGCCACCCTGGCGGCGGAGCTGACCCAACTCGCCGACCTGACCACCCAGGGCCTCCTGACCCCGGAGGAGTTCACCCTGGCCAAGGCCCGCCTGCTGCGACCCTGAACGCGGCTCCGGGTGGCCGGGTCTCAGCTGATCGGCCTCAGGGAGGGTTTGGTGGTCTCCCGTCAGTCTCATCGTCCTTCCGTGTCGTGCCGGTCCCTCAAGGGCGCTCCTTCGTCGCGTCGCTTCGCGATGGCCTTCGGCCACCCTTGACCGACCGTCCCGCCACGGAAAAACGAAGACTGCCGGGAAACCCCCAAAAGAACGTTCACGGGGCACGACTGACAGTCCTGTCCTCGTCAGGGAGCCAAGACCCCCACCCCCAAGGCCTGGGGCGACCCGACATCCAGCCCTCCCAGCCCACGTTCGGGGCCAGGGGCAGCCAGACCACACCAAACAGCGACCAGAACAACCGGGCGGGACATCCGGCGCGTCAGATCGCTACGCGCTTCTCCCGGCATAGCGTCCGCCGGCCGTCTTGGGCTGGACATAGACGACCGCTGCGGCTCCTGGGTGAGCGGGTGGAAACCGGGCAGTCAGCGGATGGCTGGGCCCTGGTCGGCTCGCCAGTCGTTGATGCGCTTGCGGATGCTCGGCACCATCGGGAGGCCGTCCGTTGCCTCGGGTGTGAACCAGGCGACCTCGGACGACTCGTCCGATGCCCGCAAGGTTCCGCCGGTGGGCCTGGCCAGGAGACAGATGGAGAACTCCTGTCGCACCTCGCCGTCGTCGTACGCGAACACGTGGCCCGGATTCGTGTAGGTGCCGACGATGCCCGTGATCTCGACGATGATCCCGGTCTCCTCAAGGGTTTCCCGGACAGCGCAGTCGCCGATGGACTCGCCCAGTTCCATTTTGCCGCCGGGCAGGGCCCACATTCCGTTGTCGGTACGGCGCTGCAACAGGATCCGCCCCTCCGCATCCACCACGACGGCGGAAGCCGCAGGCACCAGGCTGTTCGCCTCCGGCGCCCCGGGGTCGTCCTCATAGTCACGCCTGGCCATCGCCACTCGCCTCCCTGATGTCGCGGCCCCGGCTCCACAACTCCTCGACATGTGCAGCGAACCGGTCGAACATGCCGTCTGACTGGCGTCGCCGGAGATGCATCATCGGGGAATCGTGCCCGATCTTGCGGGCCAAGATCGGTGTCACGATCATCTCGTCGTCGAACCGAAAGACCGACAGGTTCACATGACCGGTCTCAAGGCGCCCCTCAATGCCGGTGACATCCCGCAGCTTCGCCAGCTCGCTCAACGTCACGGCGATCCGGGTCGATAGCGTCAGGGGAACGCCCTCTTCGGCTTCTCTGGCCGTAGTGACGGGGCTGTCCGGGTCGCCTACGAGGAACCGAACGCGGCAGCCGCTCTGCGCTTTACGGCGCAGGGCGCCGCCCAAGTTGGCTTGTTCGAGCCACAGGAAGTAATTGGTGTATCCCGCGAATACCAGCTCGCGTTGTGCCTTCGTCACCAGCGAGCGCCATAGGCTGGCTGGTGCTGCCGAGCGATAGGGAAAGACCTGCACTATCTCCCGGTCCGGCCCGGTGGCGAACGCGGCGCTGATTGCGTTGGGCCACATGTTTCCCTCCTCCTCCCCTAACGCTTCGCAGACCGCCCACCGATGGCGGGCGTGCGGGACACGATTGGGCTCGGTGATCCACCGCCCCACCGTCTTCGCGTCGACCCCGCAGTGCTCTGCGAGCTGTTTCTCGGTCATCTTGGCAGCCGCCATCGCACGACGCAGTGCGTGGTTCACAGTCCGCTCCGTGGGTTCTTGGGAACGGAACAGACCGTAGTGGTGAAGCGTCCCGAACGTCCTGCGAACGGTGTAGTAACGCCCTGACGTGCGAGCCAGCCTGAGCCATGGACTTGTGGGAGCGGCCGACGCTCCGTCCACTGCGAGAAAGCGGTGCAGGCGCATGGTGAGGAAAAAGACGGAGCCGGCACGGTGGCACGAGGCGCCGCTATCGCTCCCCTTGAGGGAGCTCCAGACGACGCCCGAGCCGGTGGCCGACTGCCCGGAATGTGTCCGGCTGGACCTGCTCCGAGCCTCTGCGGTCACCGAAACCTACGTGGACCGCTCACTCATCACCGACTGCAACATTCTGCTCAGGATGCACGGGACGGGTCACTGATGGACATGCAGACGTGGCGGGACGGTCATGCGCGAGCGACGAATGCCGCCGAGTCGATCCGAACGGTTCTCACCGCCCTGGGGGTGCCCGAATCCGCTTGGAGCGGCTTGCGCCCCACGGTGACACGCTCAGGCCATCCCTACGTCCACCTGGGCCAACTCCCTGCCGAGGTGATCGAGCATCTCGCCGAACTGCTTCGGTCCGCCCACAGCACGTCGTGAGCCGCAGCAGTCTTCTATGTCCAGCCCCAGACGGCCGGCGGACGCTATGCGGGAGAAGCGTGTAGCGATCTGATGCGCCAGATGTCCCGCCCGGTTGTTCTGGTCGCTGTTTGGTGTGTGGCTGGCCGCCCCCGGCCCGGAATGCGAGGCGCACGGGCCGGATGTCGGGTCCGCCCAGGCCTCATGGGCGGGGGCCTCGGCTCCCTGAGAAGGATCGGTCAGGCTCACTGCCCCGTGAACGTTCTTTTGGGGGTTTCCCGGCAGTCTTCGTTTTTCCGGGGCGGGACGGTCGGTCAAGGGTGGCCGAAGGCCATCGCGAAGCGACGCGACGAAGGAGCGCCCTTGAGGGACCGGCACGACACGGAAGGACGATGAGACTGACGGGAGACCACCAAACCCTCCCTGATGCCGCTCCACTGAAACCCCGCCCCCCGGACCCCGCCCCGCCCCCCACCCCCCCCAACCGAGTGAGGCCGCCCTCGCGCCCGACGTGGTCGGGCGGGAACGGGGGCGGGGGCGTGGGAGATTGGGCGTGGAGGGTGATTAGATGACTAAACGACTGGTGTGGGCCGTTTGTCTTTCCGCCGTGATCGGCGTCGTCGCGCCGCCGCCGCCCGCCGCGCGGGCCGAGCCCGTCGGGGAGTTGCTGACGCGGCTCCAGGGGCTGTACCAGAAGGCCGAGGAGGCCAGTGAGGCCTACAACGCCACCGAGGTCGCCCTCAAGGCCCGGCAGGACGAGGAGCGGAGGCTGACCACCGAGCTCGGGCGGACCCGCAGCGCGCTCGGCGCCGAGAAGGCCATGGCCGGGCGGCTGGCCCGGGAGCAGTACCAGGGCACCCTCGGCCTGTCCCCGTACCTGCGGATGCTGCTCTCCGGCGACCCCCAGCAGGCCGTCGACCAGCGGCGGATCGCCGCCCGCCAGGGCGCCCGGCAGGCCGCGGCCGTGGCACGGCTGGAGCAGGGCGCGCAGCGGGCCGACGCCCTGGCCGCGGCGGCCCGCAAGGCGCTCGACGCGCAGCAGGGGCTCGCCGCCGAGCAGCAGCGGCAGCAGCGGGAGGTCTCGGGCCGGCTCAAGGAGGTGGAGCGGCTGCTGGCGGCGCTCACTCCCGAGGAGCTGGCCGGGCTGGGCCGGCGCGAGGCCGCCGTCACCGCCGGGGCGCAGCGGGAGCTGGTGGACTCCGGCCGGCTGCCCGCCCGTACGGGTACGCCGACGGCCGCGGGCGGTTCGGCGCTGCGGTACGCGACGGCGCAGATCGGCAAGCCGTACGTGTGGGGGGCGGAGGGCCCGGCCGCCTTCGACTGTTCCGGGCTGACCTCGCGGGCCTGGCAGCAGGCCGGGCGCGCCATCCCCCGGACCAGCCAGGAGCAGTGGGCGCAGCTGCCCCGGGTGCCGCTGGACCGGCTGCGGCCGGGGGATCTGGTGGTCTACTTCCCGAAGGCGACCCACGTGGCCCTGTACATCGGGGACGGCAAGGTGATCCAGGCCCCGCGTCCGGGCGCCACCGTCAAGGTGTCGCCGATCGCCGCGAACCCGCTGCTGGGGGCGGTGCGGCCGGATCCGGACGGGGTGCCGCTGGCGGAGTTCACCCCGCCGCCGCTGCCCGAGGGCGCGACGGCGGGGGACGACACCGGCTACTCCTCGGAAGAGGCGGACGGCGGCGGGGACGGCAGGGACGACGCGACCTCGGCGAGGTAGTCGGCCGCGTCCTCGGGGTCGTAGAAGTAGCCGTCGAAGTCGGCCGGGTTGTCGAAGCCGTTGGCGAAACGGTCCGCCACCGGCTGGAGCTGCCCGGCCGCGCCGATCAGGTTCAGCACGTGCTCCGGCGGGACGCCGAGCATGGCGTTGCTCCACTCGGTCACCGGCTTGCCGGTCGTGAACCAGTACTTGTCGAAGGTGGCCTTCATCCACGCCTCGTCGAACGGTTCATCCCCGTGCATCAGGATCGAGGACAGGTACGAGGCCGCGCACTTGGCCGCCGCGTTCGAACCCTGCCCGGTGATCGGGTCGTTCGCGACGACCACGTCACCGACGCCCAGGACCAGTCCCCCGCCGGGCAGGCGGCCGACCGGGTTGCGGACCACCGGCGCGTACCGGCCGGCGAGGGTGGCGCCCGCGTCCGTCAGCTCGACGTTCTTCGCCCGGGCGTACTCCCAGGGCGTGAACTTCTCCATCAGCTCCAGCGTGAGCGCGAGGTGCTCGGCCGGGCCGCTCACGCCCCGGAACACGTCGATCGGGCCGCCCGGGACGCCCTCCCAGAACAGGATGTCCGCGCGGCCCGAGGTGGTGAGGGTGGGCATCACGAACAGTTCGCCGGCCCCCGGGACCAGGTTGCAGCGCACGGCCTCGGTGTCGGGGTGTTCGGGGCGCGGCCCGAGCCCGTGGACGTAGCTGACGGCGAGGGCGCGCTGCGGGGCGTCGTACGGGGAGCGGGCGGCGTTCCGCTCGAACATGGAGACCAGCTCGCCCTTGCCCGCGGCGACCAGCACCAGGTCGTAGGTGCGGGAGAAGAAGTCGAGGTCGGCGACGGACGCGCCGTGGATGACCAGCTGGCCGCCGCGCTGCGTGAAGGCGTCGAGCCAGCCGGACATCTTCAGGCGCTGGTCGACGGACTGGGCGTGGCCCTTGAGCCGGCCGAGCCAGTCGACGGGGCGGGAGGAGTCGGGGGCGGCGACCGAGACGCCGACCCCCTGGATCCGGGGGGCCTGGCGCTCCCAGAAGTTCAGTCCGAGGTCACGCTCGTGCTGGAGCGCCGTGTCGAACATGCACTGCGTGGACATGACCCGGCCGGTGCGGATCTCCTCCGCCGTCCGGTTGGACATGAGGGTGACCTCGTAGCCCTTCGCCTGGAGGCCGAGGGCGAGCTGGAGGCCGGACTGGCCGGCCCCCACGACAAGTATCCTGCGCATCTGACGATCTCAATCTGCGGAGTCCGCGGGGCGGTTGGGCTATTCGGGGGTGGCGTCCAGCGCGTGGCCCACCAGGGTCAGCAGGGATTCGACGACCGTGTCCCGGCGCCGCGCGTCCATGATCACCACGGGCACCCCGGGCGGGATGGTGAGCGCCTCGCGGACGTCCTCCACCTCGTACGGGCGCGAGCCCTCGAAGTGGTTGACGGCAACCGCGTAGGGGAGCCCGCAGCTCTCGAAGTAGTCGAGGGCGGGGAAGCAGTCCCGCAGCCGGCGCGTGTCGGCCAGGACGAGCCCGCCGATGGCGCCGCGCACCAGGTCGTCCCACATGAACCAGAACCGCTCCTGGCCCGGGGTCCCGTACACGTACAGCACGAGGTCGTCGGCGAGGGTGATGCGGCCGAAGTCCATGGCGACGGTCGTGGTGCTCTTGTCCGGGGTGCCGGAGAGGTCGTCGGTGGAGGCGCCGGCCTGGGTCATCACCGCCTCGGTGCGCAGCGGGGCGATCTCGGAGACGGAGGCCACGAAGGTGGTCTTGCCGACGCCGAAGCCGCCCGCGACCAGCACCTTGACGGCGACGGGCGCGCGCGAGCGGTCGTACTGCCAGGGCTGGGCGGGCTCGTCGGACGGCAGGACGGCGGCCGGGGCGAAACCGGCGCCCGGACCGGGAACGGCCCCCGGCGCAGTCCCCGGAGCAGCCCCCGGGACGGCCTCCGAGGCGGACCGGTCAGAGACGGCGGAGCCCACTGAGCACCCTTTCCAGCAGCGCGCGTTCGGGCCGGCCGGCGCCGTGCCCGCCGGCGTACACGCGGATCCGGCCCTGGTCGGCGAGGTCGCTGACGAGGACCCGGACCACGCCCAGCGGCAGCTTCAGCAGGGCGGCCACCTCGGCGATGGTCCGCATCCGGCGGCAGACCTCGACGATGGCCCGCATCTCGGGCGTGCGGTCCGGCGTCCTGGCCGGGCCGGTGTCGAGGGCGGCGACGAAGGTCTCGACCAGCAGCACCTGCGTGAAGCGGGTGCGGCCGCCCGTGAGGGAGTACGGGCGGACGCGGGCGGGGCGTCGGTCGGCGCCGCGTATCGGCAGCCGGTCGGAGGCCGTACTCCTCACGGGGTCTTCTCCATCGACTGGCGCAGCTCGCTGCGGACTTCGGGGGTCAGGACGTGTCCGGCGCGGCCGACGAACAGGGCCATGTGGTAGGCGACGACGCCCATGTCGCAGTCGGGCGTGGCGTGCACGCCGAGCAGCGAGCCGTCGCTGATGGACATGACGAAGACGGAACCGTTCTCCATCGCCACCATCGTCTGCTTGACGTGGCCGAACTCCATGAGGGCGGCCGCGCCCGTGGTGAGGCTGCCGAGCCCGGAGACGATGGTCGCGAGGTCGGCGGAGGCGCCGCGGGGGCCCTTGGGCCGGTCACCTCCCCGCGCGGACTCCCCCGCCGGGGCGGAGGAGAGCAGCAGCAGCCCGTCCGAGGAGACGACGGCCACGGAGTTGACCCCGGGCACCTCCTCCACCAGGTCGGTCAGCAGCCACTGCAGGTTGCGGGCCTGGGTGCTCAGTCCGTACGTACTGGGCGCGGTCATGTGCGAGCCTCCTGTGCGGTGTCCCCCTGGTCGGTGTGTCCCCGCCCCTGCCCCAGGTCCTGCGCGAGCTCGGCGGCGGCCACGCGCCGCCCGTCCTGGGCGCCCTGGTAGAAGCCGCCGAGGCGGCGGCGCAGCTCGTCGGCGTCGACCCGGCGCGGCTCGGGGCGGGCCGCGGCGGGGCGTCCGGCGGCGGGGCCGGGGACGGATCGGGGGGTGCGCTTGGGCAGGCCCTTGCCGGTGACGGGGGCCGCCGCGGGAGCGGTGTCCGCGTCGTGGCCGGGGTGGCTGCCCTGGCGGGGCACGAAGCCGTCCTCGGCGTCGGCGGTGCGCAGGTGGGCCGTGGGCTCCGCGTCGGGGGCGGCGGCGGTGCGCGTGGGCGCGAGCAGCGACAGTCCCTCGTCGTGTACGGAGACCACCGGTGCGGCGTCCGGCCCCCCGGCGGGCTCCCCGGGCGCGGGGTCAGCCACCGTGGGCGCCCCGCCGTCGGCGTCGGCGGCGCCCCGTGCGAGGGGCTCCTGCCCGGCACCGGTCCCGGCGCCGGCTCGGCCGGTGTCCGGGGTCACGGTGAAGGCCTGCTCGGCGGACGGCGGCCGCGCGTCCTCGAAGCCCTCCGCCTGGGGCACGACCCGGGCCAGCAGCTCCTCGGCCGGGGTCTCGGCGAAGGGGTCGGCGGACACGGTGAAGACCTGGTCGGCGGGGGGCGGCGGGGCGTCCTCGAAGGCCTCGCCCAGCGGCACCACCCGCGCGGCGGCGGCGGACTCGGCGGCGGCGGACTCGGGGGCGGCGGGGCCGGCCAGGTCGGGGCCGCCCTCGGGGGCCGCGTACGCGCCGGCGGCGGGATCGGCGTACCCGTACGCCCCGGCTTCGTCCCGGGCGTCGCCGTGGGTCTCCGCCGCGGAGCCCGCCGTCACAGCACCCTCACCCACAGGGGCCACGTCCACACCGGCCTCGTCCGCACCGGCCACGTCCGCACCGGTCTCACCCGCGAGGCTCTCGTCCACCTCGGCCTCGTCCGCCGGGCCCTGCGGCTCCGGGTCGAAGGCCTCGGCCAGGGTGACCACGCGGGCCGGGGCGTCCGGTTCCACGGGGTCCTGGCCGGCGGCGGCGTCCGTGTCCGCGTCCTGCTCGGGGCGCGGCCTGGGCGGGAGGGTGTTCTCGTTGGCCTCGGCGACCACCCCGGGCAGCAGGAGCGCGGGCGCGCCCGGCGAGGCCAGGGTGTGCACCGGGGAGAGCGGCGGGGCACTGGGCAGCAGGGACGCCGGTACGACGACCAGTGCCTCGGTGCCGCCGTGCCGCGGGGCGCGCAGTTCGGCCGTCACGCCGTGGCGCCCGGCGAGGCGCCCGGCGACGTACAGGCCGAGGCCCAGGCCGTGTTCGGCCTCGGGCTCCTCGTCGTAGGCCTCGGGGGTGGACAGGCGCAGGTTGAGCGCGGCGAGCCGGTCGCCGGTGACGCCGATGCCCTCGTCGAGGACGGACAGCACCACGTCGCCGGAGTCGTGGAGCCGGCCGGTGACCTTCACCTTGACCTCGGGCGGGGAGAACGTGGTGGCGTTCTCCAGGAGTTCGGCGAGGACGTGCGAGATGTCGTCGGCGGCGTGGCCGGCGATCTGGATGCCGCCGGGGAGGGTGGCGAGGTCGACGCGCTCGTAGCGCTCGATCTCGCTGACGGCGGCGCGCACGACGTCGACCAGCGGCACCGGCTGGCTCTGCCCGTGGCCGTGTTCCTGTCCGGCGAGGACCAGCTGGTTCTCGTTGTGGCGGCGCATCACGGTCGCCAGGTGGTCCAGCTTGAAGAGGGTGGCGAGCCGGTCGGGATCGCCCTCCTTGGACTCCAGCTCCTCGATGACGGTGAGCTGGCGCTCGACCAGGCCGAGGGTGCGCCGCGAGAGCGAGACCGAGGTGGCCGACATGACGCGCCGGTGTTCTTCCAGCCCGGCGCGCAGTTCCTTCAGTTCCGTCTCCAGGGCCTGGCGGCCGGTGGAGAGGGCTTCGGCGCGGCCGATGAGGCGGCGGCGGTCGGCGTCGAGTCCGGCGATCTTGGTGTGCAGGGAGACCGTCTGGTCCCGTACGGCGTTGAGGTGGCGGACGACCTCGGCGAACTCGTCGTTGCGGCCGGTGAAGCGGACCGGTTCGACCGAGCCCTCGGCCGTGGTCAGCCGCTCGGCGCCGCGGCGCAGGACCGACAACGGCCGGGTCAGCGAGCGGGCGATGGCGGTGGAGAAGCCGATGACGAAGAGGAAGAGCAGGCCGAGCCCGGCGACGACCAGTTCGAGGCGGGTCACGTCGTCGTCGCGCAGGGTGGCGAGGGCGGTGGCCCGCTGCCCGGCGAGGGTGGACTCCACCGAGCGCATGCGGTCGAGCCGGGCGGTGAGGGCGGCGCCCACGGCTCCGGCGTCGGCCTTGCGGTCGGCCGGGGTGAGGGTGGGCCGGTCGGTGAGCCGCTTGAGGTGGTCCTCGGCGGTCTTGACCTCGGGGCCGGTGACGGTGACGGCGAGGGTCTGCCGTACGTCGGGGCGGGCCGCGCGGTTGAAGTCGTCCAGCGCGGCCTGTTCCCGGACCCGGGAACGCTGTGCGGCGGTGGTGAGTTCGTCGGCGACGGCGGAGTTCGGGAGCTGCTCGCCGCGGGGGACGGCCAGCGCGGCGAGCAGCAGTCCGCGGGTGGCGGAGGCCTGGTCGACGGCCTGGCCCAGGGGGGCCATGGGCCGGGTGACGGCGAGGGCGGCCTCCGCGCGGGGCGGGGTGAGTTCGGCGAGCCGGTCGCCGGGCGCGAGGAGTTCGGCGATGAGGCCGGAGTAGGCCTGGTGGGCGGCGAGGGCGGTGCCCTTGCCGTCGACGGCCTCGGCGCGGACGCCCTTGATCCGGCCGAGGGCGCGGGTGACGTCCCCGTCGGCCTCGGGCTGGAGCTCGGCCATCTGGCGGTCGGTGCGCGCGGTGCGCTCGTCGACGGCCGCCTTGGCGCTGGCGGGCCGGCCCTTCGCCGCGTACTCGGCGACGGCGTCGCGCTCGTCACCGAGGAGGTGGGCGAGGGTGAGGGCGTGCTGCGTCTGTTCCGCGAGGGTGACCAGGCGCTGGGAGTCGTTCAGTTCCCTGCTGGCGGAGACCACGGCGGGGGCGCCGGCCGCGAGGACGGTGAGTCCGGCGACGGCCACTCCGACCACCAGCCTGCTGCGGACGCGGACGCGCCGTCCTGCGTTGGCGGGTCCGTCGGCGCTGGCGGTGCCGTTCTTCCGAGACCGCTTCTTCTGCACCGGTGCTCGCAATCCTGTACGTGTGCTCGTGCTCGTCTACTCGTGTGGCCGAGGTAACGGCCGGTCAACAAGTAAACGCCCCCTGCCCCCTCGTACCGCCTCAGACCTTCGCAGTGTGTTGGGAGGAGAGCCGCACATCGCCCACCCGGCCACTCGAAGGAGTGAACATCACAGAGGAGTGGCCGACCAACTCGGGCACCCCGTGTCAGGGGGCGTCCGTGGACGGGCGGTTGAAAGATCCAGCCGGGCTTTGGCAGTATGCCCGCCCACATCGGCGCGGGGCGGTGGGCCGCGGCGTCCGGGCGGCCGTCCGACACCGCCGGATATTGGTACAGACCTTCTGTCGTACGGGAGTTCCGCGCGGGCAGAATGTCCCCATGCGCATCGACCTGGCCTCGGCCCCCGGCGATCCGGAACGCCCCAACGAGGACTGGGTGTCGGCCTCGGCACCTGCGGCGGGCGGTGGCGTCCTGGTGGTCCTGGACGGGGTCACCCCGCCGCGCGGCGACGACGGCTGCGTGCACGGAGTGCCGTGGTTCTCGGCGCGGCTGGGCGGCCGATTGACCGAACTGTCCGGATCGCGGCGGGACATGCCGCTGGACCGGATCCTGGCGCGGGCCATCGGCGACACGGCCGACGCCCATCGCGGGACCTGTGACCTTTCTCACGTCCGGACCCCGCAGGCGACGGTCGTCGTGGTGCGCTGGGACGCGTCCCGCGTGGAGCACCTGGTGCTCTCGGACTCCGTGCTCCTGCTCCGCGCGCCCGGGGGCGACGTCACCGCCGTGCTGGACGACCGGCTGGACCGGATCCCGCGCGAGGTGCTCGGCTCGGTGGCCGCGACCGACGCGCTGCGCAACGCGGACGGGGGCTTCTTCACGGCGGCCGCCGATCCGGCCGTGGCGGCCCGGGCGGTCTCCGGGAGCACCCCGCGCGAGCGGGTCCGGGCGGTCGCGGCGCTGACGGACGGGGCGAGCCGCTGGACGGACACCTTCGGGGAGGGCGACTGGACGGCCTGCCTGGACGTGCTGCGCGAGGAGGGCGCCGCGGGGCTGATCGGGCGGGTGCGGGCCATCGAGTCCGATCCGCTGCGGCCGCCGGCCCGCCACAAGCGCCACGACGACGCCTCGGCGGTCTACGCGGAACTCTGAACCCGGGGGCTCCCCCGGCCGGGCCCCGACCGGGCGCGCGGCGGCGGCCCAACCCGGCGCACGGCGGCGGCCGGCCCGGCGCGCGGCGGCGCCCCGGCTCACTCCTCGCCGGAGTTCAGCTGGTTGAGCAGCCGGGCCAGTTCCGCCACTTCGCCCCGGTCCCAGTCGGCGAGCTTGCGCATGTACTGCTCGCGCCGGGCCCCCCGTACGCGCAGGAAACGGGCCCGGCCCTCCTCGGTGAGGCCGACGAGGAAGGCGCGGCCGTCGGCGGGGTCAGGCTCGCGGGCCACCAGGCCCAGCAGCTCCAGGGCGCGCAGCTGGCGGCTCATGGTGGCCTTGCCGACCCCGAAGTAGCCGGCCAGCTCGGTGGCCCGCTGGCGCCCGGCCGCCTCCAGCCGGACCAGCAGCCCGTACGCGGCGGGCTCCAGCTCGGGGTGCAGGGCCCGGGCCATCTCGCCGGAGGAGGCGCGGGCCCGCCGGAGGAAGACGGACAGTTCCCGCTCCAGGGCAAGGAACTCCTGGTCTTCGCTCCCGTGCACGTCCGGCTCCGCTCTCTGGTGGCTCAGGGGTGTCTCCGGGGGCCCGTACGGGCTCCCGGTGCGGGTTCAGTATTTCGCAGCGGGCGCGCCGACGGCCCGGGGCCCCGCCGAAGCGGGTCCCGGGCCGTGTGCCGTCCCGTTCGCAGGTCAGGCGGCCTTGGTGAAGGAGACCTCGGCGGCGGAGAGGGCCAGCTCCAGCACCTGGCGCACGTCCGTCACCGGGTGCACCTCCAGCGTCTCCAGCACCTCGGCCGGGACGTCGTCCAGATCGGCCTCGTTGCGCTTCGGGATGATCACGGTGGTCAGGCCCGCCCGGTGCGCGGCGAGCAGCTTCTGCTTGACCCCGCCGATGGGCAGCACCCGGCCGGTGAGGGAGACCTCGCCGGTCATGGCCACGTCGGTGCGGACCTGGCGGCCGGAGAGCAGCGAGGCGAGGGCCGTGGTCATCGTGATGCCCGCGCTGGGGCCGTCCTTGGGGACCGCTCCGGCGGGGAAGTGGATGTGCACGCCCCGGTCCTTGAGGTCGGCTACGGGCAGTTCCAGTTCGGCCCCGTGCGAGCGCAGGAAGCTCAGCGCGATCTGCGCCGACTCCTTCATGACGTCGCCCAGCTGGCCGGTGAGGGTGAGCCCGGCGGCCCCGGTCTCGGGGTCGGCGAGCGAGGCTTCGACGAAGAGGACGTCACCGCCCGCGCCGGTCACGGCGAGACCCGTGGCCACGCCGGGGACGGCGGTGCGCCGTTCGGCCGGGTCCTGGGCGGACTCGGGGACGTGGTGCGGGCGTCCGATCAGGGCGCGCAGGCCGTCGGCGCCGATGCGCAGCGGCAGCTCGGTCTCGCCCAGTTCGTGCTGCGAGGCCACCTTGCGCAGCAGCCGTGCGAGGGAGCGCTCCAGGGTGCGCACGCCCGCCTCGCGGGTGTACTCACCGGCGAGCCGGCGCAGGGCGTCCTCCTCCAGGACCACCTCGTCGGCGCCGAGTCCGGCGCGTTCCAGCTGCCGGGGCAGCAGGTGGTCGCGGGCGATGACGACCTTCTCGTCCTCGGTGTAGCCGTCGAGTCGGACGAGTTCCATGCGGTCGGCGAGGGCTTCGGGGATGGCTTCCAGGACGTTGGCGGTGGCCAGGAAGACGACGTCGCTGAGGTCCAGCTCCACCTCCAGGTAGTGGTCCCGGAAGGTGTGGTTCTGGGCCGGGTCCAGGACCTCCAGGAGGGCGGCCGCCGGGTCTCCGCGGAAGTCCGACCCGACCTTGTCGATCTCGTCGAGCAGGACGACGGGGTTCATGGAGCCGGCTTCCTTGATGGCCCGGACGATCCGGCCGGGCAGGGCGCCGACGTAGGTGCGGCGGTGGCCGCGGATCTCGGCCTCGTCGCGGACGCCGCCGAGGGCGACGCGGACGAACTTGCGGCCCATGGCGTGGGCCACGCTCTCGCCGAGGGAGGTCTTGCCGACGCCGGGGGGCCCGACGAGGGCCAGGACGGCTCCGCCGCGGCGGCCGCCGATGACGCCCATGCCCCGCTCGGAGCGGCGCTTGCGGACGGCGAGGTACTCGGTGATGCGGTCCTTGACGTCGCCGAGCCCGGCGTGTTCGGCGTCGAGGACGGCGCGGGCGCCGCGGATGTCGTACTCGTCCTCGGTGCGCTCGTTCCAGGGCAGCTCCAGCACGGTGTCGAGCCAGGTCCTGATCCAGGAGCCCTCGGGCGACTGGTCGCTGGAGCGTTCCAGCTTCTCGACCTCCTTGAGGGCGGCCTCGCGCACCTTCTCGGGCAGGTCGGCGGCCTCGACGCGGGCGCGGTAGTCGTCGGACTCCTCGCCGTCCTTCTCGCCGTTGATCTCGCGCAGCTCCTTGCGGACCGCTTCGAGCTGGCGGCGCAGCAGGAACTCGCGCTGCTGCTTGTCGACGCCGTCCTGGACGTCCTTGGCGATGGACTCGGCGACGTCCTGTTCGGCGAGGTGGTCGCTGAGCGCCTTGACGGCGAGCCTGAGGCGGGCGATCGGGTCGGCGGTCTCCAGCAGTTCGACCTTCTGGGCGACGCTCAGGAAGGGCGAGTACCCGGAGTTGTCGGCGAGGGCCGAGACCCCTTCGATCTGCTGGACCCGGTCCACGACCTGCCAGGCCCCGCGCTTCTTGAGCCAGCTGGTGGCGAGGGCCTTGTACTCCTTGACGAGCTCGGTGACGGCCCCGGGCAGCGGATCGGGCACCTGCTCGTCGACGGTCTCGCCCTCGACCCACAGCGCGGCGCCGGGGCCGGTGGTCCCGGCCCCGATGCGGACGCGGCCGCGGCCCCGGATGAGCGCGCCGGGATCCCCGTCGGAGAGCCGCCCGACCTGCTCGACGGTCCCCAGCACACCGGTGGCGGCGTACTTGCCGTCGACCCGCGGCACGAGCAGGACCCGGGGCTTGCCGTTCCCGGCCGCCGCCTGCGCCGCCTCCACCGCTCCGCGCACTTCGGCGTCGGACAGGTCCAGCGGTACGACCATCCCAGGCAGCACGACCTCGTCGTCGAGCGGCAGCACGGGCAGGGTGAGCGTTACGGACGTCGAAGCCATGATCTTCCCTCCGGCAGTGAAGTTGAGCTATGCCGACTCAATGCATGTGCGCCTCCCAATGTTCCCCACGGTCCGTTCGCCGGGGGCGAACACCCCTACCGGGGAGGGGCGGGGCGGCGGGCGGCGCCCGCCGGGGCGGGGAAGAGTAACGAGACGTTGCGTCTTGACCAGCCCGCCGGACCGGGGCAGACTGGACCCAGCCCACGAGACGGAACGTCTCGTCTCACCGATGACGGGAGCACCGCATGCGCACTTCAGCCGCCGACACCGGCCGCGTCTGGTTCATCACCGGCGCCAGCCGCGGCCTCGGGCGTGCCTTCGCCGACGCGGCACTGGCCGCCGGCGACCGCGTCGCCGTCGCCGCACGCACCGCCGGGCCGCTGGCGGAGCTCGCCGCCGCCCACCCCGGCCGGGTGCTGGCCCTCCCCCTGGACGTCACCGACCGGGACGCGGTCTTCGCGGCCGTCGCCGCGGCCGTCGGCCACTTCGGCCGGCTCGACGTCGTCGTCAACAACGCCGGGACGCTCACGATGGGCATGGTCGAGGAGTTCACCGAGGCCGAGGCCCGCGCCCAGCTGGACGTCAACTTCTTCGGGGCGCTGTGGGTGACCCAGGCCGTGCTGCCCGTCCTGCGCGGGCAGGGCGCGGGGCACCTCGTGCAGATCTCCAGCATCGGCGCGCTCGCCGGCTTCGCGAGCACCGGCCTCTACAGCGCGAGCAAGTGCGCCCTGGAGGGGATGAGCGAGGCCGCGGCCATGGAGGTCGCCGGCTTCGGGGTGAAGGTGAGCATCGTCCAGCCCGGGGGCTACTGGACCGACCTCTACGCGGCCATGGGCTCCACCACCCCCCGGGAGGCGTACGGTCCGCTGCGGGCCGAGCTGGAGGCGCAGTTCTCCGAGGGGTCCGTCGACAGCGACCCGGCGCTCGCCGCGCGGGCGCTGCTCGCGCTGGTCGACAGCGAGGAGCCGCCGCTGCGCCTGCTGCTCGGGAGCATGGTCTACGACCTGGCCTTCGACATCGCGCGGCGGCGGATGGAGACCTGGGCGGGCTGGGAGTCCGTCAGCCGCGCCGCGGAGGCGGCGGTGTCCGCCCCGCCGGCCTGAGGGCCGCGTCGGCCGCAGACGTGGCGGCCGCCCTCGTGGTGCGGCCGCTGCCGTACCCGACCCCAGGGGTTCCCCCTCCCGCCCGCCGAGCCCCGGGACACGGTGAACCGGCCGGCGGGAGGGGGCGGCGCGTCAGGGGCCCGTGGCCACCGGGCGGTCCGGTGAGGGCAGGCCCCATTCGCTCCAGGAGCCGTCGTACACCGCCGTGTCCCGGTATCCCGCGAGAGCGGCCCCCAGCGCGAGCACGCACGCCGTGACCCCGGACCCGCAGCTGAAGCGGAGCCGCTCGCGGCCGCCGGTCACCGCCTCGAAGGCCGTACGGAGCTCGCCCGGAGGCCGCATCCGCCCGTCCGGGCCCCGGAGCTCCCCGAACGGCAGGTTCACCGCGCCCGGCATGTGGCCACCGCGCAGCCCCGGCCGGGGCTCGGGGGCGGCGCCCTCGAAGCGCTCCCGGGTGCGGGCGTCGAGCACGGCGGCGGCCGGGTCGGCCAGGGCCGCCGCCACCGCGGCGGCGTCCACCAGCAGCCCGGCGCGCGGCCGGGCGGTGAAGGAGCCGCGCGGGCCCTCGTACGCCGCCGCCGCGGGCTCGACGGGCAGTCCGGCGGCACCCCAGGCGGGCAGGCCCCCATCCAGGACGGCCGCCCGCTCGAAGCCCATGGCGCGCAGCATCCACCAGGCGCGGGCGCTGGAGTAGATCCCGGCGGCGTCGTAGACGACCACGGTGGCGCCGTCGTCGAGGCCGAGGCCGCGCATCGCCTCGGCGAACTCCGGGGCTGCGGGCATGGTGTGCGGGGCGGCGGCGGTGTGGTCGGACAGGGCGCCGTCGAGGTCGAAGGGGCGTGCGCCGGGGATCCGGGCGGCGGCCCCCCGGTGCGCGCCGACGGAGGCGTCGAACAGGACCGGCCCGTCCCGGCCGATCCGCTCCGCGAGCCACTCGACCCCGACGAGCGGCCCGAACCCGGGGCTCTCGGACCCCTCGGACGCGGCGGGGGCCGAGAGGGGCGGTGGGGCCGATGGCGATGGTGGGGTCGAGGGGGATGGTGGGGGCATGCGGCACCTCCGGAGGCGCGACGGGCCCCGCCCGCCCGGGCGTCGGGCCCGCCGGGTGTCTGACGCGGGCCGCCCCATCCTCCCCGCCCCCCGGGGCCGCCCTATCCGCAGCCCCCCGGTCTCGCGTACACCGCCACGCGCGCGCCCCGGACCGGGGTGAGCGAGCAGCGTTCGAAGGAGGCGGTCAGGGTGTCGCGTTTGGCGGCCTCGCGGGGGTACGGGTCCAGGGGCTGGTCGGGCGGGTCCAGGAGGGCGATGACCCGGGGGGCGTCCCGCAGGGCCTCCCGCAGGGCCTCCCGGATGCGCTCCGGCGGGAGTTCGGCGCCCTGGAGGGTGCGCGAAGCGGCCGGGGAGCGGTCCAGGGCCACGTCACGCAGGCCCGCGTAGAGCGTGGGCGAGGAGAGCAGCCATTCGCGCCGCCGCGCGGGCATGAACAGCACCGCGTCCCCGGGCCGCGCCCGCTCCCGCACGGCGGCGGCCACCGCGAGCACGTCGTCCTTGCGGCTCTCGGGGGTCCGCAGCCACGCCGACCACCAGCCGAACGGCACCAGCAGCGCCGCCGCCAGCAGCCACGGCCCCCACCCCCGGGCCCGCGCCGCCCGGCCCCCGGCCAGGAGGGCGAGCCCGGCGAGGGCGTAGAGGACGTACCGGTCGACGTACCAGGGGTGCACCAGCGAGACCGCCATCAGCAGCCCCGGCGGCAGCAGCGCGAGCGGTACGGCGACCCGTACGAGGGCCGTGAGGTCCCGCTCGGCGGCGCCCCGCGCGAGCAGCAGCACCGCGCCGGCGAGCACCCCGTACGCCGCCCAGTCCTGCCAGGACGGCCGGCCGAGCCAGCCGAGCTGCGCCTGCGCCTGGCGGGCGCTGACCAGGGCGAGCGGCAGCAGCCCGGCGGCCACGGCGGCGGCGCTCCAGCACCAGCCGCGCGAGTGCCGGGCGACGGGGGCGTGCGCGAGCAGGGCGAGGGCGGCGAACTCGTGCAGCCAGCAGCCGAGGAGCAGCACGGCGGCGTACGCGGCCCACCGCTCGCGCAGCATCAGGTAGGTGGCCCAGACCACGGCCGCGGCGACGAGGGCGTACGAGCGCCCCTCCTGCGCGTAGGCCTGCACGGGCGGGAGCAGGGCGTAGGCGGAGCCGGCGATCAGCGCGGCCCGCCCGCCCGCCAGCCGGTGCGCGACCGCGGCCACCCCGGCGGCGGCGAGCGCGGCGCCGGCCACGGACGGCAGCCGCAGCGCCCACAGGCCTCCGTCCCACAGGCCGAACACCCCGTGCATCAGCAGGTAGTAGAGGCCGTGGACGGCGTCGACCCGGCCGAGGAGCGCGGCCAGGTCGGGCAGGGGGCGGTGGGCGACCTGCCAGGTGGTGGACTCGTCACGCCACATGCTGCCGCCGCCGGGGCCGCGTTCCAGGGCGAGCAGGCCGAGGAGCACGGCGAGGAGCGGCGGCAGCCAGCGCCAGGGGGCGGTGCGGCGGATGGCGGCCTCCGGGGGCTCGGGCGCCCGGGTGCCGGGTGCTTTCCGTGGCGGGGCGGGGACTCCATACTCGGGGTTCGGCCGAGTCCCCGCGGAGGTGGGTGTGCGAACGTCCCGAGTGTGTGCCGCGGTGGCGGCGGTACTGGTGGGCGCGGCGGCCGCGGCCGGCTGCGGGCCCGGCGACTCCGGCGACCGGCCGGCCTCCTCCCCGCCGGCGTCCGCATCGGCGTCCGCATCGGCGTCCGTCTCCTCCTCCGCATCCGCGGACCCCCCGGCGCGCACCCCGCCCGCGAGCCCTTCCGCGAGCCCCTCCACCACCGCTCCCCCCTCGGCGTCCGCGACCCTGCTGCGGGTCTCGCGCACCGGCGGCTACGCGGGCCGGACCCACACCCTCCGCATCGCCCAGGACGGCTCCTGGACCCGGCTCGGCGCCGCCGGCCGGCCCGAGGGAGCGGGCACGCTGGACCCGGCCCGGCTGGAGGCGCTGCGGGCGGCCCTGCGGGAGGCGGACCTGCCCCGGCTGCCCCGCTCCGCGACGGCGGACCCGCCGGTCAGGGACGGTTTCACCTACTCCTTCGCCCACGGCGGCGTCGAGGTCTCCGCCGACCAGAACGCCCTCGCACCGGGTCTGGCGAAGGTGCTGGCCGCCCTCCCGGGCTTCGACCCGGGGTCCTAGGGCCGCCGCCCGGTGTCGCCGCCGCGTCCGCGGGTACTCCGTACGGGGGTGCCGGGGCGCGGGGCCGCCCGGGGCCGCGCACCGTCCGGCGGGCCTCCCGGGGGCCGGGCGTCACCCGGCGGTCACTGTCCGAACCGCACATAGCCGCAGGCCGGTGCCTCCTCTACGCTGCACCCCAACACGCGACACGCGGGATCTTCAGGGGCGGGACATGGAACAGACACACACCACCCACAGCGGCGCCGCGGCCACCCCCGGCGCCCAGCGGCGCGTGCTCGTGGTCGAGGACGACCGCACCATCGCCGACGCCATCTCGGCCCGGCTGCGGGCCGAGGGCTTCCAGGTACAGACGGCGTACGACGGCCCGGCCGCCGTGGCGGCGGCCGAGAGCTGGCTGCCCGAGCTGCTGGTGCTGGACGTCATGCTGCCCGGCTTCGACGGGCTGGAGGTGTGCCGCCGAGTGCAGGCGCAGCGGCCCGTCCCGGTGCTGATGCTCACCGCCCGCGACGACGAGACGGACATGCTGGTCGGCCTCGGGGTCGGGGCCGACGACTACATGACGAAGCCGTTCTCCATGCGCGAGCTGGCCGCGCGGGTCCACGTACTGCTGCGCCGGGTGGAGCGGGCCACGCTGGCCGCGCACACCCCGCGCGGGGCGACGCTGCGCCTGGGCGACCTGGAGATCGACCACGCGCAGCGCCGGGTGCGGGTGCAGGCGGAGGACGTGCACCTGACGCCGACGGAGTTCGACCTGCTGGTGTGCCTGGCGGGGACGCCGCGCGCGGTGCTCTCGCGCGAGCAGCTCCTCGCGGAGGTGTGGGACTGGGCGGACGCCTCGGGCACCCGTACGGTCGACAGCCACATCAAGGCGCTGCGCCGGAAGATCGGCGCGGAGCGGATCCGTACGGTCCACGGCGTCGGGTACGCCCTGGAGACGCCGGCGCAGCCGTGAGCGGCCGCGCCCCCGGGCCGGGGCTGCGGCCCTATTCGCCGTTCTCCATCAAGACGAAGCTGGGCACGCTCGTCGTGGTGTCGGTGTTCATCACCACGGGCCTGCTGATGGTGGCCCTGCGCACGGCGACGGAGCTGCGGTTCATCACGGTGTTCTCGGTGATCGCCTCGATGCTGATCACCCAGTTCGTCGCGCACAGCCTGACGGCGCCGCTGGACGACATGACGACGGTGGCCCGGGCGATATCCCACGGGGACTACACGCGCCGGGTGCGCGGGGCGGGCCGCCGTGACGAGCTGGGCGATCTGGCCGCGACGATCAACCTGATGGCCGACGATCTGGAGGCCGTGGACAGGCACCGTAAAGAACTGGTCGCGAACGTCTCGCACGAGCTCCGCACGCCGATCGCGGCGTTGCGGGCGGTGCTGGAGAACGTCGTGGACGGGGTCTCGGAGGCCGATCCGGAGACGATGCGCACGGCGCTGAAGCAAACGGAACGGCTCGGCCGGCTGGTGGAGACCCTGCTGGACCTCTCCAGGGTGGACAACGGGGTGGTGCCGCTGAGGGCCCGCCGCTTCGAGGTGTGGCCGTATCTGTCGGGGGTGCTGAAGGAGTCGGGGCTGGCGGCCGCCGGGCGGCCCGGCCTGGCGTCGGGCTCGGGCGGGCACACCCGCAACGACGTGCACCTTCACCTGGACGTCTTCCCGACCGAGCTGACGGCGTACGCGGACGCGGAGCGGCTGCACCAGGTGGTCGCGAACCTGATCGACAACGCGGTCAAGCACAGCCCGCCGCACGGCCGGGTGACGGTCCGGGCGCGGGCGGGCCAGGCGGCCGGGAGCCTGGCCCTGGAGGTCGTCGACGAGGGACCCGGAATCCCGGAGGCCGAGCGCCACCGGGTCTTCGAGCGCTTCAACCGGGGCGCGGCGCGGGGCGGGGACGGGGGCACCGGTCTGGGTCTGGCCATCGCCCGCTGGGCCGTCGGCCTGCACGGGGGCCATATCGGCGTGGCCGAATCGTCACGGGGTTGCAGAATCCTCGTCACACTTCCGGGCAGCTCACCGGCATCGTCTTGACGTAGGGTTCTGAAGGGAAGGACATGATCTCGGCCACATGTGCCCGGGGTCGTCAGGGGTGCGAAGCCGCGGGGGTCGCAACCTGGATGCCCCCTACCCGAACCACGCTTGTTTCCCGCCATTCCACGTGGTGAAACCCGCCGTTCGGTGTGACCTGCGCGACGGAAGTCCCGCCCGGCCTGCATCACACCGCGGGGGAGGCGTAGCCTTTATTCCCGCTGTCCATACCTTGTGAAGCGGAAGAGGGCGGTTGCCGCCGTGTCGCCACAGTCCCCCAGTAACCCGAGCACCACGACCGACGCAGCAGAGGGCGGGAAGACCCCTGCCTCAGGCTTCGGCGCGAATGAGTGGCTCGTCGACGAGATCTATCAGCAGTACCTCCAGGACCCGAATTCGGTCGACCGGGCCTGGTGGGACTTCTTCGCCGACTACAAGCCGGGTGGCGCTGTCGCTCCGGTGAAGTCGGACAGTCCCGGGAAGTCCACGACGACGGAGGGCGCCTCCGCACAGGCCGCCACCTCCGCCCCAGCCCCTCAGGCCACCGTCGCCGCCGCCACGGGGGCGGCGCGCGCCGTGCCTCCCGCGGCCGGCAACGGCCTCGCGGGAGCGGCTCCGGCCGCCCCGGCCTCTCCGCCTGTGTCAGCTCCTGCCCCTGCTCCTGCCACCCCCTCTGGTGCCCCTGCTGTGACTGTCACCCCCCAGGCCCCGGCCGCCGCACCGGCCGCTCCTGCCCCTCAGACTCCGGCCGCCGCTCCCGCAGCACAAAAGGCCGCGCCCGCCACCGAGGCCCCCTCCGGCCCCGAACTGGTGACGCTCCGCGGCCCCGCTGCTGCCGTGGCCAAGAACATGAACGCCTCGCTGGAGGTGCCGACGGCCACGTCCGTGCGCGCCGTCCCGGTGAAGCTGCTGTTCGACAACCGCATCGTCATCAACAACCACCTCAAGCGCGCCCGGGGCGGGAAGATCTCCTTCACGCACCTCATCGGCTACGCGATGGTGCAGGCGATCAAGGCCATGCCGGCCATGAACTACTCCTTCGCGGAGAAGGACGGCAAGCCGACCCTGGTCAAGCCGGAGCACGTGAACTTCGGCCTCGCGATCGACCTGGTGAAGCCGAACGGCGACCGCCAGCTCGTCGTCGCCGGCATCAAGAAGGCCGAGACCCTCAACTTCTTCGAGTTCTGGCAGGCCTACGAGGACATCGTCCGCCGGGCCCGCGTCGGCAAGCTGACGATGGACGACTTCACCGGCGTCACCGTCTCGCTGACCAACCCCGGCGGCCTGGGCACCGTGCACTCCGTGCCCCGCCTGATGCCCGGACAGTCGGTCATCATGGGCGTCGGCTCCATGGACTACCCCGCCGAGTTCCAGGGCACCTCGCAGGACACCCTGAACAAGCTGGGCATCTCCAAGGTCATGACCCTGACCTCGACCTACGACCACCGGGTCATCCAGGGCGCGGCCTCCGGCGAGTTCCTGCGCATCGTCGCGAACCTGCTGCTGGGCGAGAACGGCTTCTACGACGACGTCTTCGAGGCGCTGCGCATCCCGTACGAGCCGGTCCGCTGGCTCCGGGACATCGACGCCTCGCACGACGACGACGTCACGAAGGCCGCCCGCGTCTTCGAGCTGATCCACTCCTACCGGGTCCGCGGCCACGTCATGGCCGACACCGACCCGCTGGAGTACAAGCAGCGCAAGCACCCCGACCTCGACATCACCGAGCACGGGCTGACCCTGTGGGACCTGGAGCGCGAGTTCGCGGTCGGCGGGTTCTCCGGCAAGTCGATGATGAAGCTCCGCGACATCCTCGGCGTGCTGCGCGACTCGTACTGCCGCACCACCGGCGTCGAGTTCATGCACATCCAGGACCCGAAGCAGCGCCGCTGGATCCAGGACCGCATCGAGCGCCCGCACACCAAGCCGGAGCGCGAGGAGCAGCTGCGCATCCTGCGCCGCCTGAACGCGGCGGAGGCCTTCGAGACGTTCCTGCAGACGAAGTACGTCGGCCAGAAGCGCTTCTCCCTGGAGGGCGGCGAGTCCGTCATCCCGCTGCTCGACGCCGTCATCGACTCGGCCGCCGAGGCCCGCCTCGAAGAGGTCGCGATCGGCATGGCCCACCGCGGCCGGCTGAACGTCCTCGCGAACATCGTCGGCAAGTCGTACGCGCAGATCTTCCGCGAGTTCGAGGGCAACCTCGACCCGAAGTCCATGCACGGCTCCGGCGACGTCAAGTACCACCTGGGCGCCAACGGCACCTTCACGGGCCTGGACGGGGAGCAGATCAAGGTCTCGCTCGTCGCGAACCCCTCGCACCTGGAGGCGGTGGACCCGGTCCTGGAGGGCGTGGTCCGCGCCAAGCAGGACATCATCAACAAGGGCGGCACGGACTTCACGGTCCTGCCCATCGCCCTGCACGGCGACGCGGCCTTCGCGGGCCAGGGTGTGGTCGCCGAGACGCTGAACATGTCGCAGCTGCGCGGCTACCGCACCGGCGGCACCGTGCACGTGGTCATCAACAACCAGGTCGGCTTCACCGCCGCCCCGGAGTCCTCGCGTTCCTCGATGTACGCGACCGACGTGGCCCGCATGATCGAGGCGCCGATCTTCCACGTGAACGGTGACGACCCGGAGGCCGTGGTCCGCATCGCGCGGCTCGCCTTCGAGTTCCGCCAGGCGTTCAACAAGGACGTGGTCATCGACCTCATCTGCTACCGCCGCCGCGGCCACAACGAGTCCGACAACCCGGCGTTCACGCAGCCGCTGATGTACGACCTGATCGACAAGAAGCGCTCGGTGCGCAAGCTGTACACCGAGTCCCTCATCGGTCGCGGCGACATCACCCTGGAAGAGGCGGAGCAGGCGCTCCAGGACTTCCAGGGCCAGCTGGAGAAGGTCTTCGCGGAGGTCCGCGAGGCCGCCACGCAGCCCGCGGTCGCCCCGCCGGCCCCGGTCTCGCAGGCCGACTTCCCGGTCAGCGTGAACACCGCGGTCTCCCAGGACGTCGTCAAGCGGATCGCCGAGTCCCAGGTCAACATCCCCGACGGGGTCACCGTCCACCCGCGTCTGCTGCCGCAGCTGCAGCGCCGCGCGGCGATGATCGACGAGGGCACGATCGACTGGGGCATGGGCGAGACCCTGGCCTTCGGTTCGCTGCTGATGGAGGGCACCCCGGTCCGGCTGTCCGGCCAGGACTCCCGCCGCGGCACCTTCGGCCAGCGCCACGCGGTCCTCATCGACCGCGAGACGGGCGAGGACTACACCCCGCTGCTGTACCTGTCGGACGACCAGGCCCGCTACAACGTCTACGACTCGCTGCTCTCCGAGTACGCGGCGATGGGCTTCGAGTACGGCTACTCGCTGGCCCGGCCCGAGGCGCTGGTGCTGTGGGAGGCGCAGTTCGGTGACTTCGTCAACGGCGCGCAGACCGTCGTCGACGAGTTCATCTCCTCCGCGGAGCAGAAGTGGGGCCAGACCTCCGGCGTCACCCTCCTGCTGCCGCACGGCTACGAGGGCCAGGGCCCGGACCACTCCTCGGCCCGCCCGGAGCGTTTCCTCCAGCTCTGCGCGCAGAACAACATGACGGTCGCGATGCCGACCCTGCCGTCGAACTACTTCCACCTGCTGCGCTGGCAGGTCCACAACCCGCACCACAAGCCGCTCATCGTCTTCACCCCGAAGTCGATGCTGCGTCTGAAGGCCGCGGCGTCGAAGGCGGAGGAGTTCACGAACGGTTCGTTCCGTCCGGTCATCGGTGACGCGACGGTGGACCCGAACGCGGTCCGCAAGGTCGTCTTCTGCGCGGGCAAGGTCTACTACGACCTGGAGGCCGAGCGGGAGAAGCGCGGCATCACGGACACCGCGATCATCCGCATCGAGCGCCTGTACCCGCTGCCGGGTGCGGAGCTCCAGGCGGAGATCGCCAAGTTCCCGAACGCGGCGAAGTACATCTGGGCCCAGGAGGAGCCGGCGAACCAGGGTGCGTGGCCGTTCATCGCGCTGAACCTGATCGACCACCTCGACCTGGCCGTCGGCGCCGACATCCCGGCCGGCGAGCGCCTGCGCCGCGTGTCGCGTCCGCACGGCTCGTCGCCGGCGGTGGGCTCCGCGAAGCGCCACCAGGCGGAGCAGCAGCTCCTGCTGAACGAGGTCTTCGAGGCGTAGGCCTAGGCGTAGGCCTGGACGTAGGCCTGGACGCAGTCGAAGGCGTGGGCGCGGTCACCGCGCCGAGCCGGACAGCCGGAAGGCCCGGCCCCCTCGTGGGGCCGGGCCTTCCGGCTGTCGCGTACGGGCGGGGGCCTACGGCTGGGGTTCGAAGTCCCAGTAGGGGCGGGTCTGCTGGCGGGCCGAGACGGTGTGGACGTGCTGGGGGCCCAGGGTGCGGGTCAGGGACTTCAGGCCGGCTTCCTCGTGCTTGGAGGCCTCCGCGTCCTCCCGTACCGCGCGGAGGTCCGCGGCCAGGGCGATCTGGGCGCTCAGCGTCATCGGGTGGTCGGGGCCGAGGACCCGTTCCGCGCCGCGCAGGGTCTCGCGGCTGAGGTCCACCGCCGATTCCAGCCGGCCGGTGATGTTGCGGTGCCCGGTGGCGTTCAGGGCGCAGCCCAGGGTCCAGGGGTGGCGGTCGCCGAGGGCGCCCCGCATGCCGACCAGGGCCTGTTCGGAGAGGTTGAGCGCCTCGGTCCGCTCGCCCTGGGCGCGCAGCACGAGGGCGAGGTTGCCGACGGTGCCGATGCTGTACGGGTGGGCGAGGCCCAGCTGGGTCTGGTAGCCGCGCACGACCTCCTCGGAGATCCGGCGGGCCTCCTCGATGTCCCCGTACTCGCGCAGGTAGGTGGCGTAGTCGGAGGCGACCATCAGGGTCCAGGGGAATTCGGCGCCGAACACCCGGGTGGAGCGTTCCAGGACGCCGCGCAGCCGGGATCCGGCGCCGGGGATGTCGCCGGAGCGGCGCAGGCACATGCCGAGGTTGTGTTCGGCGCGCAGGGTCTGGGGGTGGTTGGGGCCCAGGACCTGGGTGTTGAGCTTGAGGCCCTGCTCCTGGCGGGCGAGGGCCTCGCGGTAGCGGCCCATGAGGCGCAGGCCCATCGCGCAGCCGATGCCGGAGGAGAGGGTGGCGATGTGCCGGACCCGCAGCACCCGTTCGCGGCGGCGCAGGGTGTCGAGGTCGGTGTCGTAGGCCTCCTGGTAGCGGCCGAGCAGGCGCAGGGCGACGGCGACGTTGTTCTGGGCGTTGAGGGTGGTGGAGTCGTCCTCGCCGAGGAGTTCGCGGTAGGTGGCGAAGGCGTGCTCCAGCAGTTCCCTGGCCCGGTCGAACTTGGCGGTGCTGAGCAGGACTCCGGCGTAGGTGCTGGTGGCGCGCAGGGTCTCCAGGTCGCGGTGGCCGCGTTCGGCGACGAGCCGGTCGGCGACGGAGCGCGCGAGGGTCTCGGCCTGCCGGAAGTGGCCGAGCATGCGCAGGGCGCCGCCGTAGTGGTAGCTGAGCTCGCGGACCTGGTCGTGGTCGTCGCCCAGCATGGCCCGCCAGACCGCGTCGGTCTGTTCGGACAGGCGCAGACAGGTGCGGTACTCGCCGGCCAGGATCAGGTAGCGCAGACAGTGCAGCAGGAAGTTCTGGATGCGGGGGTTGCTGCTGGTCAGGACGCCGGCCGAGTCGAGGTGCGGGATGAGTTCGGCGTACCGGGGCCAGAGCCGGGAGTCGGTGGGGCGGCCGGGGTCGGCGGCGGCGAGGACCTGGCGGACGGCGCGGGAGAGCTGGTCGGCCTCGTCCTCGGCGAGGTTGCCGCGGACGATGTTGTGGACCATGCGGTGCAGCTGCACCGTCTCCAGTCCGCCGCCCTCCTCGACGGCGAGGTCGGAGTACTCCAGGCGGACGACGGAGAACTGGACGAGCTTGTTGAGCGCGGCGTTCCAGCGGACCTGGTCGTTGATCAGCCCGGCGAGGTGCTCGGGGACGTCGTCGGCGGGGAACTCGCGCAGCAGCCGCAGCGGGACCCGGCCGGGCGCGAAGAAGACGAACAGCCGCAGCAGGGCGAGGGCGTCGGGGAAGCTCTCCCGGACGTTGTTGAGGAGTATGGCCAGCGCGGTCGGGAAGGGCAGCGGGTAGTCGTCGGAGAGGGTGACGGCCTCGTGGGAGTCCAGCCGGTGGCGCAGGAGTTCGAGGTACTCGCCGACGCGCATCGGGGAGTCGGCGAGCCAGCCGGCGGTCTGGTCGAGGGCGAGAGGATAGTCCTCCAGCGCCTCGGCGAGCTGGTCGGCCTCCTCGCCGGTCAGGCGCAGGGCCCGGCGGCGGATGAAGGTGATGGACTCGGGGCGGGCGTAGAGGGGGACTTCGACGAGGCTGGTGTGCCGGGCGGCCCATTCGCGGTTGCGGGAGGTGATGATCACGTCTCCGGCGCCGGAGGGCAGCAGGTCGGTGAGGTCGTCGGGGCTGTCGCAGCCGTCGAACACGATCAGCCACCGGTGGTACGGAGACCCGCGCCGCAGCGCCTCCAGTACGGCCCGGATCTGTTCGCCGTAGCTGCCGGCGCCGCGGGGCAGGCCGAGGGCGGGCGCGAGGTCGGCGAGGCGTTCGCGCAGGGTGGGCCGGTCCTCGGCGGGCACCCACCAGACGACGTCGTACTCGGAGGCGAAGCGGTACGCGTACTCGGTGGCGACCTGCGTCTTGCCGACGCCGGAGAGGCCGAGCAGGGTGACGGTGGAGGCGCCGGGCGGGGCGTCGGTGAGGGCGGCGCGCAGCCGGCCGATGACGTCGTTGCGTCCGGTGAAGCGCGGGTTGCGGCGCGGGACGCGGCCCCAGATCTCGGGCGGGTCGTTGGGGAAGCGGGGGCCGCGGCGGCCGCTCTCGGTGCCGATCCGGTCGGTGGGCAGCTCCAGGCGGCGCAGGACGCGGTACTCGGCCTCGTAGGAGTCCAGGCCCCACAGGTCGGTCTTCTCCAGCGCGGCGACGGCGCTGGGCAGCGGGGCGTCGGTGAGGCAGACGGCGGCGAACCGGCCGGGGTGGGCCTCGGTGACGGCGCGCAGCGCGGTGTTCCACTCGTCGTCCGTGTGGGTGCCCGCGGAGAAGTAGCGCTCGCTGAGGACGAGGAGGACCTTGCCGCCGGCCCGGGGCAGGTCGTCCAGGGCTTCGGTCAGGCCCGGGCTGGTCTGGGGGTCCCAGCGCTGGAGCGCGACGCGGTGGCCGTGCTCTTCCAGACGGTGGGCGATCCACGCCGCCCAGGGGCGGTTGAAGCCCGCGAAGCTGATGACGAAGCGCTGCGGCGGGGCGGCTCCGTCGCGGTCGAGTCGCGTACCGGTACCGGTCATGCGGCCGTCTCCCTGGGGTCCGGGCGGTGGACGGGGTGTGAGGCGGTGCGGAGAGGGGCGGGGTTGAAAGGTACCGCAGCGGACGGCCCCTCAGACCTGTACGAATGGGGCGAGTTCGGGGTGGGCCTCGCACCAGGCGCGGCGCTCGCGCTCCAGGGCCCGGCGGGCGGTGGCGTGCTGGTCCCCGGGGGGCGGCAGTTCGTCCATGGCCCGCTCGGCGACGATCATCCCGTCCACGAACTCGGCGCCGGTGACGGTGAGTTGGGGCTGGGCCCGCAGGACGGGGAGGACGGCGGCGACCTGGGCGCGGATCCGGGCGTGCTGGGCCCAGGCGCCGCGGGCCCCGTAGAGCGCGGCGCGCTGCCAGTAGCCGGCCAGGGCCAGGTGGGCGTACGCCCCGTGCAGGAGCCCCTCCAGGGGCCTGGGGTCGGCCCGCCAGGGGGCCCAGTGGCGGGGGGTGCGGTCGGCGGTGTGCAGGGTGAGGATGTCGGCGAGCGCGGCGAGCTTGCCGTGCTGGACCTCGTGGACCAGGGTCGCGGCCAGCGCGGGCGGGGCCTGTCCGCGGGCCAGGACGGAGCCGGCGGCCGCGGGGAGGGTGGCGCCGCTGGACCGGGCGCCGCCGGCGAGGGGGACCACGGAGCGCAGCAGCAGGCCGACCTCCTGCGCGCGGGTGGAGTCGTAGCGCTCCAGCAGGGTGAGCGCGCCGGTCCACTGGGTGTCCCAGCGCTTGTGGCCCTTGGGGGTGAGCCGGCGGGCCGGGCGCACGGCCGCCGGGGGCCGGGCGGCGGGGGCGCGGTAGGGGTCGAGGTCGTCGAGGGAGGTGCGGCCGCCGGGCAGGGGGTGCAGGGGGAGGGTGGCGCCGGTGTCCCAGGAGCGGTCGGTCAGGGCGACCGGGCCGGGCCGGTCGGGGCGCAGCAGCCCGAGGGTGGGCAGGGCGAGTCGCCCGCCCACCGGGCGCAGGGTGGTCTTGAAGGTGATCCGGGCGCGCAGCGCGGCGGCGACGGCGAGCGCTCCGAGGTAGCCGAGGTCGGGCGGGGGCCCCTGGGGCGCGTGCAGGCGGCGCAGGGTCTCCTCGGCCCAGACCCCGGTGGCGGGGTAGTGCAGGACGTCGCGCACGGCCTCGGGGTCCTGGTGTTCGGCCTCCTCCAGCAGGGCCCAGCGCTCGGCGCTCTCGGCGCCGGAGGCGGCGTCGAGCACGGCGCGCAGCAGCAGGAGGCGCTTGGAGCGGCGTACGTCGCACACGAGGCGGAGGCCTTCGGGCGTGGGCTCGGTGGAGGCGAGCTCGCGCAGCACGCGGGAGCTGACGGCGAACGGGGCGAGCTCGGTGAGGGGGGCGGGGCGGGCGGCGCCGGCGGGGCTGTCGGGGTCGGCGGGTCCGTGGGGGCTGCCGGGTCCGTGGCGCCTTACGGGGCTCGGGGAGCCCGGGGTGCCGGTGGAGGCCGGGGTACCGGCGGAGGTCGGGGTGCCGGCGGAGGTCGGGGTGCCGGCGGAGGCCGGGGTGCCGGCGGAGCCCGGGGTGCCGGCGGAGCCCGGGGTACCGGCGGAGGCCGGGGTACCGGCGGAGGCCGGGGTACCGGCGGAGGCCGGGGTACCGGCGGAGCGGGCCTGGGGAACGGGCGCGGGGATGGGGCCGGATCGGGGCTCGGGACACGGGCCGGTGGGCGCCCCCGCCCCGGGGACCGCGGCTCCGGTGCGCCGGGTCATGACGCGGCCCGTCCCGTCGTCGCGGCCGCGTGCAGGGCCCCGGCGACGTGCCGGATGACGGCCTGGAGGTCGGCGCAGTACACGGACGGCCGCCGGAAGCCCTCCCCCGCCCGGTAGCGGTGCGGGTAGTGGCCGCCGCCGCACACCTCGACCAGGTCGCAGGCCCGGCAGTCGGCCGCGAGGGCGTCCCGGCCCAGCTGGCGGGCGGCGAAGCCGGGGTGGTCGAGCAGCTCGTCGAAGCTGTGGGTGTCGAGGGTCATGCCGGTCGCGGCGGCCCCTTCGTAGGCGGACTTCAGGGAATCGGCCTGCTCGATGGCGCCGTCGGTCTCCACGACGGCGGTGGTGGCCGGGGCCAGGCCCAGGGTCTCGGTGGCTTCGGGCAGGCCCAGCAGCAGGGCGATGACCTCTTCGAAGAGCCGGATGCGGGTGCGCCGCACCCCGTCGTGCCACCAGCGTTCGAAGACGGCCAGCAGCCAGTCCGCGTACGGGGTGCCGTGCGCGGTGCCGCCGGGCGGCGGGTTGCTCCAGTTGGCCAGGGGCAGCAGCAGGCCGACGCTCGGCGGGGCGAAGGCCAGCAGGGACTCGTACGTCTCCACCGGATCCTGCGCCAGGTCCACCACGCACAGCACCCCGGCGTAGCTCGCCGGGTGCCGGGCGAGCAGCCGCAGTCCCCGGGCGGCCGCGCCGAAGCCGGGCCGGCCGGCGTGGTCCACGCGGCGGGCGTTGTGCGCGGCGAGGCCGCCGTCGAGGCTGACGCCGACGCGGATCCCGGCGGCGGCCAGCGCGGCGAGCCGGCCGCGGGTCAGCAGCGTGCCGTTGGTCTGGACGCTCGCGGTGACCCGGGTGCGGGGCGCCCGGCGGGCCAGGGCCGCCCGTACCGCCTCGACGGGCGCGGCCAGTTCGGCGGGCGCGGCCAGGAGGGGTTCCCCGCCGTGCAGGACGAGGTCCACGCGCGGCAGCTCGTGGACGGCGGCGTGCTCGGCGATCCGCTCGGCGGCGCGCAGGGCGGTGGCGGGGGTCATGGCGGCGGGGCGGGTGCGCCAGCTCTGGTCGGCCATCTCGTAGACGTAGCAGTAGGTGCAGGCGAGGTTGCAGCGGCTGTGGGTCTTGAGGACGAACTGCCGGATCGGCCACGCGCGGTGGCCCGCGGCGCGCAGGGCGGGCACGTCGAGCAGGGCGTAGGGCCAGGGGGCGTGGCGGGCGTGCCGGTCGGGGGTCCGGTGCGCGGGCGGTACGGGGCCGCTCGTGATCGCTGGGGTCATCGCCTGTGCCTCCCTCCCCCGGCGGATTGCCCATCCCTGCCCTCCGGACGGCCCCGGCTAACGGCGGAAAGTGGTCAACTCCCGTGGGGGCGGCGTCAGGCGACGCCGGAGTCGAAGGCGTTGAGGATCTCGGCGGGGTGGGTGACCCGCTCCACCAGGCCCGCGATGACCTCCGCGAGGACCGGGTGGTCGATGCCGCGCAGTGCGGCCAGGTCGAGCCCCGAGAGGTCCGGGAGCCGCCCGGGACACGGGCGGGCCGGCGCTGTCGCTTCCTGACGTCCGCTCACCATGGGCTGCCCGTTCCCCTGTCGTCGCGTGTGGTCGTGTGGGCTCGCGTGTGGCCGCGCGTCGTCGCGCGTGGTCGTGGATGCTCGCCCGTGCTCGTACGTCATCGCGCCCGGCCGTCCGGGCGCCTGTGCCGCTCCCCTGCCTGCCCTTTCCCTCCGCCCGGCGGGGGGAAACGGATCACAGCGCCTCCTCCAGGACGCGGATCCGCTCCTGGAGCACGGCAACGGCCGCGATGGCGGCCGGGAGGTCGTCTTCCGGGGGGTCGAGGCGCCCGCGCAGTTCCAGGGCGGCCCGGTAGGCGTCGAGGGCGGCCCGGGGGCGGGCGAGCCGCTCCAGGACCTCCCCGCGCAGCTCCTGGACCCGGGCTGCCAGCCGGACCGCCGTGCCGGAGGAGCGCCGTTCGTCCGGGTCGGCCTCCAGCGCGGCGCGCCAGGCCCGGCGGTAGGAGTCCGCCGCGCGGTCGAGGCGGTCCGCGGCGCGGGTGTGGGCGTGGATCTCCTGCTGGACGTCCCCGTGCTCCCGCCAGGCCAGGGCCCGCTCCAGCGGGCGGTGGCCCGGCCGGGCGGCCAGCTCCAGCAGGTACTCCGCCTCGCGGAGGTCCACCAGGTCCCCCTCGTAGGAGTGGCGCAGCCGCAGCCCGGCAGCCAGCCGCAGCAGCCGGTGCGAGGCCCGGGGGTCGGACTGGGGAACGGCCGCGCGGCTCTCGCGCAGCACCCGTACGGCGGTGGACGCGAAGGCCCGCCCGTCGGCGTGCCGGGCCCGGTCCAGGAGTACGTCGCCCCACTCGGGCAGCAGCTCCCCGAAGGCCTCCTCGTCGCGGGGGATCAGCCGCCGGGCCCGCCCGTAGGCGTCGGCGGCGGCGTCCAGGGCCGCCGGGTCCCCGTCGCGGGCGTACCGGGCCCGGTGCACGCGGGCCAGGCAGACCAGGGCGGCGAGGCGCGGCCCGGGGTCGTCGGCGGCCTCGACCAGGGCGCGCACCAGATGCCCGGCCGCCTCCTCCAGCCGCGCGGGCAGGTGGCGCAACGCCTCGGCGAGATCCACCCGAACCCGCGCAACCCGCCGCGCCGTCCCCCCACCGCCCGCTCCCGCGCCCCGGGCCCCGGGCCCCCGCGCGGCTCCGGCCCCCGCGGCCCGCTGACCTCCGACCCCGTCACCAGCCCCCGACCCCAGGGCCTCCGGCCCCCGCGCGGCTCCGGCTCCCGCCGCCCGGTCACCGCCGGATCCGTCGTCCGGTCCAGCCCCGCCGCCCGCTCCCGCTCCCGAGCCGCGAGCGCCGCCGCCGTCCCCGGCCACGGCCCCCGACACCAGTCCGACCCCGGCGCCTGCGGCCCGCTCACCCCCGGCTCCCTCGGCAGCGACCCCGTCACCCGCATCCGGGCCCGGGGCCTCCGGGACCCGCGCGGCAGCGGCTCCAGCCGCCCGACTGCCACCGGATCCGTCGGCGGACCCGACCCCGCCACCCGCATCCGGGCCCCGGGCCTCCGGCACCCGCGCCGGTCCGGCTCCCGCCGCCCGATCACCCCCGGATGCGTCGTCCGGTCCAGCCCCGCCGCCCGCTCCCGCCGGGGGGCGGCCGGCCCCGGGACCCGCATCGTGGGGCGGGGCACCCCCGTCGGGGGCCCGTACCGGGCCGCTGCGGGCAGCTCCCCCGGAGGCTCCGGGCGCACCCGGGGCGCTGCTCGGCGCGGCTCCGGACCCGGTCACGGATGCCGGGGCGGTGCCGGTCCGACCGCCGGCGTCGGCGTCGGCGTCCGGCGCACCGGGGTTCCCCCCGGGACCGCCCGGGCCCCCACGGGCCGGGGCCGGCCCGGGAGGGCCCTCGGGGCCCCGGCCCAGGAGGGCGGTCAGGGCCGCCGTCAGGTGGGCGGCGGCCCGTTCGGCCAGGGCCGTGCGGGCGGCCGGGTCCGGGGTGTGGGGCAGCAGGGCCAGCAGGACGCGGCCCAGCGCCAGGTCCGGCTCCGGGTGCGCGTCGGGGCCCGGGCCGGGGGCGGCCAGGGCCTCCAGCGCGGCCCGGGCCTCGTGCAGCGGCCCGGCGTCGTCGCGCAGCGCGCTCAGCCGGATCAGGGTCCGCGCCCTGCGCACCGCACAGTCCAGCCGAAGCTCCGGACCGGCCGCGGCGGCGGCGCCCGCCACCGCGAACTCCCGGTCGGCGGCGGCCAGCAGCTCCGCGTCGGGTGCGCCCGCCAGCGCCCGCTCGTACAGCACCCGGCCCCGGGCCGCCCCGGCCGGCGGGGTGTCCAGCCCGGCCACCGCCCGCTCGGCCTCGTCGAGGAGTTCGGGGTCGCGCTGGAGCGCCCACAGCCGCAGCAGCGCCCCGGCCAGCTCGGTCTCGGCCTCCTCCGGCGGGTCCCCGGGCCGGGCCGGGACCGCCACGGCGTGCCGCAGGAGGGCCGCGGCCTCGTACAGGGCCCGGGCGTCGCCGTCCGCGAGGCGTTCGCGCGCCGCCCGTACCCCGGCGGCCCGGCCGCTCCGGGCGGGCGCGGGCGGCTCCGGGTCCGGGTCCGGGTCCGGGAGGGGAGCGGCGGCGTCCGGGTCCTCCTGCGGGGGGCCGGGCAGGTAGCGGCGTACGACCTTCGCCGAGACGTGCGCGAAGGCCTGCGGGAGCCTCCCGGCGGGCACCCGGCCCTCGCCCGCCTCGTCCTCGGGATCCGCCGCCGGGATGCCCGTCAGCTGGGAGACGGCGAGCGCGGGGAAGTTCCGTACGCCCCGGCCGAAGTGCGCCAGCACGTACTCCGAGCAGTGCTTGAGCACCAGCGCGGCCTCGTCCCGCCCCAGCGGCCCCAGCAGCACGTCCTGCACCCCGGGGACGAACTCGTACCACTGCCCGGGGGTTTCGCCGCTGCGCCGCAGCAGCCCGCTCAGCAGCACCTCGGCCAGGTCGGACGGCTCCGAGTCGGGCAGCATCGTGCGCTGGACGAGCCGCATCACGGGCAGCGTCAGCGGCGCCGCCGCCAGGTAGACGGCGAGCTGTACGGCGCCGGGCGCGGCGGAGGAGCGGAAGCGGCGCACCAGTTCACCCGGCGGCCGGGCGGTGCGCGGCAGCGGGACGGGGGCGGCGGGGTGGCGGGCGAGGACCCGGCCCACTTCGGCGGGTACCGGGCCGGTGCCGAGCCCGGCGACGAGCCGGGCCCAGGCCCCGAGGGCGGTCGCGTGGGGCGGCAGCACGGGCACGGTGAGCCCGCCCGTGCGCTGCCCGGGCCGCGGCGGTCGCTCTGACCGGAACCTCAGCCTCATCCCGCCGCCGGCGCCCCCGCCACCGCCACCGCCGTCGGCGCGCTCCAGCACTCCGCGCTCGGTCGGCAGCCAGCTGCGGCTCCACAGCCGCTGCGGGAGGGGCTGAACGACGACGCAGGGCGAGCACTGCGCCCACCGGTGGAGCAGCCGTTGGGCCTCGCCCTCGCGCCACACGGGTCCGGCGCAGTCGGAGACGACCATGGTCAGCACCCGTCCGGTGGGGTCGCGCAGCTGGTCGCCGGAGCGCAGGGCGCCACCGGGCGAGGGGCCGCGTCCGACGGCCGCGGTGCCGTCCGCGAGCCGGTGCAGGTAGTGCGCCTGGACGTCCCGGAAGGCGCCCAGCCGCTCGCAGACGGACCGCAGTTCCTCGAACATCTCCTGCCACACCGCCATGGAGGGCGAGGCGTCCATCACCAGGCGTACGGTCGCCTCGCGCCGGCTCTCCGGCCGGAGCACCGGGATGACCAGCCCCAGGGCGCGGGCGCTGGCCTCGGCGGTGGCGCTCTCGTCGAGGACGGTACGGGCGGGCGGGCCGGGCGGCCGGTGCCGCTGGAGGGCGCGCAGGGCCCGCTGGATGTCGAGGATCCGGGGCAGGGCGGCCGCCCCGGGCACCCGGACCGGCACCCCGCCCCCGACTGGAATTTCAGCATCCGGATCGATCTCGGACTCCTGCCGGGCCCCGGCCGCGTAGAGCCTGACCGGATCTTCAGGATCCGCTTCTTCCCGTGGACGGGGCGCGGGCCCGGTCTCCGCCGCCGGCTCCCCCGGCGCGTCCCCCTCGGTCCCGCCGGGCCCGGCGCGTACGGGTTCCGGTGGCGCGGCGGCGGCCGGTGACGGGACGGCCGGGCGCGTGTGCCCGGCCAGCCAGAGGGCGTCGGCCAGTTCCCCGGCGCCGGGGTCCAGCCCGGCACCCCGGAGCAGCCCGGCCAGCACCCGGATCCCCAGCTCGGCGCCCCCCGCACCGGACGCCTCCGCCCCGGACGCCTCCGCCCCGGACGCCTCCGCCCCGGGCGCCTCCGCCCCCGGGGCTGCCGCCCCGGAGGCTTCCGGCTCATGACGCCCCGGCGCCTGCCGCTCCGGGTCAGGAGGTCCGCTCACGGGGCCTCACCTCGGACGGTCGAGCCGCTGGATGAGCAGGTCCGCCAGGTCCTCCCGGGTGGGCGGGGCGGCGTAGTGCGTCAGGTAGATGGCGTTCAGCAGCTGGTCGGCGGCCACCAGCTCCGAGCGGGAGCGGCTGAGGAACTCCCTGATCAGGTCCGCGCCCAGCCGGGCGGCCTCCTCCCCCAGGTGCGCCCGGACCATGGTGGCCAGCCGCTTCTCCCCCGGCTGCCCCAGCTTGAGCTGGATGCACCGGCGGAGCAGCGCGGCGGGGAAGTCCCGTTCCCCGTTGCTGGTCAGGATGATGAACGGGAAGGCCCGGCAGCGCACCCGGCCGCCCCGGACGGTGACCTTCCCGCCGTCGTCGGTGAGCACCTCCACCTCCGGCTCGGAGTCGGCGACCCGCTCCAGCTCGGGCAGGGTGAACTCGCCCTCCTCCAGCACGTTCAGGAGGTCGTTCGGCAGGTCGATGTCGCTCTTATCGAGCTCGTCGACGAGCAGCACCCGGGGTTTCGCGGTCGGCAGCAGCGCCGTCCCCAGCGGCCCCAGCCGCACGTACTTCCCGATGCCCGCACCGGAACCCCCGCCCGGCCCCGCGCTCCCCGCGCCGCCCCCGCCGGCGGCGATCTGCACGTCCTGGAGGCGGGCGAGCGCGTCGTAGCGGTACAGCCCGTCCTGGAGCACCGTCCGCGACACCACCGGCCAGCGCAGCACCCGGCCGAGCTTCAGCTCGTGGGCGACGGCGTGCGCCAGGGTGGACTTCCCGGTGCCGGGGTAGCCGGTGACCAGCAGTGGCCGGCGCAGGTAGAGCGCGGCGTTGATGGCCTCCAGTTCCTCCGGTTCGGGCCGGAGCAGTTCGGCGGCCTGCCGGTGGGCGCCGAGCCGGCGCGCCACGTTCCCGTCGGCCGTACCGGCCGCGCCGCCGGGTTCGGCGACGGGGCCGCCGTCGAAGTCCCGCCACGGCGGCGGATCGGGCAGCGCCGCGATCCCGTCGTGGGGTTCGCCCACGCCCCGGTAGATGAGCCATTCGTCGTTCACGGCCGTTCCCTCCCACGCAGCACGCGGCTCACAGGTCCCCCTGCAACGGTTCCTCCTCGGGCAGTGCCCGCTCCGGGTCCTCCCATACGAGGGCCAGCCCGGCGGCCCAGTAGGCGTCGGGGTCCGCCCCGTAGGCCCGTACTCGCAGGGCTTGCACGCGCTGCGGCAGCAGCGCTCCCCGCCCCGCCTCGGCCAGCTCCTCCCGCAGCCCGCGGTGGAACGGTGCGCAGGAGGCTCCCGGGTCGGCGGGGGGCCGCCGGCTCACCAGCACCCCGTAGCCCGCGTCCCGCAGGACGTGCAGCGCGCCCAGGGTCGGTTCGGTGCCGGCCGCCCGGCACAGCACGGGCAGGGTGTTGTCCGCCAGCCCCGCCGCCCAGTCGGGCGAGGGGCTGCGGGGGCGGCCCCGCGAGCAGTCGGCGCGCTGGTCCAGGAGCGGTCCGCCCTGCACCCGCGCCCACCGCGCGGCGGCCCCGCCCACGCCGGTCCCGCCCACGCCGGAGCCACCGGGCACACCCGGAACGCGGGCCCCGCCATCCCCCCGCGCCACATCCGAAACGCCGCCCGCCCCCGAGCCGGCACCCCCGCCCCCGCCCTCGAACCGGAACACCACCGGCCGCTGGACCCCCACCGGCACCCCGCCGGACACCGTCCAGGCATCCACCGCGAGCCCGAACAGGCCCGGCGCGGCCGCCACTTCGAGGAGCGCGGCCGCCTCGTGGGTGTCGCAGCGGCGGAAGCCCTCGGCGAGGGGTGCCCGCAGCGCCTCCGGCAGCCGGTCCAGCCGGGTGCGCACGCCCGCCTCGACCGGGGTGACCCGGCCGGGCTGGGCGGGGCCCGCCAGGACGGAGACCCGCCAGTCGTAGACCTCCTCCCAGCCGTGCGCCCACACCTCCAGCAGCACCGACGGCCCGGCCGGCAGGGTCCGCTCCCGCCGGGCCGGTCCGTGCGCCGACCGCCCGGCGAGGGCGCGCCGGCGCCGGTCCCGTTCGGCGAGGCCGCGCTCGTGCCGCTCGCCCAGCTCCCGGCGCAGCGGGCGCCACAGCCGTTCCGCGGTGGCCCGCACCCAGTCCCACAGTTCCTCGTCGGCGCCGGGCGCCGGGGGTTCGCGGTGGTCGGCCACGCTCACGTCGGTCGCGTACCGGAGCATCGCCGCGGCCTCTCCGCCCGCGCCCGGCGGGTCGTGGAGCAGCCCGAGTCCGTCGCGCCAGCTGAGCGGGGCCGGCAGCCCGGGGTCGGGTTCCTCGCCGCGGGCCCGTTCGGCCAGCTCGCGGACCGCCTCGGAGGAGCCGGGCGGTGGCAGTTCGGCCAGCAGCCCGCACAGGGTGGTGCGCTCGCCCGGGGTGAGCCTGCCGCGGCCGCCGCCGTACGGGTCCCCGTCCCCGGCCGGGAGCTCGTCGTGGACGTCGGTCCAGGTCCGGCGGCTGTCGAGGTCGCTGAGGTGGCGGTCGTAGTGGTAGAGGTCGTGGGCCTGCATGACCCTGCGGTAGAGCCCGGTCTGGCCGGTCGCCGCCAGCGGCAGGGTCCGTAACTGGGCCACGGACACGGCGAGGCCGCCGCCGCTCCCGTGCCGCCGGGCCTTGACCACCCCGACGACCTCGCCGCGCGCCAGGTCCACCACGGGGCCGCCGGACATGCCGGCCTCGATCTCGTCGTCGTCGCCGAGGCGGATCGCGGCGCCGTTCGCGGCGGTGCCCCGCAGCCGGGTGGTGCGGCCGGTGATCTCGCGGATGCCGAGCTCCTCGGTGCAGCCGAAGTACGCGGCCTCCTCCATCCGGGGTCTGGCCCGGTCGGTCAGCCACACGCAGGCGTGGGATATCGGCGAGAGCACCCGGACCAGGGCCAGGTCGGGCAGGTCCCACAGGGCCCGGCGGCCGGGCCGGCGCTCGTCCAGGCGCTCGGGCAGGACGCACTCCACGCGCCCGGTGACCGTACCGGTGCCCGCGTCACCCCCGTAGCCGGGGCCGTACGCGCCCGACGGGGAGCCGGCGCCGCGGACCGGTCCGGAGAAGAAGCTGATGCCGACCTCGCGCCCTGACAGAGGCACCGCCGCGCCACCCCCTTCACCGACCACGTGCGCACACGTCAGGACCCAGCCCGGGGCGATGAAGAAGCCGCTGCCCCAAGTGGGTCCGGTCACCTCGTCACCGGGGTTCTCATACCCGCCCGGGGGCGCGTGGACGCGTACCGTGGCGGCCCGGACCAGGGGCTCCAGGAGCTCGTAGGCGCGCGCGGAGCCTGCCGTGCGCCCGTCCGGCATCCCGTGCCCCCCGTCCCCCGCTGGTCCCACCGAGGCCGTCCACGCTAGCGCTGCGGGCGGGACGGCGGGAGGTGTCGCCGGGACCCGGCTTATCCTGGCGGGAAACACCCCATCACCCCATGGCACGGAGCCCGACTTGTACTTCACCGATCGCGGCATCGAGGAGCTGGAGAAGCGGCGCGGCGAGGAGGAGGTCACCTTCGAGTGGCTGGCCGAGCAGCTGCGGACCTTCGTCGACCTCAACCCGGACTTCGAGGTCCCGGTGGAACGCCTGGCGACCTGGCTCGCCCGCCTCGACGACGAGGACGAGGACGAGGAGTAGCGGCAGCAGCAGGAGCGCGGGGGGAGAAGACCCCCGCACACGGCCGAGGGGCCCGACCGCGAACGGTCGGGCCCCTCGGTCGTCCCGGGCGGGCAGGGCGCCGGATCAGGCGGCCTTGGTCTCCCAGAAGATGCGGTCGATCTCGGCGATCAGTTCGAGCGCCTTGGCACCGGTCGCCGGGTCGTTCGACGCCTTGGCGGCCGAGAGGGCCTTCAGGGTGTCGTTGACCAGGGTGTGGAGCTGCGGGTACTTCTCGAAGTGCGGGGGCTTGAAGTAGTCGCTCCAGAGCACCGACACGTGGTGCTTCGCGAGCTCGGCGCGCTGCTCCTTGATGGTGATGGCGCGGGCGCGGAAGTCGGCGTCCTCGTTGGCCTGGTACTTCTCCTGGACGGCCTTGACGGACTCGGCCTCGATACGGGCCTGGGCCGGGTCGTACACGCCGCAGGGCAGGTCGCAGTGGGCGGAGACCTTCACCTTGGGGGCGAAGAAGCGGGAAAGCATGGAGTGGGTCCTCCTCGTGATCGTCTTCTCAAGGGTGGAGGTTACTCGCTGAGAATCCGGAAATCGCGGGCGCCCCCATGGGCTTAGGACAAAAGTCCAGGGGCGGCCGGGGTGCGGTGAGCGAATGTACGGGACCCTGCGGCAGCATGCGGGGAGGCAGAGGAGGCCTTACATGGCGGAGAACAAGCGCCCGCGGGGGCGCATCGGCATCAGCGAGGTGACGGGCCCGTCGATGGCCCCCACCCTGGACGACGGGGACCGGATGGTGGTCCGTTACGGGGCGTTGGTCCGGCCGGGTGACGTGGTCGTCTTCCGCCATCCGCTCCAGCAGGACCTGCTGGTCGTCAAGCGGGCGGCCGAGCGCCGTCCGGGGGGCTGGTGGATGCTCGGCGACAACCCGTTCAACGAGACCGGGGACAGCACCGACTACGGCGCGGTCCCCGAGGAGCTGGTGCTGGCGGTCGCCCGGCTGCGGCTGCGGCCGTGCCCGGACGGTCAGCGCTCGCTGAGGGCGTGGCTGTCCTGGGCGGTGTCGGCGGTGCGCCCGATGCGCGCGGACTCCTCGGCCTCCAGCCGCTTGCGGGCGCGGTAGGCGGCGACGTTGGCGCGGGTGGCGCAGCGGTCGGAGCAGTAGCGCCGGGAGCGGTTGGTGGAGGTGTCGAGGTAGGCGTTGCGGCAGGGCGGCGCCTGGCACAGGCCGAGCCGGTCGGGGCCGTGCTCGGTGAGGTGGAAGGCCAGGCCCATGGACGCGATCGCGGCGTAGCCGGCGGAGGCGTTGGAGGGGTGGTCGGCGAGGTGGATGTGCCAGTCGGGGCGGCCGTCCGGGCCGACGAGCTCGTGGCCGGAGACCTGCGGGCTGACCGGGAACTCCATGAGCAGGGAGTTCAGCAGGTCGACGGCGAGGACGTGGTCACCGCCGTCGGCGGCTTCGAAGACGGCGCGCAGCCGGCCCCGGACGTTGCGGAAGCGGGTGACGTCGGTGTCGGTGACCCTGCGGGCCATCTGCACGCTGGCCCCGAAGAGGGCGCGGACGTCGTCCACCGAGGTGAGGGCGTCCTTGTTGCGGGCCGGCTCCTCGGTGTTGACCAGGCGCACGGCATAGTCCGAGTAATGGGCCAGTTCCACTTGTAGTCCTTACGGATGCGGATTAGTGTCTGCGGGAGCCGCGGTAACGGCTGGTATTGGTTCGAGGGTATTACGTAGGGAGGGGTTCTCGATGGCGGATACGGTGACCGGCTCGTTCGGTACGGACTGGCAGGCGTGGCAGGACAGCTGGGACCGCCAGCAGGAGTGGTACATGCCCGACCGCGAGGAGCGGTTCCGGGTGATGCTGGACATGGTCGAGGCCCTGGTGGGCCCCGCCCCCCGGGTCCTGGACCTCGCGTGCGGTACGGGAAGTATCACGGACCGGCTGCTCAAGCGGTTCCCGCTGGCCTCCAGCACGGGGCTGGATCTGGACCCCGCGCTGCTGACGATCGCCCGGGGCCACTTCGCGGGCGACGACCGGGTCACCTTCGTGACCGCCGACCTCAAGGACCCCGGCTGGCGCTCGGCGCTCCCCCACGAGACCTACGACGCGGTGCTGACCGCGACGGCCCTGCACTGGCTCCCGAGCGCGGACCTGGCCGTCCTGTACGGACAGCTCGCCCCGCTGGTCCGCCCGGGCGGGGTCTTCATGAACGCCGACCACATGCCCGACCCGGCCACCCCGCGCATCGACGCCGCCGAGCACGCCCACCGGCACGGGGTCATGGACGCGACCCGGGCCCGGCTCGGCGTCCCGGACTGGCGCGAGTGGTGGGCGCTGGCGGCGGCCGACCCGGTGCTGGCCGAGCCCACGAAGGCCCGCTTCGCGATCTACGGGGAGCACGCCGACGGTGACACCCCGGACGAGGCCTGGCACGCCCGCGCCCTGCGCGAGGCCGGCTTCGCGGAGGCCCGCGCGGTCTGGCGCTCGCCGTCGGACGCGCTGGTCCTGGGCCTGAAGTAGGAACTTCGGCTCCGGGCGGAGCCCGGGCACGACGCCCCGGGCATGACGCCCCGGGCATGACGGAGGGGCGGTACGGGATCCCGTACCGCCCCTCACAGTTCTCGCGCCCCGCGCCGCGGGGTTACAGCACCTTGGACAGGAACGCCTTCGTCCGGTCGTGCTGCGGGTTGCCCAGGACCTCGCGCGGGTGGCCGGATTCGACCACGACGCCGCCGTCCATGAAGACGAGGTTGTCGCCGACCTCGCGGGCGAAGCCCATCTCGTGGGTCACCACGATCATGGTCATGCCCGACTCGGCCAGGTCCCGCATGACGTCGAGGACGTCACCGACGAGCTCCGGGTCGAGCGCCGAGGTGGGCTCGTCGAAGAGCATCAGCTTCGGCTCCATGGCGAGCGCGCGGGCGATCGCCACGCGCTGCTGCTGGCCGCCGGAGAGCTGGGTGGGGTAGTTCGCGCCCTTGTCGCCGAGGCCGACCCGGTCCAGGAGCTTGACGGCGCGCTCGCGCGCCACCGCCTTGGACTCGCCCTTGACCATGACCGGGGCTTCCATGACGTTCTCTATGGCCGTCATGTGCGGGAAGAGGTTGAAGCGCTGGAAGACCATGCCGATGTCCCGGCGCTGGGCCGCGACCTCGCTGTCCTTCAGCTCGTAGAGCTTCTCGCCCTTCTGCTTGTACCCCACCAGGCGGCCGTCGACCGAGAGCCGGCCGGCGTTGATGCGCTCCAGGTGGTTGATGCACCGCAGGAAGGTGGACTTGCCCGAGCCGGACGGGCCGACCAGGCAGAAGACCTCCCGGGGGGCGACCTCCAGGTCGATGCCCCGGAGGATGTGGGCGGCGCCGTACGACTTGTGGACGCCTTCTGCCTTGACCATCGGCTGGGCGGTCACTTCGCCACCTCCGTACGGCGGAACATGTTCAGGTTGGCCTTCAGCCGCTCGAACGGCGTCGGCGGCAGGCTGCGCAGCGAACCGCGGGCGTAGCGGCGCTCCAGGTAGTACTGGCCGACACTGAAGATGCTGGTCAGGGTCAGGTACCAGATGGACGCCACGAAGAGCATCTCCATGATGGCGCCGGCCGTGGTGCCGATGTTGGAGCTGGCCCGCAGGAGTTCGGGGTACTGCACCGCCGAGACCAGGGAGGAGGTCTTCAGCATGTTGATGAACTCGTTCCCGGTCGGCGGGATGATCACGCGCATCGCCTGCGGCAGCACCACGCGGCGCATGGTCTGCATCCGGGTCATGCCGAGCGCGTGCGAGGCCTCGCTCTGGCCCTCGTCGACGGACTGGATGCCGGAGCGGACGATCTCCGCCATGTAGGCGCCCTCGTTCAGGCCGAGGCCCAGCAGGGCGACCATGAACGGGGTGAGGACGTCGACCGTCTCGTTCTTGTAGATCGGTCCCAGGTTGATGTACTGGAAGATCAGCGACAGGTTGAACCACACCAGCAGCTGGACGTACACCGGGGTACCGCGGAAGAACCAGATGTAGAGCCAGGACACGAAGCTCGTGACCGGGTTCTTCGACAGGCGCATCACGGCGAAGAGGATGCCGAGCACGAGGCCCAGCGCCATCGACGAGATGCTGATGACGACGGTGTTGCCGAGGCCGCTGAGGACCGAGGGGTCGAACAGCTTGTCGCCGACCGTCGCCCAGATGATCTTGCCCTGGGAGAACGCGTAGACGAGCCACGCGAGCAGTACGGCCACGACCACGCCGCTGATCCAGCGGCCGTAGTGGCGTACGGGGATTGCCTTGATGGCCTCGTAGGGGGTGGTGCCCGAGGCCCCGGGCCCGGCCGGCGGAGTGTCGGCCGGACCCTTGTCGATCTTGTCAGTCACAATGACTGCCCTTCAGTGGAGCGCTCGGTGTTACTTGCCCGCGTTGACCGTGGCGGAGGGCACGGCGCTGTCCTTGACGTTCCACTTCTCCAGGACCTTGCCGTAGGAGCCGTCCTTGATGATGGCGTCGAGCGCTTCCTTCAGGGCGTCGCGCAGCTGCGCGTTGTCCTTGGAGACCGCGATGCCGAAGAGGCCGACGTCGGCCTGCTGGCCGGCGACCTCGAAGTCGTTGCCGCCGCCCGAGGTCTTCGCGGTGTACGCGGTGACCGGGTAGTCGTTCAGGTCGGCCACGGCGCCGCCGGCCTTGACGCGGGTCTGCGCCTCGGCGTCGGTGTCGAAGGCCTCGATGGTGAGCTTCTTGTCCCCGCACTTCTCGGCCTGCGCCTTGAAGGTGTCCTCGTACGTGGTGCCGCGCTGGACGGCGACCGTCTTGCCGCACAGGTCGTCGAGGGTCTTGATGTTCTGCGGGTTGCCCTTCTTGACCAGGAGGGAGACGCCGGAGGAGAAGTAGTCGACGAAGTCGACGCCCTTGCCGATCTTGGCGCCCTTGTCGTCCAGGCCCTCCTGGCGCTTCTTGTTGTCGGTGATCGACGACATCGCGATGTCCTGGCGGCCGGTCTCCAGCGAGGTGATCAGGCCGTCGAAGGTGCCGGAGGTGAACTGGAACTTCACACCGAGCTGCTTGCCGAGCGCGTCGGCGATGTCGGGGTCGACACCGACGATCTTGCCGCCGTCGACGAACTCCATCGGCGCGTAGGCCGTGTCGGAGCCGACCTTGACGACACCGGCGTCCTGGATCTTCTTCGGGAGCTTCGAGAACAGCGGGGCGCTGTTGTCGGTCTTGCCCGAGCCGGTCGAGGAGCCCTTGTCGGTCTGGTCGCCACAGCCGGTCAGGATCAGGGCGCCGGCGACCGCGATCGCGCCGACCGCGGCGATCCGGGACCGGGCGGCGGTCGTACGGCGGGTGGTGCTTGCGGTCATGAGCTGGTTCCTCCGACAGGGGTGGAAAAGCATCCGAGAAGGGTCGGGCACGCACCATCGAGTGTCGCGACCTTGTGTGATTACGGCATCTTGCCATTCGGACTGACGCATTCAGGCTGCCCATCAGGTCAAAATCAGATAACGGGCGCCCCCGACTACCCAACAGGACTGCGGGCAAGGGCCCTCGGAGCGACACAAACCGGCGTGACCAGCCCTTTTGCCACCACTATTTGCGGTGTGTCTCACCCATCGGACAGAGGGCTTTGGACTTTTAGCCAAAAACCGGACAGTCGGCCTACAGTTGAGCGGGAATCGACTCGTCTGGGCGGCCGTTCTTCCGGTAGAACAGATCCTTACACCCCTCATCCGGGGCTCAGGGCGCGCGTGCGGCGCGCCCGCGCGTACGAACCTCCCCTTCGCGGAGGCGGGCCAACCGCCGAGGCGAAGAACGGACGCGGTGCCCGCCCACCCCTTAACCAGGAGTGGCCACCCTCAACGATTCAAAGGACTTAAGGGGTCACACAAAGTGGCAGCGGAGATCGTCAACCCTCGCAGTGACAGTGCGACGGACAACAACCCCGACGCGGTGTTCGCGCTGCACCGGGGCGGCAAGATGGCCATTCAGGCCACGGTGCCGGTCAACGACAAGGACGACCTGTCCCTGGCGTACACGCCCGGCGTGGCGAAGGTGTGCAGCGCCATCGCCGAGCAGCCCGAGCTCGTGAACGAGTACACCTGGAAGTCCAACGTGGTCGCCGTCGTCACCGACGGTACGGCCGTGCTCGGACTCGGTGACATCGGTCCCGAGGCCTCCCTCCCCGTCATGGAGGGCAAGGCGATTCTGTTCAAGCAGTTCGGTGGGGTCGACGCGGTGCCGATCGCGCTCGCCACCAAGGACACGGACGAGATCATCGAGACGGTCATCCGCCTCGCTCCGTCCTTCGGCGGGGTCAACCTGGAGGACATCTCCGCGCCCCGCTGCTTCGAGATCGAGCGCCGCCTCCAGGAGGCGCTGGACATCCCGATCTTCCACGACGACCAGCACGGCACCGCCATCGTGACGCTGGCCGCCCTGCGCAACGCCGCGAAGCTCACCGGCCGTACCCTCGGCGACCTGCGCGCCGTGATCTCGGGTGCGGGCGCGGCGGGCATCGCCATCGCCAAGATCCTCGTGGACGCCGGCATCGGCGACGTCTGCGTCACCGACCGCAAGGGCGTCGTCTCGGCGTCCCGGTCGGACCTGACGGACGTCAAGGCCGAGATCGCGGGCCTGACGAACAAGTCGGCCCTGAACGGCTCCCTGGAGGAGGCCCTCGCGGGCGCGGACGTCTTCATCGGCGTCTCCGGCGGCACGGTCCCGGAGGAGGCGGTGGCCTCGATGGCGAAGGACGCCTTCGTCTTCGCCATGGCCAACCCGAACCCGGAGGTCCACCCGGACGTCGCGCACAAGTACGCGGCGGTCGTGGCCACGGGCCGTTCGGACTTCCCGAACCAGATCAACAACGTGCTCGCCTTCCCCGGCATCTTCGCCGGCGCCCTGAAGGTGCGCGCGACCCGGATCACCGAGGGCATGAAGATCGCCGCCGCCGACGCCATCGCCGGCGTCGTGGGTGACGAGCTCGCCGCCGACTACGTGATCCCCTCGCCGTTCGACCCGCGCGTCGCCGAGGCCGTCACGGCCGCGGTCGCCGCGGCGGCGAAGGCCGACGGGGTGGCCCGCCTGGCCTGAGCGCCATGCCGAGCTGTACGGGTGAGGCCCGGCCGGAGCGATCCGGCCGGGCCTCTTCGCGTACGACGCACCCTCCCGGCCCCCGAACCGGGAGGGGTCGCCACGTCACGTGAGCGGCATGACAGGCTCATGGCGAGCGCGCCGCATGGCTTGAATATTACCCCTCTCCGGAGGCCCTCCATGCGTTCCGTTTACGTGCATAGGGCCGCTAAATCGCCTGCTACCGGCGGTGGTTGAGGATCGAACAACAGCTTCCACTCCGATGCGGCGGCGATCTTCGGCCACTGGCCAGGCGGCCCTACCGACCGGTAGCCTCTGGCGCCATGTTCGCTGCCTACGCCGCCCGAATCGACCGTGACCAGCCGCTGAGCGGCCTCGTGCTGGGCGACCGCCCCGCACCCGAGGCCCGTCCCGGCTGGGTGACCGTGAACGTCCGCGCCGCCTCCCTCAACCACCACGACCTGTGGTCCCTGCGGGGAGTCGGCCTGGGCCAGGAAAAACTCCCGATGATCCTCGGCTGCGACGCCGCGGGGACCGACCAGGACGGCAACGAGGTCGTCCTGCACTCCGTGATCGGCCAGAGCGGCCACGGGGTCGGTCCGGACGAGCCGCGCTCGATCCTGACCGAGCGCTACCAGGGCACCTTCGCCGAGCAGGTGACCGTCCCCGCCTGGAACGTCCTGCCGAAGCCCGCCGGACTCTCCTTCGAGGAGGCCGCCTGCCTGCCGACGGCCTGGCTGACGGCCTACCGGATGCTCTTCACCAACGCCGGGGTGCGCCCCGGGGACTCGGTGCTCGTCCAGGGCGCGGGCGGCGGCGTCGCCACCGCCGCGATCGTCCTCGGCAAGGCGGCCGGCCTGCGGGTCTTCGCCACCAGCCGGGACGCGGCCAAGCGCGCGCGGGCCGTGGAGCTGGGCGCGCTGGAGGCGTACGAGCCCGGCGCGCGGCTCCCGCAGCGGGTGGACGCGGTCATCGAGACGGTGGGGGCGGCGACCTGGTCGCACTCGGTCAAGTCCCTGCGCCCGGGCGGAACCCTGGTGATCTCGGGCGCCACCAGCGGCGACCGGCCCGCGCACGCGGAGCTGACGCGCATCTTCTTCCTGGAGCTGAAGGTGGTCGGCTCCACGATGGGCACCAAGGACGAGCTGGAGGATCTGCTGTCCTTCTGCGCGGCCACCGGGGTCCGCCCCGTCATCGACGAGGTGCTGCCGCTGGACCGGGCGCGCGAGGGCTTCGAGAAGCTGGAGGCGGGGGACCTCTTCGGGAAGGTCGTCCTCACGGTCTGAGTCCGTCAACCAGGGTTGACACTCCTCCCGTGTCAACCTACATTGACAGGCATGACGGAAGCCACGGATCTCGCCGCACAGGCCGGGGACCAGGACCCGCGCGTGGGCCTGCGTTCCGTCGCCGCCCTCCGGCGGCTGCTGGAGCAGCTGGAGGCGGTACAGGTACGCAGTGCCCGCGCGCAGGGCTGGTCCTGGCAGGAGATCGCGGCCGAACTCGGCGTCAGCCGGCAGGCCGTGCACAAGAAGTACGGGAGGCTCTGATGTTCGAACGCTTCACCCCTGACGCCCGGGACGCGGTGACGGGCGCGGTCGACGAGGCCCGCCGCGCCGGGGCCGCCACGGTCACCGAGGAGCACCTGCTGCTCGCCCTCGTCGACCGGGGCGTACTGGACCCGCTCGGCGTGGACCGGGAGGCCCTCGGGACCCGGCTCGCCGAGTCCCGGCGCCGGGGCGGCATGTCCCGCGCCGACCAGGAGGCGCTCGCGGGGCTCGGCATCGACCTCGACGAGATCGTCTCCCGCGTCGAGGAGACCCACGGCGCGGGCGCCCTCGCGGCCCCGGCCCCCCGCCGGCGCACCCTGGGCGCCTCGCTCCGCTCGGCCCTGGGCCGCCCGGAGCGAGGCGGCCGCGCCGGACCCCGCGTCCGCCTCACCCAGGGCGCCAAGAAGGCCCTGGAACAGTCCCTGCGCATCGCGGTCGGCCGCAAGGACGACCACATCGCCACCCTGCACCTGCTGCTGGCCCTGCTGTCCCGGCCGGGCACGGTCTCCGAGGCCCTCGCGGACCACGGGGTCACCTACGCCTCGGCCGAAGCGGCCCTGGCCGCCTGACCGGAGCCGGGCCGGCCGATCCGGGCCGGCCCGCCCGTACCCGACGGCCCCGGGCTTCCTATGCCCCGGGGCGCAGTCCGGCCTCGATGCGGGCGGCGGCCGCGGCCAGGTGGGCGCGGGCCTCGGCCAGCTGGGCCGGGGTCACGCCGTGGTCGCGGGCGGCGTCGCGGACGGCGTCGCGGAAGCGGTCCAGCAGCCGGTCGAGGTCCCGGGAGGGATCCGCACCCGGCGTCAGGTCCTCGGCCCAGGCCGCACCCGCCGGGCCGGGCGCACCGGCCGTCTGCGCCGGCGCCGGGTTCGCGGCGCCCGCGCCGCCGAGCCAGGCCCCGGCCAGGCTGCCCAGCATCCCGCCCGACTTCGAGAACTGCTCCTGGAGCTGCGCGGCGATCCGCTGGACCTCCTCACGGGCCCGCTCCTGGGCCTCCTTGGCCTGGCGACGGGCCTGCTGGGCCTCCTCGCGGGCCCGGCGGCTCTCGTCCTTCGCCCGCCGCGCCTGCTCCTTCCACTCCTGCTTCGCCTTGCGGAGCTCCTCCTTGGCGGTCTTCCAGGACTCGTCCTCGACCTGGGTGGCCGTCGCGGAGGCCGCGGCCCGCATCTCGCGGCGCAGGTCGCCGGCGGCGCCGCGGACGTCGTCGCGGATCTCGGCGGCCAGTTCGGAGACGGAGTCGCGGATCTCCAGCTCCAGGTCGGCCAGCTCACCGCCGCGGTCGGCCAGTTCGGCCCGGCCCGCCTCGGTGATGGAGTACACCTTGCGCCCGCCTTCGGTGGCGTACGTGACGAGTCCCTCCGCCTCCAGCTTCGCCAGCCGCGGGTACACGGTGCCCGCGGAGGGCGCGTAGAGGCCCTGGAAGCGCTCCTCCAGCAGGCGGATCACCTCGTAGCCGTGGCGGGGCGCCTCGTCGAGCAGCTTGAGCAGGTAGAGGCGGAGGCGGCCGTGGGCGAAGACGGGCGGCATGTCAGAGCACCTTCTTGTCGAGCTGGAGGGGGGCGTCGGCGTCGGCCTGCGGGCGGCGCAGGAGGGCGATGGACCCCGAGACCGTGGTGGCCCGCAGGGTGCCCGCGCCGGTGCCGAGGGTGCCGGTGATCCGCTTGGCGCCGAGCTGGCCGGAGACGCGCAGGTCCTCGAAGGCGTTGGAGACGCCGCCGGTGGCCGTGTTGGCCTCCACCTTGGCGTCGGCCGGGTGGGGCAGCCGGATGGCGACCTCACCGGAGACGGAGTTGAGGACGATGTCCACCGGCTTCGGGGCGGCCGGGTCCGGGGCCAGGTCGATGAGCATGTCGCCGCTGACCGAGTCGGCCCGTACGCTGCCGCCCGCACCGTCGACGACCGTCAGGCCGCCGGAGACGGAGTGGAAGCCGAGCTCACCCGTGAGGGACTGCGCCTCGACGCTGCCGGAGACGGTGTGCGCCTTGACCCGGCCGGAGAGCCGTACGAGGGTCGCGTCACCCGAGACGCCGTTGACGTCGGCCGGGCCCGAGATGCCGGAGACGAAAGCGGCGGCGCTGACGGTGGCCAGCTGCACCCGGGTGGCGGCCGGGACGGTCAGCGTCACCGTGACGCTGCGCTCCCAGGCCTTGCGGCCCCCCTCGGACGAGCCAGACCAGGCCTTCCACGGCTTGCTCTCGAACCACTCCTTCAGCCCCTGGGAACCGTTCCAGGGGAGGTCCTCGTACGACAGGGTGAGCGTGCCGCCCTCCTGCACCACGTGCAGCGGCGGTCCGTCGACCTCCGACACCTCCAGCCGGGCCGGCCCCCCGTCTGCCGCGGCCACCACGTTCACGGTGCCGCCGACGACCCGGACGCGCAGGTCGGTCACCGGCTGCTCGAAGGCCAGCTTCTGCGGTGCGGCGACGGACCACGTCATCTGCTCTGCCATGGTGCTGCTCCTCCTCGTGAACGCAACATATCGCGTCTTCTCCAGAACACGATATATCGCGGCAGGGGGAAGTCAAGCGGTGCGACGCGCGGAAGCCCCGGCCGGGACGGCCGGGGCTTCGGGGCGGGCCGGGCGCGGGAGGGCGGGGCTAGGCCACGAGCAGCGGGCTCGCGTGGTGGCGCAGCCAGGCCCGGTACGGCGGGGTGCTCAGGGCGGCTTCGCGATAGGCGTCGCGGAGGTCCTCGTAGGCCTCGGCGTGCGCCCCGGGCCGCGTCGCGAGCAGCAGCCGCACCGCGAGCGGGTCCCCCGACAGCGGCCGGATGGCCATGTCGTCGCGGGGTCCGGAGGTGGGCTGGCAGGGGGCGACCGCCTCGCCGGAGACGATCAGCGAGGTGGCGGTGTGGTAATCGGCGTGCAGCACGGGCGGATCGAGCCCGGCACCGGCGAAGACCCTGCGCAGGCCGTCCCATTCGCCGTCGACGGAGGGGTCGACCGTCCAGCGGTCCTGCGCCAGATCCCGTAACTCCACCACCGGCGACCGCGCGGCCGGGTGGTCCCGGGCCATGGACACGAACTGCGGCTCGCGCTCCATCAGCACGCGCAGCTCCAGCCCCTCCGGGACCCGCAGCGGGAAGCCCTCGACCTCGTGCACGAACGCCACGTCCAACTGCCCGGCGGCCACCATCCGCAGCAGCGCGTTCGCCGACACGTCGACCACCAGCGAGGTCTCCGTCTCCGGCGCGCGCCGGTGCAGCCGCCGCAGCCACCCCGGCAGCGCCCGGCTCGCGGTCGAGCCGATCCGCAGCCGGGGCCCGCGCGCGACCGCCCGCGCCTCGGCGACCAGCGCCGCCATCTCGGCCAGCAGCGGCCGGGCCCGCCCGAGCACGGTGCGCCCGAACGGAGTCGGCCGGCAGCCGGTCCGTTCGCGCAGGAACAGCTCGCCGTCCAGGGCCCGTTCGATCCTCCGCAGCTGGGTCGTCAGCGAGGGCTGGCTCACGCCGAGCTGCCGGGCCGCCTTGTGCAGGCTGCCGGCGTCCGCGATGGCACACAGTGCGCGCAGGTGCCTCACCTCGAGCTCCATGACCCGAGAGTAGGGCGGGGCCGGTGGACCGCACCAGCCACCGATAGCCCCCCGAATCCCGCCATTCTCACGCCAGTTGCCCTGTCGCAATCTTCTCGATAGGGCGGCGCTATCGGGCGCTGACATCATCCCCCGGCGCCTCGCGCTCCCTCAGACTCCGGTACCGGACGACCCATCCACCCCCCACCGCACCGGCTGAGTAGGAGCCCCCCACATGCGCCACTCCCGCAGGATCACGCTGTCCGCCACCCTGGGCCTCGGCCTCGCCGCCGCCCTCGGCGGCGTGGTCCCCACCGCGAGCGCCTCCCCCGCCCCGGCCGGCAACCCGGCCAGTTACGCCGCCTACGAGCGCTCGCAGGAGAACGAGGCCGCCAACCGCGCCTTCTTCGAGGCCGTGCGCCGCTCGGTCGCCGAGCAGCAGGCCGCCCACCCGGGCCTGCGGGCCGTCACCGTCACGTACAACACCAACAACGCGCCGAGCTTCCGCAGCGTGATCGCCCGTTCCACGCAGATATGGAACAGCTCGGTGTCGAACGTGAAGCTCCAGGAGGTGTCCTCGGGCGGGAACTTCTCCTACTACGAGGGCAACGACTCCCGCGGCTCCTACGCGAGCACGGACGGCCACGGCCGCGGCTACATCTTCCTGGACTACGCCCAGAACCAGCAGTACAACTCCACCCGCGTGACGGCGCACGAGACCGGTCACGTGCTGGGCCTGCCGGACCACTACTCGGGTCCGTGCAGCGAGCTCATGTCGGGCGGCGGGCCGGGCACCTCGTGCACCAACCCCAACCCGAACAGCGCCGAGCGCTCGCGCGTCAACCAGCTCTGGGCCAACGGCCTGGTCGCCTCCGGCATGGACGCCAAGGGCTAGCCCCGGACGGAGCACCCGGCTGCCGGCCCGGCGCGGCCACCCGGAACGTCACGGGCGGCCGCGCCGGGCCGGCGCGCGTCCAGTGCCGCGTCAGGCAACGTGGCGCGGGCAGTCCGGGTTCCGGCAGGGGCCCGGGCCCCACTGGGGTACGAAGATGCCGAGCGACTTGCGCCGTCGGACGAGGGTGTCGACGGCGTTTCCGCAGGCCGGGCACGTGTACTGCTCGTGCCCGGCCCGCGGGGCGACCGTCCCGTGCGCGTGCTGCTGCTGTGCGGCCATGCCTCCACGGTAGGCCGCTCGGCCGCGGCGGCGCACGGCGCGGGCCGGCGCGGGCCACTGCGGGCCGGCGCGGTCAGCGCTTGACGGCGTACGAGGTGATGATCTGGCCGCCTCCGAGGGCGGTGCAGCCGGTCAGCTCCAGCGGCCGGACGCCGAATCCGGCCCGGGACATCGGCATGCCGGTGCCGACCACGACCGGGTAGGTCTTGACGATGTACTCGTCGATCTCCTCGGCGAGCTGCCCCGCGAGGTCCGCGCCCCCGCAGAGCCAGATGTCCAGCCCGTCCCGCGCCTTCATCGCGCGGACCGCGGCCGTCACGTCCCCGTCGATCAGCCGTACGCCGGGGTCCGGGGCGACGGTGAGGGAGCGCGAGACGACGTACTGCTCGCGCATGTGGCCGTACGGGCTGGTCATGCCCGCCTTGAGGCCGGGCTCGTAGGTGCGGCGGCCCATGAGAACCGCGTCGAACCGCTTGGGGGCGGCGCCCTCGATACCGAGCTGGGTGCGCCCGGCCGCCGAGATGGTCTCCGGGTACTCGGCCACCAGGTGCCCGATGAACTCGGGGTCGAGGTGCGCGTAGAGGAAATCGGCATCGCCGTCCGGGTCGCCGATGAAGCCGTCGACGGTGGTGGCGATGAAGTACGTGAGCTTGCGCAAGCGCTTCTCTTTCACTGGACAGTGCCACCGCTCCGGGGCACGCCAGTGAAAGTACTTCACCTGAAGTACTTCAGGCAACCCTTTTAGATGAACTCCCCCTCACCCCCGCGGCTTGCGCCACATCGGCCACATCAGCGGCCCGTCCGGCAGCCGCACCGCCGTGCCCGTGAACTCCCAGCCGAGCCGCTCGTAGAGCCGCATGCTCCGCTCGCTGCTCGCCTCCAGGTACGCCGGGAGCCCCTCGCGGTCGCAGCGCTCCAGGACCGGCCTGATCAGCTCGCTGCCCAGCCCCTCGCCCTGCCGCTCCGGGTCGACCGCGATCATCAGCAGGTACTCGTGCTCCTCGCCCGTCGGGTGGACCTCCCCGGTCAGCCGCCCGACCAGCTCGCACCGCTCGTTGCCGGGGTCGGCCACCGCGCGCATCTTCGCCGGGACCTCGTCCTCACCCTCCGGTTCGCCGGCCGGGATCCGCAGCCACAGCGCCGCCGCCGAGCCGTCGGCCGCGTAGTCGATCCGCCCCTCGGCCAGGGCCACGTCCACGAAGACCCCGAGGAAGCGGCCGTGCACGGCGGCCCGGTGCTCCGGATCGGGGAAGACCCAGCTGCTCACCGGGTCACTGCGGAAGGCCTCGTCCAGCAGCCGCGCGACGGCGTCCCGGTCCGACTGATCCGCCTGACGTATCTCCAGCACCACGGGTCACACCCTTCACTCAAGTCACTCAAGTCTCAACAACCCTGAGTGATCCTAGAGTTGGGGCACCCGTGCGGAAAGGCCCGTTCCGGCACCTCTCGGCACCGGAACGGGCCTGACCCCTCCGCTTCCCCGGCCTCACTTCGTGCGGCGCGTCACGAACTCCGCCAGCGCCAGCAGACCGCCCGCCGCCGCCAGGTCCGGGACGGCCCGCGACAGCTCCTGCACCGCCCGCCCCATCCGGTCGGCGGCATGGGCCTGCGCCCAGTCGCGACCGCCCGCCCGCTCCACCGCACGGGCCGCCACGCGTACGTCGTCCCCCTCCATCGGGCCCGCGTACAGGGCGGCGAGCTCCTCCCCGGCCCCGGTGCCCGAGGTGAGGGCGGCCACGACCGGGAGGGACTTCTTGCGGGCGATCAGATCGGCCCCGGCGGGCTTGCCGGTGTGGCCCGGATCGCCCCAGATGCCGATCAGGTCGTCGATCAGCTGGAACGCCAGCCCGGCCTCGCGGCCGAAGGCGTCCATCGCGTCGACCTCCTCCGGCCCGGCCCCCGCGTACAGCGCGCCCAGGGCGCAGGCGCAGCCCAGCAGGGCCCCGGTCTTGGCGGTCGCCATGGTCAGGCACTCGTCCAGCGAGACGTCCGGGCGCCGTTCGAAGGCGCAGTCCGCCTGCTGGCCGGCGCACAGCTCGATCACGCAGGCCGTGAGCCGGGCCGAGGCCGCCGCGGCGGCCGGATGCGGCTCCTCGGCGAACAGGCGCAGCGCGAGCGCCATCATGGCGTCGCCGGTGATGATCGCGTCGGCCGTGCCGAAGACGGTCCAGGCAGTGGGCCGGCCGCGCCGGCGGGTGTCGTTGTCGATGACGTCGTCGTGCAGCAGCGTGAAGTTGTGCGCCAGCTCCACGGCCACCGCCGCCCGTACGGCGGCGCGCGCCTGCGGGTCGCCGGCCGGCGGGCCCCCGAGGGCCTGCGCGGAGGCGAGGACGAGCGCGGGCCGGATGGCCTTGCCCGCGCTGCCCGCCGCCGGGCGGCCGTCCTCGTCCTGCCAGCCGAAGTGGTACATCGCCACCCGTCGCATGGATCCGGGCAGGCTCTCGACGGTCCGGCGCAGCTCCGGATCGACCGTCCGCCTGGTGCGCTCCAGCAGGGCCGCCGCCTCCTGCCCCTCCCCCGCGGCGAGGGCGTTGGCGGTCATCAGCGCCAGCGGCCGATCTCGACGTTCTCCAGGACGCCGAGCGCGTCCGGGACCAGCACCGCGGCGGAGAAGTAGGCGGTGACCAGGTAGGAGATGATCGCCTGCTCGCTGATGCCCATGAAGCGCACCGACAGGCTCGGCTCGATCTCGTCCGGGATGCCGGGCTGGTGCAGGCCGATCACGCCCTGCTCGTCCTCGCCCGTACGCATGCACAGGATGGAGGTCGTACGGGCGTCGCTGACCGGGATCTTGTTGGACGGGAAGATCGGCACCCCGCGCCAGGCCGGCACCCGGTGGCCGCCGACGTCCACGGACTCGGGGTAGATGCCGCGCTTGTTGCACTCGCGGCCGAAGGCGGCGATGGCCTTGGGGTGCGCGAGGAACAGCTTGGAGCCGCGCCGCATCGCGAGGAGCGCGTCGAAGTCGTCCGGGGTGGGCGCGCCGTCGTGGGGCTGGATGCGCTGGTCGTAGTCGGCGTTGTGGAGCAGGCCGAAGTCGCGGTTGTTGAGCATCTCGTGCTCCTGGCGCTCGCGCAGCGCCTCGACCGTGAGCCGCAACTGCTGCTCGGTCTGGTTCATCGGCTGGTTGTACAGGTCGGCGACGCGGGTGTGCACGCGCAGGACCGTTTGTGCAATGGAGAGTTCGTACTCGCGAGGCCGGGCCTCGTAGTCGACGAACGTGCCGGGCAGGACGGCTTCGCCCTGGTGGCCGGCGGAGAGGTCGATCGCGGCCTCGCCGTACTTGTTGGTGCGCTGGGCGGGCATGGACCGCACCTCGTCGAGGTGCGCGCGCAGCGAGTCGACGCGGTCGGCGAGGAGCTGGAAGTCCTGCCGGGTCAGGACGAGCGCGGTGCCTGCGGTGGCGGCGCGGGCGGTGTACTCCCAGATCGCCTCCGCGTCGGTGAGGGCGCCCTCGCCGAAGAAGGCGCCGTCGGCGACGGTGCGCAGGACGGCGTCCTCGCCGTAGGGGCCGGGGCCGATCTGGTCGATGCGGCCGTGGGCGAGCAGGAAGACCTGGTCGGCGGGGCTGCCGAAGGAGGTGAGTTCCTGGCCGGCCTCGAAGTCGATCTGGCGGCAGCGGGCGGCGAGCTCGGTGAGGGCGTCCTCGTCGGCGTAGTCGCGCAGGACCGGCAGCTCGCCGAGCTCGGCGGGGATGACCTGGACCTGGGTGCCGGTCTTGATGAATTCGACGATGCCGTTGCCCACCGAGTAGCTCAGCCGGCGGTTGACGCGGTAGGTGCCGCCCTGCACCGAGACCCACGGGAGCATCTTCAGCAGCCACCGCGAGGTGATCTCCTGCATCTGCGGCGCGGACTTGGTCGTGGTTGCCAAGTTCCGCGCGGCCGAAGTGCCGAGACTGCGTTGCGGTGTCTGGGCTTCGGATTCGGAACCTGCCTGGACCGACATGTCTTTCCCTTTCGATCACTCCATGAGTCTGCGGAACGGAACACTTCCAGCACGCAACGTGGTGGGACCATTACACAAAAGGGTGGGACTACTCCGTGTGGGTCTGGGCAACCTAGGGAGTTCAACAGCCGCGCGGCACCCTCCCCGCACCCCGCCGGTTCCAGCCACGGCGCGCACACCCGGTCCATAAGTTGTATCTGTGATGCAAGTTTTCTAGGCTGCCGGCATGCGGCTGACCCGATTCACGGACCTGGCGCTGCGCGTCCTGATGCGCCTGGCCGTCGAGGACACGGAGCTCCCCACCACCCGGGAGGTGGCGGCGACCATGGAGGTCCCGTACACCCACACGGCCAAGGTGGTCGCCCGCCTGCAGCATCTCGGGCTGGTCGAGGCGCGGCGGGGCCGGGGCGGCGGGCTCGCCCTGACCGCCGCGGGCCGGGCCGCTCCGGTCGGCGGGCTGGTGCGCGAGCTGGAGGGCGCCGGTGACGTCGTGGACTGCGACGGCGCCGCGCCGTGCCCGCTGCGCGGGGCCTGCGTCCTGCGCGGCGCGCTGCGCCGGGCCCAGGAGGCGTTCTTCGCGGCGCTGGACCCGCTCACGGTGAACGAGCTGGTGGCGGCCCCGACGGGGCCGTTGCTGCTGGGCATTTCGGGCGGATCCGCAGGCCGGGCCGAAAGTCCCGGACTCCCGGGCCGGATGGCCGATTAGTTGCGCCGCTCCCCCCGCCTAGGCTGACGAGGGGAAGCCTTCCGAACGAACGTACGCACCACGGCACGCCCATGCCCCCGGATAAAAATACGCATCTCAGATGCCAATTAAACGAGGAGTTCCGCATGCTGTCCGAGAAGTCGGCCGCGACCGTACGCGCCACCCTGCCCGCCGTCGGGGCGGCCATCGGCGACATCGCGGAGCTCTTCTACACGAAGCTCTTCGCCGCCCACCCGGCCCTGATCCGGGACCTGTTCAACCGGGGCAACCAGAACACCGGACTCCAGAAGCAGGCCCTCGCCGGCTCGGTCGCGGCCTTCGCCACCCACCTCGTGGCCCACCCGGACACCCGCCCCGACGTCATGCTGAGCCGCATCGCGCACAAGCACGCCTCCCTCGGCGTCACCCGCGAGCAGTACCCGGTCGTCCACCGCCACCTCTTCGAGGCCATCGCCGAGGTGCTCGGCGACGCCGTCACCCCCGAGGTCGCCGAGGCCTGGGACGAGGTCTACTGGCTGATGGCGAACGCCCTCGTCACCCTGGAGGAACGCCTCTACGCCGAGCAGCGGGTCACCGCCGGCGACGTCTGGCGGGAGTGGACCGTGGCCGCCCGCGTCGAGGAGACGGCGGACTGCACCACCTTCCACCTCGTCCCCGCCGACGGGGCGCCCGCGCCCTCCTTCAAGCCCGGCCAGTACGTCTCCGTCCAGGTCGAACTCCCCGACGGCGCCCGCCAGATCCGCCAGTACAGCCTCTCCAGCGCCCCCGGCTCCCCGGTCCGCTCGATCACCGTCAAGCGGGTGCACGGCCCGGCCGCCGGCGGCCCCCACGGAGAGGTCTCCCACCACCTGCACGCCACCGTCCGCACCGGCGACACCCTGCGCGTCTCGGCCCCGTACGGCGACCTCGTGCTGCGGGACCTGGCCGCGCCGGTGCTGCTGGCCTCGGCCGGGATCGGCTGCACCCCCATGCTGTCGATGCTCGAACACCTCGCCGCCACCGGGCACGCCGCCCCGGTCACCGTCCTGCACGCCGACCGCAGCCCCGCCGACCACGCGCTGCGCTCGGACCACCGGGCGCTGACCCACAAGCTCCCCGACGCCTCGGCCCGCTTCTGGTACGAGGCCGGCGCCGGGCCGGGCGACGCCACCGGCCTGCTCGACCTGGAGTCCGTCCCCCTCGCCCCCGGCACCCAGGCCTACCTGTGCGGCCCGCTCCCCTTCATGCGGGCGGTGCGCGCGCAGCTGATCGCCAGGGGGGTCCCGGCCTCGGACATCCACTACGAGGTCTTCGGACCGGACCTCTGGCTCGCCTCGGCCTGAACCGCGCCCGCTGGCCGGATCCGCTCGCACACCGTACGAAGGCCCTAGCGGCGGAACGGCTGCCTCCATTACACCGGTACGTAACGAGCCGAACACACAGGGTGTCCGGTACGCACCGCACGAAGGAGGCGGCCATGTCCGCACCCATGTCCGCTGACCGGTTCCTCGCCGCCTTGCGCGCCGAAGGCCTCACCGTCGTCGAGGTCGGCAACTGGCGCACGCACAACCGCAACCACAAGGGCCCCTGGGGACCGGTGAACGGAGTGATGATCCACCACACCGTCACCCAGGGCACCGACTACAGCGTGCAGCTCTGCCGCGACGGGGACTCCGAGCTGCCCGGCCCGCTCTGCCACGGCGTCATCACCAAGGACGGCCACGTCCACCTCGTCGGGTACGGCCGCGCCAACCACGCCGGAGCCGGAGACTCCGACGTCCTGGCGGCCGTGATCGCCGAACGGCGCCTCCCCCCGGACCACCACGCCGACACCGACGGCAACCGCCACTTCTACGGCTTCGAGTGCGTGAACCTCGGCGACGGCGAGGACCCCTGGCCGGCCGTCCAGCTCGACGCCATCGCCCGCGCGGCCGCCGCCGTCTGCCGGGTCCACGACTGGGGCTCGCGCTCGGTCATCGGCCACCTCGAATGGCAGCCCGGGAAGATCGACCCGAAGGGCTTCACGATGGACTCCATGCGGGCCCGCGTGGCCGAACGCCTCAAGTAACCGAAGCCCGGGCCCCGGCCGCGACGGCGGGGACGGGAGCCACGGCAGCGGCGGGAGCGACGGGAGCGCCCCACAATGGACGGGTGGACCGTCCCGTGAACCTCGACCAGCTCCTGCGCCCGCGCCCGCCCTCCCCGTTGCGGGAGGTCCGCGACGAGCGGTTCGAGCGGTACGGCGTGCGGCTGCTCCTGAAGCGGGACGACCTCGTGCACCCGGAGCTGCCCGGCAACAAGTGGCGCAAGCTCGCGCCCAACCTCCGGGCCGCCCTGGCGGCCGGCCAGGACCGGCTGGTCACCTTCGGCGGCGCCTACTCCAACCACCTGCGGGCCACCGCCGCGGCCGGCCGGCTGCTCGGCCTCGGCACGGTCGGCATCGTCCGCGGGGACGAGCTGGCCGGGCGGCCCCTCAACGACTCCCTCGCCCGCTGTGCGGCCGACGGCATGCGGCTGCACTTCGCGACCCGCGCCGACTACCGCCGCAAGGCCGAGCCCGCGACCCTGGCCCGCCTGCTGGAGTCCGCCGGGGCGGCCGGCGCCCACCTGATCCCCGAGGGCGGCAGCAACGCCCTGGCCCTGGAGGGCTGCGCGGAACTCGGCCGCGAGCTGCGCGGCACCTGCGACGTGGCGGCGGTGGCCTGCGGTACGGGCGGCACCCTGGCCGGTCTCGCGGCCGGCCTGGCCCCCGCCCAGCGGGCGCTGGGCGTACCGGTCCTGGCCGGGGGCTTCCTCGGCGCGGAGATACGTTCCCTCCAGGCGGCGGCCTTCGGCGGCCCGGCCGGCGACTGGAGCCTGGCCGAGGGCTTCGACCACGGCGGCTACGCCCGCGTCCCGGCGGCCCTGGACGCCTTCGCCGCCGACTTCGCCGCCCGCCACGGCCTCCCGGTGGAACGCGTCTACGTGGCGAAGCTCCTCTGGGCCCTCACCGCCCTGGCCGAAGCCGGCGCCTTCCCCCGCGGCACCGCCCTCGCGGCGGTCGTCACGGGCCGGCCGTAGGCGTCGCCGGGCGGCGCTACGTCTCCTCCCGGTAGGCGGCCGCCTCCTCCAGGTCCAGCCTGCGCAGCAGCCCCCGCAGCATCTCGTCGTCGATCCGGCGCCGGTCGCGCAGGGACACGAACACCTCCCGCTCGGCCTCGATCATCTCCCGCGCGAGCCGCCGGTAGACGTCGTCCGCCGACTCCCCCGTCAGCGGGTTGACCTCCCCCAGCCGCTCCCACACCGCGTTGCGCCGCCGCTCCAGGACCGTCCGCAGCCGGTCCACCAGCGGCGGCGGCAACGAGCTGTTCGCCGGGGACTCCAACAGCTCCGTCAGCCGCTCCTCCGCCGCCCGCGAGGCCTCGCTCTGCGCCTGCGCCTCCGCCAGGGTCTCCGCCTGCTGGTCCTTCACCGGCAGCTTCAGCGCCCGGATCAGCGGCGGCAGGGTGAGCCCCTGCACGACCAGGGTCCCGATGACCGTCGTGAAGGTGAGGAAGAGGATGAGGTTGCGGTGCGGCACGCTCATCGGCACCGAGAAGGCGATCGCCAGCGAGACCACCCCGCGCATCCCGGCCCACCCCACGATCACCGGCGCCTTCCAGTCGGTGTCCGGCTCCCGCTGCCGGATCCGCTCCGAGAACCAGCGCGGTACGAAGGTCGCCGGGAACACCCACAGGTAGCGGGACACGACCACCGCGAGGAACACCACCAGCGCGTACCCGGCCGCGGCGAGGACCTCGTACTCGCCCAGCCCCTTGAGGACCACCGGCAGCTGGAGCCCGATCAGCGCGAAGACCACCGACTCCAGCACGAAGGAGACCACCTTCCACACCGCCTCCTCCTGGAGCCGCGTCGCGAAGTCCACCTGCCAGTTGCGGTGCCCCAGGTACAGCGCGACCACCACCACCGCCAGCACCCCCGACGCGTGCACCCGTTCGGCCGCCGCGTACGCCACGAAGGGGATCAGCAGCGACAGGGTGTTCTGGAGCAGCGGCTCCTTCAGGCGCTTGCGCAGCTGGTGGATCGGCACCATCAGCAGCAGACCCACGCCGACCCCGCCCACCGAGGCCAGCAGGAACTCCGCGATCCCGCCCGCCCAGCCGACGCCGGTCCCCACCGCGGCGGCCAGGGCCACCTTGTAGGCGGTGATGGCCGTGGCGTCGTTCACCAGGGACTCGCCCTGCAGGATCGTCGTGATCCGGTTCGGCAGCCCGAGCTTGCGGGCGATCGCCGTCGCCGCGACCGCGTCCGGCGGGGCGATCACTGCGCCCAGTACCAGGGCCACCGGCGGCGTCAGCCCCGGCACCACCATGTAGGCCACCCACCCGACGGCCAGCGTCGCGAAGAGCACGTACCCCACCGACAGCATCGCGATCGGCCGCGCGTTGGCCCGCAGGTCCAGGTACGAGCTGTCCACCGCGGCCGTGTGCAGCAGCGGCGGCAGCAGCAGCGGCAGCACGATGTGCGGGTCGAGCGTGTACGAGGGCAGCCCCGGCACGTACGCCGCGATCAGTCCGACGGCGACCAGCAGCAGCGGCGCGGGCACCGGCGTCCGCCGCGCCAGCCCCGCCACGGCGGCGCTCCCCGCCACCAGCGCCACCAGCGGCAATACCTCCATGCCGATCCCATCCCCACTCATCGCCCGGCCGTACGCTGGCCATCATGAGCGAGTGCACCCACGTTGCCGAACTGCCGCGCCCCGAGCCTGTCCCGCATGCTCCGACCTGCCCGGAATGTGAGGCGCTGGGAAGTCATCCCGTGCAGTTGCGGATGTGCCTCCAGTGCGGGTACGTGGCCTGCTGCGACTCCTCCCCGTACCGGCACGCCACCGCGCACCACGAGGCAACCGGCCATCCGGTGATGCGGAGCTTCGAACAGGGCGAGAGCTGGCGGTGGTGTTTTGTCCACGGTTCGATCGTCTGAAGCGGGGTAGGTCAACCCTCCGCCGGTTCCCCCGAATTGGGCCCGCACACCCCTAGCCACTGTGCGTACCCGAGGGCTTACCATCAGTCACCCGACAGAGGCCGAGCCCGGCCGGGGCGCTCCCAAAACGGGCGCCACGAGGGGTGCCGCGACACGATCGCCCGGATCGCGATAGCGTCACCGGCGAACAGAGCTCGTACCACCTTGGAGGTGAGGGTGTCCCAGATCGCAGGCGAGCCCGGGACCCAGGACTTCGTGGAAGTCCGGCTGCCCGCTGCGGGTGCCTACCTGTCGGTGCTGCGAACGGCCACGGCCGGCCTCGCGGCACGTTTGGACTTCACCCTCGACGAGATCGAGGACCTCCGCATCGCGGTGGACGAGGCCTGCGCGATCCTGCTCCAGCAGGCCGTGCCCGGCTCCGTCCTCAGCTGCGTCTTCCGGCTGATCGACGATTCGCTGGAAGTGACCGTGTCGGCACCGACCACCGACGGGCGCGCCCCGGAGCGCGACACGTTCGCGTGGACGGTCCTGTCGGCGCTGGCCGGCAAGGTCGAGGCGACGGTCGAGGAGAACAAGACAGTGAGCATCAGCCTCTACAAACAGCGCGGCGCGGGGCCAGGCCCGGCGTGAGCGGCGGGGAGATCCCGGTGCGGGGCGGGGATCGGCCCCGGGTACGGCACGAGGTCGACGGGGGCATCCCGGAACAGCAGCACGCCCGGCCGCACCCGGCTGACGCGGATGCGGAAGACGGCTTTTTGGACTCGGCGGAGCGACGGGCGGGCCCTGTGAGCGAGAACCAGCACGAGGAAGCACAACCAGCGCAGCCACCGGCCGCGGCTGCCACGGCCCCGGCCCCGGCTCCGGCCGCGCTGCCGGATCCGCGGGACCGCAGCGGCGCACGGGCCCTGTTCTTCGAGCTGCGCGAGCTGCCCGAGGGTTCGCCGCAGCGGGCGGAGCTGCGCAACCGGCTGGTCCGGATGCACCTGCCGCTGGTCGAGCACCTGGCGCGGCGGTTCCGCAACCGGGGCGAGCCGCTGGACGACCTGACGCAGGTCGCCACCATCGGCCTGATCAAGTCGGTGGACCGGTTCGACCCGGACCGCGGGGTCGAGTTCTCGACGTACGCCACGCCCACCGTGGTCGGCGAGATCAAGCGGCACTTCCGTGACAAGGGCTGGGCGGTACGGGTGCCCCGGCGCCTCCAGGAGCTGCGGCTCTCGCTGACCACGGCCACGGCGGAGCTGTCGCAGCAACACGGCCGCTCGCCCACGGTGCACGAGCTGGCGGAGCGGCTCGGGATCTCCGAGGAGGAGGTGCTGGAGGGGCTGGAATCGGCCAATGCCTACAGCACGCTCTCCCTGGACGTCCCGGACACCGACGACGAGTCGCCGGCCGTCGCGGACACGCTGGGCTCGGAGGACGAAGCGCTGGAGGGCGTCGAGTACCGCGAGTCCCTCAAGCCGCTGCTGGAGGGGCTCCCGCCGCGCGAGAAGCGCATCCTCCTGCTCCGCTTCTTCGGCAACATGACCCAGTCGCAGATCGCGCAGGAGGTCGGCATCTCGCAGATGCACGTCTCGCGCCTGCTGGCCCGCACCCTGGCCCAGCTCCGCGACAAGCTCCTCGTGGAGGAATAGCGGAAGAGCGGATTGGCGGCACAGGAGTAGCGGACTATCGGGCCTGGTCCGCGGGCCCGATGCCGAGCGCCTCGGTCGCCGTCGGGTTCACCAGGAGCGCGGCGACGGCCACCGCGGCCAGGGCCAGGGCGGCGGCGGCGATCCGTACGGCGCCGCCGGTGTTCCACAGCGTCCAGGCCACCGGCAGCGCCATCAGCTGGGTGATCAGTGCCGGGCCGCGGCTCCAGCGGCGGCCCCGGCGCAGTCCGCGCGCCGCGACCAGCGGGAGCACGGCGAGCCCGAGCAGGGTGAGGCCCCCGGTCTCGGCCTGCTGCGGGGAGTCGGGGTGGCCGGCGATGCCGACGAACAGCATGTAGACGCCGAGCCCGGCCAGGGCCAGGCCCTCCAGGGCGGTGAGCACCGCGGCGGCGGTCAGCCGTCCGGGCAGCGGCGCTGCGGACGCGGCGCCCGCGGTCGGGTCGGCGGCGGGGGTGCGGGGGGTCGGCTCTTTGCTCACCCCAGCAGCGTAGTCGGGTGCCGCGGGGCGCCGGCGGTACGGTCGATAGCGATCGCATATGACGGGGTGGGTACTCTGGCGCTCATGCGTGCACTTCTCGTGGCCAACCCAGCAGCGACGACGACCAGTGCGCGCACGCGCGACGTCCTGACCCACGCGCTGGCCAGCGAGATGAAGCTGGAGGCGGTCACCACCGAGTACCGGGGGCACGCCCGCGACCTGGGCCGCAAGGCCGCGCACGACGGGGTGGACCTCGTGGTGGCGCTGGGCGGCGACGGCACCGTGAACGAGGTCGTCAACGGTCTGCTGCACGAGGGGCCCGATCCGGAGCGGCTGCCGCGGCTCGCGGTGGTGCCGGGCGGCTCGACGAACGTGTTCGCGCGCGCCCTCGGACTGCCGAACGATTCGGTGGAGGCGACCGGCGCCCTGCTCGACGCGCTGCGCGAGCAGCGCGAGCGGACGGTGGGCCTGGGTCTGGCCGCGGGGACACCGGGCACCGAGGACGAGTCGGTACCGGCGCGCTGGTTCACCTTCTGCGCGGGTTTCGGCTTCGACGCGGGCGTGGTGGGGCGGGTCGAGCAGCAGCGCGAACGCGGCAAGCGTTCGACGCACGCACTGTACGTACGACAGCTGATGCGGCAGTTCTGGGAGGAGCCGAACCGCCGGCGCGGGACGATCACCCTGGAACAGCCCGGCGCGGATCCGGTGACGGATCTGGTGCTGTCGATAGTCTGCAACACCTCGCCGTGGACGTACCTCGGCAATCGTCCGCTTTACGCCTCTCCGGACGCGTCGTTCGATACCGCGCTTGACGTATTGGCGCTCGACCGTTTGTCAACTCCGGCGGTCGCCCGGTACGCCACGCAGCTCCTGACCTCGACTCCTGAGCGCGGTCCGCACGGCAAGCACGCGGTGTCTCTGCACGATCTGACCGACTTCACCTTGCATTCGAAGGTTCCCCTCCCCTTCCAGATGGACGGGGACCACCTGGGACTGCGCACCAGCGTTCGGTTCACAGGCGTACGCCGTGCACTGCGTGTGATTGTGTGAGTGGAAGGCCCCAAAGTCCTTTCACTCGAACGTTTACACGCCGGTCCACCCCTAGGAACTAGGGCTGTGACCTAGTCGACACCGACGAATCCAAAAAAACTTTCCGGAAGGGGTTGTATCCCCGTCCGAGGTTTGCGAATCTCTACATGGCGATCGGGACAGCCCGCAGAACCCGGCACCCATACAGACCGCCAGAACCCCTCCACGAATCTTCGGACCCCACCAGGCAACTGGAGGTCGGCCCTTCCCTCACGGGGGGATTCGTGAAAGCGTTCACATTCACAAGCAACCTGCCCGCAATACAAGGAGATGGAGCAGCCATGGACTGGCGTCACAACGCCGTTTGCCGCGAGGAAGACCCCGAGCTCTTCTTCCCCATCGGCAACACCGGTCCTGCGCTGCTGCAGATCGAGGAAGCCAAGGCCGTCTGCCGCCGCTGCCCCGTCATGGAGCAGTGCCTGCAGTGGGCGCTCGAGTCCGGTCAGGACTCCGGCGTCTGGGGCGGTCTCAGCGAGGACGAGCGCCGCGCGATGAAGCGCCGCGCCGCTCGCAATCGGGCGCGCAACGCCACCGCCTGACATCGACTTTCGAGCCTCGAGCCGCAGCGCGTAGTAACCGTATAAGCGCTCAGCAACGTGCTCTTGAGCCCCGGACCGAGAACCTTCGGTCCGGGGCTCAGTGCTGTGCCCGTCACGTGGAGTGACGGAGGCGGGGTGGCTCGCGCCGGCTACTTCTGTGGGCTCGCCGGTATGTCGAGGACGACCCGGGTGCCGCGCGGCTCGGCCCGGACCATGTCGAAGGTGCCGCCGAGCTCCCCCTCCACGAGGGTCCGTACGATCTGCAGCCCGAGGTTGCCCGCCCGCTGGGGGTCGAAGCCCTCGGGCAGGCCGCAGCCGTCGTCGAGCACCGTGATCAGCAGCCGGGCATCGGCGCGGCCGGTGCCGGAGCGGGTCGCGGACACCTCGACGGTGCCGCCCTCCCCCTGTGTGAAGGCGTGCTCCAGGGCGTTCTGCAGGACCTCGGTCAGCACCATCGACAGCGGAGTGGCGACCTCCGCGTCCAGGATCCCGAAGCGGCCGGTGCGCCGGCAGCTCACCTTGCCGGGCGAGATCTCGGCGACCATCGCGATCACGCGGTCGGCGATCTCGTCGAACTCCACGCGCTCGTCGAGGTTCTGAGACAGGGTCTCGTGCACGATCGCGATCGAACCGACGCGGCGCACCGCCTCGTTCAGCGCCTCGCGGCCGGTCTCCGAATCCATCCGCCGGGCCTGGAGCCGCAAGAGGGCCGCCACGGTCTGGAGGTTGTTCTTCACCCGGTGGTGGATCTCCCGGATGGTCGCGTCCTTGGTGATGAGTTCACGTTCGCGACGGCGCAGTTCGGTCACGTCGCGGCACAGGACGAGGGAACCGATCCGGGTCCCCTTGGGCTTGAGCGGGATGGCCCGCAGCTGGATGACCCCGCCGTTGCCCTCGACTTCGGTCTCCCGGGGGGCCCAGCCGCTCGCCAGCTTCACGATCGCCTCGTCCACCGGGCCCCGGGTGGGGGCCAGTTCGGAGGTGGTGGTGCCCAGGTGCTGGCCGACCAGGTCCGAGGCGAGGCCGAGACGGTGGTAGGCGGAGAGCGCGTTGGGGGACGCGTACGTCACCACGCCGTCGGCGTCGAGCCGCATCAGGCCGTCTCCGGCGCGCGGGGAGGCGTCCATGTCGACCTGCTGGCCGGGGAAGGGGAAGGAGCCCGCGGCGATCATCTGGGCGAGGTCGGAGGCGGACTGGAGGTAGGTCAGCTCCAGCCGGCTCGGTGTACGCACGGTGAGCAGGTTGGTGTTGCGGGCGATGACGCCGAGCACCCGGCCCTCGCGGCGCACGGGGATCGACTCGACGCGCACCGGGACCTCCTCCCGCCACTCAGGGTCACCCTCGCGCACGATGCGGCCCTCGTCGAGGGCGGCGTCGAGCAGCGGGCGGCGGCCGCGGGGCACCAGGTGGCCGACCATGTCGTCCTGGTACGAGGTGGGGCCGGTGTTCGGCCGCATCTGCGCGACCGAGACGTACCTGGTGCCGTCGAGGGTGGGCACCCAGAGCACGAGGTCGGCGAAGGAGAGGTCGGAGAGCAGCTGCCACTCCGAGACCAGCAGGTGGAGCCACTCCAGGTCGGTTTCACTGAGAGCGGTGTGCTGGCGTACGAGGTCGTTCATGGAGGGCACCTGGCGAGCGTACCCCGGGTACGGGGATGACTTTTCCCACGGCCAATACCCAGGAGTACCCAGGAGGGGCCCTGTCCGCGTACTGTTGGAGGAAGTGACGGGATTGCGGACCGCGTCATTGGATGGACAGAACAGATTGGTCTAGTCCACAATTGCATCAGGCTTCCGCCCTCCCCGCACAGGAGGACGGATAGAGGTAACCGCGCGCTCTGCCCTGACCGCGCAGGCACCTCCCAACCGGCCGTCGGGAACCGCACACCCGTCGGCCGTAAGTACTCCGGGCTACGGTGCCGGGCGGGCTGAGGGTCCCGTCCAGCACCGTGGCCCAGAGGAAATGATCTGTCGCGGAACGTGTGCGGCGCGGGTCGAATTCCCTGATCGAATTCCCCGCCCGCCGCAGTGAATGCCCGCTGGAATTCCGTACCGGCCGGCTACCGCCCGACCACCGCCCGGGCCGCTGACCGGCCGCTGCCGCCCGGACTACGCGGGCCAGCCGCGCATCGCCAGCGCCGCCACCGCTTCCAGCTCCTCCCTGCCCGCCCCGTCGCGCGACTGCTGCGACATCCCCTGGAGCACGGCCCCGGCATAGCGGGCCAGCGCGCGGGCGTCGGTGTCCGCGGGCAGCTCCCCGGTGGCGATGCCGGCCCGGATGCGGCGCTCGAAGACCTCCAGATTGGCGGTGCGCCGCTCGCGCAGGGCGTCGGCCACCTCCCGCGAGGTGGTGTTGACCGCCGCGCTGATCACCATGCAGCCCGGCGGGTGGGCGGGGTCGGTGTAGATCTCGGCGGCCTCGTGCAGGATGCGGGCGATGGCCGCGCGGGCGGTGGGCTCCTCGGACAGCGCGACGCTCACGAAGTCCGCGTAGCGGCCCCCGTAGACGACCACGACCTCGTCGAAGAGCTTGCGCTTGTCACCGAAGGCGGCGTAGAGGCTGGGCGCGCCGATGCCCAGGGTCCGGGTCAGGTCGGCGATGGACGTCGCCTCGTAGCCGTGCTCCCAGAAGGTGAGCATCGCCTTCTCCAGGGCGGCTTCCCGGTCGAAGGAACGGGGCCTGCCACGCTGTCCGGTCACCATGGACCCGATTCTATAGCGGTCGTTAGGGAATCTGCTACGGTCCCTTCTGTAACGACCACTAGCGAATGCTGAAGGGGGGCGCGTCATGGGCGTGCTCAAGGGGAAGACGGCACTGGTCACGGGCGGCAGCAGGGGGATCGGCCGGGCGGTGGCGGAGCGGCTGGCGCGGGACGGGGCGCTGGTCGCGGTGCACTACGGGCACAACGAGGCGGCCGCGCGGGAGGCGGTGGAGGCGATCGGGGCGGCCGGGGGCCGGGCCTTCGCCCTCCGGGCGGAGCTGGGGGTGCCGGGGGACGCGCGGGCGCTCTGGGCGGCGTACGAGGCCCATCCGCTGGCCACGGAGCGGGTGGACGTGCTCGTGAACAACGCGGGGGCGGCGGCCTTCGCGGGCATCGAGGAGACGGACGAGGAGACCTTCCAGCGGATCCAGGCACTCAACGCGCAGGCCCCGTTCTTCGTGATCAAGCACGGGCTGGAGCGGCTGCGCGACGGCGGGCGGATCGTCAACGTGACCGGGACCCCCGCCCTCGCCCTGCCGGCCATCCTGGCCACGATCATGGCCAAGGGTGCGGTGAACGCGCTGACGGTGTCCCTGGCGGCCGCCCTCGCCCCGCGCGGCATCACCGTCAACTCGGTGGGCCCCGGGATCACCGAGACCGACCTGAACGCGGCCTGGCTCGCCGACCCGGCGGCCCGCGCGCACGCGGCCTCGCGGTCCGTCTTCGGCCGGGTCGGCACGGCCGCCGAGGTCGCCGACGTGGTGGCGTTCCTGGCCTCGCCGGACTCCCGCTGGGTGACGGGTCAGCACCTGGACGCCACCGGCGGCCTCCAGCTGGCCCTCCAGCCCGCCTAGACGGCCCCGGGCCGCCGCTCCCGGCCGGGCGGGCGAGCAGCGGCGAACGGGACCACCATGGAGGGGGAAGCGGACGGGCGGGCGGCCGGACGGATGCGGGCGAGGGCCCGCCACGGGCGGGCGGGCTCTGCTAGATTGGTCTATACCACAAGTGTCCCCACCTCTCTCAGATCGGCAGGCCCCGCGTGGAAGTTGTCATCGTCCCGGACGCCAAGGCAGGCGGCGAGCTCATCGCGGAGGCCATGGCCGCCCTGGTCCGCCGCAAGCCCGACGCCCTGCTGGGCGTGGCGACCGGCTCGACCCCGCTGCCCATCTACGAAGCCCTCGCCGCCAAGGTCGCGGCCGGCGAGGTCGACGCCTCCAACGCGCGGATCTGCCAGCTCGACGAGTACGTCGGCCTGCCGGCCGGGCACCCCGAGTCCTACCGCGCCGTCGTGCTGCGCGAGGTCGTCGAGCCGCTCGGGCTGACGGAGGCCTCCTTCATGGGCCCCGACGGCTCCGCCGCCGACGTCCAGGCCGCCTGCGTGGCCTACGACCAGGCGCTCGCCGCCGCCGGCGGGGTGGACCTCCAGCTGCTGGGCATCGGCACGGACGGCCACATCGGCTTCAACGAGCCCTGCTCGTCGCTGGCCTCCCGCACCCGGATCAAGACGCTGACGGAGCAGACCCGCGTCGACAACGCGCGCTTCTTCGAGGACGACATAGACCAGGTGCCGCACCACGTCATCACCCAGGGCATCGGCACCATCCTGGACGCCCGCCACCTGGTCCTGCTGGCCACCGGCGAGGGCAAGGCCGAGGCCGTCGCGCAGACCGTCGAGGGCCCGCTGTCCGCGCTGGTCCCCGCGTCCGCGCTCCAGCTGCACCGGCACGCCACGGTCGTCGTGGACGAGGCGGCCGCCTCGAAGCTGAAGCTGGCCGACTACTTCCGCCACACCTTCGCCAACAAGCCGGCCTGGCAGGGCCTGTAGGCGCGAGGCGCGTTCCGTACGCCGGCGCACCGGCGTACGGAAAGGGCCGGGCCCCCCTCCTCGGGGGCCCGGCCCTTTCCGCGTGGCCGTACCGGACGGACGGCGCCGGGCCACCCCCGTGACGGGTGCCCGGCGCCGGCCTAGCCCCCGGTCCCGCCCGCGATGACCTCGGCGGCGGCCTGCCCGCAGACGCGGGAGGCACCGTGGGTGGCGACGTACAGGGCTCCGCGCGGCTCGGCCCGCGGGACGCCCATCTCGACGACCACGGTGGCGGGCCGGGCCGCCACGAGCGCGTCCAGGACCTCGGTCATCCAGGGGTGGCGGTGGGCGTCGCGGACCACGGCGACGACCGTACGCTCCCCCGCGTCGGCCAGCACCTCGCCCGCGCCGGAGCCCTCGGGGTACACGCCCGACTCGGTGCCCGGGACCAGGGCGGCGAGCTCCGCGGCCACCCCCCACGGGGTCTCGTCGCCCACCGCGATGTTCGCGACGGGGGCGAGCGTGGCCACGTACGGGGCGGACACGGGGGCCGCCGTGCCCGAGACGGACAGGGCGCGGCGGGCCGCCGTCAGGCCGATGCCGGACGCGCGGCTCCCCTCCGGTCGCGCGTCCGGCCGGATCCGGGGGCGGGCCCACGCGGCGAGGGCACGCACCCGGGCGGCGGCGTCGGCGAGCCGTTCCTCCGGGAGCGTGCCCTCGCGTACGGCGGCCACGAGGGCGTCCCGCAGGCCGAGGACGGTCCCCTCGTCGGCCAGTCCCCCGCCGACGCAGATCGCGTCGGCGCCGGCCGCGATGGCCAGCACCGAGCCGCGCTCGATGCCGTACGTCCCGGCGATGGCGTTCATCTCCATGCCGTCGGTGACGATGAGGCCCTCGTAGCCGAGCTCCTTGCGCAGCAGGCCGGTCAGGATCTGCGGGCTGAGCGTGGCCGGGCGGGTCGGGTCCAGGGCGGGCACCAGGATGTGCGCGCTCATGACGGCCTTGCTGCCGGCCTCGATGGCCGCCTTGAAGGGGACCAGTTCGCGGATCTGGAGGGTGTCCAGGTCCACGTCGATGCGGGGCAGCGCGTGGTGGGAGTCGACGTTGGTGTCGCCGTGGCCCGGGAAGTGCTTGGTGCAGGCGGCGACGCCGGCGGCCTGGAGGCCCTCGACGTACGCGGCGGTGTGCCGGGCGGCGAGCGCGGTGTCGGCGCCGAAGGAACGGACGCCGATGACCGGGTTGTCGGGGTTGGAGTTGACGTCCGCGGACGGCGCCCAGTTGAGGTTGACCCCGCACTCGGCGAGTCGGCGGCCCAGCTCGCGGGCCACCTCGCGGGTCAGCACGGTGTCGTCGACGGCGCCGAGGGCCAGGTTGCCGGGGAAGGACGAACCGTCCCTGACCTCCAGGCGGGTGACGTCGCCGCCCTCTTCGTCGATGGCGACGAGGACGTCGTCCCGCTCGGCGCGCAGCTGCGCGGTCAGCGCGGCGAGCTGGCCGGCGGTGACGATGTTGCGGCCGAACAGGCCGACGGAGGCGAGGCCTTCGCCGACGAGGCGCAGCACCCAGGCGGGGGCGGTGGTGCCCTCGAAGCCCGGCTGGAGGACGGCGAGTGCGTCCCGGGTCAGGGTGTCGGTGTGGTGCGCAAGGACAGTCATGGGCCGTTATCCCTTCACGGCGCCGGCGGTCATGCCGCCGACGGCCTTGCGCTGGAGGAAGATGAAGATCAGCAGGACCGGTACGGCGAACAGCGAGGACGCGGCCATGGTGGCGCCCCAGTCGTTGCCGAAGGCGGTCTTGAACTGGGTCAGCCACAGCGGGAGGGTCTGCGCGGTCTTGTCCTTGTTCAGGATCAGGACCATCGCGAACTCGTTCCAGGCGGTGATGAACCCGAAGAGCGAGGTGGACATCAGTCCGGGGGCCAGCAGCGGGAAGATCACCTTGCGGAAGGCCTGGCCGCGGGTGCAGCCGTCGATCTGGGCGGCCTCCTCCAGCGTCACCGGGACGGCGGCGATGAAGCCGCGCAGGGTCCAGATGGTGAAGGGCAGGACCATCACGAAGTAGATCGCGGTGAGCAGCGGGAGGCTGTTCAGCATCTCGCTGTCGCGGGCGATCATGTACATCGCGATGACCATGACCTCCCAGGGAGCCATCTGCGCCATCATCACGGCGAGGACCATGCCCTTGCGGCCCCGGAACCTCATGCGGGCGATGGCGAAGCTCGCGGCGAGGGCGACGAGCAGGGCCAGCAGGACCGCGCCGACGGTGACGACGAGGCTGTTGGTGACGTACGTCCAGAAGTTGTCGACGCCGGTGGCCTTCTGGAAGTTGTCCATCGTCGGGGTGAAGACGAAGACCGGGTCCTTGGTGAGGATCTCGCTCGACGGCTTCAGGGCCGAGGCGAACATCCAGTAGACCGGGAAGAGGAAGAGGAGCGCCAGCACGAGGGCGCCGAGGTTCTTGGCGACGGTGCCGGGCCGCAGCGGTTGGCGGGTGCGCAGCCGCTGCGCGGGCCGCTCGGACGGGGCGGACTGGGCCGGCTTCGGGGCGGTGGTGGTGCTCACTGCTCCTCCTCCTGCTTCAGGATCAGGCGGAAGTAGAAGGACATGATGACGATCAGGATCAGGATCGTCAGGACGGAGATCGCGGCGGCGAGGCCGTAGTGCGACTGGCTCTGGCCCTCGACGTAGGCGAAGACCGGGAGGATCTCGGACGCGCGGTCGGGGCCGCCCTTGTTCATCGCGTAGACCTGGGTGAAGGCCTTGAACACCCAGATCACCTCCAGGAAGGTGGTGATCAGGAAGAAGGGCTTGAGCTGCGGGAAGACGACCCTCCAGAAGGTCTGCCAGCCGTTGGCGCCGTCCATGCGGGCGGCCTCGTACAGTTCGGCGCCGACGGTGGTCAGCGCGGCGTACATGTTGAGGGCGACGAAGGGGATGGAGCCCCAGACCACCAGGACGGTGACGATCGTCAGGGTGGACAGGCCGGTCTCGAACCAGTTGTGCTGCTCGTAGCCGGAGAAGCCGGCGGTGCGCATCACCCAGTTCATCACGCCGAACTGCTCGTCGAACAGCCAGTAGAAGACCTGGACCGAGGCGACGATCGGCATGGCCCAGGCCATCACCAGTGCCATCGACAGGACCAGGCGCATCTTCTTGCCGAGCTTGTTGAGCAGGACGCCGATGAGGCTGCCGATCGCCATGATCAGGACGACGTTGGCGAGGGTGAAGCCGAAGCTGCGCAGGACGACGGTCCAGAAGTTCGAGTCGCCGAGCAGCTGGGTGTAGTTGTCGAAGCCCGCCGAGGGGTACTTGCGCTGGATGAACTCGATCTTGTTGATGTCCTGGAAGGACAGGATCACGTTCTTGATCAGCGGGTACACGAGCAGGACCAGCATGCTGAGCGCCGCCGGCGCGATCAGCAGGTAGGGCAGCCACCCCGTGGGGAGCGGCTTTCTGCCCCCGCGAGGAGACGGATGACGGGGGCCGGGGGCAGGCGCGTCGGGCCGTCCGGCGGACTTCTGTGGTGCGTCCTTCGGAACGGTCGGCGCCGCTCCCTGGGAGTGCACGGTCATGTCTGGGCTTCCTCGCGGTTGACTGTGGAGTCAAATGCGCGACCGGGGGCGCGGCGGGCGCTGCGGGGCGCCTGCCGCACCCCCCGGTGCGATCACACTGCTGGGTGCTGCGGGTGCTGCGGGTGACGCGGTGCTGGGTGCCGCGTCACCTGATGCTGCGGGGTGGGACTACTTGTTGATGCGGTTCGCGATTTCCTTGTCCGCGTCCGCGCCCGCCTTGGCGGCGTCCTCGCCCTTCAGGACCTTGGTCATGAACTCCTTGATGGGGTTCGGCTCGGTCTCGACGTTCGCCCAGCCGGCCGTGACCGGGGTGATCTTGCCGGAGACGGAGGCCTTGGCCATGGCCTCGGCGAAGGAGCCCGGGGCGGCGGCGAAGTTCGCGGCTGCCTGGTTCGGGAGCAGGGCGCCCTCGGTGGCGGCGGCGTACTTGGTCATCTGCTCCTTGCCGGAGGCGAGGGCGAGCCACTCCTTGGCGAGCTCCTTGTTCTTGGAGCGCTCGGCCACGGCGAGGTTCGAGCCGCCGAGGAAGACGGAGCCCGGCTTGTCGGCGGTCTTGCCCGGGATCGGGAAGTAGCCGAAGTCGCCTTCCTTGCCCGCGTCCTTCAGGGCCTTCAGCGCGCCCTGGGCCTCCCAGCCGAGACCGATCCAGGACGAGACGCCGCCCTTGGGAACGATGTCGGTGGACTGCTGCGGGGTGGCCTCGTCCTTGTCCTTGGGGGCGGTGGAGTAGGACTGGAGCTTCTTGTAGAAGTCCATCGCGGAGGCGGCCTGGGCGGTGCCCAGCTGCCCCTTCCACTTGCCGCCGTCCTTGACGGCGAGGTCGCCACCCTCGTCCCAGACGAAGCCGGCGAGGATGTACCAGCTCTGGCCGGGGAGGTAGATCGGCTGCGAGGCCGGGTCCGAGGCCTTCAGCTTCTCCAGGCCGGCCACCCACTCGTCGCGGGTCTTCGGCGCCGTGATGCCGGCCTTCTCGTAGGCCTTCTTGTCGTAGATGACGACGCGGTTGGCGGCGTACCACGGAGCGGCGTAGAGCTTGCCGTCGACCTCGGCGGAGGACAGCATGCCCTTCGACCAGGCGTCGGCGCCGAGCTTGGACTTGTCGCCGGAGAGGTCGGCGAGGCCGCCGGTGACCGCGTAGCCGACGGTCTGGGTGTTGCCGAGCTCCAGGACGTCCGGCGGGGTGTTCTCGGAGAGGGCGGTGGTGACCTTCTCCTGGATGCCGGTCCACTTCTGCTCTTCGACCTTGACCGTCACACCGGGGTGCTTGGCCGAGAACTCCTTGTTGACCTCGTCGATCCAGGCCTTCGGAGCGGAACCGTCCATCACCCAGACGGTGATCTCCTTGGCCGCGCCACCCGACGCGTCGGCCTTCGCCTTGTCGTCGCCGCCGTTGCCGCATGCCGCGACTCCGACCATCATGCCCACGACACCGACCGCCGCAATGAGCTTGCGCTTCACGCCACCCTCCTCAGGGATGCTGCCTGCAACTTCCCTCGCCCGCCGCGGTGACGTACGTACCAAGTACTGCCCGTGGGGCCGGGATCCGATCCATATTGGTTTAGACCAGTACCCGGAGCTTGGCCTAGACCTTTAGGGGTGTCAAGGGTCTAATGAGCGGGTGCTCGGTCCGTTATCGGACCGACACCTGGGGGAGGAAGGAGGCCTGTCCTCCCACCCGTGTCACGATGTGACCGCACATATCGGAGGAGCCGGTGACGGCAGCGAAACTGGAGTCGGGAAGGCGGGCGGCGATGGCCACCGAAGGGGCGAGCGCGGAGCCGGAAGGCGGGGCGGCCACTCGCACGGCACGCGTGCCCAAGTACTACCGGCTCAAGCGGCACTTGCTCGACATGACCGAAACGCTCCCCCCGGGCACCCCGGTGCCGCCGGAGCGCACCCTCGCCGCCGAATTCGACACCTCCCGGACCACGGTCCGGCAAGCCCTCCAGGAACTCGTCGTCGAGGGCCGCCTGGAGCGTATCCAGGGCAAGGGGACCTTCGTCGCGAAACCGAAGGTCTCGCAGCCCCTGCAACTCTCCTCGTACACGGAGGACATGCGGGCACAGGGCCTGGAGCCGACCTCCCAGCTCCTGGACATCGGCTACGTCACCGCCGACGACACCCTCGCCGGGCTCCTCAAGATCGCCACCGGCGGACGGGTCCTGCGCATCGAGCGGCTGCGGCTGGCCAGCGGCGAGCCCATGGCCATCGAGACCACGCACCTGTCGGCCAAGCGCTTCCCCGCGCTGCGCCGTTCGCTCGTCAAGTACACCTCGCTCTACACAGCCCTCGCCGAGGTGTACGACGTCCGCCTCGCGGAGGCCGAGGAGACCATCGAGACCTCGCTGGCCACCCCGCGCGAGGCCGGACTGCTCGGCACCGACGTCGGCCTGCCCATGCTGATGCTCTCGCGGCACTCGCTGGACGCCGACGGCGAACCGGTCGAATGGGTGCGTTCGGTGTACCGCGGCGACCGTTACAAATTCGTGGCCCGTCTCCAGAGGCCCGCCTTGTAGAAGACGGTTGACTCATGTTCGACCCACGGTGGACGCTCGTACCGCTATGCGGACGGGGGCTTACGTCCACCGGTCGGGCCCCCGTAGATTCCCTGCGCTTACGCAGATGATCAACGAGGGGACGAGGATCATGCCGGAACCGGAAGCAACAGGGACAGATCGGGCGCCAACCTCCGGGAACGCGGCGGGTCCAGGCGTCCGGCCTGGCTCGCCGTCCCCGTCGGGCGCCCCGCCGGACTCCCCGGCCAGCGGGCTCACCCCGCGCTCCATCGCCGTCTGGGTCGGCGTGGCCCTCGTCGGGGCCCTCGGCTGGGGCGTGCTGGCGCTGTCCCGCGGCGAGGAGATCTCGGCCGCCTGGCTGCTCGCCGCCGCACTGGGCTCGTACGCCATCGGGTACCGCTTCTACGCGCGCTTCATCTCGGACCGCGTCCTGAAGCTGGACAAGACCCGGGCCACCCCCGCCGAACGCCTCGACAACGGTGTCGACTTCCACCCCACCGACCGGCGCGTGCTCTTCGGCCACCACTTCGCCGCCGTCGCCGGCGCCGGCCCGCTCGTCGGCCCGGTGCTCGCCGCGCAGATGGGATACCTGCCGGGCACCATCTGGATCGTCGCGGGCGTGATCTTCGCCGGCGCCGTCCAGGACATGGTGACGCTCTTCTTCTCCACCCGCCGCGACGGCCGTTCGCTCGGCCAGATGGCCCGCGACGAGATCGGCCCGGTCGGCGGAGCGGCCGCCCTGCTGGCCGTCTTCGTCATCATGATCATCCTGCTGGCCGTGCTCGCCCTCGTCATCGTGGGCGCGCTGGCGCACTCGCCGTGGGGCGTCTTCTCCATCGGCATGACCATCCCGATCGCCCTCTTCATGGGCGTCTACCTGCGCGTCCTGCGACCGGGCCGGGTCACCGAGGTCTCCGTCATCGGCGTCGCCCTGCTGCTCCTCGCGATCGTGGCGGGCGGCTGGGTCGCCGAGTCCTCCTGGGCGGAGTTCTTCACCCTGGAGAAGGAGACGCTGGTCATCTGGATGGTCGCGTACGGGTTCATCGCCTCGGTGCTGCCGGTGTGGCTGCTGCTCGCCCCGCGCGACTACCTCTCCACCTTCATGAAGGTGGGCACCATCGGCCTGATGGCGGTCGGCGTGGTCATCGCGATGCCGACGCTGCGGATGCCCTCGGTCACCGACTTCGCCGCGCGCGGCGACGGCCCGGTCTTCGCCGGCTCGATGTTCCCCTTCGTCTTCATCACCATCGCGTGCGGGGCGCTGTCGGGCTTCCACGCGCTGGTCGCCTCCGGCACCACCCCGAAGATGATCCAGAAGGAGACCCAGGTCCGGGTCATCGGCTACGGCGCGATGCTCACCGAGTCGTTCGTCGCCATCATGGCCGTGATCGCCGCGTGCATCATCGAGCCCGGCCTCTTCTTCGCGGTCAACTCCCCCGCCGGCGTCATCGGCACCACCGTGCAGACCGCCTCCGAGGCCGTCACCCACTTGGGCTTCGCCATCAGCCCCGAAGCCCTCGCCCAAGCCGCGAAGGACGTCGAGGAGACCAGCCTGCTGTCCCGTACGGGTGGTGCGCCGACCTTCGCACTCGGAATGTCGGACATCTTCTCCTCCGTGATCGGCGGGTCCGGGATGAAGGCGTTCTGGTACCACTTCGCCATCATGTTCGAGGCGCTCTTCATCCTGACCACGGTCGACGCGGGCACCCGCGTCGGGCGCTTCATGCTCCAGGACACCCTGGGCAACGTGCACAAGTCCTTCAAGGACGTCAGCTGGAAGCCGGGCGTCTGGGCCGCGAGCGCGATCGTGGTCGGCGGCTGGGGCTACTTCCTGTGGGTCGGCGTCAAGGACCCGCTGGGCGGCATCAACCAGCTCTTCCCGCTGTTCGGCATCGCGAACCAGCTGCTCGCCGCCGTGGCCCTCGCCGTCTGCACCACGCTGCTGGTGAAGTCGGGCCGGCTCAAGTGGGCCTGGATCACGGCGGTCCCGCTCGCGTGGGACGTGGCCGTCACCCTCACCGCCAGCTACCAGAAGGTCTTCTCCGATGACGTGAAGGTCGGCTTCTTCGCGCAGCGCGACAAGTACCAGGGCGGCATCGACGCCGGGAAGGTGCTGCCACCCGCCAAGAGCATGGACGACATGCACACCGTGGTCACCAACGCCACGGTCGACGGCGTCCTGTCGGTGCTGTTCGCCGTGCTGATCCTCATCGTGCTGGCGGACGCGGCCCGGACCTGCCTGCGGGCCGTCGCCGACCCGGGCTCGGTCAGGCTCTCCGAGGTGCCGTGGTCCGAGTCGAGGATCGTCGCCCCGGCCGGACTGCTCGCCACCCCCGAGGAGAAGGCCGAGCTCGCCGCGGCCGGTCTCGACGGCGGCGGCGGCCGGGTCGTGGAGCCAGTCCGGTGAGCCGCGTCCGCGGGGCGCTGGCGAAGGCGCGTTACTACGTACGGGAGTTCTCGGGCGAGGCCGCGTACGACCGCTACGTCGCCCACGCCCGCTCCCACGACCCGGACGCCGAGGTGCTGACCCGGCGGGCCTTCGAACGGGCCCGTACGGACTCCCGGGAGGCGGACCCCCGCGAGGGCTTCCGCTGCTGCTGAGCACACCGTCCCGCGCGCGGCGAAGGGCCGCCCCGCCCTCCCCCTCCGGGAGGCGGGGCGGCCCTTCGCGCGGAACGACGGGGGTGCACACTCGGGGCCATGGACATCGAGATCCGGGCGGCCCTGCCCGCCGAATACGAAGAGCTGGGCGAGATCACCGCACGCGCGTACGTGGGCGACGGACTCCTCGCCTCCGACGCGGCCTTCTACGCCGGCGTCCTGCGCGACGTGGCCCGGCGGGCCGCCGACGGCGAGGTGCTGGTGGCCGTCGCCGAGGACACCCTGCTGGGCGGTGTGACCTTCGCCCCACCCGGCAGCCCGCTCGCCGACATCGCCGGGCCCGCCGAGGCCGAGTTCCGGATGCTGGCCGTAGCCCGCGAGGCCCGCGGACGCGGCGCCGGCGAGGCCCTGGTGCGGGCCTGCCTGGCCCGCGCCCGCGAGCTGGAGGGGGTCACGCACCTGGTGCTCTCCACCCAGCGGGACATGAGGGCGGCCCAGCGGATCTACGCGCGGCTCGGCTTCATCCGTACGCCGGAACGCGACTGGGCCCCCGTCCCGGGACTGACGCTGCTCACGTACCGAGTGGAGCTGTGACACCACGCTGAGCAAGGCCCGACACAACATGTGGGGGCTACCGCAGCGGGCCGCCCCCACATGTATGCTCATGCCTGCTGTCGCCGCAGGGGAATCCGGTGCGAATCCGGAACTGTCCCGCAACGGTATGAAGTGCACCCATTCGTGCTTCGCAAGTCCGAGGACCTGCCGACAGCGCACCCGGCTCGACCGAACCGGGTGCCGACCACGTCCGGGCCTCGCGGTTGGGCCGGTGGACGCCATGCGGTGGGGTACGCGTACCCGCCATGCCCGCATGCGCCCGCTCGCGCCCCGCCCCACCGATGACCGGGCCGAGCGAGGGAGAGCTCCCCCCGTGACCATCGCGCCCGCCGCACCGCGCGCCGAGTCCGACCAGCCCGCAGCCGCATCCGAGGCCGGGGGCCCCGGGGCCGCGCTGCTGCGCACCCTCACCGAGCTGACGGCCGACCTCCCCGACACCGACCCGGGCCGGGTCGCCGCCGCCGCCCTGCGCGGCCGCAGCTCCGTCGCGGACGAGGCCGAACTGCGCGGGCTGGCCACCGAGGCCGCCGCGGGCCTGATCTCCGAGGACCCGGCGTACTCCCGCCTCGCCGCCCGCCTGCTCACGCTGGCCGTGGCCGAAGAGGCCGCGGGCCAGGGGGCCGTCTCCTTCGCCGAGTCCGTCGCCGTCGGCCACCGCGAGGGCCTGATCGCCGACCGCACCGCCGAGTTCGTCGCCCTGCACGCCGCCCGGCTCGACGCCCTGGTGGAGCACGCGCTCGCCGAGGGCGCGGACGACCGCTTCGGCTTCTTCGGCCTGCGCACCCTGCACAGCCGCTACCTGCTGCGCCACCCCCTCACCCGTCAGGTGATCGAGACCCCGCAGTACTTCATGCTGCGCGTGGCGTGCGGCCTCGCGGATCACACTGCGCTTGATTCAACGAGTGTCCAGGCCGTCGAGGAAGTGGCCTCGCTCTACCGGCTGATGAGCCGCCTCGACTACCTGCCGTCCTCCCCCACGCTCTTCAACTCCGGCACCCGCCACCCGCAGATGTCCTCCTGCTACCTGCTGGACTCCCCGCTGGACGAGCTGGACTCGATCTACGACCGCTACCACCAGGTCGCCCGCCTCTCCAAGCACGCCGGCGGCATCGGTCTGTCGTACTCCCGCATCCGCGCCCGCGGTTCGCTGATCCGCGGCACCAACGGCCACTCCAACGGCATCGTGCCGTTCCTCAAGACCCTCGACGCCTCCGTCGCCGCCGTGAACCAGGGCGGCCGCCGCAAGGGTGCCGCCGCCGTCTACCTGGAGACCTGGCACGCGGACATCGAGGAGTTCCTGGAGCTGCGCGACAACACCGGCGAGGACCAGCGCCGTACGCACAACCTCAACCTCGCCCACTGGGTGCCGGACGAGTTCATGCGCCGCGTGAACGCCGACGGCCAGTGGTCGCTGTTCTCCCCGGCCGACGTGCCCGAGCTGGTCGACCTGTGGGGCGACGCGTTCGACGCCGCCTACCGCAAGGCCGAGGCGGACGGCCTGGCCCGCAAGACCATGCCCGCCCGCGACCTGTACGGCCGGATGATGCGCACCCTCGCGCAGACCGGCCAGGGGTGGATGACCTTCAAGGACGCCTCCAACCGCACGGCGAACCAGACCGCCGAGCCGGGCACGGTCGTCCACTCCTCCAACCTCTGCACCGAGATCATCGAGGTCACCAACGACGGCGAGACTGCCGTCTGCAACCTCGGTTCGGTCAACATGGGCGCCTTCGTGGTGGACGGGCAGATCGACTGGGAGCGCCTGGACGAGACCGTCCGCACCGCGGTGACCTTCCTCGACCGCGTCGTGGACATCAACTTCTACCCGACCGAGCAGGCGGGCCGCTCCAACTCCCGCTGGCGGCCGGTGGGTCTGGGCGCGATGGGCCTCCAGGACGTCTTCTTCAAGCTGAAGATGCCCTTCGACTCCCCCGAGGCGAAGGCCCTGTCCACCAAGCTCTCCGAGCGCATCATGCTGGCCGCGTACGAGGCCTCCTGCGACCTCGCCGAGCGCAGCGGCCCCCTCCCGGCCTGGGAGCAGACCCGCACCGCCCGCGGCGTCCTGCACCCCGACCACTACGACGTCGAGCTGAACTGGCCCGAGCGCTGGGACGCCCTGCGCGCCCGGATCGCGAAGACCGGCATGCGCAACTCCCTGCTGCTCGCCATCGCCCCGACGGCGACCATCGCCTCCATCGCGGGCGTGTACGAGTGCATCGAGCCGCAGGTCTCCAACCTCTTCAAGCGCGAGACGCTCAGCGGCGAGTTCCTCCAGGTCAACGGCTACCTGGTGGAGGAGCTCAAGAAGCTCGGCGTGTGGGACGCGCAGACCCGCGAGGCGCTGCGCGAATCCAGCGGCTCCGTCCAGGGCTTCGGCTGGATCCCGGCCGAGGTGCGCGAGCTGTACCGCACGGCGTGGGAGATCCCGCAGCGCGGTCTGATCGACATGGCGGCGGCCCGTACGCCGTTCCTCGACCAGGCGCAGTCGCTGAACCTGTTCCTGGAGACGCCCACCATCGGCAAGCTCAGCTCGATGTACGCGTACGCCTGGAAGCAGGGTCTGAAGACCACGTACTACCTGCGCTCGCGCCCGGCGACGAAGATCGCCCGCGCCGCCTCCGGCAGCGCCGTGCCGGCCGCCGCCACCCCCCTCCCCCAGGCCGTCGACGCCGACGCCCTGGCCTGCTCCCTTGAGAACCCCGAGTCCTGCGAGGCCTGCCAGTAATGAGCTCCACCGCCAAGAACCTGCTCGACCCGGGCTTCGAACTGACTCTCCGCCCCATGCGCTACCCGGACTTCTACGAGCGCTACCGGGACGCGATCAAGAACACGTGGACCGTCGAGGAGGTCGACCTCCACTCGGACGTCGCCGACCTCGCCAAGCTGACCCCGGCCGAGCAGCACATGATCGGCCGTCTGGTCGCCTTCTTCGCGACCGGTGACTCGATCGTCTCGAACAACCTGGTGCTGACGCTCTACAAGCACATCAACTCCCCGGAGGCGCGCCTGTACCTGTCGCGCCAGCTGTTCGAGGAGGCCGTGCACGTCCAGTTCTACCTGACGCTGCTCGACACCTACCTGCCCGACCCGGACGACCGCGCGGCGGCCTTCGACGCGGTCGAGGAGATCCCCTCGATCCGCGAGAAGGCGCAGTTCTGCTTCCGGTGGATGGACTCGGTCGAGAAGATCGACCGGCTGGAGACGAAGGCCGACCGCCGCCGTTTCCTGCTGAACCTGATCTGCTTCGCGGCCTGCATCGAGGGCCTGTTCTTCTACGGCGCCTTCGCGTACGTGTACTGGTTCCGCTCGCGCGGCCTGCTGCACGGCCTGGCCACCGGCACCAACTGGGTCTTCCGTGATGAAAGCGCCCACATGAGCTTCGCTTTCGAGGTCATCGACACCGTCCGCAAGGAGGAGCCGGACCTCTTCGACGCCGAACTCCAGCAGCAGGTCACGGACATGCTGAAGGAGGCCGTGGAGGCGGAGCTGCAGTTCGGCCGCGACCTGTGCGGTGACGGCCTGCCGGGCATGAACACCGAGTCGATGCGCGAGTACCTGGAGTGCGTCGCGGACCAGCGCCTGATCCGCCTGGGCTTCCCGGCGGTGTACGGCTCGCAGAACCCGTTCTCGTTCATGGAGCTCCAGGGCGTCCAGGAGCTCACGAACTTCTTCGAGCGCCGTCCGTCGGCCTACCAGGTCGCGGTCGAGGGCACCGTCGACCTGGACGAGGACTTCTAGTCCGTCCGCGCCACGGCGAAGGCCCCGCTCCGGATTCCGGGGCGGGGCCTTCGTCGTGCGGGCGTGTCCCGTGCGGGATCAGGCGTTCGGGACGACCTCGTAGCGCGGGGTGCCCTCTTCCATCTGGCGCAGGGCGTCCTTGCGCTCGCGCTTGGAGAGGCGGTCGATGTACAGGTACCCGTACAGGTGGTCGGTCTCGTGCTGGAGGCAGCGCGCGAAGTAGCCCGTACCGCGGACCTTGATCGGGTTGCCCTGCGCGTCCTGGCCGGTGACCTCGGCGTAGTCCGGGCGGGCCAGGGAGGCGTACGCGGTCGGGACCGACAGGCAGCCCTCGTTGGAGTCGTCCAGCACCCGCCCGGCGGCCGGCAGCTCGACCAGCTTCGGGTTGACCACGACACCGGTGTGCCGCTTGCCGTCGTCGTCGGGGCAGTCGTAGACGAAGACCTTGGCGTCGACGCCGATCTGGTTCGCGGCCAGGCCCACGCCCTCGGCGGTCTTCTGGCTGGCGAACATGTCGTCGATCAGCTGCGCCAGCTCATCGCCGAACTCGGTGACGTCCTTGCACTCCCGGTGCAGCACCGGGTTGCCGACCACCGTGATGGGACGGGAGGTACCGCGTTCGCGGTGGGCGAGCTCGCGCGCCTCACAGTCCTCGGTGTCCACGACGTAGCCCTCGTCGTCGATCGGGGTCACCTGGTTCTCCTGCTGCGCCATGTCCGCCGTACGCCTTCCCTCAAGTCCGTGGTGTGCCCGTACAGCCTACGGCCCGGGGTCAGCAGACTTCTTCGAGATCCCGCCACTCGCGGCTGTCCGGGCTGTCGGCGACCCATCCGTCGAGCAGTCCGCGCACCAGACCGGCCGGGGCCGCGATGCCGCATTCGCGCTCGGGCACCCACAGGGAGCCCGAGCCGGCGGTCCGGTGGCCGAGCGGGCCGGGGTGGCCCGGTTCGCTGTGGTCGTGCGGATCGAGGTGGTCGCCGTCGCCCTCGCCGCTGGGCATCGCGCTCTCCGAGCAGGTCCGGCACAGCAGCCGTACCGACGAGGACCAGTCCTCGGCGGCGAAGCCCGCGTCGGAGGCCAGCTGCTCCAGGGCGTCGCGGTCGGCCTCGGTGGCCGCCTCCAGCAGCACCACCCAGGTCGGCACCGGGGAGGGCGCCCAGAGCTCGATCTCGTCGAAGACCGGGTAGGAGGGTCCGGCGGCGGTGATCCGCTCGCCGTGCGGGACCCCGTCGTGGAGGACGACCTCGCCCCAGCGGCGTCCCGAGGAGGGCAGCGGGATGGACAGGACCTCCATCCGGGCCGGATCGAGCCTGCGGCCCCACACGACCTCGGCCTCCCCTTCCGGGGACAGCCGCACGGCGGCGCTGCCGAGTTCCATGCCGACCGGTTCACCGCTGTGCCTGCCGTGGTGCGAGCCCGCGCCGTGCGAATCCCCGGGCACCTTCAGCCCGTACGCCTGCCAGGCCCGGCGGGCCAGCGGCCAGTCCTGGAGCGCGGTCGCCGCGATCCCGACGTTCCACCAGTCCGGGGCGCCGGCCTCGCGGTCCAGCAGGGCCACGGCGCGCAGCCCGGCGGCCCGCGCCTGTTCCCAGTCGTGGCGGAACTTGTGCAGCAGGGCAAGGTTGAACCAGGACTCGGACAGCCAGGGCTCCAGATCGGCCGCCCTGGTCAGCAGCGCTCCCGCGTCCTCGTACCGACCGTCGCCGATCAGCGTGAACGCGCGGTCGGTGGCCTGCCGCCACGAGGCGGAGGGCCGATGCCGTACCTTCCCGAAGATCCTCACGATTCCCGCCTGCCTGGGGGCACCTCCCAGCGGTAGCTGGGGGACAACGGTGCAGCCTCACGGACACCCTCACGGACACTCCTACTGCATCCAACCATGCCCGCTCGGACGGCCGCTCATTACCCATGGGTTACCCCGGTGGAACGGGAACGACTCCGGCCCGCCCGCCGCTGGCCAGAACCCTCGCCAAGGACTCCACGACCTCCGGCTGGTAGTCGTGCCCGGTGCCCAGCCGGAGCTGTTCCAGGGCGGCGAGCGAGCCGCCCGGGTGGCGGCTCCCGCCGACCAGGTCGTCGTACGCGTTCACGGCGCGCACGATGCGGGCGGCGACGGGCTGGTCCCGGTACGGCTCGGCCTGCCGCTCCACGATCACCGCGACCTCCGCGGGCACCCCGGTCTGCCGGGCCACCTCGCCGCCGAGCCCCGCGATCCGGCGGGCCTCGTCGGCGGGCAGCCCGGCGGTGGCCCCGGAGGGCACGGGGTCGACCAGCGAGAGCTGGCCGATGTCATGCATCAGGGCGGCGTACTCCAGCACCGTGAGCTCCCGCTCCGAGAGCCCCAGCTCCCGCCCCACGGCGCAGCTCAGGGCGGCGACCCGGCGGGAGTGGCCCGGCGGGGTGTACCCGGCGATCTCGGTGGCCCGCGCCAGGGAGGTGATGGTCTGGCGGTAGGTGGTGCGGATCGCGGCGATCCGGTGGAAGGACATCTGGGTCAGCAGCAGCGGCACGCTGAACACGGGCAGGGCCCACAGCCCGGCCACGGCCACGCCCAGGGCCATCACCACCCCGGTGGCGCAGATCGCGGCGCCGACCCCGAGCTGGGCGCGCAGCTCGTCGCGCAGCAGCGGCCCGTACGGGCGGCCCGTGCGGTCCCCGGCCAGGGCGGCGGCGAGCACGGCGTCGCACAGGGCGCTGAGGCCGAGCAGGAGCAGCAGGAACAGCACCAGGAACGGACCCTGCCCGATCCGGTCCTCCAGCCGGCCGGAGTGGTAGAGCGGCTGGAAGCAGACGGCGGCGAAGGCGACGGTCAGGACCCGGCGGGCGACGTGGTCCAGGGCCGGTCCGCGGCCCCGGGCCACGTGCGGGACGCTCCCGGCGAGGGCGGCCGCGACGACGACGGCGACGGTCTGCAGGACGCCGTGCTGGGTGGGCTGCCCGGCGTCGGGGCCCAGCAGCGCGTACGCGAGGGCGCCGGCGGAGCCGAGCGGGGCGGGCTCGCGCTCTCCGCGCGCCGGGTGGCCGGCGGCCCCGCGGCGGTGGTCGGACCGGGCGAGCTCCCCGACGGCGATGAGGGCGCCGAAGGCGAGGGCGGCGCCGGGTTCGTACACGCCGGTCCACAGGGTGTGGCCGAGCCCCACGAGGGTGAGCAGCCCGGCGGCGGCCCGCACGCCCCAGGCGGTGGCACCCCTCACCGCGCACCCCGCCCGGGCGCGGGCCGGTCGGACGCGCCGGGGCGGCCGGGCGCGCCGGGCCGGTCGGACGCGCCGGGCCGGTCGGACGCGCCGGGCCGGTCGGGCGCGGGCCGGTCGGGCGCGGGCCGGTCGGGGGCCGGGCGCCCCTCCGCCGGGGCCGCTTCCCGGCCCTGGCCCGGCAGCCCGGGCAGGGCGGGCGGCGGGGCGGGCACGCCGGGCGGGGGCTGCGTCCCGGGCCCGACGGCGGGGACGGGGACGGAGGCCGCCGGGGCCCCCGGGGCACCGCCCGCGGCGATCACCTGGAGGTCGTCGTCGGAGGTGACCACGGGGTGCCAGCCGTGCCGCCCGATGGCGCCGACCAGCGCCCGCACCACGGCCGGATCGAACTGCGCCCCGGCGCAGCGCTCCAGTTCCGTCAGGGCCACCGGCACCGGCCGGGCCCTGCTGTAGGAGCGGGTCGAGGTCATGGCGTCGAAGGAGTCGGCCACCGCCACCACCCGGGCCAGCACCGGGATCTGCTCCCCGCTCAGCCCGTACGGGTAGCCGCGCCCGTCGACCCGTTCGTGGTGGTGCAGGATCGCGGAACGGGCCTCCCCCAGGAACCCGATGCCCCGGACCATCTCGTGCCCGTACTCGGGGTGCAGTTCGATGATCCGGCGTTCCTCGGGCGTCAGCGGGCCGTCCTTGCGCAGCAGCCGGGTCGGCACGCCGAGCTTGCCGACGTCGTGCAGGATCCCGGCGATGCGGACGACCTCCAGCCGGTCGTCGGCCATGCCCAGCTCGCGGGCGATCATCGCGGAGGCCTGGCCGACGCGTTCGCTGTGTCCGCGCGTGTACCGGTCCTTGATGTCGACGGCCTGGACCAGGGCGCGGATCGTGGCCCGGTGGGCGGCTCGCTCGCGGTGGTACTGGGCGAAGACCCAGCAGGAGATGTACATCGGCAGCAGGACGAGCAGGGCCGCGGGGATCCCGTACGGGCTGCGCCACAGCACGGCCATCATCAGCCCGGCGAGGCCGTGCACGCAGTGCGGGGCGAGGGAGCGGGTGAGGAGCCCCTGCCAGGCGGTGGCGGCGGGCCGGCGTTCGGCGGCGGCCAGGACGCCCCCGTCCAGCGCGGTCAGCACCAGGCAGAAGACCACGGCCGCGGCGGTGGCCGGGAGCATCACGTACGGGAAGTCGGCCACCCAGGCGGACGGGTCCGCGCCCGGTCCGGCGCCGTCCGGCCCCGGCGGGGCGCCCGCGGCCGCGCGCGAACCGGCGAGTGCCGCGCGGCCGCCGAGCAGTCCGTAGACCCCGCCGGCCGCCCACGCCGCGACGGCCTGCTGGGCGGCGTGCCACACCCGGCGCACCCCGGCGGGGCGGGTGACGACGGCCTGGGCGAGCCCGCCGGGCACGGCCACGAGCGCGGCGGCGGCTGGCGGCAGCAGGAAGACGGCGGCGGTCAGGACGGGGAAGAAGGAGCCGATGCCCTCGGGCACCCGGCCGCCCACCAGGGGGCAGGTCCGGAGCAGTTCGCAGCCGAGGTAGAGCACGGCCAGCAGGGCGACGGCCGGCCAGGGCGTGGCGGGGTCCGCGAGGGCCGGGGCGGCGCACGCGGCCGCCGCGAGCACGGCGGCGAGGACGTACGCGCGCGCCGTCGGCGGAAGTGCCCGCATGGCGCTCTCCTCCCCCTGTGCCGTGGCACGCCGGGCACCGGATCGCACCGGTACCGAGAGGGGAGGATAGGTCGCCCCCCGCGGAAAGCAGGGGACATTTTCGCATTGCGCCGTACGGAGGCCCCCGGATTAGCACCTTCGGGTGAACGAAGTGGCTTTCCGGGGGCCGTTGTTCAGGTGTTTCAGCCGGGCGCGGGTCCCGCCGTCACGTCGTGGTCGGGCACGGCCTGGCCCGAGCGGATCAGCTCGATCCGGCCCATGACCTTGGAGCGCAGATCGCTCGGCACGTCGTCCGAACCGCAGCAGCGCTTGACCAGCTTCTTCACCGCCTGCTCCAGGCCGTACTTCTCCAGACAGGGATTGCACTCGCCGAAATGCGTCTCGAACTTCGTGCAGTCACTGTCGGGCATCTCGTGGTCCAGGAACTCATAGAGATGGTCCAGGACCTCCGCGCACTCCGTCTCGTGCGGCTCTCCGCAGCTCATGAGCCCGAGCCTTTCAGGTCGTTCGACTCTCCCGCGCCCGCGGGGACCAGCCCGCGCTCACGGGCGTAGTCCTCCAGCATTCCGCGGAGTTGACGGCGGCCACGGTGCAGTCGCGACATGACCGTACCGATGGGTGTACCCATGATGTCCGCGATCTCCTTGTACGCAAACCCCTCCACGTCGGCAAGATAGACCGCGATGCGGAACTCCTCCGGAATGGCCTGGAGCGCTTCTTTCACGTCGGAATCGGGCAGGTGGTCGAGCGCCTGCGATTCCGCGGAACGCAAACCCGTGGACATGTGCGACTCGGCGCGCGCGAGCTGCCAGTCCTCGATCTCCTCCGCCGCGCTGCGCTGCGGCTCGCGCTGCTTCTTGCGGTAGGAGTTGATGAAGGTATTGGTCAGGATGCGGTACATCCACGCCTTGAGGTTGGTGCCCTCGCGGAACTGGTGGAAGGACGCGTACGCCTTCGCGTACGTCTCCTGGACCAGGTCCTCGGCGTCGGCCGGGTTGCGCGTCATGCGCAGCGCGGCGGAGTACATCTGGTCGAGGTAGCCGAGGGCGTCCCGCTCGAAACGCGCGTTGCGCTCCGCGGTCGTCTCCTGCGCCTGGCCTTCGTCGGTCCCAGCGACAGGACCCACCTCCTCCGACAGCGTGGCGGCTCCGAAAGCGGATCCGCTCGAATCGGAGAATAGTCGACCATCCCGGCCTTCCGCCGCCCGAGGCGAAGCGCTCTTGGGCGCGGGCAGCACCGTCCAGTCCAGGTCAGCGGCCTGCCGACGGTTCTGACTGATGACCTGGGTCATGCGCTCCCTCTCCTCCGACGATTCCCCTGCGTTGCGACACTCCGCACAACAGGCGGCCGGGGCAGGGCATTCCCGGGCGCGCCAAGGGTTCTCGCGGGCGCCGGGGCCCGAGCGGCGGCGGGTGAGCGGGATCACTGCGGAATCCGTCAGGTCGCCGCTGCGCCGGCGTCACCCGATGAGCCGGTCGAGCCACGGGCCCACCGCCCCGGTGATCACGGCGAGCGCCTCGTCCTGGGTCGGGGCGCCCCTCTTCGGCACCGCGAAGCCGTGGTCCCCGCCCGGCACCTCCACCAGTTCGTACGGGTCCCCGCCGGCCGGCCGCGGGAACTCCCCCGGGTTCCCGAACGGGTCCCGGCCGCCCTGCACCACCAGGGTGGGCCGCCCGGCGTCCAGCAGTTCCCCGGCCCGGGACTTCTCGGGGCGGCCCGGCGGGTGCAGCGGGAAGGCCAGCGCGAGCACCCCGGCCGCGTCGAGCGCGGCGGCGGTGCGGCAGGCCACCCGCGCCCCGGCGCTGCGCCCGCCGGCCACCACGGGCAGGCCGGGCCGCAGCAGCGCGGGCCACACGGCCCGCCAGCCCTCGTCGAGCACCTTGGGGGCGGCGGCGACCTTCTTGCCCGCGACCCGCCAGGGCTGCTCCACCAGGGCGACGGTGACCCCGCGCGAGGGCAGCGCGGCGGCCAGGGCCATCAGGTCCCGGGCCCCGGTGCCGCCCCCGGCGCCGTGGCCGAGGGCCAGCACGAGCCGTGCGGCGGGGGCGGTGTGCCAGAGGACGCGGGCCTCGCCCGCCGGGGTGTCGACGCTCTCGGTGGTCATCCCCCGATCATGCCGCCCGCCGGGCTCCGTGGAGCGCGGACCCGCAGGTCAGGCCCGGGAACCGGGCCGCGTCAGAAGAGGGTGGGCTCCTGCGGCGCGGCCAGCTCGGCGAGCAGCTCCGGCCCGTTGTTGCGTACGTCGCTCACGGCGGTGGACACCGGGTAGGCGCGCATCAGCCCGCCGGGCGGCGGCGCGAGCAGGCCCCGCAGCTCGTTCTCGTCGGTGCGGGCCGGGTCCAGCCAGGCGTCCCAGCGGTCCGGGGTCAGCATGAGCGGCATCCGGGGATGGATCTCGGACAGCGAACGCGGCCCCTCGGCGGGCGTACCGGCCAGCGGCCCGGTCTCGGCCTCGGCGGTGATCACCGAGCAGGTCGCCCACCAGGCCCGCGGGTGCTCGGCGGGCAGCGCCGGGTCGCGCCAGAACTCGTAGATCCCGGCCATCGCGAAGACGGAGCCGTCGGCGGGCAGGACGAAGTACGGCTGCTTGCGGGAGCGCTTGCGCTTCCCCTCGACCTCCAGCTCGCGCTCGTCGTGGGCGGTGACCCACTCGTAGTAGCCGTCGGCGGGCAGGATGCAGCGGCGCTGGGCGAAGGGGCGGCGGAAGGAGGGCTTCTCGTGCAGGGTCTCGGACCGGGCGTTGATCATCCGGGCGGCGCCCTCGGGGCTCTTGGCCCAGGAAGGGACCAGACCCCACTTCAGGACCCGCAGCTGGCGGACCGGACGCGGATCCCGCGCGTCTTTCAGGGGACGGTCCAGGACGACGTGGACCTCTTTGGTCGGCGCCACGTTCCAGTCCGGGGCCGCCGCCTGGAGCGGCTCCCACCGCTCGACCCCGAAGATCCCCGCCAGCTCCTGCGGCGTACGACTCGCCGCGAACCTTCCGCACATGTACAGCCTCCCCTCCGCACCACACCCAGCACCCCGACGACCCGCCCCGCACGGTCCGGCGTCAGGTGTCCGTACGTGTCCGCGCTCGCGCCGGTGCTCCGGCGAGAGCGCCACGCCGACACGTGGACCTGACAAGAGTGGCAGACCGCTCCCGAGCACCGCCGGGGCGCACCACTCCCTGAGACCGGGCGGCGCCCCCGGAGGCCTCACGGAGGTGCGTCGGGGGCGGCCGGCGGCCAGGGAACCGCATCGGCGGCCGACGGCAGGAACCCCGGCCGGGGTTCCGGGCGTCCTACTCGGCGCCAGGCCGGCCGCAGTGCTGCCGACGGTCCGGGAGGGCCTCCACCGGGCCCGGCACGGAACCCGCACGGATCCGGCGCCGGTACGGCGCAGGCGCCGGGTCGGTGGTGCCGGGCGGGCGGCTCCCCTGCCTTCCGTACACGGCTGGCACACTGCCATGGCAGCCGCCCCCCACCGCGAGGAGTCCGCCTCTCCATGGACACCACCACGACAGCCGGTCTCTGGGACCGGCTCACCGGCATACAGACCGAGCCCGACTGGTGGCTGGTGGTCCTGACGGGCCTGGCGGCCCTGGTGGCGGTGGGGCCCCGGCCGGTGTGGCTGCTGTCGCGCAACGCGATCACCATCGCCCACGAGGGCGGCCACGGGCTGCTCGCGCTGCTCACCGGGCGCCGGCTCGACGGCATCCGGCTGCACTCGGACACCAGCGGGGTCACCGTCAGCCGCGGCAAGCCCACCGGGCTCGGCATGGTCCTGACGGCCGCCGCCGGGTACACGGCCCCCTCGCTGCTGGGTCTGGGCGGGGCGGCGCTGCTGTCGGCCCACCGGATCACCCTGCTGCTGTGGGCGGCGACCGCGCTGCTGCTGGCGCTGCTGGTGATGATCCGCAACGCGTACGGCCTGATGACGGTGCTGCTGACCGGGGCCGCCTTCGTCCTGGTCTCCTGGCTGGCGCCGTCCGGGGTACAGGCGCTGTTCGCGTACGCGGTGGTGTGGTTCCTGCTGCTCGGCGGGGTGCGGCCGGTGTTCGAGCTCCAGGCCAAGCGCCGCCACGGCGGGGCGCCCGATTCGGACGCCGACCAGCTCGGGCGGCTCACCCACGTGCCCCCGCTCGCGTGGCTGCTGCTGTTCCACGCGGTCGCGCTGTGCTCGCTCATCGGCGGCGGCCGCTGGCTGCTCGGGCTCTGAGACGGGCCCGCGATCAAGATCTGAGCCGGACGCGAGCCACTAAAGTGGTGGCCATGACCGAGACCCCCGCGCTCCACGCCCTCTGGCCCGCTCCGCTCGCGGACGGGGCCGTCCACGCCACCGTCACCGTGCCCGGGTCCAAATCGGTCACCAACCGCGCCCTGGTCCTCGCCGCCCTCGCGTCCGAGCCCGGCTGGGTGCGCCGCCCGCTGCGCTCGCGCGACTCCCAGCTGATGTCGGACGCCCTGCGCGCGATGGGCGTCGGCATCGAGGAGACGGTCTCCTCCAGCTCCGCGGGCGAGGGCGCCGGCGGAGAGGCCTGGCGGATCATCCCGGCCGCCCTGCACGGCCCGGCCACCCTCGACGTCGGCAACGCGGGCACGGTCATGCGCTTCCTGCCGCCCGTCGCCACCCTCGCCTCCGGCGACATCCGCTTCGACGGCGACCCGCGCTCCTACGAGCGCCCGCTCGGCGAGGTCATCAAGGCCCTGCGGGTCCTCGGCGCCCGGATCGACGACGACGGCCGCGGCGCGCTGCCGATGACCGTCCAGGGCGGCGGGGCCCTGGAGGGCGGCACGGTCGAGATCGACGCCTCCAACTCCTCCCAGTTCGTCTCGGCGCTGCTGCTGTCCGCCCCCCGCTTCAACCAGGGCGTCGAGGTCCGGCACACCGGTGCGACGCTGCCGTCCATGCCGCACATCCTGATGACGGTGGACATGCTCCGCGCCGCGGGCGCCCAGGTGGACAGCCCGGAGGCGGGCGGCGAGCCGAACGTCTGGCGGGTCTCCCCGAGCGCGCTGCTCGGCCGCGACCTCGTCGTGGAACCGGACCTCTCCAACGCGCAGCCCTTCATGGCCGCGGCCCTGATCACCGGCGGTACGGTGACCTTCCCCGACTGGCCGGCGCGCACCACGCAGCCCGGTGACGCGCTGCGCGAGATCTTCACCGAGATGGGCGGCTCCTGCGAGCTGACCGAAGCGGGCCTGGTCTTCACCGGCAGCGGCAAGATCCACGGCATCGACGTGGACCTGGGCGACCTGGGCGAGCTGACCCCGGGCATCGCGGCGGTCGCCGCCCTGGCCGACTCGGAGTCGGTGCTGCGCGGCGTCGCGCACCTGCGGCTGCACGAGACGGACCGCCTGGCCGCGCTGACGGCGGAGATCAACGGCCTCGGCGGCGACGTCACCGAGACCGCCGACGGCCTGCGCATCCGCCCGCGCGCCCTGCACGGCGGCGTCTTCCACACCTACGACGACCACCGGATGGCCACCGCGGGCGCGGTGATCGGCCTCGCGGTGAAGGGCGTGGAGATCGAGAACGTGGCGACGACCGCGAAGACCCTGCCGGACTTCCCGAAGATGTGGACGGACATGCTGGAGCGAACTCCCCGGGTAGCGGGAGCGTAGGGCCGGTCATGCGCAGGTACGGCAAGCACACCGACGAGGACGACATCCGCCAGCGCCCGAACCCCAAGGGCAACCGGCCGCGGACCAGCATCCGGCCCAAGCACGAGGACGCGGCCGAGGGCTTCGTCCTGACCGTGGACCGGGGGCGGCTGACCTGTCTGGTCGAGGACCGCACGGTGCACGCGATGAAGGCCCGCGAGCTGGGACGCAAGGCGGCGGTCGTCGGCGACCGGGTTTGGATCGTGGGGGACCTGTCCGGCAAGAAGGACACCCTCGCCCGGATCGTGCGCATCGAGGCGCGCAAGTCCGTCCTGCGGCGCACCGCCGACGACGACGACCCGTACGAGCGGGTGGTCGTCGCCAACGCCGACCAGCTGGCCATCGTCACGGCGCTGGCGGACCCGGAGCCCCGGCCGCGCATGATCGACCGCTGTCTGGTGGCCGCGTACGACGCCGGGCTGGAGCCGCTGCTGGTGCTCACCAAGTCCGACCTGACCTCCGCCGACAAGATCCTGGAGATCTACTCGACGTTCGGTCTGAACTACGTCGTCACCAACCGCGAGGAACTGGCGACCGGGGACGCGGCCGAACGGGTGCGCGAACGGCTGAACGGCCGGATCACCGCCTTCGTCGGCCATTCGGGCGTCGGCAAGACCACCCTGGTGAACTCGCTCGTCGCCGAGGGCCGCCAGCGCGCCACCGGCGTGGTCAACGCGGTGACCGGCCGCGGCCGGCACACCACCACCTCGGCGCTCGCGCTCCCGCTGCCGGGCGGGGACGGCTGGGTCATCGACACCCCGGGCGTACGCTCCTTCGGCCTGCACCACGTGGACCCGTCCCGGGTGATCCTGGCCTTCCCGGAGCTGGTGCCCGGCACCGAGGGGTGCCCGCGCGCCTGCAGCCACGACGAGCCGGACTGCGCGCTCGACCAGTGGGTGGAGGACGGCCACGCGGACCCGGCGCGGCTGTACTCGCTGCGCCGGCTGCTGCAGACCCGGGAGCGTCGCGAGGGCGACTGACCGGTCGCCGGGGTTTGCAGGACGCCCTGTCTGGTAAATGCATCATCGCACCAAGTGACGTGACGTCACGCGAGGCGGGGAGGCAAACGACATGGCGTGGCTGCTGGTCGTGGTCGCGGGATTCCTGGAGACCGGTTTCGCGGTCTGCCTGAAGCTGTCCCACGGTTTCACCCGGCTGTGGCCGACGATCGCCTTCGCCTGTTTCGCGCTGGGCAGCTTCGGCCTGCTGACCCTGGCCCTGAAGAAACTGGACGTCGGCCCGGCGTACGCGGTGTGGACGGGCATCGGGGCGGCAGGGACCGCCATCTACGGCATGGTCTTCCTCGGCGACCTGGTCTCCACCCTCAAACTCGTCTCGATCTCGCTGGTGATCCTGGGCGTCATCGGGCTCCAGCTGTCCGGTTCGGCGCACTGAGCGGCGCCGCCGCGGCCAGCCTCAGCAGCTCGGCCGGCCCGCGCTCCCGCTCCGCGCCCCCGGCCGCGTCCTCCCCCGGGGCTATCACGTAGGACAGCGCGAGGCGTACGGCGAGCTCGCAGCGCCAGGCCGGTTCGGGGCTCAGCGCGGCCACGGCCCGGTCCCGTACCGCCCGGGCCAGGTCGCCCGGCGCGAGCGCCTGCCGGTTGCCGGGCGGCGGCGGCACGGGCAGCGCGAGGTCCCAGCCGCCGGTCAGCAGGGCCCGTACGAGGGGCTGGGTGCGGGCGGCCCGTACGGTCCACTCCGCCAGTTCCGCGAGCCGCCCCTCGGCATCCGCCCGCCCGGGGCGCGGCCCGCTCTCCAGCGCCCGGTCGACCCCGTCCAGGTACCCCTGGGCCGCCCGGCGCACCAGGGCCCGGCCGAGGCCCTCCTTGCCGCCGAACTCGTTGTAGAGGGTCTGCCGTGACACGCCGGCGGCGGCCGCGACCTCCACCATCCGCACGGACGGCCAGGGGCGCGCGGACAGCGCCGCCTCGGCCGCTTGCAGCAAGGACTCCCGGCCCGCCGGCATCGTCGCCTCCCCGCTGTGGGTCTCCCGCTGGGTCCCCCGTCAGAGTTGACGGGCCGACAGATCCTGTCAAGGGCGCGTCCCCGGCCGCACTCTGGACGCCGTTCGCCGGGCCGCGGGAGTGTCGATACTGTTCGGGCATGCCCGAGTATGCCGATGACCTGCGCCTCGCCCTCGAACTCGCCGACGCCGCGGACGCCGCCACGATGCAGCGGTTCCGCGCCCTCGACCTCCAGGTCGAGACGAAGCCGGACATGACCCCGGTGAGCGAGGCGGACAAGGCCGCCGAGGAGATCGTCCGGGCCGGGATCCTGGCCGCCCGCCCCCACGACGCCATCCTGGGCGAGGAGTACGGGCTCCAGGGCGACGGCCCGCGCCGCTGGGTCGTGGACCCGATCGACGGTACGAAGAACTACGTGCGCGGGGTCCCCGTCTGGGCGACCCTGATCTCGCTGATGGCCGAGGACGCGGACGGGGTGTTCCGTCCGGTCGTCGGCGTGGTCTCGGCCCCGGCGCTGGGCCGGCGCTGGTGGGCCGCGCAGGGCTCGGGCGCCTTCTCGGGGGGCGCGCTGGGCGAGCCGGCCCGGATCGGGGTCTCGAAGGTCCCGGCGCTGGGCGACGCCTCCTTCGCGTACTCCTCGCTGAGCGGGTGGGAGGAGCAGGGGCGCCTGCCCGGCTTCCTGGACCTGACCCGCGCGTGCTGGCGTACGCGGGGCTACGGGGACTTCTGGCCGTACATGATGGTCGCCGAGGGCTCCCTGGACCTGTGCGCCGAGCCCGAGCTGAACCTGTGGGACATGGCGGCCATCGCGGTCGTGGTCCAGGAGGCGGGCGGCAGCTTCACCGACCTGGACGGCGTGGCGGGCGTACACGGCGGGAACGCGGCCGCCTCCAACGGACTGCTCCACGAGGAGATGCTGGCGCACCTGCGCCCCCGCGCCTGATCCCCCTGCGCGGTCCGGCGCCCGACACGCCCCCGGTATGCCTCCTTGCTGACCCTCCGTGTCCGTGGGAGCCTGAGAGTCCCTCCGCTTGTGCGTTTGTGAAGCGGTTCTCCAAGGGGCGCTCACGAGTGCACCCACCCAAGCGGGGGACTCACCCAGGAGGTGGCTCTCTTCATGCTCGTCCGTGACGCCATGAGCACCGTGATCCTCACCCTCGGACCCGCGCACACCCTTCGTCAGGCGGCTTCCCTCATGTCCGGCCGGCGCGTCGGCGCGGCCGTCGTCCTCGACCCCGAGCACAGCGGCATCGGCATCCTCACCGAACGCGACATCCTCAACTCGATCGGCGCGGGCCACGATCCCGACCGGGAGTCGGTGGGCGCGCACACCACGAACAACGTCGTCTTCTGCACCCCCGAGGCCACCGTCCAGGAGGCGGCCGAGGCCATGGCCCTGGGCGGCTTCCGGCACCTGATCGTGCTGGAGGACGGCGGCCCGGTGGGCATCGTCTCCGTCCGCGACGTCATCCGCTGCTGGGTCCGGGCCCGCGGCGCCGTCCCCGCGTAACGCGACGACGGCGGGCCGGGAGCCCCTAAGGGGATCCCGGCCCGCCGTCCTGCCACGACAAGCGGCCGGGTACTAGCCGCGGAGGGCCTGGACCGCGGCTTCCAGCCGCTTGCCGAAGTCTTCGTCCGCCCGGCGGAAGTTCTCGATCGCCCGCTCGGCGATGTCGTCACGGGAGACCTTGGCGATGAAACCGGACAGGTTCTCGACCAGCCGGGTCTTCTCGTCCTGCGAGAACAGCCGGTAGAGGTCGCCCGCCTGGACGAAGTCGTCGTCCTCGGCGTGCGCCGGGTTGGCGTGGCCGCCCGTACCGCCGGTGACGGCGGCGGGCTGCCACAGCGGGCGGTCCGTCTGGACGGGCCCGCCGAAGCTGTTCGGCTCGTAGTTCTTCGCGCCCTTGTGGCGGCCGTCGTACAGGGAGCCGTCACGCGAGTGGGTGCGCGCTTCGGTGGCGTGCGGGCGGTTCACCGGCAGGTGGTCGGCGTTGATGCCGACGCGGTAGCGGTGGGCGTCCCCGTACGCGAAGAGGCGGCCCTGGAGCATCTTGTCCGGGGAGGGGCCGATGCCGGGGACGAAGTGGGCCGGGCTGAATATGGACTGCTCGACCTCGGCGAAGACGTTCTCCGGGTTGCGGTTCAGCTCCAGCTTGCCGATCTCGATCGGCGGGTAGTCCGCGTGCGGCCACACCTTGGTGAGGTCGAACGGGTTGAAGCGGTACGCGGCCGCGTCGGCCGCGGGCATGATCTGGACCTGCACGGTCCAGCTCGGGAAGTCGCCGCGCTCGATGGACTGGCGCAGGTCGCGCTGGTGCGAGTCGGGGTCCTCGCCGGCGAGGGCGTTCGCCTCGGCCTGGGTGAGGTTCTTGATGCCCTGGTCGGTCTTGAAGTGGTACTTGACCCAGAAGACCTCGCCGGCCTCGTTGTTCCACTGGAACGTGTGCGAGCCGTAGCCGTTCATGTGGCGGTAGGACGCCGGGATGCCGCGGTCACCGAACAGCCAGGTCACCTGGTGGGTGGACTCGGGCGACAGGCCCCAGAAGTCCCAGACGTTGTCCGGCTCCTGCGAGCCCGTGTACGGGTCGCGCTTCTGGGTGTGGATGAAGTCGGGGAACTTGATCGCGTCCCGGATGAAGAAGACCGGGGTGTTGTTGCCGACGAGGTCGTAGTTGCCCTCTTCGGTGTAGAACTTCAGCGCCCAGCCGCGCGGGTCACGGCGGGCGTCCGCGCCGCCGAGGCTGTCGGCGACGGTGGAGAAGCGCAGGAAGGTCTCCGTCTCCTTGCCGACCTCGGAGAGGAACTTCGCCCGGGTCCACTGCGTCACGTCACGGGTGACGGTGAAGGTGCCGTAGGCGCCGGCGCCGCGGGCGTGCACCACGCGCTCCGGGATGCGCTCGCGGTTGAAGTGGGCGAGCTTCTCCAGCAGGAGCTGGTCCTGGACGAGAACGGGCCCGCCGACGCCGGCGGTCTCGCTGTTCTGGTTGTCGGCGACCGGAGCCCCGGCCTCCGTGGTGAGCGGTCCCTGCTGCGTCACGTGCGCCTCCAGCGTCATTCCTGCGAATCCTGTCCTCGGCGTCGCCAGATCCTCGGCGCTTCCGGAACTGATCCTACAATGGACATTGTCTAAGTCAAGCAAGCATCCAAGTCCGCACTGGTTCGGGATCTGCACCGAATCCCCACTGTTAGGCTGGCGTGTATGAGTGACCTGCTGGAACGACTTCGCGGACGCGGCTGGCGCATGACGGCGCAGCGGCGCGTCGTGGCCGAAGTGCTCGACGGTGACCACGTACACCTGACGGCCGACGAGGTCCACGCCCGCGCCGTGAGCAAGCTGCCCGAGATCTCGCGGGCGACGGTCTACAACACCCTCGGGGAGATGGTGACCCTGGGCGAGGTCCTGGAGGTCTCCACGGACCAGCGCGCCAAGCGGTACGACCCGAACGCCCACCGCCCCCACCAGCACCTGGTCTGCGCCCGGTGCGGCGCCATCCGCGACGTCCACCCGGCGGGCGACCCGCTGGCCGACCTGCCCGACGGCGAGCGCTTCGGCTTCGTGGTCTCGGCGGTCGAGGTGACGTACCGCGGACTGTGCCCGGGCTGCGCGGGCGTCTGACGCGGATCCGGCGCACTGCCGGGCGGGGCCGGGGGCCGGGGGCGCGAGCCTCCGGCCCTTTTCGTCGCGCGTTCACAGGTGGACGCACGTTCACAGACAGAAACGACTCGAGGCCCGGATCCATGGGATCCGGGCCTCGGGCCTTCAGTAGCGGGGACAGGATTTGAACCTGCGACCTCTGGGTTATGAGCCCAGCGAGCTACCGAGCTGCTCCACCCCGCGTCGGTAAACACGACTGTACGTGAGGCTGCCCGGCAGATGCAAATCAGTGAACGGGCCGCCGCCGCGGGGCTCAGGCGGAGAGCTCCTCGGCCAGCGCGTCCCGCAGCCGCGCCGCCCGCTCCGACACCTCCGCCGGACCGAGCTCCATGGCCCGCACGCACCACTTCTGCCCCTCCGAGAGGTCCCCGTGCCGGGCCGCCAGCAGGCCCAGCCGCAGCGCCGCCCGGCCGTGCCCGGCCACCGCCGCGCGGGTCCACCACAGGGCCGCCTCGGGCTCGTTCCCCTCACGGGCCAGCAGCAGCCCGAGGTTGAAGGCGCCGTTGCGGGAGCCGGCCTCGGCCGCCTCCCGGTACCACCGCGCGGCGACCGCCAGGTCGCCCCGGGCGGCGGCCAGCATCCCGACCCGGACCTGCGCCCGCCGGTGGCCCTGCTCGGCGGCACGCTCGTACCACTCCTCGCTCTCGGTGCGCGCGACCCCGCCGAGCGGCTCGCCCAGCGCCACCGGCTCCGGCGGCGGGGCCAGCGACTCCAGCAGCGAGGCCAGCCGGAACGCCGCCTCGGCGCTGCCGCCGCCCGCCGCGCAGCGCAGGTGCCGCTCGGCGGCCCGCTCGGCGCCGTCGCGGACCAGGGCGATGCCGACCTGGAGCGCCGCGTCGGTGTGCCCGGCCGCGGCGGCGCGCTCGTACCACTTGAGCGCGGTGCGGTCCTCGTCCCGGCTGGCGAAGAGGATCCCGAGGTTGAAGGCGGCGTCCACGCTGCCGGCCTCGGCCGCCTTGGAGAACCACGGCTCGGCGCCGGCCGCGTCCCCGCCCTGGAGGAGCAGGATCGCGAGGGCGTTGGCGGCTTCGCGGTGACCCGCGTAAGCCGCCCGGCGGTACCACTGCTCGGCCTGGGCGGTCCGCTCCTGCGCGGCGCACAGCAGCGCGAGGTTGTACGCCCCGTTCTGGTCGCCGGCGTCCATCGCGGCCCGGTACCACTTCTCGGCCGTCTGGGTCTCGCCCCGGGCGGCGTGCAGCGCGCCCAGGGCGTTCGCCGCGTTGCCGTCGCCGTCCTGGGCGGCGCGCAGCCACCAGGAGGCCGCGCTCTCCTCGTCCCCGGCGTCGCGCAGCAGGAAGCCCAGGGCGCAGGCGGCCCGGGCCTCGCCCTGCTTCGCCGAGCTGAGGTACCAGCGCCCGGCCTCCTTGAGCTCGCCGCGCGCCTCCAGCAGGGCGCCCAGGTGCAGCCCGGCGCGCCGGTGCCCGCGCGCGGCGGCCTGCCGGTACCACTGCTCGGCCTCGGCGGGATCACCCTTGCGCAGGTGCCGCGCCAGGCGGTACGCCGCCTCGCGGTGCCCCTGCTCGGCGGCGGCCCGGAACCAGCGCTCGACGCCCTTGTCCCCCCGGTGCTCCAGCAGGTCGGCCAGTCCGAACGCACCGAGGGCATGGCCGGACTCCGCCGCCTGGCGCAGCCAGTACTCGGCGGCGGGCTCGTCGCCGCGCTCGCGGTAGTGGCGGCCCAGGGCGTGCGCGGCCGGGGCGGACCCGGCGACGGCGGCGACCCGCCACCACCCGGCGGCCTCGTCGGGGTAGCCGCGCTGGTGCAGCAGGACGCCGAGGTTGTTCGCGGCGGCGCGGTCCCCGGCCGCGGTGGCTCCGCGCAGGTAGGGCTCGGCCCCGGTCAGGTCTCCGCGGCGCAGCAGGAGCGCGCCGAGCACGCTCATGGCCCCGGCGTCGCCCTTGTCGGCGGCCACCCGGTGGCGTGCCTCCAGCTCGGCGTCGGTGGCCCCCTCCGCCTCTCCGAAGGCTTCTTCCGAGAACACCGCATCGGTCAGTGCGGTCTGCGCGTTGACAGCCTGAGCCGCCTCAGCGGACTCCGTACCCGATTCGGCCTCCGCCCTCACAAACCGCCCTGTCTCCAGCAGAGTTGACCTGTCCCCCATAAATCCCATCGTCGCATCACCTGCTACCCGCGTACACCTGGTATGTCGCAGCCAGTGAGGTCACTACAGCGTTTTGTCGACATGCCCACAGAGAGACAAGTCAAACACGCTCATACCCCAACTCACCCGCCCCAGTGACCTCGTGTCGCCCAGGTTCCTCATCCGGACATGACGAAGGCCCGGATCCCATTGGATCCGGGCCTTCGTCTTCAGTAGCGGGGACAGGATTTGAACCTGCGACCTCTGGGTTATGAGCCCAGCGAGCTACCGAGCTGCTCCACCCCGCGTCGGTGAAACCACAGTATCACGACGCGGGAGGGAGCCATGACCACGTTTTCCCTAGCCTCCCGGCTTGGGCGACGTCGGCTTCGCCTCGGCGTCGAGTGCCCGCTTCAGCGCCGCCTTGATGTCGTCCTGCGCCTTGCCGAAGGCCGTCCAGTCGCCGGACTGCCTGGCCTTCTCGGCGGCCTCGACCGCCTTCTGGGCGTCGTCCAGGGCCGCCTTGACCGTCGGGTCCTGGCTGGTGGGCGGAGTGGTGGTGCCCTCGCCCGGCGGGGTCGTCGTCGGGGGCGTCGGCGTGGTGGGCGTGGTCGGGGCCTCGGCCCCGAAGACCACGTTCAGCGCCTTCTCCAGGGTGTCCTCGAAGGCCGTCTGGCCGCCGTAGGTCACGAGCACCTTGCGCAGCAGCGGGTACTTCAGCCCGGAGCTGCGGACGTACACCGGCTCGACGTACAGCATCCCGCCGTCCAGCGGGACCGTGAGCAGGTTCCCGTACTCGACCTCGGAGTCGCCGCCGCGCAGCAGGCGGATCGACTCGGCGATCTTCGTTTCGGAGTTGAACTTGCTCTGGACCTGCTTGGGACCGTCCACCGGGCTGCTGGTCGGCAGCTTCAGGAGTCTGATCTTCCCGTAGTCCGCGGTCCCCGGGTCGGCGTTGACCGCCATGAAGGCGCTCAGATTGTCCCGGCCGTTCGGCGTGAAGGTGGTGGTCAGGGAGAAGACCTGGTCCTTCTGCTTCTGGTCCGGCATCTTCATCGACAGGTAGTACGGCGGAACCGCCGTGCCGGCCTTGGTCGTCGGGTCGTCCGGGACCTGCCAGGCCTCGCTGCCGCTGAGGAAGGTCTGCGGGTCGGTGACGTGGTACCGGGTGAGCAGCTCGCGCTGGACCTTGAAGAGGTCCTGCGGGTAGCGCAGGTGGTCCATGAGCGACTTGTCGATCGCGCTCTTGGGCTTCACCGTGCCGGGGAACGCCTTCATCCAGGTCTTCAGGACCGGGTCCTCGGTGTCCCACTGGTACAGGCTGACCGTGCCGTCGTACGCGTCGACGGTGGCCTTCACCGAGTTGCGGATGTAGTTGACCTGGTTCTCCTGGGCCACCACCGCGCGCTGGCTGTTGGTGAGCGAGTCCGCGGTGCTGTCGCCCAAGGTGGTGCGGGAGGCGTACGGGTAGCCGTTCGTCGTCGTGTAGGCGTCGACGATCCACTTGATCCGGCCGTCCACGACCGCCGGGTACGGGGCCCCGTCGATGGTCAGCCAGGGCGCGACGGCCTCGACGCGCTCCTTGGGGGTGCGGTTGTAGAGGATCCGCGAGCCCTCGCCGATGGCGCCCGAGTACAGGATCTGCGGCTCGCTGAAGGCGAGCGCGTACGCGGCCCGGTTGACCGGGTTGTCCAGATTGACTCCGGAGCCGCCCTTGTAGCTGGTCTCCTTCTCGCCCTTGTCGTCCGAGTAGTCGAGCTCCTTCTGCGGACCGCCGACGATCGAGTACTGCTTCGTCTGCTCGCCGTAGTAGACGCGCTGCTCGAAGTCCGTGCCGAACATGCCCTTCGAGGGCAGGTCGTACTGGGTGAAGTCCGGGGCGCCCTTGTCCGTGGCCGTGTTGCCCTTGGCGGCGACCACGCCGAAGCCGTGCGTGTAACGGAAGTGGTCGTTGATCCAGTTGTTCTTCGGGATGCCGCCGATGTTCAGCTCGCGGAGCCCGATGACCGTGTCCTGGCCGCTGTAGCGGTCCACGGCGAGCGTGGACGGGAAGGCGTAGTAGCCCTTCACCTGCTGGAGCTGCTGGAAGGCCGGCGAGACGATGTTCGGGTCGAGGAGGCGGACGCTGGCGGTGGTGTCCGCCGTCTTGCGCAGCTGGTCCTTGTTCGTGCCCGCGTTGGGCACGCCCGGGTAGTCCTTGACGTCGGAGCCGGCGATCCCGTAGGCGTCGCGGGTGGCCTTGATGTTCTTCTCGACGTACGGGGATTCCTTGGCCTGCTCGTTCGGCTGGACCTGGAACTTCTGCACGATCGCCGGGTAGAGCCCGCCGATGAGGATCGCCGACAGGACCATCAGGCCGAAGCCGATGACCGGCAGCTGCCAGGTGCGGCGCCACAGCGTGGCGAAGAACAGCACCGCGCAGATCGCCGCGATGGCGACGAGGATCGTCTTCGCGGGCAGGTAGGCGTTGGCGTCGACGTAGCGCAGACCGGTCCAGTTGTCGGCGGCCTTGAAGTCACTGGACTTCACGGCGAGGCCGTACCGGTCGAGCCAGTACGCGATCGCCTTGAAGGTGACGAAGAGGCCGAGCAGCACCGACAGGTGCCCGGTGGCCGCCGCGGTGGCCCGGGCTCCCGGGCTGGTCACGCGCAGTCCGCCGTACAGGTAGTGCACGACGACGGCGGCGATCACCGAGAGCACGACGGCGGCGAAGCCGAAGCCGAGCAGGAAGCGGTACCAGGGCAGGTCGAAGGTGTAGAAGGACACGTCCAGACCGAACTGGGGGTCCTTGCGCCCGAACGGCACGCCGTTCACGTACATCAGCCAGGTCTTCCACTGGCCGGCGGCGGAGGCGCCCGCGATCAGCCCGACGACCGCGGAGATGGCGAGGAGCAGCCACTTCTTGTACGCGGCGACGCTCATCCGGTAGCGGTCGAGGCTCTGCTGCTCCATCGACATCGCGCTGAGCGGCGGCCGCAGCAGGTGCGCCAGCCAGATGTTGAACCCGACGGCACCGGCCATCAGCAGGCCGAAGACGGCGAACAGCCCGATCTTGGTCCACAGGGTGGTGGTGAAGACGGTGGAGTACTTGACGGAACGGAACCAGAGCCAGTCCGTCCAGAAGCCGGCGAACATGGTGAACGCCATGGCCAGGACGGCCAGGACTCCGAGGGTCATCAGAAGAGTCCGGGCACGCCGGGACGGGCGGCCGACTCTCATCCGTGGCCCGGAAGGGCCTCCGCCGCGGTCCGGCATCTGGAAAGCCAAGGTGCGCACCTCGAAAGTCGCTGTGGTCTGGTCGGTCTCTGGCGTACTGAAAAGTTTCCAAAGCTGGGCCCCCGATCGTAGGGCCCACCCATGCAACTTACTGAGGCTTTAGTCAGTTCCCGGTATCGGGGAGAAAGGAGGCAGGATGTTGCCCATGTCCAACCTTTCGCCCTCCCCCGGCACCCCGATGGCGGCCAGTCCGCTCACCCGCGCCGTCCTCGAGATCGACGAGTACGCCTCCACCCTCGGCTGGGACAAGCCCGCCCGGCTCTTCGCCCTGGTCGACACGGCCCGGCTGCGCAGGTCGGAGCCCGGGCTCGCGAACCAGCTCGGAACCGACCAGGACGACACCGGCAAGAACCAGCTGACGCCGATCGAGCAGGACCAGGTGCCGGCCGGGATGCCGCTGGACAAGTTCCTGGGAACCATCGCGTGGCCCGACGCGATCCTCGGCTGCGCCCTGACCGTCGAGCGGCTGATGCTCCCGCCGTCCGCGGAGGCCTCCGTACCGGAGGGGCTCAGCGACAAGCAGCTGGCCAAGTGGGTCGCCGCGCACCCCGACCGGCAGGAGGTGCGGCTGACCGTGGGCGTGCTGCGCGACGGCTCGCGCGAGTCCGCGGTGCGGCTGCGGGAGAAGGACTCCTCCAGCGAGGTGCTGACCGGGGCGACCCTGGTGCCGGGCCTGGCCGAGGCCCTGTCCGCGACCTTCCTGGACTAGCCGCGCCCGCCGGCGGGGGCGGTGGGGACGGCCGCGCCCACGGCCCCGGCCACGGCCCCGGTCAGGACTTCGTGCACCGCGGCAGCCCCGCCGTGTCGCCCTTGCCGATCTTCTGCAGCGCCTTCGTGGCGTCGTCGATGGTGTCCACCTTGACCAGGGTCAGGCCGTCGGGCACGTGCGCGGCGGCCGCGGCGCAGTTGTCGGCCGGGGTGAGGAAGTACTCGGCTCCGGCCTGGCGGGCGCCGATGGTCTTCATCTGGATGCCGCCGATGGGGCCGACCTTGCCCGCGTCGTCGATGGTGCCGGTGCCCGCGATGAACTTCCCGCCGGTGAGGCTCTCCGGGTTGAGCTTGTCGACGATGCCGAGGGCGAACATCAGCCCGGCGCTGGGCCCGCCGACGTCGGCGAGCTTGATGTCGATGGGGAACGGGAAGGTGTGGTCGGTCCCGGCGCGGATGCCGACGATGGCGTGGCCGTCCTCCGGCGCCTTGCCCGCGGTGACGGTGACCTTGCCGGTGGCCGTCGGCTCGCGGCCCGCCTTCTCGGCCTCGGCCGCCTCGGCGGCCGGGACGATGGTGAACTCCACCGGCTCGCCGGGCTTGTGCTTGGTCACCAGCTTGGCCACGTCGCCGGGGGCGGTGACCGGCGCGCCGTCGACTTCCCTGATCACGTCCCCGGCGTGCAGCCGGCCCTCGGAGGGGCTGCCCTTGACCACGGTGGAGACGATGACGCGGGCGGACACCGGGATGCCGAGCTGCTTGAGGGCGGCCACCTTGGCGCTCTCCTGCGACTGGCTGAACTCCTCGGCGTTCTCCTGCGTCGACTCCTTGTCCGTCTTGCCGTTCGGGTAGAGGTTCTCGTGCGGTACGACGATGTTGTCGTCGGCCAGCCAGCCGTACACGGCCTCGAGCAGGTTCATGTCGTAGTCGGCGCCGGTGACGCGGACCGTGGTCATGTTGAGGTGACCGCTGGTCGGGTACGTCTTGTGGCCCGAGATGTTCAGGACCGGCTCGCCGCGGGAGTCCCCGAGGGTGTTCACGGTCGGGCCGGGGCTCATCTCGGAGTACGGGACCTTGATGAACACCCCTGCGCAGAGAAGCGCGAACAGCACGAGGAAGGAGGCGAGCATCGTCGCGGTGCGGCGTGGCATGGACCGACAGTACGGGACGGCCTCGGGGGGCGGCCCGTGGGGCCGGTCCGTCCGGGGTCCGCGGGCGGAACTCTCAGGGGATTCTCAGCTCGTGCGCTCTGCGGAGCGGCTCGGAACGGCTCGGCGGAACTCTCTCGCGGGCCGGACGCCGGGTGGGAAGGGGCTCACGGGACGCGTCAGACGGCGTCGGAACCGGAGTGCGCCTTCTCTTTCGTCCGGGCCCGATGGGCTCGGTCGGCCTTGTCCATGACCTCGCGGAACCTCGCGTAACCGGCGAGTTCCGATATGTCGCCTTGAGTGCGGTCGCGCGCCGCCCAGCTGCCCCATATCGCCGCTCCGATGGCGGCGAACAGCGGAATCAGCAACCACGCCAGTGACGCCATGGACGTGCCTCCCTGCCCCGAAAGTACGTGTCGTTGGTGGCTTCAACGCTCGTGCCCGGGAAGGGGTTACGCAAATCGAGGGCGTGTTGCGCGGCCGAACGGGTGTGAGGGTACCGCCACCCGGGTCGAGTCCCACGCCCGGGGCACCGGGACGGCCCCCTCGCCCGTTCGGCGGCGCCGCCGCAGCGCCGCCTCAGCAGGCGCCGACCCACTCCTCCGTGCCGTCCGCGAAGGTCTGGTGCTTCCAGATCGGGACCTCGTGCTTGAGGTCGTCGATCAGCATCCGGCAGGCCTCGAAGGCCTCGCCGCGGTGCGGGCAGGAGACGGCGACGACCACAGCCAGGTCGCCGACGGCCAGATCGCCGATGCGGTGGACCGCCGCCAGGGCGCGGACCGGGTACTTCGCGACGACGCGCTCGGCGACGCGCCGCATCTCGGCCTGCGCCGTCGGGTGGCAGGAGTAGCCGAGCGAGTCGACGTCGGCGCCGCCGTCGTGGTCGCGCACCGTGCCGACGAACAGGGTCGTGCCTCCGGTCGCGTCGTCGCCGACGGCCCGGAAGACCTCGTCGATCGAGAGCGGGGAGTCACGGATGTCGAGCAGGCGGATCGGGTCCTGAGCGGCCTGCTCGCCGGGGTGGTCGAAGTGCGGTGCCATGTCTTCCATCGTGCCCTAGGGGCCGGGGTGGCGGAATAGCCGTTTCGCCCGGGGCGGGCGCACCGGCTTGGGAGCCTCCTACAGGAGCCCCGCGGCCCGGGACCCGGGCCGCCCGCAACCGGCGGGGCCGGCGGGGCGCGCGGGGGCGGCGGGGCGCGCCGGGCCGACGGGGCGCGCGGGGCCGCCCCCGCGCCCCGGCCCGGTCACAGGCCCCGGCGCTTGCGGGCCCGGCGGACCGCAGCGGCGGCGCCCAGCAGGGCCACCGTCGCGCCCGCGGCGCCCGCGGCCGTGGCGGCGTCCTTGCGGCCCAGCCTGCGGCCCACCACGGTGTGCCGGCCCGCCACCTCCTGGAGCAGCTCCGCCAGCACCTCCTCGTTGGTCCAGCGGGGCCGCCAGCCGGCCGCGTGCAGCCCGCTGACGCTGACCACCCACGGATGCATCGTGTACGCGAGGTCCCCGGCCGGGGACGGCGTCAGGCCGATCCGGTGCAGCCGGGCCGCCGCGCCCAGGGCGACCGCCGAGGGCAGCTCCATGCGGCGGATGCCGCTCAGCTCCTCGACCTCCTCCTGCTCCAGCCAGCCCTCGCAGCCGACCGCCAGCTCGCCCTCGGCCTTCTCCAGCGCCGCGTACTCCAGGGCGCTGACCAGGTCCTCGACGTGGCAGAACTGCCAGGTGGGCCGGGAGCCCGCGACGACGAGCAGGCGCGGGGACTCGAAGTACCGGGTCAGGGCGGTGTCGGTGCCGCCGACCAGGACCGCCGGACGGACCACCGTCACGTTCAGCCCGGGGTGCGCCCGGGGCGCCCGGCGGCCCAGGCGCTCGATCTCCAGGAGGTCGCCGACGCCGGTCGCCTCGGCGGTGGCGCGCAGCTCGGAGTCCTCCGAGAGCGGGATGTCGTTGTCCGGGAGGGCCCCGTAGACCATCGCGGACGTGCAGAGCACGACCCGGTGCACCCCGGCGGCCGCGGCGGCGGTCAGGACGGTCTGGGTCCCGCGCACGTTGTACGCCGTACGGGCCGCCGGGTCGGTCTCCAGGTCGAGGTCGAGCGCGAGGTGCACGACGACGTCCGCGCCGCGCAGCTTCTCGGCGATCGCGGGGTCGCGCACGTCCAGGACGTGCCACTGCGCGGCCGCGCAGTCCCCGCGCCGTTCGTCGATGGCGACGACCTGCTTGACCTCGTCCGATGCGACGAGGCGGCTCACCAGGGCCGCGCCGACCCCGGACGCGGCTCCCGTCACCGCGATCACGGGGCTGTGCCGTCGGGGTTCGGGCTGGTTTCGCGGCTGGCGAACGCCGGGGGCGCTGTCACCGTGCTCAGGGCGGTTTTCGGCGTCGTGCGGCGCGCGAGCCTGCGGATCTGGGGAACTCACCGGGCGTCTCCAGCGGTTGTCTTCAGTGGGGGCGCGCCGTGACGCGTACCCACCAGGTGATGTCCATCCTGCCGCAGCCCAGGAGTCGGCGGAGCACCGAGCCCGGAAGCGGGAGGGGTGTCTACGCTGGGTGGTGTTGTCGGACCATTGCCCGTCGGCTCCCGCCGGCGGCCCTACGAGCCGAGGAAACCCGTGAGCGACACCCCATTCGGATTCGGCCTTCCGCCGGAGGAGCCGGAGAACGGCGACGAGGGCAAGAAGGGCGGGCAGGGCGGTCCCGCGAATCCGTTCGGGTTCGGCCCGGGCGGCCTGCCGGGCGGTGCGGACAATCCGTTCGCCGCGATGTTCGGTGCGATGAACCCGAACGACCTGGGTGCCGCCTTCCAGCAGCTCGGCCAGATGCTGAGCTACGAGGGCGGTCCGGTCAACTGGGACATGGCCAAGGACATCGCCCGCCAGACCGTCGCGCAGGGCACGGCGGACGGCGTGAAGGACCGGAGCGTCGGCGTCGCCGAGAAGTCGGCGGTCGAGGAGGCGGTGCGCCTCGCCGACCTGTGGCTGGACGGGGTGACCTCCCTTCCGTCGGGTGCCAACGCCGCCGTGGCGTGGAGCCGGGCGGAGTGGGTCGAGGCGACCCTGCCGGTGTGGAAGGAGCTCGTCGACCCGGTCGCCGAGCGCGTCGGCGCGGCCATGGGCGGCGTCCTGCCCGAGGAGATGCAGGCCATGGCGGGCCCGCTGCTCGGCATGATGCGTTCCATGGGCGGGGCCATGTTCGGCCAGCAGATCGGCCAGGCCGTGGGCACCCTCGCGGGCGAGGTCGTCGGCTCCACCGACATCGGGCTGCCGCTGGGCCCGGCCGGGCGGGCGGCGCTGCTGCCGCTGAACATCGAGGCCTTCGGCAAGGACCTCGGCGTCCCCTCGGACGAGGTACGGCTGTACCTGGCGCTGCGCGAGGCGGCCCACGCCCGGCTCTTCGCCCACGTGCCGTGGCTGCGCTCGCACCTGTTCGGTGCGGTCGAGGGTTACGCCCGCGGCATCAAGGTCGACACCTCGAAGCTGGAGGACGTGGTCGGCCAGCTCGACCCGACGAACCCGGAGCAGCTCCAGGAGGCGCTCCAGGGCGGCATGTTCCAGCCGCAGGACACCCCGGAGCAGAAGGCCGCCCTGGCCCGCCTGGAGACGGCGCTCGCGCTGGTCGAGGGCTGGGTGGACGCGGTCGTGCACGAGGCGGCCAAGCCGCGTCTGACCTCGGCCGACGCCATGCGCGAGACGATGCGCCGGCGCCGTGCCTCGGGCGGCCCGGCGGAGCAGACCTTCGCGACGCTGATCGGGCTGGAGCTGCGGCCCCGGCGGCTGCGCGACGCCTCGCGGCTGTGGGCCTCGCTCACCGACGCGCGCGGTGTGGACGGCCGGGACGGGCTGTGGGAGCACCCGGACATGCTGCCGACGGCCTCCGACCTGGACGACCCGGACGGGTTCGTGCACCGCGAGCAGCTGGACTTCTCCGAGATCGACAAGATGCTCGGAGAGGCCGCGCGCAAGCGCGACGGAGCCGCCGGCGAGACCGGCGGCAAGACCGGCGGGGAGCCCGGCGGAAAGACCAGCGGGGAGCCCGGCGGCAAGGGCGAAGGCAAGAGCGGCGAAGAGAACGGCGAAGACGAGAAGTGAGCCTGCACGAAGACGCGGTCCTGGTCCTGAAGCGGTACGAGGACCAGCCCGAGCTCCGCGACCTGTACCTGGAGCACCTCGCCGCCCACCCGGACGGGCTCTACAAGCCCTGCACGGCGGGGCACATCACCGGCAGCGCCCTGGTCGTCGACCCGGAGGGCGGGCGCGTCCTGCTGACCCTGCACCGGAAGCTGGGCGTCTGGCTCCAGATGGGCGGTCACTGCGAGCCCGGTGACGCCACCCTCGCCGACGCGGCGCTGCGCGAGGCCGTCGAGGAGTCCGGGATCGCCTCCGGGCTGACGCTGCTCGCGGGCGGCCCGGTGCGGCTGGACCGGCATCCGATCCCGGCGCCGTGCAACTGGCACCTGGACGTGCAGTACGCCGCGCTGGCTCCGGCCGGTGCGGTGGCGGAGATCAGCGAGGAGTCGCTGGACCTGCGCTGGTTCGCGTACGAGGAGGTGGCGGCGGTGGCCGACACCTCGGTCGTGCGGCTGCTGGAGGCCACCCGGGCCCGCCTCGGCGGCTGATCGCGGGCGCATGGCGAGAGGGGCGGCCCCGTGCGGGGCCGCCCCTCTCGGCGCGTGCGCGCACGGTCCGGCGCCGTGTGCGCGGCCGGACCGGTGCCGGTCAGTTCCAGGCGTTGTTCTGGTTCTGGGCGTGGGCGCCGTGCTGGCCCATGCCGTACTGCGCGGCCATGCCCTGCCCGAGCACGGCGTTCTGCGGCGGCAGCGCCTCGCTGGGCTGGACCAGCGCGAAGCCGGTGCCGAGGAAGCTGAGCTCCCAGCCCTCGCCGGTGTTGCCACGGCGCCGCCAGACGCCCGTGGAGTGCGTCTGGGCCTGCATCTGCACGCGCAGCGAGGTGGACCAGGCGACGATGGCGTCGGCGTCGGCGTTGACGTACTTGTCCGGCGTGACCTGCATCATCAGCGGCTGTCCGGAGGTCATGAGGGCGACCTTGCCGCGTCCGCTGATGTTGAGCTGGTACTTGCCCGAGCCGGAGATCCCGTACTGGCTGTCCACGGCGATGGCCTCGGTGTGCAGGGTGGAGTCCAGGGCCAGCACGTAGCCGCTGTCGACGGTGAGGCCGTCCTGGTCCACGTCCACGACGTGCACGTACTGGGCGAGGTTGGCCAGGTAGACCGTGCCCTGCCCGGAGCAGCGCATCAGGTCGAGGCCCTCGCCGGTGCGGGCGCGCGAGGTGCGCTGGGTCGTGCTCTGGTACTCGCCGTCGAAGTCGATGATGCCCTGGTAGGCGACCATGGCGCCCTTGCGGGCGAGGACGTCGTCGGAGCCGGTCAGCGAGACCCTCAGGAGCTGGGGGTTCTGGACGGTGTACCGGTCCTGGGACTGCGCTTCCGCGTAGCCGAAAAGTGCGCTCTGCATGTTGTCCGCTCCCCCTCAGCCCCGGGTCCGGAGCCGGTCGGTGCTGTCCTCGCTGGGCTGTACGACGACGATGCCCTGGCCGGAGAAGGCCATCTGGTAGGCCTCCCCGCTGCCCCGGCCGATCATCGACGAGGCCTTGAAGCTGCGCTTCCCCTTGACCTTGAGCTTCGGGGACCAGGCGACGAGCGCGTCCGGGTCGACGTACGTCTCGTCCTCGCCGCGGCCGCAGTCGACCACGATCGGGGTGCCGCGGGAGGTGATGGCGACCCATCCGGTGCCGGAGACCTGGACGTTGAAGAGGCCCTGGCCGGCGAACTTCGCCATGCCCTTGACCCGCTCGACGCCCCACTGGAGGTGGGCGTCGAAGGCGAGGAGGTTGGTGCCGTTGACGGAGAGGGCGTCGTTGTCGAGGTTGATGCAGACGACGTCGGCGCCGTAGTCGGCGAGGTAGAGCAGGCCGTCGCCGGTGGCCTTCATCAGCGGGGCGCCCTCGCCGGTCAGCCACTGCGAGGCCATCTGGCGCACGGCGGGCGGGTTGGGCTCGTACTGGACGAAGCCCTCGTAGGCGACCATCGAGCCGGTGCGGGCGAAGAGGTCCTGGCCGCTCTGCATGGCGACCTTGAGCATGGCGCGGCCGTGGTTCTCCATGCGGGCCGTGACGGGGGTGGGGGCGTAGCCCGCGAGCTGCTGGTTCATTGCGTTCATGGCGTTCATGTGGGGCTCCCTCAGACCTCGTACGGCTGGACGACGATGAAGTTGCCGGGGGCGCCGCGGAACTGGAGGTTCACGGTCTCGCCGCTGTGGCCGGGGTAGGCGTTGCGGCGCAGGCGCACCTGGCTGGAGATGATCACCTGGGAGGCGGCCGACCACGCGACGATGGCGTTGCTGTCCGCGAAGGTGGTCGGGGTGACGGGCAGGACGACCGGGACGCCGTGCGTCTTGACGATCACGGTGCCGGAGCCCTGGAAGAGCATCGTGAACAGGGCGCCGCCGGGGATGCCGTGGCCCTCGATGCGGCGGACCTCGTGCTGGAGGGACTCGTCGAAGGCGAGGACGGACTCGGCGGAGACGCAGATGCCGTCGCCCTGGAGCTCGATGGCGTGCAGGTGGGCGCCGTTCTCGGCGAGGAAGACCTGGCCGCGGCCGGTGCAGCGCATCAGCTGCATCTCCTGGCCGGTGGCGTTGCCGACGATGCGGCCGGCGAAGCCCGCTCCCTTGTAACTGAAGTCGACCTTGCCCTGGTAGAGGACCATGCTGCCCTGGCGGGCGAGGACGGCCTGGCCGCCCATCGACAGGTCGACGCGCATGAGCTGCTGGTTCTGCGGGGTCCAGCGGGCGCCCGTGGGGGCTTCCTTGTACGGCTGGAGGGCGGCGGCGAGACCGGCCCCGGCGGCGGCCTGCGGGGCGTGGCCGTAGGCGGGCGGGGGCTGCTGCCCGTACGGCTGGCCGGGCTGCTGCCCGTACGGCTGGGCCGGGACCTGGCCGTAGGGGGCCTGGGGGGCCTGGCCGTACGGGGCCTGCGGGGCCTGGCCGTAGGGCGGGGCGGGGGCCGGGGGCGGGACCTGGCCGCCGTACGAGGAGTGCGGCTGCTGCTGGCCGCCGTACGAGGGCGGGCCGGGCTGCTGCGGCGGGTGGGGCGGGTGGCCGTACGGGGCCGCGGGGGCGGGCGGCACCAGCGGGGCGATCATCGTCGGCGCCGAGTGCACCGGCGCGGGGGCCGGGGGCTGCGGCGGCGCCGCGTAGGGCGCGGGCTGGTGCGGCTGGTGGTGCTGGGGCTGCGGCGGCTGGGGCTGGTGGTGCGGCTGGGCCGGGGCTGCGAAGGACGGCGCCGGGGCGGCCTGCTGCGGGGGCGGGGCGAAGCCGGGCGCGGCCGCCTGCGGCGGGGCCTGGGCCGGCACCTGCTGCTGCGGCTGCTCCTCTTCCTCGGCGACCTCGCCGCCGAAGTTCCGCAGCAGCGCGTCGAGACCGCCGTCGAAGCCCTGGCCGACGGCGGCGAAGCGCCACACGTCCTTCAGGTAGAAGTCGCCGATCATCAGGGCGCGCTCGGTGCTGAACTCGGAGCCGGTGAAGGAGTACCGGACGACTTCCTCGCCGCCCGCCACGACCCGGATGTAGCCGGGGCCGATCTGCGACATCTGGCCGGGGCCGTCGAGGGTCGCGGTGAACGACAGCCGGTGGATCGCCGCGGGCACCCGGTCGAGCGTCACCCGGAAGGATTCCGTGTCCCCGGCCTGCGCGCCGAGCTGCTGGATGGACTCCTCCGGCGACTTCGGCTGGTTGTAGAAGACGAAGTAACGGTCGTCCGAGAGCCGTTCGTCGGCGTCGAGGCCGAAGCAGCTGATGTCGAACGCGAGCCCGGGCCCGGTGATCTGGACGCCCACGTACAGATCGGTACCCGCCGTCAGATCACTGATCTTGGCCTTGTGGCCGCGTTGGAATTCCCTGGCCATACGTCCGACCGTCCCCCATCCCGACTGTGAATCCGTGCCGCCGGACCGCCTCGCGGCGATGCCTCGCCGGCATGCGTGCCGCTCAGGCTAACGGCTCCCGCCGACATCCGGCCAAGTCGGTACCGACCCGGTACACAATCGCCTTCCGTGACGGAAGGTCAGCGTCCGGATCACTCCTCCCGGTCCTCCGCGGGCCCCGGGAGGCGCTCCGCCGCGACGATTCCCTCCAGGAAGCCGCGGGCCCGCTCGGTCTTCGGGTAGGCCTCCAGCAGCTCCCAGAACCGGGGGCCGTGGCCGGGCACCAGCAGGTGCGCCAGCTCGTGGAGCAGCACGTAGTCCACGACGTACTCCGGCATGCCCTGGAGGCGGTGGGAGAGCCGGATGCTGCCCTCGGCCGGGGTGCAGGAGCCCCAGCGGGTGTTCTGGTTGGTGACCCAGCGGACCGACGCCGGGCGGGCGCGGCCGTCGAAGTACTGCTCCGAAAGACGTTCGGCGCGCTCGGTGAGTTCCGTGTCGCCGAGGGTGCGCTTGCTCTCCTGGGCGGCGAGCTTGTCCAGCATGACGCCCACCCAGCGGCGTTCCTCCGCCTCGGACATCCGGGCAGGGATCAGCACGACCGTCCGGTCACCCTCGCGGTAGGCGGAGACGGTCCTGCGGCGGCGCGCGCTCCGGCGGACTTCGACGGCGCGCTGGGGTGGGTCGGCGGACACGCCTCGAAGGTACCCGGTCGCCGTGGCGGAAGTCCCGCGCGTCCGCGGTTCGAACATGATCGATTCGGCGGGGATTCCGCGAACGCCCCCTTTCCCCATCTCATATGCCTTATGTGCCTGCCTGTGGACAACCCGGCGCACGGTGCGCGGCGGCCGGGCAAGGTGGTGCGGGACAGGGGAAGGCAGCGGAATCGGTCTCTGGGGGGATGTCGTGTATCCGAAGGTGAAGCCCGCGCTGGCACGGGCCTGGCGGGATCTGCAGACGGTCCAGTTCGGTGTGACGCCGGCCCACGCGGTGGTGCTCGGGCCGGTGGACACGGCCACCGGCTGGCTCATCGACCGGATCGACGGGACGCGCGGGATGGAGCTGTTACGGGCCGAGGCCCGGGCGGCGGGGCTCGCGGAGGGCCGGCTGGACGAGCTGGTGCGGCGCCTGGCGGGGGCCGGGCTGCTCGACGACCTCACCGCGGGAGGGCCCCGCGCCCAGGCGGTGCGCCGCCGCCCGGAGGCGCTGGAGCGGCTCGGGCCCGATCTGGGTTCGCTCTCCCTGGTGCACCGGGAGCCGGGGGGTGACTTGCGGGGGCTGGCGGCGCGGCGTGCGATACGGGTCCAGGTGCGCGGGAGCGGCCGGGTCGGGGCGGTGGTCGCGGCCGTCCTGGCGGGGGCCGGGGTGGGGCGGGTCGAGGTGCTCGACGGGGGCCGGGTGACGGCGGCCGATGTGGCTCCGGGCGGGCTGGGTCCCGCGAGCGTGGGCCGGCTGCGGGCGGAGGCGGCGGCCGCCCTCGTACGGGAGTCGGCTCCGGGCCGGGCGCCGCGTACGGGGGACCCCGAGGGGCCGGGGCCGGCGCCCGCGCTGGTGGTGGTCGCGCCCCGGGACGGGCTCCAGGCGTGGGCGCCCGATCCCGCGGTGGCGGCCGACTGGGTGGGCGCGGGCACCCCGCACCTGTACGCGGGGGTGCTGGAGGGGACGGGGCTGGTGGGGCCGCTGGTGTTGCCGGGGGCCACGGCCTGCGCCGGGTGCATGGAGCGCGACCGCGTCGACCGGGATCCGGCCTGGCCCCGGATGCTGGTGCAGTGGCGTTCGGCGCACCGCCGCCGGGCCACGGGGGCCTGCGATCTGGGGCTGTCCACGGCGGTGGCGGGACTGACCGCGGCCCACGCCCTGGCTTTCCTGGACGGCGAGCTCCCCGCCTCGACCGCCACCCGCTGGGAGGCCGCCCTCCCGGGGCTGCACTGGGAGCACTCCGCGCTACGGCCCCACCCGGACTGCCCGTGCGCGGCTGCGGCCCCCGCCGTGGAGGCCGGGGCGGTGCGGTCGTGAACGGCCGGACTCCGGCCGGACCGGGGCCGGACCGGGGGCGGGTGCCCGGGTCCGCCCGCGCAGGGGGTCATGACAGGATGCGTCGGGGGCCGAGGGGCCGTCCCGGAACCGCCGCTCGCGGCGCAGCCGTCTGGGAACTGGAGGGGCGAATGTCTGATCTTCCCCGGAAGGCGGTCACCCGTACCGTCAAGCTGGCCGCGCTGCCGCTGGGTATCGCGGGGCGCGCGACCTGGGGCCTGGGCAAGCGCATCGGAGGCAAGTCGGCCGAGATCGTGGCCCGTGAGCTCCAGCAGCGCACCGCCGAGCAGTTGTTCCGCACCCTCGGCGAGCTGAAGGGGGGCGCCATGAAGTTCGGGCAGGCCCTTTCGGTGTTCGAGTCGGCGCTGCCCGAGGAGGTCGCGGGCCCCTACCGGGCGGCGCTGACCAAGCTCCAGGAGGCGGCCCCGCCGCTGCCGGCGGCGCGGGTGCACCAGGTGCTGGCGGAGCGGCTCGGCGAGGACTGGCGCGAGCTCTTCGAGGAGTTCGAGGACAAGCCTGCCGCGGCGGCCTCGATCGGGCAGGTCCACCGAGCGGTGTGGCACGACGGCCGGCAGGTGGCGGTCAAGGTCCAGTACCCGGGGGCCGGGGAGGCGCTGCTGTCCGACCTCAAGCAGCTGAGCCGGTTCGCCGGGCTGCTCGGTCCGCTGATTCCGGGCATGGACATGAAGCCCCTGATCACCGAGCTGCGGGACCGGGTAGCGGAGGAGCTGGACTACGAGCTGGAGGCGCAGGCGCAGCGGATCCACGCGGACGCCTTCGACGGCGACCCGGACGTGGTCGTCCCGGATGTCGTCCACCAGGGCGACCAGGTGCTGGTGACCGAGTGGATGGAGGGCGTGCCGCTGTCGGAGATCGTCGCCGACGGCACGCCGGAGGAGCGCGACGGCGCCGGTCAGCTGCTGGCCCGGTTCCTCTTCTCCGGACCCGCGCGCACCGGGCTGCTGCACGCCGACCCGCATCCGGGGAACTTCCGGCTGATCACGGGGGCGGACGGCCGGCTGCGGCTGGGCGTGCTCGACTTCGGCACGGTCGACCGGCTGCCGGGCGGCTGGCCCGAGCCCATAGGCCGCTCGCTGCGGATGACCCTGGACGGGGACGCCGAGGGGGTCTACGGACATCTGCGGGCCGAGGGCTTCGTGAAGGAGTCCATCGCGCTCGACCCGGACGCGGTGCTCGACTACCTGAAGCCGATCATCGAGCCCGCCGAGGCCGAGGAGTTCACCTTCACCCGTCCGTGGCTGCGCGGCCAGGCGGCGCGGATCGCCGATCCCCGCTCCCCCGCGCACCAGTTGGGGCGGCAGATCAACCTGCCGCCCTCGTACCTGCTGATCCACCGGGTCACCCTGAGCACCATCGGGGTGCTGTGCCAGCTGGGCGCGACGGTACGGCTGCGCGACGAACTGGAGGCGTGGCTTCCGGGGTTCCTGCCCGAGGGCTGAGTCCCGGGCCGGGGCCGCAGGCGGCCGGTGTCACCACCAGGCGGAGTCGAGGCGGCCCTCGATCGCCCGGAGGTTGGCGCGCGCGCAGTCGACGCAGAAGTACTGTCTGGTCCCGTTCTCCACCGAGCAGGTCCAGGTGGGCGGGGCGCCGTCCGGGGAACGGGCCCCGCATCGCGCGCAGACGACGGGCTGGGCCCCGGATCCCGGCGGCGAGGGCTGGGGAGGGTGCTGGTCCACCTCCAGACGATATCCCCGCGGGGGCGCGGGCCGCTCCGCAACGCACCGGGGGGACCGGTCCGTTCGGACCGGTCCCCCCGGGTGGTTCAGTCGGTGGCTCGCGGGCTCACCGGCCGTCAGTGCATGACGGCCATGGCGAGCGCGCGCCGGGCGCGCAGCGAGACGCGCTCGGCCTTGCGCTGCATGCGCCGGGCGGCGACCAGGCGCAGGGCGTGACGCTCGGCGTCCGCCTCACGCATGCGGTCGTCCATATGGGCACGAGCCAGGGCTTCTGGGATGAGTTGCATTTCGCGGGTCCTGTTCTGACGCGAGGTGATCGCGCCGGCGGTGATGAAGTCTGCGGTGGCGGAGCCGTGCGGCTGCTCGCTCGTGGTGGCGTGGGGGGACATGAGGGCCTGCTTCAGGGGGTCGTGCGTCAGGGGGCGGTCGATGGTTCCGATGGCGGTCATGCCGCTGCAACCGGGTTCTTGCGCGGACGGCCACGCGGACGCTTGCGCGCCACGACGACGCCCTGGACGAAGAGCTCGCCGCCCCAGACGCCCCAGGGCTCGCGACGCTCCTTGGCCCCGGCGAGGCAGGCCTCGACCAGCGGGCAGGTGCCGCAGAGGGACTTGGCGTACTCGACGTCGGCCGGGGACTCGGCGAAGAAGACCTCGGGGTCAAAGGTGCGGCAGGGAACCGGGACGCCGAGGTTCTCGATGGCGTCGTCGAGCGCGGTGAGCGCGGTGAGGGGGGTCAAGGTGGAGTCCTCCGGGACTGCGGGCGGGGAGATCGTTTGGCTCTGCGGTACGGACGGGGCGTGCGCTTCGAGTTGCACGGTGTTTTTCTTCCTCGTCTTGTTCGACTAGTCGTTCCGGCCGGTCGGCCGGTCGCGGCTTGGTACCTGGTCTTGCCAGTCCCGAGGCCCCTTCGCTCCGCCGTCCCCGTTCGGGGACAAACAGAAGGGCCGCGGATCCCGGGTGGGGTTCCGCGGCCCTGAAGGCGCCGGCCTGATCATGAGATCAGGCTGGATCACTCCAGGGTTCGAGCCCGCGGAAGGCCCACATCAGGTGGTGCTGGTGCTTCTTGGTCTGCGTCTGCGTCTGGGATCCGGCACCGGCTGCGGCCGCGAAGCCATAGGCGGCGTGCGCCTGGGCTTCCAGTACTGCCACCGGTGCCTGGGTCGGTCGCTCGTTGCGCTCGCTGACCCGAAGGGTCGCCAGGAGGGCGGGGCTGCCGGCGGAAATCGCGGACAGACCGGTACCCAGGTTGGAGACGGAGCCGAGCAGGCAGGAAGCGTCGACCGAGCGATCGGTCATTTTGGTGAAGGTCTTGAAGCTGGCCACTGGTCTCGCCTCCTCTCGGCGTCTCGGGGACGGGGCCCGGGGGCCTGTCCCATGCGTATTCGGATAAGTACAGCACGGATCCAGGGCTTCGGAGAAGCCACCGTTTCCGTTGCTAAGAACCTATGGGGATCCGCCGGGCATGTGCAAACTATTTTTCCGACGAGTTTCTACGCGTCGTCAGAATCCGCCCCGGCAGGCTCCTGGCCTGCGCAGATGGCCAGGACATCGGCGCCGTACCGCTCGAGCTTGCGGCCACCCACGCCGGAGATCATCGAGAGCTCCCCGGCCTCGGAGGGCGAGGCCTCCGCGATGGCCATGAGGGTCTTGTCGGTGAAGACGCAGTACGCGGGCAGCCCCTGGGCCTTCGACTGGGCCGCGCGCCAGTCGCGCAGCCGCTCGTAGAGCCCTTCGTCCATGTCGGACGGACAGTCCTCGCAGCGCATCAGTTTGATGTCGCCGGCCTCCGTCAGGGTCCGGCCGCAGACCCGGCACAGCGCCGGGCCGCGGCGGCCGCGCTTGCGGGCGCCGCCCTCGGCCGGGGCCCCGGTCCGGCTCGCGGGGGCCGCGGAGCCCGGCCGCAGGCCGTTCAGGAAGCGGCTGGGGCGACGGGAGGCCCGCCCGCCCGGAGCCCGGGAGAGCGCCCAGGAGAGCGTCAGGTGCACCCGCGCGCGGGTGACGCCGACGTACAGCAGCCGGCGCTCCTCCTCGACCTGCTCGTCGGTCTTGGCGTAGGTGATCGGCACCATGCCGTCGGTGAGGCCGACCAGGAAGACGGCGTCCCACTCCAGGCCCTTCGCCGCGTGCAGCGAGGCCAGGGTGACGCCCTGGACGGTCGGCGCGTGCTGGACGGCCTTGCGCTCCTCCAGCTCGACGGCGAGGTCGGCCAGGGTCGCGCCGGGGCGGGCCCGGGCGAAGTCCTCGGCCAGGCGGACCAGCGCGGCCAGGGATTCCCACTGGTCGCGCACGGCGCCGGAGCCGGCGGGCGGCTCGGCGGTCCAGCCGGTGGAGCTGAGCACGGCCCGGACCTGGGAGCCCAGCTCCACGACGTCTTCGAGCAGCGGATCGTTGCTGCCGCCCGAGCGGGCGGCCCCGCGCAGGGCGAGGACGGCCTTCTGCACCTCGGCCCGCTCGAAGAACCGCTCGGCCCCGCGCAGCTGGTACGGGACCCCGGCGTCGGCCAGGGCCTGCTCGTACACCTCGGACTGGGCGTTGATGCGGTAGAGGACGGCGATCTCCCCGGCGGGGACGCCGGCCGCGATGAGGTCCCGGACCCGGCCGGCGACGCCCTCGGCCTCGGCGGGCTCGTCCGGGTACTCGGCGTACACGGGGGCGGGGCCGGGCTCGCGCTGGGAGACCAGCTCCAGGCGGTGTTCGGCGGCCCGGCCCTTGGCCTGGCCCAGCAGGCCGTTGGCGAGGTGGACCACCTGGGGGGTGGAGCGGTAGTCGCGGACCAGCTTGACCACGGTGGCCTGCGGGTAGCGGTTGCGGAAGTTCAGGAGGTGGTCGGGGGTGGCGCCGGTGAAGGAGTAGATGGTCTGGCTGGCGTCCCCGACGACGCAGAGGGAGTCGCGCTCGCCGAGCCACAGGTCCAGCAGGCGCTGCTGGAGCGGGCTGACGTCCTGGTACTCGTCCACCACGAAGTGCTGGTACTGGGTGCGGATCTGCTCGGCGATGTCGTGGCGGTCCTGGAGGATGCCGACGGTGAGCAGCAGCACGTCCTCGAAGTCGATCATTCCGCGGTCGCGCTTGAGCTGTTCGTACACGCCGTAGATCTGGGCGGTCTCGGCCAGGTCCCGGGGGGCCTCGCGGCCCGCCTTGAGGGCGGCGGCCGGATAGTCGGCGGGCACGGTCTGGGTGACCTTGGCCCATTCGATCTCGCCGGTGACATCGCGCAGCTCGCCGCGGTCGAGGCGGATGCGGCAGCGGGCTCCGGCCTCGGCCACGAACTGGATCTTGCGCTCCAGGAGCCGGGGCACCTCGCCGCCCACGGCCCGGGGCCAGAAGTACTGGAGCTGGCGCAGCGCCGCGGAGTGGAAGGTGCGGGCCTGCACCCCGCCCGCGCCGAGGCTGCGCAGGCGCCCGCGCATCTCTCCGGCGGCGCGGTTGGTGAAGGTGACGGCCAGCACGCTGGCGGGCATCAGCTGGCCGGAACGCACCCCGTAGGCGATGCGGTGGGTGATCGCGCGGGTCTTGCCGGTACCGGCGCCCGCCAGCACGCACACCGGGCCGCGCAGGGTCGTGGCGACCTCGCGCTGCTCCGGGTCCAGGCCCAGGAGCACGGCGTCGGCGTCCGCCGCGCCACTGCCGGTGGCGGCCGGGAAGTCTGAGGAGTGCGTTGCTGATGTCACCCCGCCATGCTGCCAGGTCCCGGGAGGCGGACGGGATGACCGTCCACAGGTGGGGCCGTTCATCACACCGGTTCGCGGCCCCGGCAGCCGGTTGGATCAGTCGGATCCGTCACACCGCCCGGCCGGGGCGGGGCGGCCGGGAATGGTGGGGCGACGGCGTGCGTTCGACTACTCGGACCAGCCGAGAGACCTCGGTCCACCGAGACCTCACAGAGGAGCGAGCATGCAGGACACGGGCACCGTCACGATGTACAGCACGACCTGGTGCGGCTACTGCCGTCGGCTGAAGACCCAGCTGGACCGGGAAGGCATCGCGTACAACGAGATCAACATCGAGCTCGACCCGGAGTCCGCGAAGTTCGTCGAGCAGGCCAACGGCGGCAACCAGACCGTCCCCACCGTGCTCGTGAAGTCCTCCGCCGGCAACGAGTCCGTCATGACGAACCCGAGCCTCGCCCAGGTCAAGCAGGCCCTGGCCGTCTGACCCGGTCCGTTCTCGGCCACAGACCGGCCCCCGCTGCGGCGGGGGCCTTCTGCGTGTCCGGCCCCGTGCCCCCGCCCGCGCCGGGGCCGGGTTACGGGACGCGGGGGGGGGCGGCGGGTCAGACCGACGCGGCCGGCTTCGGGAGGGGCTGGCCGTACCAGAGCTCGATGAGGCGGGCCGCGATGGAGATGCCCGACGGGGGCAGGACCTCGCCGGACTCGATGGCGGCGCGCAGGTCCTCGCGGGAGAACCAGCGGGCCTCCTGGATCTCCTCGCCGTCGACCGTGATCTCCGAGGTGACGGCCCGGGCGGTGAAGCCCAGCATCAGGCTGTACGGGAACGGCCAGGGCTGGCTGGCCACGTACTCGACGGTGCCGACCTTGACCCCCGCCTCCTCCCACACCTCGCGGACCACCGACTGCTCGATGGACTCGCCGGGCTCGACGAACCCGGCCAGCGTCGAGAAGCGGCCCTCCGGCCAGTGCACCTGGCGGCCCAGCAGCGCGCGGTCCTGCTCGTCCGTGACCAGCATGATCACGGCCGGGTCGGTGCGCGGGTAGTGCTCGGCGCCGCAGCCCGGGCAGCGGCGGATGTGGCCGGCGGCCGCGACCACGGTGCGCTCGCCGCAGCGGGAGCAGAAGCGGTGCATGCGCTGCCAGTTCTCCAGCGCCACCGCGTGCACCATCAGGCCGGCGTCGCGCGGCGACAGCAGGAGCCCGGCCTCGCGCAGACCGGCCGGGCGGGCCGACTGGTCCATGCGGCCCGGCAGCGAGTCCTTCTGCAGCGCGAAGTACCGTACGCCGTCCTCGTCGGTCCCCAGGAAGTAGCGGTGGGTCTCGGTGACGGGGGCCTCGAAGGCCGGGGTCATCACGATGCCGGTGCCGCCGTCGGCGGTGTCGTCGATCAGGACCTGGCCGCCGGAGACGACGAAGACGCGGGTCGTCGGGTGGCTCCAGGCCGCGGCGAGCCATGCCTCGTCGAGGCGGTGGTGCGCGGCGCGGTCGATTCCGCTGGGCGCGGAGAGCGAGATCGGGCGCTCGGGCTCGGTATGGGTGCTCACAGGTACTTCCAACTCCCCCGGTGTGTGGGACAAGGCAGGCTGGTGTGGTGCGAGTGGTGCGGGCGGCTGCGCGCGGGTGGGTGGGTGCGCGCGGGCGGCGCGATCGTCAGGCGGTGGGCTTCCAGTGCTCGGCGAGGTCGCCCCACAGGTAGGCGGCGGTCTCCACGCCCTTGAGGAGGAGGTCCAGCTCGACCTTCTCGTTCGGCGAGTGCCAGCCGTCGGAGGGCACGGAGATCCCGAGGAAGAGGACCGGCGCGTCCAGGACGTCCTGGAGGTCGGCCGCCGGGCCCGAGCCGCCCTCGCGGGTGAAGCGGACCGGCTGCCCGAAGGCGCGGCCCATGGCGCGCACGACCGACTGCAGGGCCGGGTGGTCCAGCGGGGTCAGGCAGGGCCGGGTGGGGGCTCCGAAGACGATGGAGTGCCGGATGCCGGCGGGCACGCGGGCCGCGACCCAGTCCCGTACGGCCGCCTCGACCTCGTACGGGTCCTGCCCCGACACCAGGCGGAATGACAGCTTCAGGTGTGCGGAGGCGGGCACGATGGTCTTGCCGCCGGGGCCCTGGTAGCCGCCGCCGATGCCGTTGACCTCGGCGGTCGGGCGGGCCCAGACCCGCTCCAGGGTGGAGTACCCGGCCTCGCCCGCCGTCGCGTGGGACTTCGCGGTGCGCAGCCACTCGGCCTCGTCGAAGGGCAATTCGGCGATGAGCGCGCGTTCGGCGTCGGTCAGCTCGGTGATGTGGTCGTAGAAACCGGGGATCGTGACCCGGCCGTCCTCGTCGTGCAGGGCCGCGACGAGGCGGGCGGCGGCGGTGGCCGGATTGGGCACGGCGCCGCCGAAGGCGCCCGAGTGGATGTCCTGGTCGGGCCCGTGGAAGTCGATCTCGCAGTCGGCGACGCCGCGCATGCCGGTGCAGACGGTCGGGGTGGTCTCGGACCACATGCCGGTGTCGGACACGATCACGACATCGGCGGCCAGCCGGCCGGCCCGCTCCTCGACGAGCGCCCGGAAGTTCGGGGAGCCGGACTCCTCCTCGCCCTCGATCAGGAGCTTGAGGTGCACGGCGGGGGCGGCGGCCCCGGTGGCGGCGAGGTGGGCGCGCACGCCGAGGGTGTGGAAGAAGACCTGGCCCTTGTCGTCGGCCGCGCCGCGCCCGTACATGCGGCCGTCCGCGACGACCGGCTCGAAGGGCTCGGTGTGCCAGCCGTCGGCCAGGGCGGCGGGCTGGACGTCGTGGTGTCCGTAGACGAGGACGGTCGGGGCGGCCGGGTCCTCGGCGGGCCATTCGGCGAAGACGGCGGGGGCGCCCGCCGTCGGCCAGATCTCGGTGACCGGGAAGCCGGTCTCCTTGAGCTTCGCGGAGAGCCATTCCGCGCTGCGGCGCACGTCGTCGGCGTGCTCGGGCTGGGCCGAGACGGACGGGATGCGCAGCCACTCGGCGAGGTCGCCGAGGAAGGCCTCGCGGTGGGCGTCGATGTACAGGCGGACGGCGCTGTCCGGCAGGGTTTCGCTCATGGCCACGAGCCTAGCCGTCCACCTGAGGGTCACCGTCCGTGCCCGTTTCGCCTTGGAGGATCCGCTCAAGCCGGGCCCTGCCGGGGAGGTCGCGGGGGCGGATCACGCGGCCGCTGCGGACGTGGAGGAACGCGGCGGAGACCCGCTCCAGGGGGGTCGCGGTGGCTTCCGCCCAGGCGAGGCGGTACACGGCGAGCTGGAGGGGGTCGGCCTGGGTGGTGCGGCCGGTCTTCCAGTCGACGACCTCGTACGAGCCGTCCGGGTGCCGGTAGACGGCGTCGATCCGGCCGCGGATCACCCGGCCGGCGAGGGTGATCTGGACCGGGGCCTCCATCCGGTACGGGGTCCGCTCGGCGTATTCGCTGCGCTCGAAGGCGGCCTTGAGGGAGGCGAGGTCGGCCTCGTCGGCGACCTCCTGGTCGGAGCCGGGCAGCTCGGTGGCGGGGTCGAGGAGCCCGTCGAGGAGGGGCAGGGGCAGTTCGTCGAAGCGGGACTCGACCCAGGCGTGGAAGCGGGTGCCCTGGCGGGCGGCGGGCTGCGGCGGCTTGGGCATGGGACGGGCCAGATCCCGTACGAAGCCCTGCTCGTCGGCGGCGAGGCGCAGGAGCTGGCTCGCGGACAGGGCGGAGGGCAACTCGACCTCGCGGACGGCTTCGCGGGCGCGGCGGAGCTCGCCCTCCAGGGCGTCGAGGTCACGGTCCCAGGAGGCGATGGCGCGGGCCTCTTCGGGGGTGAGCGGGGGCGCGGCCGGGCCGGTGGCGGCGCGGCGGGGGGCGGGCAGCCGGGGGGTGCCGGGCGCGGCGGCGGGGTGGGGGCCGGGGTACGCGGGCTCGCCCGCCCAGAGGTCCTCGGGGTCGGCGGGCTCCTGCGCCCAGGGGTCGGCGGGGAGGTGGTTCTCCCCCGCCCCGCCCCTTCCCGGAACCGGGGCCGCGCCCCGGACCCCGTCCCGGGCGGGGCCCTGCGGCGGGACCGCCCAGGGGTCTTCGGGCACGGCTTCGCCCGCCCACGGCCCCCGCCCGGGCAGGGGGTGAGCGGCGTCCCCGGACCCCTCCGCAGCCCCGTCCACCGGGCCGCCGGAGGACGGGGCGCCGGGGGCCGGGTCCCCGTAAGCCGGGTCGCCGGAACTCGGGTCCCCGTAAGCCGGGTCGCCGGAGCGCGGGTCCCCGTAAGCCGGGTCGCCGGAGCCCGGGTCCCCGTAAGACCCGGCGCCGGGAGCCGGGTCCCCGTAAGCCCGGTCCCCGGAGCGCGGGTCCCCGTAAGCCGGGTCCCCGGAGCTCGGGTCCCCGTGAGACCCGGCGCCGGGGCGCGGGGCGCCGGAGGGACGGCGCTCGGAGTGCGGGCTCCCGGGGGCGGGGCCGCCATGGAAGGGGCCCTCGGAATGCGGGTCCCCCTCGGGCGGGGTGGCGTACGGCTCCTCGTCGGGCGGGGGCTCCTCGTCGTAGGAGGGGTCTTCGCAGTCGGGGGGCCAGAGGTACGGGTCCGTCGGGGGCTGGGGCTGGGGCGGGGTCGGGGCCGACAGGTGGGACTCGACCAGGGCGGCGGCCGCGCGGCGCAGGGTGAGGGAGGCCGGATCCAGCGGGAGGGGCCAGGAGTGGTCCGGGCCGGTGGAGTCCAGGGCCGGGTTCTCCGCGTCGGCGGCGGGCTCCTGCGCCCAGACCTCGATCTCACCGAAGCCCGCCTCGCAGTGGGCGCGGAGGGACTCCAGGAACGCCGAAGGGCCCCGGCGCCGCTTCTGCGTCGGCCCCCACCAGTGGCCGGAGGCCAGCAGCAGGGAGCGCGGGCGGGTGAAGGTGACGTACCCGAGGCGGAGTTCCTCGGTCTGCTTGTGGGTCTTGAGGGCGGCCTTGAAGGACTTCAGTCCGGCCGGGGTCCACTCCGGGTCGGCGGGCAGCGTGGGGGCGTCCCCGCGCAGGCCGTACGGGAGCACCTTCGCGTACGAGGTCCAGGCCTCCGGGGCCTTCTCCTTCGGGAAGGAGCCCGCGCACAGGTCGGGGACGACGACCACGTCCCACTCCAGGCCCTTCGACTTGTGGGCGGTGAGCACCTTCACGGTGTTCTCCCCGCCCGGCAGGGCGTGGTCGAGGCCCTTCTCGTACTGGGCGGCCGTGCGCAGGAAGCCGAGGAAGGCCAGCAGGGTCGCCTCGCCGTCCAGCGCGGCGAAGCCCGCGGCGATGTCCATGAAGTTCGACAGGGTCTCGCGGCGCCGGGCCGCCAGCGCGTGCGGGGACGCGGAGAGCTCCACCTCCAGGCCGGTGGTGGACAGCACCCGGTGCAGTACGTCCATCAGCGGGTCGGCGAGCGCCCGCCGCAGGTCCCGCAGCTCCTGGGCGAGGTGCGCGAAGCGGACCCGGGCGGCGGCGGAGAAGGGGAGGTCGTCGGGGGCCTGGCCGGCGCCGTCCAGGAAGGTCTCCAGCGCGTCGGCCAGCGAGACGACCTCCGCCGGGTCCACGCCCTCGACCGCCGCCGCGAGCCGCCCGTCGGGCCCGGTGTCGGAGGGGGCGCGGGCCACCAGCTGCCGGGCCCGGCGTCCGAGGAGCGCCAGGTCGCGGGCGCCGATGCGCCAGCGCGGCCCGATGAGCAGCCGGACGAGGGCCGCGTTGGCCCCGGGGTCCTGGAGCACCTCGCAGACGGAGACCAGGTCGGCGACCTCGGGGAGGTGCAGGAGGCCGGACAGGCCGACGACCTCCACCGGCACGTCACGGGCGACGAGGACGGCCTGGATCCGCGCGAAGTCCGCGGCGGAGCGGCACAGCACCGCGATCTCGCCGGGCTCCTTCCCGGTGCGCACCAGGTGGGCGACGGAGTCCCCGAGCCACTCCAGCTCCTCCGCGTGGGTCTCCAGCAGCGCGCAGCGCACCGACCCGTCCCGTTCGGCGCCCGGGGCGGGGCGCAGCGCCTCGACCCCCTCGTGCATGGCGCGCAGCGGGGCGGCGAGCCCGTTGGCCAGGTCGAGCAGGCGGCCGCCGCTGCGCCGGTTCTCGCTGAGAGACAGGCGGGTGGCGGGGCGGCCGTCGGCGTGCGGGAAGTGCTCGGGGAAGTCGTCGAGGTTGGCGACGGAGGCTCCGCGCCAGCCGTAGATGGCCTGGCAGGGGTCGCCGACGGCGGTCACGGCGTGCCCGGTACCTCCGCCGAAGAGGCCGGACAGCAGGAGCCGCTGGGCGACGGAGGTGTCCTGGTACTCGTCGAGCAGGACGACGCGGAACTCCTCGCGCAGCAGCGCGCCGACCTCGGGGCGGGTGGTGGCGAGCCGTGCGGAGAGGGCTATCTGGTCGCCGAAGTCGAAGAGGTCGCGGGAGCGTTTGGCGGCGCGGTAGCGGCTGACGAGTTCCAGCAACTCCAGGCGGCCGCGGACGGCCTCCGGGACCTTGCGCAGGTCCTCGTTGGTGAGCTTGACCCCGACGAGGGAGTCGAGCAGCGCCGTGTCGTACGCGCGCAGCCGGTCCGGTTCGACGAGGTGCTCGGAGAGTTCCCCGTCGAGCGCGAGGACGTCGCTGACCAGGTCGGGGACGGATTTGGTGAGCGAGGGGTAGGGGCCGGGGGCCTCGCGGATCACCTTGGCGGCGAGCTGGAAGCGGGTGGCGTCGGCGAGGAGGCGGGCGCTGGGTTCCAGGCCGATGCGCAGGCCGTGGTCCTTGAGGAGCTGCCCGGCGAAGGCGTGGTAGGTGGAGATGCGCGGTTCGCCGCCGGCCGCCCCGGCGTCGGCCGGGGAGGGGTCGGGGTCGGTGACCCCGGCCCGGGCGAGGGCCTTGCGGACGCGCTCGGCGAGCTCGCCGGCGGCCTTGTTGGTGAAGGTCAGCCCGAGGACCTGCTCGGGGGCGACCGCGCCGGTGCCGACGAGCCAGAGCACGCGGGCGGCCATGACGGTGGTCTTGCCGGAGCCGGCGCCCGCGACGATCACCTGCGGGGCGGGCGGGGCGGTGACGCAGGCCAGCTGTTCGGGCGTGAAGGGGATCCCGAGGAGCTCCTTGAGCTGCTCGGGATCGGTGAGTGCGGGGGCGCGCCCGGACTCGTACGCGGTCACAGCGGTCACCACAAAAGGCTAGCCGCCGCCACCGACAACGCGGTCCGGCGTCTCATTCGACGCTCTGGCGGCCCTCGGGGCGGGCGCTGCAGGCGCTGCGGAAGGAGCAGCGCTTGCAGTGCTCGCCGGTGGCGGGGGCGAAGCGTTCGTCCAGGACCCGGCCCGCGGCGGTGGCCAGCAGGTCGCCGACCCAGGCGCCGGAGGGGCCGCCGTCGAGCGGCTGCTGGGCCTGGACCTTCGGGACCTCGTCCCCGCCGTCCTTCTTGGCGGCCCCTTGGCGGAGCTGGACGAGTTCGGCCCCGCCCGTCTCGGGCCGCAGGCCGTCGAACACCTCGTCGACGGCGCCCTCGCGGACGGCGAGCTGGTAGACGGCGAGCTGGGGGTGGCGGGCGACCTCGTCCTTGGTCGGGGCGCCCTTGCCGGTCTTGAAGTCGACGACGTACGCACGCCCCTGCGGGTCGGCCTCGACGCGGTCCATGGAGCCCCGGATGCGGACGGCGTACTCGCCGGCGTCGAGGGTGACGTCGAAGTCGTGCTCGGTGGCGACGGAGGTGCGGCCGCCGCGGTCGGTGGTGTGCCAGCGCAGGAACCGTTCCAGGGCGGCGCGGGCGTTGTCCTTCTCCTGGCGGGACTTCCAGGGGGCGTCGAAGGCGAGGGCGTCCCAGACGGAGTCGAGGCGCTCCATGAGGACGGCGAGGTCGGCGGGGGTGCGGCCGGAGGCGACCTCGTCGGCGAGGACGTGGACGACGTTGCCGAAGCCCTGGGCGGCGGTGGAGGGGGCGTCGGCCTTGACCTCCCGGCCGAGGAACCACTGGAGGGAGCAGGTGTTGGCGAGCTGGTCCAGGGCGCTGCCGGAGAGGGCGACGGGCCGGTCGCGGTCGCGCAGGGGCACGGTGGAGGCGGTGGGCTCGTACAGGCCCCACCAGCGCTGCGGGTGCGCGGCGGGAACCAGGGGGCGGTCCTCGTCGTCGGTGAGCGCGGCGAGCCGGGCCAGCCGGCGGGCGGCGGCGTCGCGCAGGGCGGGCGAGGCGGCGGGGTCGACGGTGGTGGCGCGGAGTTCCGCGACGAGCGCGGGGACGGCGAGCGGGCGGCGGGGGCGGCCGGTGACGTCCTTGGGGGTGACGCCGAGTTCGGTGAGGAAGCGGGAGGGCTGGTCGCCGTCCTCGGCGGGGGCCTTGACGGCGGTGACGACGAGGCGGTGGCGGGCGCGGGTGGCGGCGACGTAGAAGAGCCGGCGTTCCTCCGCGAGGAGCGCGCCGGGGGTGAGGGGTTCGGCGAGGCCGTCGCGTCCGATGCGGTCGGCTTCGAGGAGGGAGCCGCGGCGGCGGAGGTCCGGCCAGAGGCCCTCCTGGACCCCGGCGACGACGACGAGTCCCCACTCCAGGCCCTTGGAACGGTGGGCGGTCATCAGGCGGACGGCGTCGGGCCGGACGGCGCGGGTGGTGAGGGTGTCGGCGGCGATGTCCTCGGCGTCGAGCTGTTCGAGGAAGTTGAGGGCGCCGCGGCCGCCGGTACGTTCCTCCGCGCGGGCGGCGTTGTCGAAGAGGGCGCAGACCGCGTCGAGGTCGCGGTCGGCGTTGCGGCCGGTGGTGCCGCCGCGGCGGGCGCGGCGTTCCAGGCGCTGCGGCCAGGGGGTGCCGTCCCAGAGGGTCCAGAGGGCCTCTTCGGCGGTGCCGCCGCCCTGGAGGAGCTCGCGGGCCTTGCGCAGCAGCAGGCCGAGGCGTTGTGCTCCGCGGGCGTACGCGGGGTCGTGCGCGGTGAGCCGCTCGGGCTCGGCGAGGGCGCGGGCCAGCAGGACGTCGGAGGGCGCGGGGACGGTGACCCCGGCGGCCCGCTCCTCGTCGCGCAGGGCCCGGCCGAGCCGGCGCAGGTCGGCGGCGTCCATCCCGCCGAGCGGCGACCCGAGCAGCTCGATGGCGGCCTCTACCCCGACCCACCCCTCGCCCGCGCCATCCCCGGCGGCGGCGGGCTGCGCCACGGCGCCCGGGTCGGCGGCGGCGCCGTCGGGCAGGGCGGCCGCAGCGGCGGCGGGGGCCGCGCCCGGCGCAGCCTCGGCGGCAGCGTCCGGCGCGGCGGGCGCACAGGCGTCCCCGACGGCGGCGGGCTGCGCCACGGCACCCGGGTCGGCGGCGGCGCCGTCGGGCAGCGCGGCCGCAGCGGCGGCGGGGGCCGCGCCCGGGGCGGCCTCGGCGGGGGCATCCGGCTCGACGACACCAGCGGCGGCCTCGGGGACGGCGCCCGGTGCGGCGGGTGCACCGGCGTCCGGGGTGACGGTGGTGGCGGCTGCGGCCTTGGCCGTGATGCGGAGGGCCGTCAGGAGGGGGGCCACGGCCGGTTCGTGGCGCAGGGGGGTGGCCGAGGCGTCCGTTTCCGCCGGGACCCCCGCCGCGATCAGGGCGCGCCGCATCGCCGGGAGGGTGCGGCCGCCGGAGCGGACCAGGACGGCCATGTCCCGCCAGGGCACGCCGTCCTCCAGGTGGGCCCGGCGCAGCACGTCGGCGATGTTGTCGAGCTCCGCCCCGGCGGTCGGGTACGTGTAGACCTCGACCCGGCCCCCGTCCCGTACGGGCTCCAGCGCCCGGTGGGCCCGTACGGCGGCCGACGGCAGGCGCGGCAACGGCATGCGGGTGGTCAGCAGCCGGGTGGCGGCCAGCAGGGCGGCGCCCGAGCGGCGGCCGATCGTCAGCGCGCGGACCCGCGCCCCGGGGAAGGCCGACTCGAAGTCGAGGACGTTGTTGATGTCGGCGCCCCGGAAGGCGTAGATCGACTGGTCCGGGTCGCCGAAGGCGATCAGGGTCCCGCCCGGGCCGTTCAGCGCGCGCAGCAGCCGCAGCTGGGAGGCGTCCGTGTCCTGGTACTCGTCCACGAGGATCACGTCGTAGGCGGAGGCGAGCGAGGGCGTGCGCTCCGCGAGGAGCACGGCGCGGTGCAGGAGCTCCGCGTAGTCCAGGGCGCCCTGGAGGTCCAGGACGTCGAGGTACTCGGAGAGGAAGGCGGCGGCCGCCTTCCAGTCGGGGCGGCCGATGCGGTCGGCGAAGTCGGAGAGGGCCTCCGGCCCCAGGCCCAGTTCGCGGGCGCGGGCCAGGACGGCCCGGACCTCGTCGGCGAACCCGCGGGTGGTCAGCGCGGCCCGCAGGTCGTCCGGCCAGCGGATGGAGCCGAGCCGGCGCTGCCCCTCCAGCAGGGTGCGGACCGTGACGTCCTGCTCGGGCCCGGAGAGCAGCCGCAGCGGGTCCGCGAACAGTTCGTGGTCCTGGTGGGCGCGGACCAGGCCGTAGCAGAAGGAGTGGAAGGTGGTGGCCTGCGGGGCGCGGGCGCCGCCGAGCCGCAGGGCCGCGCGGTCGCGCAGTTCCACCGCGGCCTTGCGGCTGAAGGTGAGGATCAGGACGCGCGCCGGGTCGGTACCCGCCTCGACCCGGGCGGCGGCCGCCTCGATCAGCGTGGTCGTCTTGCCCGTGCCGGGTCCGGCCAGCACCAGCAGGGGTCCCCGGGTGTGATCAACCACCGCGCGCTGCGCTGCGTCCAGGACAGGGGGAGCCACCCGTCCCGGCCCGGTGCGCACCAGCCGGTACGCGTCGGGGGTGCGCGTACGCCGCTGCGGGCGGCCGGAGGAAGAGGTGATCACGTGGTGTGCCGGTCCTGGTGGGTCTGCGGTCGCCGCGGTGGCCGCGGCCGCCGCGGGTGCGGTGACGGAGTCGCCGGCGCCGGCGGCCTGCGTGGCCGCCGCGTGCGCCGAAGAGGCAACGCTACGCCAACCGCGGTGGCGGCCGCAGTCCGTCCCGGGGGGCGGGAACGTCGCCCCGGAGGCCTCCGGGGTCGTCCCCCGTACGGGCCTTCGACCCTCCGCCCGCGTCCCGCATGGCCGAAGCTGTCAGGTGTGAGCCTCGTCGCCTCCGACCCGCCCGTCCCGTCCGTCCCAGCGCGCCCGGCGCATCGCCAGCCGGGGCCCGCCGGACGGCGTCTCGCGCAGCGGGGTGCCCTCCGCGCGGTAGTGCTCCAGGGCCCGGCGCTCGCTCCCGGGCAGCGGCACGCCGTCCGCCCGCACCACCCGCCACCAGGGCACGGCCGCTCCGTACAGGGCCATGACACGGCCGACTTGGCGGGGTCCGCCCTCGCCGAGCCACTCCGCGACGTCCCCGTAGGTCATCACCCGGCCGGGCGGAATCCGCTCGGCCACCTCCAGCACCCGCTCCGCGTAGGCGGGAAGCTCTTCGCTCATTCGGGACATGGTGCCGGACGCCGGGGAGGGATCGGCGGAAGTCTCGCTTCCGTACCGGCGCGCACCCTGCTGCCCCGCTCGGCCGCCGGTCCGTGCCACCATCTTCCGGGCGGTGACTGGTGATACGTGATCAAGAAGAGACGGATGTGACGGCGAAGGAGCAGGGCGTGGGCCCTCCGGACGGTGCGTCGAGGGACGACCGCGCGCGCCCCGAGGGCGGCGCGTCCGCGGACTCCGGCGCATCCTCGGACGGCGACGCGCACCCAGACGGCGACGCGGATCAGGCGACAGCCGCGGATCCGGCGACGGACGCGCACCCGGCGACTGACGCGCGCCCGGACCCCGGCCCGGGCCGGGACCCCGGCGCGCCCGCGGACGGCGACGCCCGCCCCGGCGACGCCGCGCGCCCCGACGAGGTGCCCCTCTGCGACCCACACCCCGACGACCCGCCCGGCCACACCCCGACCGCGGCCGACCGCGTCGAGGTCGACGAGCCGCTGCTCGCCGCCCGCGTGCACCGGCCCTCCGACCTCGTCCGGCTCCTCGTCGGCGTCCTCGGGATCGCCGTCGTCCTCAGCATCGCCGCCTTCGCCCACGGGACGACCGCGGGCCTGGAGGAGGACATCACCAAGGGCACCGGCCAGGCGCCCGACCTGCTGATCAAGGTCGCCGGCCTGGTGTCCTCGATCGCGGTCCTGCTGGTCCCCGTCGCCTTCGCCATCGAGCGGCTGATCAAACGCGACGGCCTGCGCATCGCCGACGGCGTCCTGGCCGCGGTGCTCGCGCACGGCGTCACCCTCGCCACCGACCTGTGGGTCTCCCAGGCCGCCCCCGGCACCATCCAGGAGGCCCTGACCCGCGCGACCGACACCGCGGGCGGCTCCACCGACCCGGTGCACGGCTACCTCGCGCCCGTGATCGCGTACATGACCGCCGTCGGCATGACGCGGCGGCCGCGCTGGCGGGTGGCGCTGTGGGTGGTCCTGCTGCTGGACGCCTTCGCGATGCTGGTCGGCGGGTACACCACCCCCTTCTCGATCATCCTGACCGTGCTGATCGGCTGGAGCGTCGCGTACGGAACCCTGTACGCCGTCGGCTCGCCGAACGTCCGGCCCACCGGACAGCACCTCCTCGCGGGGCTGCGCCGCGTCGGCTTCCAGCCGGTCAGCGCGATGCGCGCGGAGGCCTCCGAGGCGGACGGCTCCGAGGCCGGCGACCGGGGCCGGCGCTACCACGTCACGCTGGAGGACGGGCCGCCGCTGGACGTCACCGTCGTGGACCGCGAACAGCAGGCGCAGGGCTTCTTCTACCGGGTCTGGCGGCGGCTGACCCTGCGCGGCATCACCACCCGGCGCAGTCTCCAGTCGCTGCGCCAGGCGCTGGAGCAGGAGGCCCTGCTGGCCTACGCGGCCATCGCGGCCGGGGCCAACGCGCCGAAGCTGATCGCCACCTCCGAGCTCGGCCCGGACGCCGTGATGCTCGTGTACGAGCACCTGGGCGGCCGGACCCTCGACGCCCTGCCCGATGAGGAGATCACCGACGACCTGATCCGCAACGCGTGGGAGCAGGTACGGGCCCTCCAGTCGCGGCGGATCGCGCACCGCCGCCTCACCGGCGACGCGCTGGTGGTGGATCGTGCCGGCAACGTCGTCCTCACCGACCTGCGGGGCGGCGAGATCGCGGCGGGCGACCTGGTGCTGCGCATGGACATCGCGCAGCTGCTGACGACGCTCGGCCTGCGCGTCGGCGCGGAGCGGTCGGTGGCCTCGGCGGTCTCGGTGCTCGGCCCCGACGCGGTGGCGGACTGCCTGCCGCTGCTCCAGCCGATCGCGCTGAGCCGCTCCACGCGGGCGACCCTGCGCAAGCTGGCCCGGGAGCGGGCCGACCGGCAGCGGGAGGCCGTACTGGAGTCCTCGCGGGCGGCGAAGGCGGCCCGCGAGGCGGGGGCCGCGGCCGGGGCGGAGGCCGCCGCGGCCAGCCCGGCCGCCGACCGCAAGGCCGAGAAGCGGGCCCTGGACGAGGCGCTGGAAGACGCGCGCGAGGAGGACCTGCTGAGCCAGATCCGCCGGCAGGTGCTGCTGATCCGCCCGCAGGCGCCGGTGGAGCCGGCCCGGCTGGAGCGGATCCGGCCGCGCACGCTGGTGTCCTTCATCGCGGGCGCGTTCGGTGCGTACTTCCTGCTGACGCAGCTGGCCCACGTGGACTTCGCGACCGTCGTCGGCGAGGCGCAGTGGGGCTGGGTCGGGGCGGCGCTCGCCTTCTCGGCGCTGAGCTACTTCGCGGCGGCGATGAGCCTGCTGGGCTTCGTACCGGAGCGGGTGTCGTTCCTGCGGACGGTGGTCGCGCAGGTCGCGGGGTCCTTCGTGAAGCTGGTCGCCCCGGCGGCGGTCGGCGGCGTCGCGCTGAACACGCGTTTCCTCCAGCGGGCCGGGATCCGGCCGGGGCTCGCCGTGGCGAGCGTGGGGGCCTCGCAGCTGTTCGGGCTGGCCAGCCACATCCTGCTGCTGCTGGCGTTCGGCTACCTGACCGGCACCGAGAAGACCCCGGAGATGACCCCGTCGAGGACGGTCATCGCGGGGCTGCTGACGGTGGCGGTCCTGGTCCTCGTCGTCACGGCGGTGCCGTTCCTGCGGAAGTTCGTCGCGACGCGGGTGCGGGCGCTGTTCGCCGGTGTCGTCCCGCGCATGCTGGACGTGCTCCAGCGGCCGCAGAAGCTGATGACGGGCATCGGCGGCATGCTGCTGCTGACCGGCTGCTTCGTGATGTGCCTGGACGCCTCGATCCGCGCCTTCGGGGGCGGGGAGGCCATCAGCTACGCGAGCATCGCCGTGGTCTTCCTGGCGGGCAACGCCCTGGGTTCGGCGGCGCCGACGCCGGGCGGCATCGGCGCGGTCGAGACCACGCTGACGCTGGGTCTGATCGCGGCGGGCCTGGAGAAGGAGGTCGCGATCTCCGCGGTGCTCCTCTTCCGCCTGATGACCTTCTGGCTGCCGGTCCTGCCGGGCTGGATCTCGTTCAACTTCCTGACCCGCAAGGAATCGATCTAGGCCGTCTCTTTTCGGATCTTGCCTGGCGGCGCGGCCTCAGAAGGCCAGGAGCAGGGTCCCGAGCAGGGCCGCCGAGCAGGCCAGTTCCACCGCGCCGACCACGGCGGGCCGCAGGGCGCGCCCCGGGAGGGCGGCCGCGCGGGCGAGGTAGGCCGTGAAGGGCGGGAGCAGCCAGGGGGAGAGCGCGGCCGCGGCCGGCACGGCCGCCGCGTGGCAGGCCACCGAGCCGCGGCGGTACGCCCGGGAGCCGCGTTCGCGGATCATCGTCTTCACGTACGGGACGGTCCCGGCGAAGTACAGCAGGCAGGCCAGCGCCGGCCGCCAGGAGCCGCCGGGCCCCAGACCGCCCAGGCCGGCCGCCACCATCAGCATCCCGCAGGCCGGGACCACCGCCGCCAGGCCGTTGAGCAGGTCCCGCTCCCGGCCGCGGCGCGCGTGGACGGTGTTGACCGCCACGAAGGGCGCCGCCGCCGCGCCCGCGAGCAGCAGCCACGGGTGGCGCACGGCGAGCGGGAGGGCCGCCGCCGCGCAGGCCGTCCCGAAGACCAGCGCGGGCCGTACGTGCCGCCGCGCGGAGCGCAGCCGGCGGGTGGCCAGCCGCAGCCACTGCTGGGCGTGGAAGGCGGCCGCGTAGCCGAGCAGCCAGGCCGTCAGGAGCAGCGCGTGCTCCGCGCCGGGGCGGGGGGCGAGGAGGGTACCGGCGAGGAAGGGCACGACGAGCATCGCCCAGGCCCCGTGCTGGTCGGGGATCCACACCTGTACCCACCGTCTGCGCGCAGCCATTTCCGCCCCGCTTCCCGTTCCCTCTCAGGGCGTTCCGGAATTCCGGCATTGCGGCATTGCGGAATTCCGGCTTTCCGGGGCGCAATGCCGTTCCCGCCCCCGGACGTTCGTGTTCCGCGGGGCTCCGCCGTGTTCCTCCAGCCTGCCATCCGCTCGGCCCGGAAAAGACCGGCAGGAGGTCACCCGCACTGGGGACCTTTGTCACCGGGTTCGTCTTCCGGGCGGGCGTAGCGTCGTTCACGGGTCCCCTCGTCCGGAGACCGCAACACCCGTTTCCCGGCCTGGAGGTCGCTGTGGACGAGCGTCAGAAGAGGCGTCAGAAGAATCGGGCGGCGCACGAGGCCGCCGTCGACGCACTCGTCAAGGCGGGCGGTTTCTTCACCCGCGCCGAGGTCTCCGACGACCTGCGCACGGTGCACCGCACGGGCGGCCGCGCCGCGGAGGCGTTCTACCGGGACCGCTGGAGCCACGACAAGGTCGTGTATTCGACGCACGGCGTGAACTGCACGGGTTCCTGCCGCTGGAAGGTGTTCGTCAAGGACGGCATCATCACCTGGGAGACGCAGGCGACGGACTACCCCTCCGTCGGTCCCGACCGGCCCGAGTACGAGCCCCGCGGCTGCCCGCGCGGCGCCTCGTTCTCCTGGTACTCCTACTCCCCCACCCGCGTGCGCCACCCCCTCGTGCGCGGCGCCCTCCTGGAGATGTACCGCGAGGCCAAGGCGCGGCTGGGCGACCCGGTCGAGGCGTGGGCCGACATCCAGCGCGACCCGGTGCGCCGGCGCGCGTACCAGCAGGCCCGCGGCAAGGGCGGCCTGGTCCGCGCCGACTGGGAGGAGGCGACCGAGCTCGTCGCCGCCGCGCACGTGCACACCATCGCGGAGCACGGCCCGGACCGGATCGCCGGCTTCTCCCCGATCCCGGCGATGTCGATGGCCTCGCACGCCTCCGGGGCCCGTTTCCACTCGCTCATCGGCGCCCCGATGCTCAGCTTCTACGACTGGTACGCCGACCTCCCCGTGGCCTCCCCGCAGGTGTTCGGGGACCAGACGGACGTGCCCGAGTCGGGTGACTGGTGGGACGCGGCGTACCTGATGATGTGGGGCTCGAACGTCCCCGTGACCCGCACCCCGGACGCGCACTGGATGGCGGAGGCCCGTTACCGCGGGCAGAAGGTCGTCACCGTTTCCCCGGACTTCGCCGACAACACCAAGTTCGCCGACGAATGGATGCACCCGCACCCCGGTACGGACGGTGCGCTGGCCCTGGCAATGGGGCACGTCATCCTCAAGGAGTTCTTCGTGGAGAAGGAGACCCCCTTCTTCACGGACTACGTCCGCCGGTACACGGACCTGCCCTTCCTGGTGTCGCTGCGGGAGACGGAACACGGTCTGGTCCCGGGCAAGTTCGTCACCGCCGCCGATCTGGGCCGGGAGACGGAGAACGCGGCGTGGAAGACCGTCCTCGTCGACGACGTCACCGGTGATCCGGTGGTCCCGAACGGCACGCTCGGCCACCGCTGGGGCAAGAACGAGACCCCGGAGTGGAACCTCGACCTCGGCGCCACCGTGCCCCGGCTCTCGCTGATCGGCGAGGCCGCGGGCGAAAGCGCGGAGATCGTGCTGCCGCGCTTCGAGGACGACGAGCGCGGCGGGACCGTCCGGCGCGGGGTGCCGGTGCGCCGGATCGGCGAGCGGCTGGTGACCACCGTCTTCGACCTGATGCTGGCCCAGTACGGGGTGGCCCGCGCGGGCCTGCCCGGCGAGTGGCCCACCGGCTACGACGACGCGGCACAGCCCGGGACCCCGGGCTGGCAGGAGTCGCTGACCTCGGTGCCGGCCGCCCAGGCGGCGCGCGTGGCGCGGGAGTTCGCGCGGACCGCGCAGGAGTCGAAGGGCCGCTGCATGATCCTGATGGGCGCGGGGACGAACCACTGGTTCCACTCCGAGACCATCTACCGCGCCTTCCTCGCGCTGCTCACCCTCACCGGCTGCCAGGGCCGCAACGGCGGCGGCTGGGGCCACTACGTCGGCCAGGAGAAGTGCCGTCCGGTCACCGGCTGGGCCACGCTCGCGGCCGCGTCGGACTGGTCGCGTCCGCCCCGCCAGATGATCGGCGCGGCCTGGTTCTACCTGCACACCGACCAGTGGCGGTACGACACCCTGCCGGCCGGGGCGCTGGCCTCCCCGCTCGCCGGGGGCGCCTTCGAGGGGATGAGCGGCGCGGACTGCCTGGCGGCGAGCGCCCGCATGGGCTGGATGCCGTCCTACCCGACCTTCGACCGCAACCCGCTGGAGCTGGGGGAGGCCGAGGATCCCATTGCCGAAACGATTCAGCAGCTCAAGGACGGCACCCTCGGCTTCGCCGGCGAGGATCCCGACGCCCCCCGCAACTGGCCGCGCGTGCTCAACGTGTGGCGGGCCAACCTCCTCGGCTCCAGCTCCAAGGGCAACGAGTACTTCCTCAAGCACCTCCTCGGCACCCACTCCAACCTCCCCGCGGACGGCCCGCGCTGCACCCCGCGCGACGTCGCGTACCGGCCCCAGGACGTGGAGGGCAAGCTCGACCTCCTGACGACCATGGACTTCCGGATGACGTCCACGACGCTCCTGTCGGACGTGGTCTTCCCGGCGGCCACCTGGTACGAGAAGCACGACCTGTCCTCCACGGACATGCACCCCTTCCTGCACGCCTTCACCCCGGCCGTCGACCCGCCCTGGCAGGCCCGCTCCGACTACGACGCCTTCCGCGGCCTCGCCGAGAAGTTCGGCGAGCTCGCCGGGCCCCGCCTCGGGGTGCGCAGGGACCTGGTCGCGACCGCGCTCCAGCACGACACCGCGGGCGGGGAGATGGCCCAGCCCGGCGGGGTCGCCCTGGACTGGTCGAAGGGCGAATGCGAGCCCGTACCGGGCCGGACCATGTACGGCCTGACGGTCGTCGAGCGGGACTACGGCGCGGTCGGCGAGAAGTTCGGCGCGCTCGGGCCGCTCGTGGACCGGCTCGGCGTGACCACCAAGGCCGTCACCTTCGACGTCGCCGAGGAGATCGCCTACCTCGGTGAGAAGAACGGACTGGTGCGCGGCGGGGCCGGCGCGGGCCGCCCGCGCCTGGACACCGCCCAGCGGGCCTGCGAGGCGATCCTCGCCCTGTCGGGCACCTCCAACGGCCGCCTGGCCACGCAGGGGTTCGAGACCCTGGAGAAGAAGGTCGGCAGGCCCATGGCCCAGCTGGCCGCCGAGGCCGAGGGCAAGCGGATCACCTTCGCCGACACCCAGGCCCGCCCGGTCCCGGTGATCACCTCGCCGGAGTGGTCGGGTTCCGAATCGGGCGGCCGCCGCTACACGGCCTTCACCGTCAATACCGAGCACCTCAAGCCCTGGCACACCCTCACCGGCCGCCAGCACTTCTTCCTCGACCACGACTGGCTGCACGAGGTCGGGGAGTCCCTCCCCGTCTACAAGCCGCCGCTGAACATGCACACGCTGTACGGGGAGCCCGAGCTGGGCGTCGTCGACGGGAAGACGGTCGCCGTGCGCTACCTGACCCCGCACAACAAGTGGGCGATCCACAGCCAGTACCAGGACAACCTCTACATGATGACGCTGGGCCGCGGCGGCCAGACCGTGTGGATGTCCCCGCAGGACGCGGAGGCGATCGGCGTCGCCGACAACGACTGGATCGAGGCGGTCAACCGCAACGGCGTGGTCACCGCCCGGGCGATCGTCTCGCACAAGATGCCGCCCGGCACGGTCTACATGAACCACGCGCAGGAGCGCACGGTCGGCGTCCCCAGGACCGAGAAGACCGGCCGCCGCGGCGGCATCCACAACTCGCTGACCCGGGTGATGCTCAAACCCACCCACCTCATCGGCGGCTACGCCCAGCTGACCTGGGCCTTCAACTACCTGGGCCCGACGGGCAACCAGCGCGACGAGGTGACGGTCATCCGCCGCCGCTCGCAGAACGTGGAGTACTGATCCGGATGCGCGTCATGGCACAAGTGGCGATGGTCATGAACCTCGACAAGTGCATCGGCTGCCACACCTGTTCGGTCACCTGCAAGCAGGCGTGGACCAACCGGCAGGGCACCGAGTACGTCTGGTTCAACAACGTCGAGACCCTCCCCGGCCAGGGCTACCCGCGCCGCTGGGAGGACCAGGAGAAGTGGAAGGGCGGCTGGGAGCGCACCCGCTCGGGCCGTCTGCGGCTGCGGGCCGGCGGCCGGCTGAAGAAGCTCGGCGGCATCTTCGCCAACCCCCACCTCCCGGAGCTCGGCGACTACTACCAGCCCTGGACCTACGAGTACAAGAACCTCACCGAGGCTCCGGCGGGCGACGACCTGCCCACCGCCCGGCCGGTCTCCCAGCTCACCGGCGAGCCCCTCGACACCATCGAGTGGGGGCCGAACTGGGACGACAACCTCGGCGGCGCACCCGCCCACGCGCCCCGGGACCCGGTCGTGGAGAAGATCCGCGACCGCGTCGGCGAGCGGATCCGCTTCGAGTTCGAGCAGAGCTTCATGTTCTACCTGCCGCGGATCTGCGAGCACTGCCTGAACCCGGCGTGCGTCTCCTCCTGTCCCTCCGGCGCCATGTACAAGCGCGAGGAGGACGGCATCGTCCTCGTCGACCAGGACCGGTGCCGGGGCTGGCGCATGTGCGTGACCGGCTGCCCCTACAAGAAGGTGTACTTCAACCACCGCACCGGCAAGGCCGAGAAGTGCACCTTCTGCTTCCCGCGCGTCGAGGCCGGCATGGCGACCGTGTGCTCCGAGACCTGCGTCGGCCGCATGCGCTACCTCGGCGTGATGCTCTACGACGCCGACCGGGTCGCCGCCGCCGCGGCCGTGGAGGACGAGCACGACCTCTACCCGGCGCAGGTGGACTGCTTCCTCGACCCGCGCGACCCGGCCGTGATCGCCGCCGCCGAGCGCTCCGGGATCACCCACGACTGGCTGGAGGCGGCCCGCCGCTCCCCCGTCTACGACCTGATCGCCACCTACCAGGTCGCCCTCCCCCTGCACCCGGAGCACCGGACCGCGCCGATGGTCTGGTACGTGCCCCCGCTCTCCCCCGTGGTCGAGGCCGTCGCCGCCACCGGCAGCGACGGCGAGGACGCGGGCAACCTGTTCGGAGCCATCGACGCCCTGCGCATCCCCGTCGAGTACCTCGCCGAGATCCTCACCGCGGGCGACACGGTCCCCGTCGAGGCGGTACTGCGCCGGATGGCCGCGATGCGCGCCTACATGCGCGGGATCAACCTGGGCGGGGAGCGGGACGAGTCGATCGCCCGGGCGGTGGGCCTGAGCGGCGCCGAGATGGAGGACATGTTCCGCCTGCTCGCGGTCGCCAAGCAGGAGGACCGCTTCGTGGTGCCGAGCGCCGCCCGCCCCGAGGCCGACGCCCTCGCCGGGTCCCACCCGCTCGACGAGGCGTCCTGCCCGGTCGGGGACCACGGCGCGCCGCAGTCCCGCGTACTGCTGAACCTCGGTCCCACCCGGAGGAGTTCATGACCCCGAACGCGCTGGTGCGGCTGGTCGCGGGCACCGTCCTGCAGTACCCCGGCGAGCACTTCCACGACGAACTGCCCCGGCTGCGCGCGGCCCTCGCCGGGGCGGGCGCCGAACCGGAGCGGCTGATCGGCGCGTTCCTCGACCGCGCCGCGGCGATGACCCCGATCGAGCAGTGCGCCGAGTACACCGCCACCTTCGACACCCGCAACCGGCGCTGCCTCTACCTGACCTGGTGGACCGACGGCGACACCCGCCGGCGCGGCCTGTCCCTCGTCCGGCTGAAGCGGATCTACCGGGACTTCGGCCTGGAGTTCGCGGGCGAGGAACTGCCCGACTTCCTGCCCGCGGCCCTGGAGTTCGCCGCACTGCGCGAGGAGGCCGGCACCGAGCTGCTCCAGGAGCACCGGGCCGGGCTGGAGCTGCTGCGCCTGGCGCTGGCCGAGTCCGCGTCCCCGTACACGGGGGTGCTGGAGGCCGTCTGCGCGACGCTGCCCGGCCCCTCCCCCGAGACCAGGGCCCAGGCGAAGGCCCTCGCGCGCGGCGGCCCGCCCCAGGAGCTGGTCGGCGCGGGCACCGCCCTCGAACCCTTCGGCCCGGGCATCGACGCCCCCGCCGACCTCCCGTGGCCCACCGCACCCGAAAGGCAGAGCGCCTGATGGACCTCCTCCTGTGGGGCGTGCTCCCGTACGTCTCGCTCGCCCTGCTGGTCGCGGGGACCCTCTGGCGGGCGCGTTTCGACGCCTTCGGCTGGACCAGCCGCTCCTCGCAGCTGCACGAGTCGCGGCTGCTGCGGATCGGCTCGCCGCTCTTCCACTTCGGGATGCTGTTCGTGGTCCTGGGCCATGTGGTGGGGCTGCTGATCCCGAGGGGCTGGACGGACGCGGTGGGGCTGAGCGACCACGCCTACCACCTGCTCGCGGTCTCCACCGGCGCGGTCGCGGGCCTCGCCGCGGCCGCCGGGATCGCCGTCCTCGTGCACCGGCGCCTGACCGTCCCGGCCGTGCGCCGGGCCACGCTCAAGAGCGACCACCTGATGTACGCCTTCCTGCTCGGCGCGATGGCGCTCGGACTGGCCGCCACCGTCCTCAACTCGACGGGACAGACCCGTGGTTACAACTACCGCGAGGGCGTCTCGGTGTGGTTCCGCAGCCTGTTCGCCCTCAGTCCCGACTACCAGCTGATGGCGGCCGCCCCGCTCGTCTTCAGACTGCACGTCCTGTTCGGCTTCACGCTCTTCGCGCTGATCCCGTACTCGCGGCTGGTGCACGTGTTCTCCGCGCCGCTGGCGTACCTGGTCCGCCCGTTCGTGGTCTACCGCAGGCGGGATCCCGCGCAGCTCGCCGCGCGCCCGCCGAAGCGCGGCTGGGAGCGGGTCTCGTGAGCCGCCCCGCCCCGGGCGTGGTGCGCCGCCCCCGGCACGCCGTCGCCGAGCGCCCGTTCATCGTCATCTGGGAGGCCACCCGGGCCTGCCCGCTGGCCTGCCTGCACTGCCGCGCCGAGGCGCGGACCGAGCGGGACCCGCGCGAGCTCGGCGGGGCCGGCGCCCGCCGGGTGATGGACCAGGTCGCCGCCTTCGGCAGGCCGGCCCCGCTGTTCGTGATCACCGGCGGCGACCCGTTCCAGCGGGCCGACCTCACGGACCTCGTCGCGTACGGGACCTCGCTGGGCCTGCGCGTCGCCGTCTCCCCCTCCGGTACGCCCACCCTGACGCGGGAGAACCTGAGCGCGGTGCGCGACGCGGGCGCGGTGGCCCTCTCCCTCTCCCTGGACGGCTCCACCGCCGCCCGCCACGACGCCTTCCGTGGCGTTCCCGGGGTCTACGACCGGACCCTGGAGGGCTGGCGCGCCGCCCGCGAGCTGGGCCTGAAGGTGCAGATCAACACCACGGTCACGCGGGACAGCCTGGAGGACCTGGCCGACATCGCGGCGCTGGTGCGGCGCGAGGGCGCGATGCTGTGGTCGGGCTTCGTCCTGGTCCCCGCCGGCCGCGGCGAACGGCTGGACTCCCTGACCGCCGGGGAGACCGAGGACGTCCTGCACTTCCTCTACGACTGCGGGGCGGTGCTGGCCACCAAGACGACCGAGGGCCACCACTTCCGCCGGGTCGCCCTCCAGCGCAGCATCCTCGACGCGCGCGGGGAACGGCCGCGGCTCGGCGCACTGTACGGGCGCCTCGGCGAGCGGGCCGCCCGGCTGGGCCTCTTCGAGGGGCGCCGGCGGCCGGTGCGGCGGCCGCCGATGGACGTGTCCTCGGGGCGCGGCTTCGTCTTCGTCTCGCACACCGGGGAGGTGCACCCGAGCGGCTTCCTGCCGCTGTCGGCGGGCAACGTCACCCACCATCCGCTCACCGCGATCTACCGGGGATCGGCCCTGTTCACCACCCTGCGCGATCCGTCACTGCTGCGCGGCAAGTGCGGGGCCTGCGAGTTCAAGACGGTGTGCGGGGGCTCGCGCTCGCGGGCGTACGGATTCACCGGGGACGTGCTGGAGGCGGATCCGTACTGCGCGTACGAGCCGGGCAGCTTCCCGTACCAGGCGGAGCTGAGAGCCCTGACCGAAAGCACGATGCGCTGAGGCCCGCTCCTCCCCTACGTTCAGAGCGGGGGCATATCGTCACAGGAGATGACAATGCGATCAGTGATCGTCGTCGGCGGCGGAATCAGCGGTCTCGCGGCCGCCTGGCAGCTGCGCGGCCACGCGGACGTCACCGTGCTGGAGAGCCACACGAAGGTCGGCGGCAAGCTGCGCACCGGCACCATCGCCGGAATCTCCGTGGACGAGGGCGCCGAATCCCTGATGTCCCTGCGCCCGGAGGCCGTCGAACTGGCCGCCGCCGTCGGACTCGGCAACGCCCTGTGCGATCCGGCCGCGTCCCCCACCACCGTCTGGACCCACGGCGCGCTGCGCCCGCTGCCCCCCGGTCACGTCATGGGCGTCCCGACCGACCCCGCGGCGCTGGCCGGCACCGGCCTGCTCTCGGCGGAGGGCATCGCACGGATCGCCGCCGAGGAGGGCCTGCCCGCCGAGCCGCTCACCGAGGACCTCTCCGTCGGCGCCTACCTCGGCGCCCGCTTCGGCCGGGAGGCCGTGGACCGGCTGGTCGAGCCGCTGCTCGGCGGGGTCTACGCGGGCCGCGCGGACCGGCTCTCGCTGCGCGCGGCCATGCCCCGGATCGCGGCGCTCGCCGAACAGGGCGGCCCGCTGCTGCCCGCGCTGCGCCGGATGAAGGCGGCGGGCGCGCCCCGCTCGGGCGCGGTGGCCGTCCAGGGCGTCGCCGGCGGCACCGGCCGGTTCCCGCAGGCGGTGGCGCGGGCCTGCGGGGCCCGGATCCTGACCGGGACCACGGCCCGCTCCCTCCAGCGGCTCCCCGGCGACCGGTGGCGGGTGCTGGCCATGACGGCGGACGGACCGCTGACGATGGAGGCCGACGCGGTGGTCCTGGCCCTGCCGGCCTTCGCCGCGGCCGAGCTGCTGCGCCCGCACGCGCCGCTGGCGGAGGCCGAGCTGGCGGCGATCCCGCACGCCTCCACCGCGGTCATCACCATGGCCTTCTCCCGCCCCCAGGCGCACTTCCTCCCCGAGGGCAACGGCTTCCTCGTCCCGCCCGTGGACGGCCACCTGCTCAAGGCGGCGTCCTTCCTGTCCAACAAGTGGGCCTGGCTGCACGACGCGGCGCCCGCCACCTTCGTCCTGCGGGCGTCCATCGGGCGGATCGGCGAGGACGAACTGCTGTCCCGCCCCGACCGGCACCTGATCCGGGCCGCCATCGCCGAACTGCACCGGGCGGTCGGCCCGATGGGCGAGCCCCTCGCCGCCCGAGTGACCCGCTGGGACCGGGGCCTGCCGCAGTACGGGGTCGGCCACCGCGAACGCGTGGCCCGCATCCGCGAGGCGGCCTCGAAGCTCCCGGGCCTGGCCCTGTGCGGAGCCGCGTACGAGGGCGTGGGCGTGGCCGCCTGCGTGGCCACCGGCCGCGCCGCCGCCCGCCGGGTCGCCGTCCCCGCCTGACCGGGCCCCGGCCGCGCGGGGACGTCGGGTCCCCCGAACGGGTCAGCGCGGGGGCGCGCGGGCGGCCCGCGGCAGAGGATGGGGCCATGCCCAGAATCGTCCTGCGGACAGCCGCTGCCGCCACCCTCGCCGCCGCGCTGCTCACCACCAGCGCCTGTTCCGACGGCGGCGGGACCGAGAAGAAACCGCGGGCCGGCGGCACCAAGGACGCCAAGCCCCTGAAGTGGGGGGAGTGCTCCGCCCCCACGGCCGCCGAGGGCGGCGGGCAGACGCCCGGCAAGGACTGGCAGTGCGCCACCCTCGACGTGCCCCTCGACTACGCGGACCCCGGGGGCGAGACCGTCCCCATCGCCCTGATCCGCGCCAAGGCCCGCGACCAGAAGAACCGTCTCGGCTCGCTCGTCTTCAACTTCGGCGGCCCCGGCGGCTCCGGCATCACCACCCTGCCCGGCGCCGCCCAGGAGTACGCCGCCCTGCGCGACCGGTACGACCTGGTGAGCTTCGACCCGCGCGGGGTCGGCCGCAGCGCCCCGGTGCGCTGCGAGGACGACAGGCAGCTGGACGCGTACTACGCGCAGGACAACACGCCCGCCACCCCGCAGCAGGAGAAGGCCTTCGTCGACGGGATCAAGAAGTACGGTCAGGCCTGCCAGGCGAACTCCGGCAAGATCCTGCCCCACGTGGGCACCGAGAACGCCGCCCGCGACCTGGACCGCATCCGCCAGGCCCTGGGCGACGAGAAGCTCAACTACTTCGGGATCTCCTACGGCACGGAGCTCGGCGGGGTCTACGCCCACCTCTTCCCGAAGAACGTCGGCCGGGCCGTCTTCGACGCCGTCGTGGACCCGACCGCGACCTCCGAGCAGGGCTCGCTCGGCCAGGCCAAGGGCTTCCAGCTGGCCCTCGGCAACTTCGCCCAGGACTGCGTCAACCGGGGCGACGAGTGCCGGCTCCAGGGCAGCACGCCCAAGGAGATCGAGGCGAACGTCATCGCGCTCCAGAAGCGGCTGGCGGCCAAGCCCATCGCCGGCATCGGCGACCGCATGCTCACCGAGTCCGCCGCCGCCAACGGCATCGCGCAGGCCCTGTACTCCAAGGAGCTGTGGCCGCTGCTGGAGCAGGGGCTGGACGAGGCCGAGGGCGGTCAGGGCCAGCTGCTGATGGCCCTGTCGGACGCCCTCAACGGCCGTGACCAGCAGGGCCGGTACAGCAACATCGGCGCGGCGAACACCGCCATCAACTGCGCCGACACCAAGGAGCGTTACACCCTCGCGCAGACCAAGGCCAAGCTGCCGGAGTTCCGCGCGGCCTCGCCCGTCTTCGGGGACTTCCTCGGCTGGTCCATGCTGAGCTGCACGGACTGGCCGGTCCCGGGCGCCTGGCACACCCCGGACGTCTCCGCCCCCGGTTCCGCCCCGATCGTGGTGATCGGCAACACCGGTGACCCGGCGACCCCGTACGAGGGGGCGCGCAAGATGGTGGAGCGACTGGGCAAGGGCGTGGGCGTGGAGCTCACGTACAAGGGCGAGGGCCATGGCGCGTACAACAGCGGCGACAAGTGCGTGCAGCAGGCGGTGAACTCGTACCTGCTGGACGGGAAGGTGCCGCCCGCCGGCACCGTCTGCACCCCGGCCCCGGCCCCGACCCCCACCTCCACCTCCACCTCCACCTCCACCTCCAGCCCCGCGGCCGCCTAGCCGTACGCGGAAGGGGCCGTACCCGGTGTGGGTACGGCCCCTTGCGGACGGGCTGGTGCGGGGTGCGCCGCGGGGCGGTTAGTAGACCGGCTTCTCGGGCTCGATCTGGTGGACCCAGCCGATGACGCCGCCGCCGACGTGGACCGCGTCCGAGAAGCCCGCGGACTTCAGGACCGCGAGGACTTCCGCACTGCGGACACCCGTCTTGCAGTGCAAGACGATGCGCTTGTCCTGCGGCAGGTCCTGGAGGGCGGTGCCCATCAGGAACTCGCCCTTGGGGATCAGCTTCGCGCCGGGGATCGAGACGATCTCGTACTCGTTCTTCTCGCGGACGTCGATGATCTCGATGGGCTCGTCGGCGTCGATCCACTCCTTGAGCTGCTTGGGAGTGATCGTGGAGCCGAGGGCCGCCTCCTGGGCCTCCTCCGACACGACGCCGCAGAAGGCCTCGTAGTCGATGAGCTCGGTGACCGTCGCGTTCGGGCCGCAGACCGCGCAGTCGGGGTCCTTGCGGACCTTGACCTGGCGGTACTGCATCTCCAGGGCGTCGTAGATCATCAGGCGGCCGACCAGCGGCTCGCCCACGCCCGTGAGGACCTTGATGGCCTCGGTGACCTGGATGGACCCGATGGACGCGCAGAGCACGCCCAGCACGCCGCCCTCGGCGCAGCTCGGGACCATGCCCGGCGGCGGGGGCTCCGGGTAGAGGCAGCGGTAGCACGGGCCGTGCTCGGACCAGAAGACCGAGGCCTGGCCGTCGAAGCGGTAGATCGAGCCCCATACGTACGGCTTGTTCAGCAGCACGCAGGCGTCGTTCACCAGGTACCGGGTGGCGAAGTTGTCCGTGCCGTCCACGATGAGGTCGTACTGGCTGAAGATCTCCATCACGTTCTCGGCTTCGAGCCGCTCTTCGTGAAGGACCACGTTGACGTACGGGTTGATGCCCAGCACGCTGTCACGGGCCGACTCGGCCTTGGAACGGCCGATGTCCGCCTGGCTGTGGATGATCTGGCGCTGCAGGTTCGACTCGTCGACCTCGTCGAACTCCACGATGCCCAGCGTGCCCACGCCGGCCGCGGCCAGGTACATGAGGGCGGGGGAGCCGAGGCCGCCCGCGCCCACGGCCAGCACCTTGGCGTTCTTCAGGCGCTTCTGGCCGTCCATCCCGACATCCGGGATGATCAGGTGGCGGGAGTACCGACGGACCTCGTCAACGGTGAGCTCAGCAGCTGGCTCTACCAGGGGTGGCAGCGACACGGGGACTCCGTAGATGGGTATGTCTGAACGGTGGTTCTCCCCGTAACACTGCCACGCCCTTCTTCATTCCGAGACACCCGGTCCGATACGCGAGACGATTTCGTCCCAGTACCCGGGCATCGAGGCCCACGGGTCCCGGTCCCCGGCGGCCCGCCGGTCCGTGAACCAGACCGTTCCGGCGCCCTGCCAGCGGGCGATCCGCATCGCCTCCTCCAGGTGGCCGCGCGGCACCCCGTGCACGAGGTGGCAGAACCGCTCGGGCGGGTGCTCGGCCGTCCACTCGGCCACCTGCGACCAGCGGTAGTCGGCCCAGGACCCGGAGAAGGTGACCAGCTGGTCGGCGGCCTCCGTATAGCCCTCGCACGGGTGCGTGCCGTGTCCCAGCACGATCCGCAGCTCCGTGCCGAGCCCGCGCAGGGCGTCGGTGACCCGGCGGACCGGGGCGAGGTCGTCCCGGTCCCCGGGGGCGCCGGCGAGGTAGAAGCCGCCGACGCCGTACCAGTCGCGGAAGCGGTGGGCGTCGGAGACCAGCTCCCCGAAGGACCGGGCCCCGTCCCGCATCGCGAGATGCCCGAGGACGACGCCGCCCGCCTGCCGGAGCCTGGCCGCGGCCTCGGTGCAGTGCGGGTCGGGCCGGCCGCCCGGCCCGTCGGCGACGTTGAGCACGGCCCAGTGCAGCGGGGTGCCGGGGCGCGTCAGCTCGGCCCACTCGACGGGGGCGAGCAGCGGGTGCGCGTAGCCGGGGATGCCGAGACCGAGGCGGCCCGCCCCCGTCCCGGCCGTCGCCGTGGCCCCCGGCGGGGTGGTCAGATGCGGCACGCCGCCTCCATCCAGATGTCGGCCAGGGACTCCTCCAGGTTGATCCGGGGCCGCCAGCCGAGCCGGTCCCGGGCGGTGCGCACGTCGGCCTGCTGCCAGGCGCCGCAGCCGTCGGGATAGGGGAACGGCTGGGGGGCCGCGGCGGCGATCTGCTCGGCGGTGGCCTCGGAGCGGGGCGAGCCGATGGCGGCCAGACCCTGCGGGCGGCCCGGGTGACCGTGGCCGCCCGCGCCGTGGCCGCCGTGCTGCGTTCCGCCGTGCTGGGCCGCGCCGTGCGGGACGTCCAGCTCGTGCAGGGCGCCGCCGTACCCGGCGACCCGGGCCAGGACGGACGCCGCGTCGCGCAGCCGGACCGCACGCCCGGTGCCGATGTTGACGACGCCCTGGGCGGCGGACAGCGAGGCGGCGTGCACGGCCCGCGCGACGTCCCGTACGTCGACGAAATCGCGCTGGACGCCGAGGCCGCTCAGCTTGAGCTCGCCGTCCCCGGACTGCATGGCGCGGCGCATGGCCTCGGCTAGCCGTCCCAGCGGGGAGCCCGCCGGGGTGCCGGGGCCGACGGGCGAGAACACCCGCAGGACGACGGCGTCCAGCCCGGACCCGAGCACCAGCTCGGTCGCGGCCAGCTTGCTGACCCCGTACGGCCCGCCGGGTCTCGGCACGGCGTCCTCGGCCGTGGACGAGCCGGGCTGGCTGGGCCCGTACTCGGCGGAGCAGCCGAGCTGGACGAGCCGGGCCCCACAGCCGCTGCGGCGCAGCGACTCGCAGATGGTGGCGACGGCGACGGTGTTGTGCCGGGTGAGTTCCCGGGCGCCGCCGCGGGTGGCGCCCGCGCAGTTGATGACGACGCCGGGGTGGACGGCGTCCAGGAACCGGGTGAGGGCGCCGGGGCTGCCGGTGGCGAGGTCGAAGCGGACGTCCGCGTCGTCGCCGCGGCCGAGCGCGGTGAGCTGGACGGCCGGGTCGGCGAGCAGCCGGTCGGCGACGTAGCGTCCGAGGTAGCCGTTGGCTCCGATCAGCAGGACTCTCATCGCGCGGCCCCTCGGTTGGTTGGCTGGCCGGTCATCCTGTTTCTCCTTGAGTGGGGTGGGCTGGGCAGAGGGGGTGGGCAGAGGGGCGGGGTGCTCAGGGCCGCGCGTGGGCGGAGGCCCGGGACAGCGCCAGGGCGGCGTGTACGAGGAGCCCCGCGGCCGCGGCGGCCACCGCGGCGGGGACGGGGACCAGGGCGAGCGCCAGGGCCAGGGCCACCGGTGCGCGGTGCGTGCCGTGCCGCAGCAGCAGCCGGACCAGGAACAGCAGCACCGCGAGCGGTACGGCGACGCCCGGGGCGGCTCCGGTCACCGCGGCCGCCCCCGTGGCGGCCGCGGTGAACAGCAGCAGGACCCCGGCGAGCAGCGGCCGCGCCCCGGCGGCGAAGTCCTCCAGGGCCCGGCTCCGGGTGAGCCGGCGCCGGGCCCGGGCCGCGTACAGCGCCGCCGCGAGGTGGGCGGGGGCCACGGCCAGCGCGAGGGCGGCCCCGAGCGCCGGCCCGTGCCGGTGGACGGCCCAGCCGACGGCGGCCGCCGCGAGCAGATGGGCGGCCCAGGGCAGCCGGCCGCCCGCGCTCCGGCCGGGCCACACCAGCGCGCCGACGGCGCCGAGCACCGCGAGGGGGCCGGCCCCCGGCATCCCGGTGGCGGCCGCGGCGCAGGCCAGGGCGCCGGGCAGCAGGGCGTACCCGAGGCGGCGCACCGCGCGGGGCCCGGCCGGCGGCGGCCGCCGCGCGGGGTCCGCCGGGGCCTCGCCGCGCGGGGTGCGGGCGTACAGCTCCTCGGCGAGGGAGAAGACGTCCCGGTGCCGGAAGCGCGTGGCGGTGCGGTCGCTGATGCCGTGCGCCTCCAGCCCGGCCGCGATCTCCAGCGGGTCGACGGCCCGTTCGCAGAGCTCCCGGTGCCGGTGCAGCAGCGCCTTGACGGGATCCCCGCCGCTCCTGCGCCGGACCGCCTGCGGTGCCGCCGCCGGGAGCGCCCCCCTGCCCCGGGCCCGCGGCCCGGCCTCCCCGCCGGTGTGCGGGGCGCGCGGATCCCGGTCGCCGCGCCCCGGCCGCTCCTCTCCCGCCGCGCCGCCGACCGCCGCGCCGCCGATCGACCCGCCGCCGATCGCCGCGCCGGTCACCGCCGCGCCGACGCTCGGCACGGGCGCCGCACCCGCGATGTCCGAGGTGGTCATACCCCCGCCTCCGCACCGGGCGCCGGGACGACGGGCGCCCACGTCGGCGTGGTCCAGTGGCCCGGCACCCGCGCCTCGGCCGGCCGCTCGAAGGGGACCTCCCCGTCGGGCCGGGCGGAGCCGCGCACCAGGAGGCGCAGGTAGCTGTCGCCGAAGGCCGCCACGTTCTGTTCTACGGTGAACAGCTCCAGCGCCCTGGCCCGGGCCGCCGCGCCGAGCCGCTGGGCCCGCTCGGGATCCCCCAGCAGGGCGAGGCAGGCGTCGGCCAGTGCGCGCGGGTTGCGCGGCGGGACGACGAGCCCGGTGCCGCCGATGACCTCGCAGACGGCCCCGACGTCCGTGGAGACGGTGGCGCGGCCGCAGAACATGGCTTCGGCGAGGGTGATGGGGAAGCCCTCGATCACCGAGGACAGCAGCACGATCCGGCCGGCCCCGTACGCGTCGGCGGCCGAGGGCGCCTCGGGGCCGCCGACCTCCTCGAAGCTGACGGGGTTCTCCCCCGCCGTGCGGGCGTCGGCGGCCTCGTCGGGGAAGAGCTGCGCGGCCAGCGAGCGGCAGTCGGCCAGGTAGCCGGGGGCGACGGCGGTCGCGAAGATCCGCAGCCGGGTCCCGGGCCGGGCCCGGCGGACCTCGGCGAAGGCGTGCAGCAGGCCGATCAGGTCCTTGGCGGGTTCTATCCGCCCGACCCACACCAGCGTGTCGGGGTCCCCGCAGTCCGGGTCCTCGCCGACGGCGGCGAATCGGTCCGCCTCCATCCCCGGGTACACGGTCCGCAGCCGTTCCCGGGGCGCCCCGCAGCGTTCCTGCCAGCGGCGGGCGTGCGCGTTGCCGGGGGTGAGCAGGTCGGCGCGGGCGTAGATCTCCCCGGCCAGCCGGACGTGGAAGGCCGCGAGGAGGGCCCGGACGGCGGGCCGGTCGTCCGCGCCGTGCTCCAGGTAGTGGGCGCGCAGCTGGACCCCGTACTCGGTGACCAGCAGCGGGACTCCGAAGAAGCGTTTGGCCAGGAGGCCGGGGAGGGCCGCGACCCCGCCGGCCGCCGCGTGGCAGACGTCGGCGGCGCCGAGCCCGGGCTCCTCGTACCAGTCGAGGGACAGCGGCCGCAGCATCCGCTCCAGCGCGTCCACGAACTCCAGCAGGTCCGGTACCCGGGCCGCCGCGACCGCGCGGCCCGCTCCCGGGGCCCGGCAGCCCGCCTCCACGGCCCGTACGGCCTTCTCGGAGCGCAGGGCCGCGTACATCCCGCCCTGTTCGCGGGCGAGTTCGGCCAGCCCGTAGAGCCCGGTGGCGAAGGGTTCGGCCGCGTCCGCGCAGATCCCCCGGACCAGCTCCGCGAGACTGTCGGTGAAGCGGCGCCGCTCGCGCCGGGAGTACGTGCGCCCGTCGTCGGCCGGCGCCCACAGCGGGGCGGTCCGGACCCGGGTGACGTGCGGCGGGAGCGGGACCCGGCCGCGCTCCTCCTGGCCGGCGCTGCGGCTCAGCGCGTAGAGCTCGAACTCGTGCTGCGGAAGGCCGCGCACGAGCCGGTCGCACCAGAGCCACGCCTCTCCCGCCGCATACGGATAACCGCCTTCCGTGAGCAGTGCGATCCGCACGAGTGACACCCCCGATCTCCGGTCCGGGCGGTCGCCGTCGGTCCGGCGGCCCGCCGCGGAAGAACTCAAGCGGATGTGCCGGTGGCGGGGGGGGGGGGGGGGCGGGGCCCCCCCCCGCCGGGGGGGGGGTGTTTAATATTAACGGGGCGTTACCTTTGGAGCCGCGGGCAAAAGTCACGCCCCCCC